>CAYTGX010000006.1:46931-94415 GCA_964437385.1 uncultured Spirochaetaceae bacterium
GCAGCGTGCCGCGGAAGGGCGGCATTCGCGGCCGCTCAACTCCGCAGCGTGCCGCCGGAGGCGGCATTTGCGGCATCTGTCTTTTTCCAGTATGCTTCAGGTCATGTCGACCATCACATCAGGCCCTCGTTCTGCTCCGCCATCTCTCCCTCTCAGAAAAAGACCGCTCGATATCGTGATCCTGGCGTATCTCATCTTCAACCTCGTTGCGATCACGTATCTGTTCGACCTCGAGCAGATCCTCATCCCGGACACTTCGCATTTCGTCTATCCTGCATGGCCGCCGCGATTCATCGTGGATCTCTCTCACTGGTGGGGTCGGAACTTCGATCCGCTTCTCTACGCGCGGCCGCCGTGGTGGCGCGCCACGATATGGATCGACGCAGTCCTGTTCGGGCCGTACTCCGTATTCGCCATCTATGCGTTCATCAAGGGCAGAAACTGGATCAGGATGCCGAGCATCATCTACGCCTCAGTCATGCTTACGAATGTCACCATCATCATGAGTGAAGAGATCTGGGGAGCGCACGCGACGCCTCACCTGGCCTCGGTAATCGGCGCGAACGCGTCCTGGGTCATCATCCCCCTGCTCATCCTCTTCCGGATGCGCCGGGACCCGTTCCCCGCCGCGTCCGCCCCCTAGGCAAGGCTCCCGCAGGCGTCAGACCTGCTCCCCTTTTTCCCCCAGCCATGCGATTGTCTCGCCGCAGGGCACGATCTGTTCGGGGTCCGCATCGATTTTGAGAAGATATCCTTCAGTGTCCGCCACGAGGTCGAACTCGGAAATGTCTGTATCGATTTTCACCAGAACCTCGCCCTTTTTCACGAGATCTCCGATCTTTTTTTCCCAGCTGAGAACTGTTCCTTCCGCCATTGTCTGCCCGACCCTGGGCATTGCGACCGGGACTGCCATGGTCCACCTCCCTGCCAATCAATGAGGGTATGACACGGGGAAAGGGCATTGTCCATCCACCCCTGCGCGCCGCATAGCCGTTCCCGCCCGCGGAGCGTATCTTTGATCCATGAGCAAAGAGTCGATCCTCGATTTCAGCATGAAGGACATCAACGGGGTTGAAACTCCGATTCGAAAGTTCGAAGGGAAAGTCCTTCTCGTGGTCAATGTGGCGAGCAAGTGCGGCTTTACCCCGCAGTACAAGAGCCTTCAGGCTCTTTACGATCGCTACAAAGACAAGGGTCTCGAGATCCTTGGGTTTCCCGCCAATGACTTCCTGCGCCAGGAACCGGGAAGCGACTCGGAGATCCGCGAGTTCTGCAGCACGAACTACGGCGTCACATTTCCCCTGTTTTCAAAGATCTCGGTCAAGGGCAGGGACATCCACCCGATGTACACGTTCCTCACTGCTCCGGCGACAAACCCGAAGTTCCCCGGCAAGATCGGGTGGAATTTCGCCAAGTTCCTCATTGACCGCACGGGCGCGGTGATCGGGCGGTTCGAGCCGAAACTGGACCCGCTCGACGCGAAGGTGACCTCGGCTGTCGAGGGGGCGCTCGCCTCATAGGCCTTGTGAAACCATGGTGATTGGGCTACGGTACCCGCCGAACGGTCACCATGGCAATCATCGAGGTGGACGGGCTCACACGCAATTTCCGCTACAATGAAAAGAAGGAGGGACTCGGCGCATCCTTCAGGAATCTGGTGACGCGCACGACCCTTGTGCGGGAGGCGGTGAAGGGGATCTCCTTCTCCATTGGTGAGGGGGAGGTAGTGGGATTTCTCGGTCCCAACGGCGCCGGAAAAACGACGACCTTGAAGATGCTCGCCGGCATCATGCACCCCACTTCGGGTGCCGCCCGCGTGCTGGGTCACGTGCCGTGGCAGCGCAAAAAGGACCTCCGCATGCGCATCGCCATCGTCATGGGCCAGAGAAGTCAGCTCTGGCCCGACCTGCCGGCCCTTGAATCATTCGAGCTGAACCGCGCAATCTACGAGATCGAAAGGGCCGAGTACACGCGCGTGCTGGGCGAGCTGGTGGAGCTCTTCGATATCGGCAGCCTGCTGCCCATCCAGGTGCGCCGCCTGTCGCTGGGTGAGCGGATGAAGCTGGAAATCGTCGCGTCTCTTCTCCACAAGCCGCGCGTGCTCTTCCTCGACGAACCGACGATCGGCCTGGATCTTCTTTCACAGCGCACCATACGCGGCCTGGTGCGCACGCTCAACCAGCGGTATCGCACGACGGTCATGCTGACAAGCCACTATCTCTCCGACATCGAGGACCTTTGCGAGCGTGTCATCCTGATCAACCGCGGCACGATCGTCTATGACGGCGCCCTGGCCGGGGTGAACGCCACGCTTGCCGAGCGCAAGACGGTGAAGCTCGTTTTCTCCGCGCCCGTCGCGCAGGAGGTCCTCATCCGGTACGCCGGCTATCAGAAGCTGGACGGACTGACGGCGTCCTTCGAGGTGGAGCGCAGCGCGGTGCGCGCCTTTTCCCGCACAGTGCTGGACGACCTCCCTGTCGTCGACCTGACCATCGAGGAGATTCCCCTGGAAGAAGGCATCGCGGCGTTGTACCGCGGCGAGCTCCCCGGTGGCGAACCCCCCAATGGGTGATGCCGCGGCAAAGTACGGCCGTTCCTTTTCGATCGGGCTGCGCGGCGCCCTCGAATACCGGCTCAACTTCGCCTTTTCCATCCTGGCGGCGGTCTCTCCCGTGGTCATCCAGACAGCGCTCTGGACCAGCCTGTACGCGCCCGGCAGCGGCGAGATGCTCTTCGGGTTCACCTATGCGCAGATGATCGCCTATACCGTGGTGGCCAACCTCGTGTCGCGCCTGGTGCGCACAGGCTTCGAGTACGAATTGAATGCGGACATCAGGACCGGTGGGCTGGACCGCTACCTCGTCAAGCCGATCGGGTACTTCGGCTTCCGGCTGTGCGTATTCCTGGGCGGCAAGGCGGTGCAGACTGGCCTCTACGTGATCCTCCTTGCAGGGGCAGCCCTGGTGTTGAACGCCGTGCTGGGCGTCCCCGTCAGCGTCACGACCGCCGCCGCGTGTGCTGCAAGCATCGTCGTTGCCTTTGTCCTCAATTTCCTCATCTTCTGGTGTGTCGGCATGGCAGGGTTCTGGCTCACAGAAATCGGGTTCCTCTTCGAGGCGGCGCGCATCGTCATCATCACGGCGAGCGGCGGCATCTTCCCTCTTGCCGTGTTCGGCCCCTCCGGGCAGGCCGTGCTGAACATGCTGCCGTTCCGGTTCACCATTCAGTTCCCCACGGAGCTCCTGTGCGGAAGGATCCCCGCGGAACAGGCCGCGGTCGACTTCGTCCTCGCATTCGCATGGATCGGGATCCTCGGCGCGCTGTCGCGCGTTCTCTGGAACGCGGGGATCCGGCGCTTTGCGGCAGTGGGGAGCTGAAAATGATCAGGGAGATCATCAAGCACCTGAGAATCTACGCCATGCTCGTACGGATGAACGTGATGAGCCAGATGGAGTACCGGGCCAATTTCATCACCGGGATGCTGATGGAACTGGGCTACCTCGTGGTGAAAACTCTCTACGTGCTCGTCGCCTTCCAGGCGGGGCGGCGGATCGCAGGCTTCTCCCCCGACGAGATCCTTGTCTTTGTGGGCACATTCGTCCTGGTCACCGGTTTCTATGCCGGCGTTTTCATGATGAACCTGTTCCAGCTCTCCGCGCTGGTGAGGGACGGCTCATTCGACGTGCTGATGACAAAGCCGGTCTCTCTCCAGTTCCTGGCCACGTTCCGCCGTTCGGACATCGGCATCTTTCTCATTGACTCGGTGGCAGGCATCATCATGGTGACGCTGGGACTGGCGCGGATCGGAGGTTCCTTCGATGTTCTGCGCACTGTGGGATACGCGGTGTTCGTCGCCTCCGGAGCCGCCGTGGGCTATGCCCTGTACCTCATCCCGCAGTCCCTGGTCTTCCGCATCGGCGTCGCCACATCCATCGCGGAGCTCACCGATTCATTCTGGGATTTCAACAACGTGCCCATGATCGTCTACGGCAAGGTGGGCCGCGCCATCGGGGTGTTCGTCATTCCGATGTTCGTCATCACGAGCTTTCCCGCGCTCTTTGTCCTGGGCAGGATGACGCCTCTCTACGTGATCTGGGGCCTGGCAGCTCCGTTCCTCTTCCTGACCATTGCGCGGCTCTGCTGGCGCTCGGGCATCCGCCACTACACGAGCGCCGGCGGGTAAAAGAGGGCCAGCGGGTTCAGTGTCCGCTTCGGGGGCGGCTCAGCGGCGCCACCCCGCGCGGGCGGGCGCACGGCGGGACGAATCGGTCTACGTCAGCTCCTTCTCGAGCATCACGATGACTGATTGACCGTAGCGCCCGACAATGTCGTAATCACACGCCGCGCACGCAGACTGCAAGGATGCCCAGCAGGGTAGTGAGAACGCCCCTGAAGACTTTCTTCAAAGGGACTTCTCGAGCGCGCGGTTCATCCGCTTCACGAATCCTGCAGAGTCCTTGAGCTCGGATCCCTCGACAAGCAGCGCCTGGTCAAGGAGAAGCCGGCTGATGTCATCGATTATCGCCGTGTCCGTCACACCGGCGAGCTTGGTGATGATGGGATGTGAAGGGTTGAGCTCGAGGATCGGCTTCACCTCGGGAAGGTCCTTGTTGCCCATGAGCTTCAGTATCTGCTGCATCTGCATGGTCGGGTCATGCTCGTCCACGACGATGCAGGAAGGCGAGTCGGCCAGGCGGCGCGAGACCCGGACGTCCTTTACCTGGTCTCCCAGGGCCTTCTTCACCTTGTCGATCAGCGGCTGCAGGGCGTCGGCTTTCGCCTTGTCATCGTCGCCCTTCAGGTCATCCGCCGTGGCGGCGCGATTCACCGCCTTGAGCTCGACCTCCATGAACGTGCCGATCGATGAGGCCACCATCTCGTCGATCTCGTCGTCCATCACGAGCACCTCGAGCCCCCTGGCCTTGTAGGTCTCCAGGAGCGGAGAGTTCCGCAGACCCGCTTCGCGGCCGCCAGTAATATAGTAGATTGCCTTCTGCTCGGGTTTCATCCGATCGCGGTATTCGGACAGGCTGGTCCAGCCTTCCACCGCGGTGGACTTGTAGCGCAGGAGCTCCAGGAGCTGGTCCTTGTGCTCGAAGTCCTGCAGGACGCCTTCCTTCAGCACCCGGCCGAACTCGTGCCAGAACGTCGCATAGAGCTTTGCGTCCTTGGTAAGCTGCGCAAGCTCCTGCAGAATCTTGCGCACCGAAGAGGAGCGGATATTCTCCATGACCCTGTTCTTCTGGAGAATCTCACGGCTGACATTGAGCGGCAGGTCCTCCGAGTCGATGATCCCTCGTATGAAGCGCAGGTAGACGGGCAGAAGCTCCTTCTCGCTCTCCGTAATGAACACGCGCTTGATGTACAGCTTCACGCCCGGCTGGTAGTCGTAGCGGTACAGGTCGAAAGGGGCCTGGGAGGGAATGTAAAAGAGCGTGCTGTACGCCAGCGCGCCTTCCACTGAATGGTGGATCCAATGCAGGGGGTCCTTGTCGTCATGGCTGAGGGTCTTGTAGAACTCCTTGTAGTCTTCCTCCTTCAGCTCCGACTTCGGCCTTCTCCACAGCGCAAGGGCCGAGTTGACCTGGGCCACTTTGTCCACTTTCCCCCCGTGCTGCCCTTCTTCCTGATAGTGCAGGTGGATGGGGAAGGCGATGTGGTTGGAATACTTGCGGATGATCCCCTCGATCCGCCATCGATCCGCGTACTCCCTCCCCGCCTCGTTCAGGTGGAGGATGACCGTCGTGCCGGCCATGTCGCGCTCCGCCGCTGCAATCTCGTATTCTCCCTTCCCATCACTCGTCCACTTCCACGATTTTTCGTCCCCGATCTTCCGGGTGATGACCTCCACCGTATCTGCCACCATGAATGAGGAGTAGAAGCCCACGCCGAACTGTCCGATGAGGCTCGAGCCTTTCTTCGCGTCGGCAGCCATGGCCTGGATGAACTCTCGAGTGCCCGAACGGGCGATGGTCCCCAGGTTCTGCTCCAGGTCCTTCTCGTCCATGCCGATGCCCGTGTCCGTCACGGTGAGCGTCTTCCTGTCCTTTGTGTCAAAGGAGATGTCGATGCGCGGAAGGAAAGGCACGCCCTTATACTCTTCCTGCATGAGGGTGAGATATTTCAGCTTGTCCAGCGCGTCGGAGGCATTGGAGACGAGCTCGCGGAGAAATATCTCGTGATGAGAATACAACGAATGGATAATCAGCGTGAGAAGCTGATTGACCTCAGCCTGGAACTGGTGTTTGGACATGCCGGAAAAACTACCTTGAAATCAATCGTCGGTAAAGAGCGGGGCGGCCGCAGAGATAAGAGCTACTGTGGCAGCTGGTTCAGGTCAAACGGCGTTGCCTGGTAGACGCAGTAGTTGAGCCAGTTCGAATAGAGCAGATGGGCATGGGAGCGCCAGGTCACCAGAGGCTCCTGCGAGGGGTCGTCATCCGGGTAGTAGTTTTTCGGAACCGCGATCTGCAGCCCCTTGGCCACGTCACGGTCATATTCAGCCTTGAGTGTGAGCCGGTCGTACTCGGGGTGGCCGGTGACGAACACCATGCGCCCGTCGTCCGAGGTCGCCATGTAGACGCCCGCATCATCTGAAACGGCGAGCAGCTTCAGGCTTTTTACCTTTTGGATATCCGCGCTCCGCACTTCCGTATGACGGGAGTGAGGCGCCATGAACACTTCGTCGAACCCCCGCAGGATCGGCTCCAGGGGCTCGAGCACTTTGTGCGCGAAGAGCCCGAACACCTTGCAGGGAACCGCGTACTTGGGAACCTGGAAGTGATGATACAGCGCCGCCTGCGCTCCCCAGCAGATATGGAGGGTGGACCAGACGTTCGTGCGGCTCCAGTCCATCAGGCGCACCAGCTCGGGCCAGTAGTCGACGTCCTGGAACGGCATGCTTTCCACGGGAGCGCCGGTGATGACAAGGCCGTCGAAGCGCTCGTGCAGCACGTCGTCCAGGGACTCGTAGAACGCATCGAGGTGCTCCGTCGGCGTGTTTTTCGATTCGTGCATGCCCATGCGGATGAATGTGATGTCGACCTGCAGAGGAGTGTTCCCCAGGAGCCGGAGGATCTGGGTTTCGGTCACGATCTTCGTCGGCATCAGGTTCAAGACCGCGATGCGCAGCGGACGAATGTCCTGATGGGCGGCCCGCTCCGTGGTCATGACGAAGATGTTCTCTTCACCCAGGATCTTGCGGGCGGGCAGGTCGTTGGGGATCCTTACCGGCATGGTCTTCCTCTGCTGATAGTATCGATAAAAACCGGGCTCGTGTGAAGCGCGCCGAAGAACCCCGCTTCGCGCAACTCCGCGGAGTACCGCGGAAGGCCTAGTGCAGCATCCTCTTCTTGTTGCGGATGTAATCCGCGAAAAGGAACTCCCCGAGCTTGTCCGCCGACGCGTAATACGCCCTTCCCTTGTTGAGACGCGTCATCTCGTCCACAAAATCGACCAGCTCGGGGTCCTGCGCGAGCATGAAGGTCGTGATGGTGATGCCGGCCCGCCGGCAGGCGGATGCCGCCTCCAGCGTCTGGGCGAGAATCTTCGGATCGAACCCGTACGGGTTCTTGTACACTTCCCCGTTCTCCGTGATCGCCGTGGGCTTTCCGTCCGTCACCATGAAGATCTGACGGTTGGTCTGCCGCGTGGACTCCAGGATAGACTGCGCCATTTCCAGCCCGGCGCGCGTGTTTGTGTGGAACGGACCGACTTGAAGGTAGGGAATGTCGCTGATGGCGATTTCCTTCGCCTCGTCACCGAACGTGCCGACCCGCAGCGTGTCCTTGGGGTAGCGCGTGAGGATCAGCTCGCACAGCGCGAGGGCAACCTGCTTGGCGGGGGTGATGCGATCCTCGCCGTAGAGAATCATGCTGTGGCTGATGTCCACCAGGAGCATGGTGGCGCAGGAAGACAGGTGCTCCGTCTCGTAGACTTCGAGATCCTCCTCCGCCAGCAGGATCTCATCCACTCCGGCCCGCTTCACCGCGTTGGAGATCGTGCCCAGCGCATCGATCTGTGTCACCGGGTCTCCAAATTTCCACGCGCGGGTCTCCGTAAGCCTTTCCTCTCCGTTTCCCGTACTGGGGACCCGGTGCTGGCCAAAGCCTGATTTCTGCAGGCCGTTGAATATCTGGTTCAAGGAGTCCTTGCGGATGACCTGCTCACCCTTGGCGGTGAGACTGTACCCGCCTTCCTTGAGCCTTTCGATGATGCGCTGCTCTTCCAGCTGCCGTCTGAAATCCGCAAGATCGATATCGGCGTCCAGCGAGCCGCGCTCCTGCAGGTACTCCATCCACTTGAACACACGGTCAACATCCCCGCCGGCCATGAGGAGGAGATAGTTGAACAAGCTCATGAGGTCCTGGAACGATTTCAGCAGATTCTGGAGGGTCTGGTCCCACTCCGAGTACTCCCACAGCATGCGCGCCGCCTTCCTAGTTTTCGCCGCTCGTTGCCATATGGTCGAACATGGCCTTCAACATGTCACGGTAGGCGGTCTTCACGCCCTCCTCCCGCTTGGAGACCATGGAGTGCTGGTGCAGCCCCTCGAGCACGAACTCCATGCCCAGCGCCACGCCGTCCCCGTCCTTCAGGTCCAGGTGCTTGGCTGCGATTTCCTTCAGACCGGTCACTTTTTCGAGGCGCCTGACATAGTCGTCATGGGCAAGCTCATCCGACGTCTCCACCGTGTTTCCCTTGGAGAACCACGTGAGGATGGGCTGGAAGGGGGAAGGCTCCTGCCGGCTCGCGGTCGGCTCCTCCACGTTCTCCCGGTCCATCCGCGAGCTTGCGGGTTGGTTCTTCTTTTTTTTCGGGGTAGGGTCCGGAAACCATCTGCGGAAGGTCTCCTTCACCGCTTCCCCGATTATCTTTCTTGCCACGATGGCGGCACCCTGCTGCTCTCCTTCGTACACCAGCTCCACTTTGCCGGTGATGGCAGTCACGGCCGCGTGCAGATCTCCGATACGGGGATAGACCTGCTTTTCCTGCTGGACTATCGCGCGCCGTTCCATGTTGCTCATCACGTTTTCCATGAGTGAGATGCTCATGCGCGCGGACACGCCCGAGGCCTGGTTGACATATTCGCTTGTCCGGGCGGCGAAAGCCACTTCCTCCACCAGCTCACGGTACCAGTCCGGCATCACCAGCTCGATGCCGCACTCCCGATTCGTCCATGCCTCCTGCGCGGTGATCCGCATGGCCGCCTGCCTGTCCTGCGGGTAGTGCGTGATGATCTGCGAGTCGATCCGGTCCTTCAGGGGGGTGATGATATTGCCCCTGTTTGTATAGTCCTCGGGGTTCGCCGAGTAGACCATGAGGATGTCCATCTGCATCCGGATGGGGAATCCGCGGATCTGGATGTCCTTCTCTTCCATTATATTGAGCAGGCCCACCTGGATGCGGGGCGGGAGATCAGGAAGCTCGTTGATGGCGAAGATCCCTCGATTGGTCCGCGGGATGATGCCGAAGTGGATGACTTCCTCGTCCGCATAGGCCAGCTTGCGCGTGGCGGCCTTGATCGGGTCGATGTCTCCGATGAGGTCAGCGATGGTGACATCCGGAGTGGCCAGCTTCTCCCGATAGCGCGCCTCGCGCGGGAGCCACTCGATCGGTGCGGCGTCACCGAGGTTTGCAACCGCTTCCCTGCCCTTCCTGCTCACGGGGGCAAAAGGGTCGTCATTCGTCTCGGTTCCCGCGATCACGGGGATCTGCTCATCGAGGAATCGTATGAGATTGCGCAGAATCCGGGTCTTGGCCTGGCCGCGGAGGCCCAGGAGAATGAAGTCATGCTTGGAAAGGATGGCGTTGACCAGTCCGGGGATGACGGTGGTGTCATAGCCGATGATACCGGGGAACAGTTCCTCTCGGGAGCGAAGCATCCGGACGAGGTTGGCGCGCATTTCATCCTTTACGCTCCGCCGCACGTAGCCGGCCGCTTTCAGCTCTCCAAGGGTTTTCGCAAGTTTCAACTCTTGCCTCTCTTTCACTGAAAAAGGTACTGAATTCCGGGGTGATGGGGAAAGGAACCACGCCCCTCGCGCGAGCCCCTTGAATTCGCTATACTGGCGCGATGCGGCGCATGGCCACGGCCTGTCTCCTGTTCCTTCTCCTGCCCCTGCAGGGAATCCTGGCGGAAGGCAGCGGGAAGCCTCCTGCCGTCCGGGAAGGCTTCAGCCTCTCCACGGCACTCTTCGCGGAGCTCACCGACAACTTCGAGCATCCCTATGCAACGTTCGACCTCGGCGTCGGGGGCCTGCGCCTGCCCATCAAAATCACCAAGCATTTCATCCTCATCGGGGTGGTCGGTCTCCTCGTGCTGGCCAGCATGTTCTACCTGGCCCACAAGCTGAGAGACCCCTTCAAGAAGCCCACCCGCCTGCAGAGCCTTTTCGAGACTCTCATCCAGTACATGAGCGACACCGTCTACCAACCCGTCCTGGGGGCTGAAGGCAGGAAATTCTACCTCCTGTGCTTCTCCTTCTTCCTGTTCATCCTCTACTCGAACCTGCTGGGCATGATCCCGCCCTTCGCCCCGGTGCGGCCGGCCGGAGAAAGCGAGGCTGTCTGGCTGGGCGGCGCGGTGACGGGCAACCTGGCGACAACGGCCGGCCTGGGGATCATCACGTTCTTCGTGCTGAACATCGCGGGGATGCGGAGCAAGGGAATCATCGGGTATTGGAAAGACCTCGTGCCGCACGGCACCCCCGGTTGGATGGCCCCCTTCACGCTGCTGTTCGAGGTGGTCGGCATCTTCTCCAAGACCATCGCCCTCATCATGAGGCTTTTCGCCAACATGATCGGCGGCCACGTGGCGATCCTCCTCATCCTCCTCCTCATACTGAAGTTCCAGTCCCTGGCCATCGGCCCGGTGGCTGTCCTCGTGGATCTCGCCATCTCCGGCCTGGAGTTGTTCGTCGCCGTCCTGCAGGCGTACATATTCTCGTTCCTCTCGGCCATGTTCATCGGTCTGGCCATAAGAAGGCATTCGTAAAGTCAGAGCGGTTCCCTGTGGTTCCGCGGAAAGATCTCTTGGAAGGAGTACGAGTATGGATCTGGCAACATTAGCACCCGCCATCATGAAGTTCGGCGCGTTCATCGGCGCCTGTCTGGGCGCCGGCCTCGCGGTTCTCGGCGTCGGGTTGGGCCTCGGCAAGATCGGTTCGAGCGCAGTGGAAGGCATTGCGCGGCAGCCCGAAGCAGCGGGGAAAATACAGACGAACATGCTGCTCACTGCGGTGCTCGTGGAGGGAGTCGGCATCATCGCGCTGGTCATCTGCATTCTGGCCATCGTCATGTAGGAGGGGACCGGTATGGCTCTCCTCCGCATAGATCCCGGCCTCATCATCTGGCTGTGGATCACCTTCGGCATCATTCTCCTCATCCTGCGGCTCACCGTGTGGGACAGGATCACGGGAGCGCTGGACAAGAGGTCGCAGAAGATCGAAACGGACCTCGAGTTTGCCCGGCAGGCCGGTGAAAAGGCCACGGTCGTTCTCGCCGAGTACGACGAGACGATCCGCAAGGGCAAGGCCGAAGCCGCGCTGATCATCGAAGGCGCGCGCACCGAGGCGTCGCGGCTGCGGGAGGATATCCTGGCAAAATCGCACCAGGAAGCCCGTGAGCAGATGGAAAGGGCGACGCAGGAGATCGAGAAGGCGCGGGAAGACGCGGAGCGTGCGCTCCGCGGCCAGGTCGTCTCCCTCTCATTCTCCATCGCGGACGCCATCCTGAAACGGGAGACGGGCACGTCGGACAACAAGGTGTTCGTCGAGGAGTTCGCCGACAAGCTCATTGCGGGCGCCCCGGCCGGCCCCGGTTCCCGCACCTAGGGGGTCCGGGATGACGAGCGGCATTGCCCGCAATTACGCGCACGCGCTGTTCGACCTGGCCGTGGAGACCGGTGACCTGCTTGCCGTGGAAGCGGACCTCGACGCGGCGCGCGACCTGCTGCACACGGAGAAGGCTGCGCGGGAGTTCCTGGGCAACAAGCTGATCGGTCGGACGACCAAGAAGAACCTCATCCGGCAGGCGTTCGACGGGAAGGTGGACTCCCGGCTCGTTGTCCTGCTCTACCTCCTTGCCAATCGCGGCCGCACGGACCTCCTGGGCGAGATCGCGGAGGAGTACGAGAGACTGTCCCGGCTTGCCCGCGGGGTGAGGAACGTCAAGGTCTACTCCGCCTTCCCCCTCGGCCAAGAGGAAAAGGCGCTCATCGCGCGTTCACTGGAAGAACGATTGAAGGCCCGCGTTGACCTGCGGACGGAGGTTCGCCCCTCGCTCATCGGCGGCGTTGTCGCGGAGAGCGAGGGCCAGGAGATCGAGCTCAGCATCCAGGGACAGCTCAAGGGCCTGGCGGACAAGCTCGAAGGAAAGTAGCGAAGAAATGCGCGGAGTACCGCGCAAGGGGACGGCACATGCGCATCAACCTCGAAGAGATATCGACCCGGATCAAAGAAGAGATCCGCAACTACTCCAAGAACCTGACAGTGGACGACGTCGGGACCGTGGTGGAGCTCGGGGACGGCATCGCGCGCATCTACGGCATGCGCGGGGCCATGGCCATGGAAATGCTCGAGTTCGAAACCGGAGTCTTCGGGCTCGCGTTGAACCTGGAGGAAGACAGCGTCGGGGCGGTCATCCTGGGCAACTACCTTGACCTCCACGAAGGCGGCAAGGTCAGGAGAACGGGCCGTGTCCTCGAGGTCCCCGTCGGACACGAGCTCATAGGCCGTGTGGTCAACCCCCTGGGCATTCCCATAGATGACAAAGGTGAGCTGAAGTCGGTCCGGACCCGGCCGGTGGAGTTCAAGGCGCCCGGCATCCGCGACCGTCAGCCGGTCAAGGAGCCTCTGCAGACCGGTGTAAAGGCCATCGATGCGATGGTCCCCATCGGCAAAGGCCAGCGCGAGCTCCTGATCGGAGACCGCGGAACTGGCAAGGAATCCCTGGCCATGGACGCCATCATCAATCAGAAAGGCCGGGACGTGATCTGCGTCTACGTAGCCGTGGGGCAGAAAGCATCGATGGTGGCAGGCATCGTGGACGCGCTGCGCGAGCGCGGCGCCATGGAGCACACGATCATCGTGGCTGCCACGGCCGCAGAGCCCGCGGCCCTTCAATACATCGCCCCCTATGCGGGGTGCGCGATGGCCGAGTACTTCATGTACGAGGAACACAAGGACACCCTCTGCGTCTACGACGATCTTTCCCGGCAGGCAAACGCGTACAGGCAGCTTTCCCTGCTCCTGCGAAGGCCGCCGGGGCGCGAGGCATACCCCGGCGACGTCTTCTACCTGCATTCCCGCCTGCTGGAGCGCGCCGCACGGCTCTCCAATGAGATGGGCGGCGGCTCGCTCACCGCCCTCCCCATGATCGAAACCCAGGAAGGAGAGGTCTCCGCGTACATCCCCACGAACGTGATCTCCATCACCGACGGCCAGATCTACCTGCGCACGGACCTGTACAACTCAGGTATAAGGCCCGCCATCGACGTCGGCCTGTCCGTTTCCCGCGTGGGCGGCAACGCGCAGATCAAGGCGATGAAACAGGTTGCCGGCTCGCTGCGCATCGACCTGGCGGCCTATCGGGAGCTGGAGGCCTTCTCCCAGATGGGGACCGAGCTGGACAAGGCCACGCAGAACCAGCTCGCCCGGGGGGCGCGCATGGTGGAAGTGCTCAAGCAGCAGCAGTACAGCCCCATGCCCGTGGAAGAGCAGGTCATGATCCTGTATGCCGCAACGCGCGGCCACATGGACGACGTGCCCGTGATCCGCGTGAGGGAGTTCGAGACGAGGTTCCTCACCTGGCTGCGGGCAGAGAAGCCGGAGATCCTCGCCGGCATCAGGAACCTCGGGACCCTGTCAGAGCCGGAAGTGCTCATCGCGGCCATGGCGGCGTTCAAGAAGACGTTCTAGACCGTGGCAAAGACCCGACAGATCAGAAAGCGGATCATCAGTGTCCGCAACATCCACAAGATCACGCGGACCATGGAGCGCGTGGCGCAGTCCAAGGCCATGAAGCTCACCGGGCGCTTCGACAGCGCAAAGTCGTTCCGCGCGCACCTTGCCCGGCTGCTGCCCGAGGCCCTTGGCGCAGCCCCCGGCAGCGACGATGCCGCGCAGGTGATTGCGGAATCACCGCTGGGCATTCAGCGGACATCCGCAAAGCGCGTGCTCCTCTTCTGCGTCACGTCCAGCCGCGGGCTGTGCGGCGGGTATAATGCCCGGGTCATCCACGCGACGCAGGACAGGATCAGGGAGCTCTCCAAAGAGGGGAAAGAGGCGCGCCTGGCGGTCCTGGGCAGGAAAGGCCTCGCGTACTTCCGCTACCACAACCAGCCCGTTGCCTTTGGCGTGCCGGACTCGGATGAGAACATCCCTTTTGAGAAGATCGACGAGGTCGTGCAGCAGATCATCGACAGCTTCACCGCAGGGGAGCTGGACGCGGCGGAAGTCATCTCCACGCACTACAAGACGAAGATCCTCCATGAAGTCCGCGACAGCCCTCTGCTGCCGCTCACCAACGCGGTGCTGGCCGCCGCCTCGATTCTTCTTCCCGGAGAGACAGCAGCAGGCCCTGCAACCGGACCAGCCGGAGAGCCCTTGTACCTGGTGGAGCCGGATCGCGGCACTGTCTGCGCGGCGATTCTCCCGCTCCTCGTGAAGGGGCACCTCTTCTGCGCGGTGCTGGAAGCGATGCTCTGCGAGCAGGGCGAGAGGTCTATCGCCATGCGCAGCGCGTCGGACAACGCGGAATCCATGACAAAGAAGCTGACGCGCACCTACAACAGGGCGCGCCAGGCGCAGATCACAAACGAAATGATCGAGATCATCAGCGGCAGTGAAGGGGGCAGAGCATGAGCGCAGGCTCAAAGGGGACGGTGGTCCAGGTCATCGGTTCGATCCTCGATGCGGAGTTCGAGGAAGGGCATCTCCCCGAGATACGGAACGCCCTCCTGATCGACGCGGAGATCAGCGGCAGGAAAACACGACTGGTAAGCGAGGTGCAGCAGCATCTCGGGGGCAACAGGGTGCGCGCGGTCGGTCTGGACTCCACGGACGGCATTCCCCGCGGCTGCGAGATCATCGACACCGGGTCCCCGATCACGGTGCCGGTGGGCAAAGAGGTCCTGGGCAGGGTGTTCAACCTCCTGGGAGAGCCGGTGGACGGAAAGGGCCCCGTCACGGCAGCGACGCGCATGCCCATTCACAGGCTCGGCGTTCCCTTTGCCCAGCTCGAGCCCAAGACACAGTTGTTCGAAACCGGGATCAAGGTGATCGATCTTCTCTGCCCGTATGTGCGCGGCGGAAAGACCGGGCTCTTCGGGGGCGCGGGTGTGGGCAAGACCGTCATCATCGAAGAGCTCATCCACAACATCGCCACGCAGTACGGCGGCTACTCGATATTCGCCGGAGTAGGAGAGAGAACCCGTGAAGGCAACGACCTCTGGAGGGAGATGCAGGAATCCAAGGTCCTCGAAAAGGCCTGTCTTGTCTTCGGACAGATGAACGAGCCCCCGGGCGCGCGTCTGCGCGTTGCCCTGTCGGCCCTCACCATGGCCGAGTACTTCCGCGACCAGGGGCTGGACATCCTCCTGTTCGTGGACAACATCTTCCGCTTCACCCAGGCCGGAAGCGAGGTCTCGGCGCTGCTGGGCCGCATGCCCTCCGCGGTAGGCTACCAGCCTACCCTCTCTTCGGAGATGGGCGAGCTGCAGGAGCGCATCACCTCCACCAAGAGCGGCTCGATCACGTCGATTCAAGCCGTCTACGTCCCCGCGGACGACATCACGGACCCTGCGGCGGCTGCCGTGTTCACGCATCTCGACGCCACCACTGTTCTCTCCCGGCAGATCGCGGAGAAGGGAATCTATCCGGCCGTGGATCCCCTGGGCTCGACGAGCAGGATCCTGTACCCCTACTACGTGGGGGAGGAGCATTATGCGGTGGCCCAGGCCGTGCTCCAGTGCCTTCAGCGCTATCGCGATCTGCAGGATATCATCGCCATCCTCGGCTACGACGAGCTCTCCGAGGAGGACAAGGCAACCGTGGCACGGGCGCGGCGCATCGAGCGCTTCCTCAGCCAGCCCTTCTTCGTGGCGGAGCAGTTCACGGGCTACGCGGGCAGGTATGTGAAGATTGCAGACACGGTGAAGAGCTTCCGCGAGATCATCGACGGGAAGTGCGACACGCTGCCCGAGCAGGCATTCCTGTACGTGGGCACCGTCGAAGAGGTCCGCGAGAAGGCGGAGAAAGTGAAGAACGCATGAGCGCCAGCTTCTCATGGTCGGTGTCGACGCCGGACGGTGTGGCGGCATCGGGTGAGTGCGAGTTCCTGGTCGTGCCCACGACCGGCGGCGAGCTGGGCGTGTTGGCAAATCACGCGGCCCTCGTCGCCTGCGTCGCACCGGGAGTGCTTCGCGTGACTGCGCCGACGTACTCGGCGGATTCTGCGCCGACGTACTCGGCGGATTCTGCGCCCACCGGGGCGCTCAGCGTCGGTGTGGGACCGGGGGTCGTGGACGTGCGCGACAACGTCGTGCGCCTCCTCGTCTCCCGCGCAGTCAAGCTGCAGCCGTAAGAGGCCGGATTTGTCGTCGAACACGCGTTCGTTGATCCACCAGGGCCCCTCTGGCACTTCCGGAAGGGCCACGCACGCCGCACACCACGCCGCAAGAATTTTTTCACCGCGCCCACGAAAGTCTTGACAAGTACGCGTCTAAGCGATATCATCTTACACGATTTTAATTCTACGAGATGAGAGGGAGGGGTTATCGTGGCAGTAAAGAAGACAGTGAAGAAGAGCGCCAAGAAGAGCGCCAAGAAGTCGGCGAAGAAGCCGGCAAAAAAAGCCGCCAAGAAGACGGCCAAGAAGAGGTAGGGGGAGAGCGAATCTCCCGCGCGGGGGAGGAGACCAGAAAATCTCTTCCCCCGCGTCTTTTTTTCCGCCCGCCAGCATTCCCCCCGGGGAGCGGTCCGGTGATCCGCGACTTCAACGTCTGAATACCTGCACCGAACAGAGGGACTCGTCACGCAGCAGCGAACGCGGCTCCTCACATCCCGATCAGCTTCCTGCATTCCGTGAGAACACGCTCCACACTGATCTCGTCAAGGGAAGATGATTCTATTGCGCGCATCGCGCGCCCGCGCGGCAGCCACACGCGCGGATCGGAGCCGCCGAACAGGACGACGGTCGGGCACCCGCACGCGGCCGCAAGATGGGTCACTCCCGAATCATTGCCGATGTACAGCCGGCAGCGGGCAAGAGACGCCGCGAGGGAGCGAAGATCCAGATCGCGCCACACGGGTGCACCCGGGGGCAGGGCGATTCCTTCCTCGGCGGGCCCGACGATCCATGAAACGTCCTCACCCTCGGCATGCAGGCGCCGCGCCACCTCCGCGAATCTCTGAAGCGGCCAGTTCTTCCGCGAGCTGCCGCTGCCGGGATGGATGGCGACCGTGGTTTCCGCGGCGCGCTGCACGGAACCCGAGATATCGACCCGCGGCGCCCGCTCCTCACTGGTGAGTCTGAGACCGGGAAACAGCGAAAGGTGATAGTCGACGACAGGGATCGGCGTGGACGGGAAAGGGTCCTGGCGCAGGATCGAACGCACGCCGACAGCGGTGAGCCGCTCCACGAGGGGGGAGGAAGAATGTGCGAACATGAGGGCGGAAGTGACTCCCGAGAGGCCCTTCACGAGCCGGTCAGGCAGGTGCGTCCCCGCTGAAAAAAGCGGAACGCACAGGGCGGACTCGACATCCAGAACCTCGTCGAACGCGGGCAATGCGAGCGCGGCGTATGCCGGCTTGCCCAGGAGAAGCATCCGCTCCGCCTCGCGGATCTTTCGCCAGGCCGTCATGGCGGGAAGCGTCGTGATGAAGTCCCCGAGGGCACCCGCGTGGTAGACCAGGCTGGCCATTCGTGGTTTTGGCGGGCTTTCGACATCCATGTCTCGCCCGCCCTCGGCGTCCATGCCTACGACGGTAGCACAGGAGGCGCGTTTCTGGTAATAAGAAGCAAAGAGGTGATCTCCCAATGCCTGCGGCAACCAACAAGAACGTTCTCGTCATCAATTGTGGCAGCTCATCCCTGAAATATGAAGTCTGGCAGATGCCCCAGCGCGTCAGCCTTGGCCGCGGCCTGGTGGAGCGGATCGGTGAGCTGAAGGGAAAGATCACCCAGAAGACGCCCAGGGGGGACATCACGCGGGACGTGCAGGTCCCGCATCACAAGGCGGCCATGCAGATGGTGTGCGAGGCGCTCACCGACCCGGCCGCGGGAGCCCTTGGCGGCCTGGATGAGATCAGCAGCGTCGGCCACAGGGTGGTGCACGGGGGCGAACAGTACGCCGCCTCCACGATCATCGACGAGGACGTCGTGAAAGCGGTGGAGAAGAACGTCGAGCTGGCGCCGCTGCACAACCCCCCCAACCTCATCGGCATCCGCGAGGCGCAGGCCGTGCTGCCCGATGTAAAGCAGGTGGCGGTATTCGACACGGCGTTCCACCAGACGATGCCCCCGGCAGCCTACCTGTACGGCCTGCCGTACGAGCTGTATGAGAAGTACAGGATCCGCCGCTATGGCTTTCATGGCACCAGCCATCGCTACGTGGCCGCGCGCGCAATGGAGGTTCTCAAGCGCTCCCCTGAAAACACGAATGTCATCACGTGCCACCTCGGAAACGGCGCATCAGTGACCGCCATCGAGCACGGCCTGTCCATCGACACTTCCATGGGTTTCACGCCCCTTGAAGGCCTGGTGATGGGCACGCGCAGCGGCGACATCGATCCGGCCATCATCGGCTTTCTTGAGCAGCGCGGATACAGCTCCACGGAAGTAAATGCGCTGCTCAACAAGAAGAGCGGGCTTCTGGGCCTCTCGGGGATCTCCAACGACCTTCGGGACCTCGAATCGGAGGCGACAAAGGGAAACCAGCGGGCCCTCCAGGCACTGGAGGTGTACGCCTACCGGGTGCGCAAGTATGTCGGCGCGTACGCGGCGAATCTCGTCAAGGTCGACGCCCTGGTTTTTACCGGCGGCATCGGCCAGAACGGGGTCCGCATGCGGGAAAGAATTTGCCACCGGCTGGAAAACCTCGGTATCTTCATGGACTACGCGGTGAACACCGCGCTGGGATCGGGGGAGGGAGTCGTTTCCACGCCCTACTCACCCATCGCGATCCTGGTGATTCCGACGAACGAGGAGCTTCAGATCGCCATCGACACGTACAATCTCATCTTCGGCGCTGAGAAGGCTTTCCGCAGACGCCAGAGCGACGTGTCTCTTTGAATGGGGGGTTCATTCATGATTGAGCTGGATTTCACGAAGCTCGACGGGCTTGTCCCGGCGATAGCACAGGACTGGCACACGGGCGAGATTCTCATGGTTGCTTTCATGAACAAGGAGTCATGGGAGCTCACCTTGAAGACGGGCATCATGCACTACTGGAGCAGGTCCCGGAGCAAGCTCTGGAAGAAGGGCGAAAGCTCGGGCAACATCCAGGAGGTGAAAGAGCTGCGGATCGATTGCGACGCAGACTGCGTACTGGCCAAGGTGCGCCAGATCGGAGACGCCGCCTGCCACACCGGGTACAGGAGCTGCTTCTACCAGGTAGTGGAGGGCGGGACGCTTCGGGTGGACGGCGTGCGCGTGTTCGACCCGGCCGAGGTATATGGAGAGAAGAAATGAAGGATTACGTGATCAAGCTGGGTGTGCCCAAGGGAAGCCTCGAGCGCGCCACGATCGAGCTGTTCCAGAAGGCGGGATGGAAGATCTCCCTCTCCGAGCGCTCGTATTTCCCGTCCATCGACGACCCCGAGGTGAGCTGCAACCTCGTGCGCGCGCAGGAAATGGCGCGCTACGTGGAAAACGGGGTGCTGGACGCCGGGCTGACCGGCATGGACTGGATACTCGAGAACGAGGCGGACGTGGAAATCGTCACGGATCTCATCTACTCCAAGGCAAGCACGACCAAGGCGCGGTGGGTGCTGGCCTGCCTTGCGTCGTCCCCCATCGAACGGCTGGAGGACTGCGCGGGAAAGACCATCTCCACGGAGCTCGTCGGCTTCACGAAGAGATACTTCGCTGAAAGAAACATACCGGTGAAGGTCGAGTTCTCCTGGGGGGCCACGGAGGCAAAGGCCGTGGACGGCATGGTGGACGCCATTGTGGAGGTCACGGAAACGGGCAGCACGCTGCGCGCGAACGGCCTCAAGATCGTGCACACCCTGCTGGAGACCAACACCAAGCTCATCGCCAACAAGGCGGCCATGAAGGATCCGAAGAAGAGACGCAAGATCCAGCACATCGCCCTGCTCCTGCGCGGCGCGCTTGCCGCGGAGAACATGGTCGGCCTCAAGATGAACGTGCCGGAGGCGGACTTCGAGGAGATCGTGAAGCTCCTCCCCAGCCTCACCTCTCCCACCGTGGCGCGGCTGCACAACGCCGCGTGGTTCTCCGTGGAGGTGATGATCAGCGAGTCAGTGGTCCGCGAGCTGGTCCCGCGCCTCATCGAGAAGGGTGCGGACGGCATCATCGAATATCCCCTCAACAAAGTGGTCAACAGGAGCGACGCCCTGTGAGCCGGAGCGTTTCATGACGCAGTACCTCGAGCTCTGCCGCCACATCCTTACCCGCGGCGCAGACAGGAAGGATCGCACGGGGACCGGCACGCGCAGCGTGTTCGGGTGGCAGATGCGGTTCGATCTGCAGGCGGGATTTCCTCTCCTGACCACGAAAAAGCTCAATACAAAAGCGATCATTCACGAGCTCCTCTGGTTCCTGCGCGGGGAAACGAACGTGCGCACCCTGCAGGAAGCCGGTGTCCACATCTGGGATGAGTGGGCGGACGCTCAGGGCGAGCTGGGACCGGTCTACGGCCGGCAGTGGCGGTCATGGCCCGCGCCGGACGGCGGCTCCATCGACCAGATCGCGAGCCTGGTGGAAAGGCTGAAGACAGAGCCATGGTCCCGGAGGCACATCGTGTGCGCGTGGAACGTGGCGGACATCGACCGCATGGCCCTGGCGCCCTGCCACTGCCTGTTCCAGTTCTACGTGGCAGGGGACAGGCTTTCCTGCCAGCTCTACCAGCGAAGCGCGGACGTCTTCCTCGGCGTGCCGTTCAACATCGCCTCCTACAGCCTGCTCACGCACATGGTGGCCCAGGTGTGCGGGCTGCAGGCACACGAGTTCGTCCACACCTTCGGGGATGCGCACATCTACACCAACCACTTCTCACAGATCGAGCAGCAGCTGACGCGCGAGCCGCGGCCTCTTCCGCACTTGAGCATGCGTCCGGGCGTACCAGGCATTTTCGATTTCAAGTTCGAGGATTTCTCAATCCAGGACTACGACCCCCACCCCGCAATCCGGGGCACAATCTCCGTGTAGGAGCGCGCAAGGAGCCCGGTGTGTCGGTGTCCCTCATCGCGGCCGTGGCCGCCAATCGGGTAATCGGAAACAAGGGCGCCCTGCCATGGCGCCTGCCGGATGATCTTGCGCGGTTCAAACGCCTCACTCTGGGGCATGCCGTGATCATGGGCCATGCCACTTTCTCCTCCATGGGCACACCTCTTTCCGGCCGGCGCAACATCGTGCTCACGCGGGACCCTGCGCTGCGGCTTCCCGGCTGCGCGGCTGTCCATTCCCTCGATGAGGCGCTGGCAGCAGCAGGAGACCAGGAGACATTCATCATCGGCGGCGCGGCGATCTACGCAGTTTTCCTGCCGCTCGCCGATTTCATGTACCTCACGCTGATCGATGTCGAGGTGCCGGGGGAGACGCTGTTTCCCGACGTGCGCTGGGAGGAGTGGCGCGTCGTTCGTG
Organism: uncultured Spirochaetaceae bacterium; assembly: GCA_964437385.1. Lineage (GTDB taxonomy): Bacteria > Spirochaetota > Spirochaetia > SZUA-6 > Fen-1364 > Fen-1364. The sequence goes on from CAYTGX010000006.1 coordinate 68,760, forward strand.
AGACTCCCGGGCGTGCTGACCCGGGCTCACCGCTGCCCCACCGGTTCGTGGACTACAAGCGGGTGACCTGACGATTTCCAGTGTGCGCTCCCGTACAGAACGCAGCGGTTCTCATGGGTACCCTCATCACTTGGTGAGTGTTGAACCCCCGATAGTTCCGATCGGCCAGCATCACAAATAGGAGGGCTCTATGAGCAAAGTCTTAATTGGTATTAGTGCACTCTGCATAGTGGCACTGGTGGCATGCCAGTCCGCTCCCCCCCCCCCTGCCGCTGCCAAGGTGAGTTACGTCGTGACGTACAACGCCAACGGCGCCACAGGCGGAGTCGTCCCGACCGACCCCAATGGCCATGAGGCCGGCAGCATCGTGACGGTCCAGGGAAACACGAGCGGCACTCTGGTGAACACGGGCTTCGCATTCGGCGGCTGGAGCACGAATCCCAAGGGCACTGGGGAAAAGTACGGCAATGGCACGGGCACAGTGTACGACGTGAATGGAGTCTACGGCGATTCAACATTCACAATGGGCTCAGGCAAAATGGATCTGTACGCCGTCTGGATCGATCCCATCGTCGGTCCCTGGAACCTGACGTCGTTGAACGGCCAGGCCGTTGCGCTGGCTCCGCCTGGATTTGAGGGCATGACCTTCACGGCCCTCACCGCCAACACCTCCTGGTCCATTTCGAGCGTACCCAAATCGGGCGATATTGCGACCTCGACCGGATCATGGAGCATATCACCCGCGACCCCGGCAACCTACAATCTGACCTCTGGAAACATGACTATCTTCACAGCCACGGTCAGCGGGTCGACATTGACCCTGACCCCGACGAGCGCCGGCTCTATCCAGGTCATGGTTTTTTCGAAACACTAGTCTCCGACAATCCTCCGACGATCAATGGCTGCCTCCCAACGGCAGCCGTTTTTTTTCCGCCTATCCTTCTTTCATCCGGATGAGAACCACCATCGCGTGGCCGCCCTTCTCATTGATGTACTCATGCTTCCCCATGCCGGCGGGGATGATCGCCGCCTGAAGGCGTTCGATCTTCGTCGCGCGCTCGGGGTGCGCGAGGGAGCGGATGGTCACCTCCTCGCCCTCGGCGAGAGTCGCGATGTGCATGAACCGGCCCTCCGTGTCGTTCTCATGACGTTTCGTGAAGAACAGCCGCTCGATATGGAACGGCATCTCGGGAAGGGTCGTATACTGGTCTTTCCGCGTCTCCCCGTCACCCGAGAGCACGACCGGGCGCGCCCGCAGGTGATTGCGCACGTACTCCTCGCGCCGCCACCGGTTGTTGGCGTATGAGTGGTCGAGGTGCATCCTCATCCGCTTCCCGGTCATGGTCTTGGTCTGGTCGTCCCACGTCGGGCGGGCATAGTCGAATGTGAAGAAAGAGTACTCGGTGCCTGCCACGCTCGGGCCGGTATCCATTTCGAGAATCATCTGGTTGCCGCCGTGGCCATGGCTCGTGCCCGGCGGAATGAGGAACAGGTCTCCTACCACCGTGTCCCATCGCTTGATGTAGTCCTGCCAGTCCGGGATCGGCTTCTGGTTGTCCGACTCGCGCGTCAGCCTCTCCCATTCCTCCAGGTCCGCCTTCTCCTTGAAACCCATCCACGTGGTTGCCCCCGCGTAGGCTTCGACGATGTAGTAGGTCTCGTAGCGGCCGAGGGGCTCGTTGAAATGCCGACGCACATACTGGGTGTCCGGGTGATCGTGCACCGGCATACTCGAGTTCTCGAAGGGGACCGGTGAGGGGAAATAGCCGTCGTCGAGCCAGACCTGGAGGGGCATGAGATCCGGGTACGTGCGGTGGATGTGGTCCCCCACGATTTCCCGCGGGTGCTGCATGATGTTCTGTGCGGGGACGTTGAGCATGTCCCGCGCCCCCACGTCGATGAGGATGGAAAGCTCGATGCCGGCGAGCTCGTTCCACGCGTTGCACTCCAGTCCCGGCACATCATGGAGAGCCCGGTAGCGCTGGCCTCCCCATGGTCCCGGCTGCATGATCTTCACCTGCTTGATGGGATATCGCACGAGGGTCTGGATGATCGTCTCGTACGGCTCCCGTGGGACGAGCTTCAAGTTGTCCGCCTGGACCGCATCGACGTAGTAATCCATGAGCGGGAAGGCGTGCTTCTTCTGCCGATACAGGAGATAGAAATCGCAGTAGTAGTACTTCTTCCAGGTGTAGCCCGGGTCCGGCTCCGTGCGGCCGAAAGAGACAAGCTCTCCGCCCCACATCTGCCACAGCAGGGGCTGCATGGTGAAATCGAAATAGAACCGAAGGTCATAGAAGTCATCAAGGGAGGGCAGCGCCGCTCCCGGACCAACTACGACGACCGCTCCCGTCCCGTTCGCTCGCGCGGCTTTCGCTCCGGCAGCTTTCCGCTCCAGGCCCCCGCGGAACTCCTTCACGCGGCGCTCGTCGAAAAGGTCCCCGATCACACCGTCGGCGTTGACCCAGCCGAAACTCGGGTCGTCGGTCTCAAAAGGCGTTCTGTACTCGGCAATCTCCTCCGGGGACTTCATCAGGGACCCGGTCTGGCAGAAAGTCACTTCGAGCCCGCTTCTTTCAGCGGCGGCGCGGACCCCTTCAATCACTCTTTTCCAGTCGACGCCGTACCAGCCGTCAAAGGCTACATTTATCGCGCCTTTTCCCGCGCGCCGCTCCGCCATCCGGGCGACGATGAAATCGGATACCTCCGCGCTTCCCACCACCACGGAATCCCTCCACTCAGCGGGAACCGTGATGACATTTGCCGCGTTCTTCCTGTATTCGTAGAGTGGCATCCTGAACCTCCCTTGGCGGGCAGGAGCGGTGGGACCTCTCCCCGCTCGATCTCCGTGTATTTCCTCCCGTGTCCCTTCAGGCGCGCACGGCCTGGAACATCGCCACGATGTTCTCGGGGGGCACGTTTGAGAGGATGTTGTGAACCTGCTGGAAAACGAACCCGCCCCCTCCTGACAGGGCGTCCACCTGGCGGTGCACGTGATCGCGCACCTGGGTCGGTGTGCCATTGGGCAGCACTTCCTGCGTGTCGCAGCCTCCGCCCCACAGCACGATATCCGACCCGAAGTCCTTTTTGAGTGCCGCGGCATCCATGCCGGCGCAGGAGATCTGGACCGGGTTCACCGTGTCGAGCCCCGCGTCGATGAGATCCGGCAGAAGCTCCCGGATCCCCCCGCAGCAATGCAGCATCACCTTGACGGGCGCCAGCTCCTTGGCCCGACGCCACATCCTGCTGTGCCGGGGCTTGAAGATGCGTCGATACATCTCAGGGGAGATCTGCGGGCCGGACTGCATGCCCAGGTCGTCGCCAAACAACACGATATCGATCGAGGAGCCCACTGCCCCGAGGAAGCGCTCCAGGTTCTCCAGGTGGATCTCGACAAGCCTGTCGAGGAATGCCTCTGCCCGGCGCGGCTCCCCGGCAAGGAGCATGAAGAAGTTGTCATTGCGATAGAGGAACTGGCCCGTCTCCAGGAGATTGCCGCCGAACAGCCCGATGATGGCGCGGGGGGAGGCGGCGCGCAGCCGGCGCGCCGCCGCCTCCAGCGCCGCGCGCCCGCGGGGCCCGTCCGAGAGGGGCCCCGGAGGGGACGCTATCGCCGTCCACATCGTTTCCTCCATGGCCTGAGGAATGGCATCCAGATCATCTCGTTCGGAGAAGGGAAACGTGGTCTGCTCGAAATACAGGGCGCCGTCGGGCATGCGCCCGATCTTCCGGCCGCTTTTCGAACGCATGACCCATTCGGACTGTTCGCGTTCCAGACGCACCCAGGCCGGCATTTTGCAGGAGGCGCCGTCCATCGGGATCCAATCCTGCCAGTAGCGGTCTTCCTCCGCGAACGCCCTGCCCAGCTCGATCGTGTCGATCCCGAAAAGCGCGAGCACATCCTCGTCAATCACCGCCAGCTGCTGGATGGGATCGTAGATGCGGATCGGCTTTTCGGGAAGCCCGAGGTACCTGCGCAGGCGCGCGTAGGCGATCGGGGCGATCCCGGATGATCGATGGCCGCCGAAATCGACAGGAACCATGTCAGGCTCCTTGTGGGCAAAGGCACTGGCAATCCTTTCTCGAGACGTCATCTTACGTTTCCTCCCCGCGCGGACGGCAGGTCTTCCTTTTCACGAGCTGCTCCTTCACTTTGAGAACATGAACGTCCTCGTAGTCGTTCCTGAATCTTTCAAGCATGAGGTTCGCTGCAGTCCCTCCCAGGAGCGCCGTGTTGATCCTCATCGTCGTGATCTGCGGGAGCCCCGGCAGGTTGTAGTCCAGGACGTCTCCGGGGGCGATGAGGGACACATCCTCGGGAACCCGCAACCCGAGGTCCCCGAGGGCCCTGATGACGAACAACCCCAGGTAGTCGTCATGGGCAAAGATGGCCGTCGGCCTGTCCGGCCGGGAGAACAGTGAGCCGAGCTTCTTCTGGAGGAGCTTTCCGTCCATGAACGGAACGGTGATGCGCAGCTCCGGCGGGAAAGGAATGTTGTTTTCATCCAGTGCCTTGCGAAAGCCCACGAACCTGTCCGCCATGAGCGCGGGCATATCAGGACGCTCGTACTCCACAAAGGCGATCGAGCGATGCGCGAGGGTGACGAGGTAGAGCGCCCCCTCGTACGCGCCCTGGAAATCATCGACGCAGACCGAGAAATACCGGTCCTGGAATTTGCTGTTGTTGACGACAACGAGAAATGTGCCGCGCCTCTCCAGCTCCTGGAACAGGCTCTCGTCGCTGAATTGAACCGAAAAAACCGCGCACAGCCCGCAGGCCTCGACAAGGCGGAGAGCCTGATCCGTACTGCCCATGGCACTCACGGGAACCATGACCGGGGCATATCCCTCGCGGTGCAGCGCGACCTCGAGCTCGAACAGGATGGGCCGGACAAAGTTCCACTCGTGGTTGCGGTCATCGAGGTGAATGATGCCTACCGAGCGCGTTCGCTGCGCTGCTCCGCGGCCATTCAGGTTTTTCGCCTTGTAGCCGAATTGTCCCGCCGCGGCGAGCACTCTGCGGCGAACCCCAGGCGAGATCCGGCCCTTCCCCGAGAGCGCCATGGACGCTGTGGTCAGGGAAACACCCACGGCCTTTGCTATGTCCTGAAGCGTTGCGCCCGCCATTTTCTCCCTTGCGCGTGCTAAAGTTTTACCAAATATAAACCAAATGACCTCTGAGTTGTCAAGTCCGAAGCCCCTCTGCCGTGGGAAAACTGGATGATAAAAATTGATAAAACTTCAACTCACACTTGACAGCGACTTCGCGCTGAGGCAAAAATAGCCAAAAGTGCGACTGAATCCGGACGTCGTGAAATGCCTCGTTGAGGCATGAACAATCGGAAGAAAATCCGATTCGAGCCAAGGAGGTTTGTATGAGGAACAGGAAAAAACTCGTTCTCGTTCTCCTCGCTCCAGTCCTTCTCTTTGCCGCCCTGGGAGTGTTCGCAGCGGACGAACCGAGCCTGATCCTGATGCACGACAAGGGTGGGAACCCGAACTACCAGCCCTTTTTCGAGCAGGTCGGCCAGATGTCCAAAGACGCAGTCGACGTCGGATTCACCCCGACCCCGTATCCCGACACCAGCACGTACATCGCATCCGTTCGCGCGGCTCTTCCCACTGACAAAGCCCCTGATCTGTTCACGTGGTGGTCCACCTACCGGGTGAAGGACCTGATCGACCAGGGACTCGTTGCCGATCTGACCGCTCTCTGGGACAAGCACAAGGCGGAGTATCCCAAGGGAATCCGGGATGCCTTCACCTTCAACGGGAAGGTCTACGGATTCTGCGATGTCGTCGAGTACTGGGGGGTGTGGTACAACAAGGCGGTCTTCGCAAAATACAACCTCAAGATCCCCACCACCTGGAGCCAGTTCATCAGCGTCTGCGATACGTTGAAGAAGAACGGGGTCACCCCCCTTGCGCAGACAGTGCAGGGACGCTGGCCCACCTTCATCATGTTTGAAGAGATGGTCGCCCGCCAGGACCCGCAGCTCTACGTGGACCTCTGTGACGGGAAGGTGAAATACACCGACCCGCGTGTGAAAGCCGCCTTCGGGGTGTGGGCGGACATGATCAAGAAGGGCTACTTCACCGACCCGTCAACCGACTTGTTCTCGGACGTACCCCGCCTTTTCAACAGCGGCGAGGTTGCCATGGTCCCGTGCGGCTCGTGGTACCTGACCGTCCTTACAGGCGCCGGAGTTCCTGAAGACAATGCGGATATCTTCATCATGCCGCCTGTCAAACCGAGCGCGGGAAAGGTGGTCATTCTCGAAGCGAGCCCGATCCTCATCAGCAAGAAAACGCCTAACCTCGAGGCGGCCATGAAGGTGGCGGACTGGTGGATGGGTCCGGAGGGAAACGCTGCCTTCGCGAAGCTGGTGAACCAGTTCCCGCCAAACTCGAAGGCCGACGCGAGCTTCCTCCCCGCGTCGAAGGTGGCCCTCAAGCAGAAGATCGTGAGTGAGAACTACCGCGTACTCAACCGCTACTGGGAGGCCACGCCCACACCGATCTGCGAGCAGGCAGTCGACAAGTTCGCCGAGTTCATCCTGAAGCCGAACACCGTGGACACCGTGCTGGCAGATTTACAGAAGATAGCGGCCGACTACTGGGCAAAGAACAAGTAGAAAAGACCGATTCTCGAAGCGGGGCGCCGGTCGCCCCGCTTCTTTCGGAGGGGCTCCCTGAAACCGAAAGAAGCAGCCGTCAGCTACCTCTTCATCCTCCCGGCTTTCCTGCTCGTGGTCGTTCTGCTCATCGTCCCGATGCTGCAGAACATCTACTACAGCTTCTTCGAATGGGACGGGCTGGGAAAGCCGGTGCTCGTGGGCGTGCGGAACTTTGTCGCCCTTTTCCAGGACAAGGTGCTGGGCGGCTCCATGCTCAACACGGTCATCTGGGTCGCTTTCACGCTCGTGTTTCCGGTGCTCGGGGGACTCCTGGTCGCCGTGTTCGTGACGGGGGTGAAGGGGGAGAACTTTTTCAAGTCGATATTCTTCATCCCGCTGACCATCTCGTTCGTTGCCACGGGAACGATCTGGACCTACATGTTCAGCCGGGAGCTGGGAGTGCTCAATGGGATCTTCAAGCTCATTGGCCTCCCTCTGAAGCTCTCGTGGCTGACCAGCGTGCCATTGAACACCTTCTCCATGCTCCTCGCGTGGACCTGGCAGCAGCTGGGAACGAATATGGTCATGTTCCTCATGGGGCTCGCGACGATTCCCCCAGACCCGGTGGAGGCATGCCTGATGGACGGGGCAAATGGATGGCAGACGTTCGTCCACGTCAAGTTCCCGATGCTGGCCCCCGTCACGACGGTTGTCATTACCATGGCAATGGTGAACGGCTTCAAGGTGTTCGATATCATCTACGTGATGACGCGGGGCGGGCCCTACCAGTCCTCAGAGACGCTGGCGGTCTCCATGTTCCGTGAGACCTTCACCCTCTTTCACATGGGCTACGGGGCGGCAATCTCCGTCCTCCTCTCCGTCATCGTCATCGTTATTTCCGCCGCCTACATCCGCCGCATGACGCGGCGTGACCTGCTCTACTATTGAGAGGAGCCCCATGACCGCCGCAAGAATACTGAGGATCGTTCCCCTGTACATCATCCTCGTGGTCCTCTGCGCCCTGTGGCTCCTCCCCGTGCTGAGCACGACCCTCGTGTCCCTCAAAAGCCCCACTGATTTCGTGTCACAGAAGTTTTACCAGCCCCCTGTCCACATTTACTTCCTGGAGAACCTCCGCAAGGTGTTGAACGAGTACAAGCTGAACGCCCACTTCATCAACTCCCTCGTCTATGCCCTGGCCGGCGGCGCTGTGGCTATCGCAACGGCATCAATGGCGGGGTTCAGCATCGTGCGTCTGAAGCCGAAGCTCAATTTCGTTCTCTTCCTGATCATCTACAGCGGGACGCTGTTTCCGTTCCAGATGTACCTGATCCCTGTTTACCGCCTGTTCAATGTGCTGGGGCTCTATGACACGCGCACGGGAATGATCCTTATCTATTCGGCCATCTGCATTCCCTTCAGCCTCTTTGTCTACCGGGGGTTCTACACGACGATTCCCCGCGAGATCGAGGAAGCCGCCCGTCTGGACGGCTGCGGCCCCGTGCGATCCTTCGTCTCCATTTTCCTTCCGCAGTCACTGGCTCCCACGGCTGTCGTCGCACTGTTCCAGATGACCTGGATCTGGAACGACCTGCTGTTCGGAATGGTCTTGTCCCGGACCCAGCACGTGCGGCCGATCATGGTTGCCCTGGCCACAATGACGGGATACGGCGGCGGGAACATCCCATGGATCATGACCGGGGTCGTCTTCACCTCCGTTCCGACAGTCCTCCTTTTCGTCCTCCTACGCCGGTTCTTCATCCAGGGAATGACGCTCTCGATATCGACGTGACGGCGTGCTACACTCCATGAGATGTCGGGAGAGACGATTCTCGTGGTGGAGGACGAGGCCTCTGTTGCGCGCGGTCTCGAATACGGTCTGAAGGCCGAGGGCTACAGCGTCCTCGTGGCCGGCACCGGCGCAAGGGCGCTCGAGATCGCGCGCAGCGGCAGGGACAAGCCTCCGCACCTGATGCTCCTGGATATCCGGCTTCCTGATATGAGCGGCTTCGACGTGTGCAAGATTCTCCGTGAGGAAGGGCGGGCCCTGCCCATCCTCATGGTAACGGCGCGGGATGAGGAAGTGGACAAGGTTCTGGGCCTCGAGCTGGGTGCGGATGACTATATCGTAAAGCCCTTTTCCCTCCGGGAGCTTCTCTCCCGCGTACGCGCCGCATTGCGCAGGGCGTACGGTGAGCTGGCTTCCGCTGCCGCGGAGCGCGTAGTCTTCGGGGACGTCGTCGTGGACCTCCAGCGGATGAGGGTAGATCGCGCGGGCCAGACTGTGCTCCTTACGCCGACCGAGTACAGGCTGCTCCGGCATTTCGTGACCCATCCCGAACAGGTCCTGACCCGCGATTCCCTCCTCGAGGTGGTCTGGGGCTACGACAACAACGTGGATTCGCAGCGCACGGTGGACGTCCATGTGCGCCACCTCCGGGAGAAGCTCGAAGCGGACCCTGCTGCTCCCTTCTACCTCGTCACGGTCCGCGGCACAGGCTACGTGTTCACCATAAAACCCCGGGAGTGAGCGTAGACATGGACGACGTTCGCGTCGAACGGGTATGGCCTTCGGGCCGAGCGCGTGCTTGCGCACTCCCGTACGTGAGACTGGCCGAGGCCCTTCCGCGGTACCCCGCGGAGCGGGACGGCCGAAAGGCCAGCCGCATCGCGTGCGTGTTAACGAATCTTAATCGCGCCGTAAATAGACGCTAATGATAGAGGAGTAGCTTTGTACCCGGAGGTACAAGCAGCATGAGACTTCGATTCATTCTCGTCGGCGTGCTTTCCCTTGCGGTCGGCGCCGCCCTGGGGTTCGCCCAGCCCCGGGCGGAGAAACCGGCCGACACGGCCGCGGCATCGGATCAGAACGGCCGGTCGTCGGTCAGTGAGCCCGGTGTTCTCGTCGTGGCCGTACAGAAGGACAGCCCCGCGCAGAAGGCGGGCATCGCCCGGGGCGACATCATTCTTGCTTTGAACGGGACCGCGGTGAACACGCCTGCGGACCTGGTCAAGGGCGTCGAGGCCAGGAAGACCGGTGACTCGGTCGCGGTGAAGCTTCGCCACGGAGATGCGGAGAAAACAGCGAATGTCGTCCTTGCGGAGCGGAACGGGCGCGCCTGGCTGGGCGCGGCGCTGTTTCCGGGCCGCGAGCGGGGGCGCGACTTCGAAAATGACCAGGAGTTCGGATATCACCTTCCCTTTTCGGGCGCGTACGTGACGGGCGTCGTGACCGGAAGCCCCGCGGAAAAGGCGGGCCTGAAGCAGGGGGACGTGATCCTGTCCGTGGACGGCACGAATGTCGATCCCCGGCACAATCTTACCGACCTGATCAGCGCAAAGAAGATCGGGGACACGGTCACCCTCTCAGTCGAATCCTCGGACCCGGGACAGGGTCAGCAGCCCCGTGACCTCAAGGTCACGCTGGAAAAGAATCCGACCACCAGCGTGCCCTACGCGGGAATCCAGTACACCGCGACACCTCCACGGTTCGGGCGCGGACCGCGCGCAGACGCCATGAGACAGGCAGGCGTGCTCGTCGCAGCGGTGGCGCAGGATGGACCGGCATTCAAGGCAGGCATAGAGGAGCATGACGTCATCACCAGGATCCAGGGCGTCGCGGTGACCAATCCGAAAGAAATCTTCGATGCCGTGACCGCGCACAAGCCCGGCGACACGCTCAGCGTGACGGTGCATCATGCTGCTGACGACAAGGATGTGGACGTGACCGTCACTCTCGGCGCAAGCCCGGATGACGCCACAAAGGCCTATATGGGAGTCACCACAAGGTCTATTGTGGAAATGCCCGTGCCCGGTCCAGGGGGGCCCGGCCGGATGCCCGGCCAGCGCATGACCCCGCCCGACAAGGCATCTCCTGGCATCTGAGAAACCGCACGGAGTGCGCACGTACGCGTTCCGCGCGAACGTGCGTACTCCGTGAAATTGCGCCGAATACGGTGCATGGGGGGGGGGTCGAAATTGTTTCAGTCGATCCGGTGGAAGCTGGCGGCCAGCTACTCGGTGCTCGTCCTTCTCTCAGTAACTTTGATGGGCACGCTGGCCCTCTACCTGGTGCAGAGGGACGTGGGGAGGCAGGAGGCCGGGTACCTGAAGGCGAACGCGCGCGCCGTAGCCGATCAGGCCCGGGGGTTCATGGACCCGCACGTCCGCCGGATCGCTCTTGCGGAGCTGGCCTCCACCTCCGCGTTCCTCGGAGACTCGCGCGTGAGGATACTCGGGCCTGACCGCGAGCTCCTGGCAGACTCCGGCAGCCCCGGCCTGCCGGACGAATTCCTCTGGCTCATCCCGTCAGGCCTCGCGGAAATCGATGCCGGGCGCGAAGGCCCGTTTCCCTTCATACTCCCGATGCCGCCGCACCAACGCGGCGGACAAATGATGAGCCCGCGCGAGCTGATGCCCCTCCTCCGAGATCTCCCCCTGGGGACGTCGCACGTCTACGCCCGGCGCATGCTCACCCCATGGGGAAGGCGGTTCGTGTTCGAAAACGATGTGACGGACCAGGAAGGGCCGCGCGCTGCGAGCGCACCCCCCCGACAGGTGGTTTCCACCACGGTCGCTGTCGGGCCGGAGGGCAGTCCCCTGGGCTACGTGGAAATGTCCAGCCCGCTCAGCCTGAGCGGTGTCGCCCTGGGACCGATGAGGAGCGCGGTGCTCCTCTCCGGTCTGGGCTCCCTTGCCATCGCGGTCTGCGTGGGGCTTCTCATCGGGAGGACGCTGTCGGATCCGCTGCGCAGCCTGGCGGGCACGGCGCACAGGATGGCGGAGGGAGACCTCGCTGCACGGGCCGCAACCGGGCGGCGGGACGAGATCGGGGCGCTGGCGCGCCAGCTCAACGGCATGGCGGAAAGTCTCGAGACGAGCTTTCGCGATCTGCGTTCCGAGCGCGATTCATTGAAGAGATTCGTGGCCGACGCTTCGCACGAGCTGCGCACTCCCATCACGGCCCTAGCGACCTTCAACGAGCTCCTGCAGGGAAGCGCGGCGGAGGATCCGGCCGCCCGGCAGGAGTTTCTCCGGGAAAGTCAGACGCAGCTTGCGCGCCTGCAGTGGATCACCTCAAACCTCCTTGACCTTTCCCGCCTGGATGCGGGGATTGCGGCGTTGTCCCTGGGCAGTCACACGGCACGGGACATCCTCGAGTCGGCAGTCGCGGGGGCGCGGGAGAGGGCGCGGGCGAAGAATATCTCCATTTCGATCGACGTGCGCGACCCGTCGCTTGTCGTCTCCTGCGACAGGAACAGGCTGGAGCTGGCCCTCTCCAACCTGGTCGTCAATGCGGTGAAGTTCACCGGCAAGAACGGGCATGTTGCGGTGAGCGTGTCGGCGGAAAACGGCTGCGCCCGGTTTGCGGTGCAGGATGACGGCCCGGGGATTCCCGCGGAAGAGCTGCCGTTGATATTCGGACGCTTCTATCGCGGCAGGAACGCCGCCGGAGAAGGCGCCGGTCTCGGCCTCGCCATCGTGCAGAGTGTCGCCAGGGCCCACGGCGGGTCGATCGAGGTGCGAAGCGCCTCCGGCACCGGAAGCGTCTTCACCCTGGTGATTCCGCTCGTCGCATGAACGCAGGCAATAAGCGGATCGAATTGTTCGTCTGTATCAGCGAGACGGAAATTGGGGGAGGTACGCATGAAAAGGACTGTCATCGTGATGGTGCTCTCCGCCGCGCTGGCCGCGGCTGCGGGCGCGCAGGAGAAAGTGTCTGACCATTTCGGATTCGACCAGGAGTTGAACGCGGCTCTTCAGGACATGTCCGGGACCCCGCTTGGGACCCTGACGGTCGGGGACCTCGAAAAGCTCGCCGGACGCGTCTCCATCGTCGTGCAGAAGATTGAATACGTGCGAAAGGTCAGGCAGGCGTCTTTCAAGCTCCCCGGCGCAGGGCAGTTCATGGAAGGGGACGCGCTCGGAGGCTCGGCCTTCCTTGCCGGGGACCTGGCCATTGTTACCGGCACGCTGATCGGCGCGTACTTCCTGCTTCCCGCCAACGTGCAATTCAGGGACCTTGACTATTTCCACGTGCCCCTTGGGTCGATCCGGACCGCATGGGAGAGCAACAGCTTCGTGGACTACCTGCCCTCAATAGGCGTCTTTGCCGGCGGGATGATCCTCAGGGCTGTCCTGGGTCATTTCTCCGCGGAGAACGCGGAGAACGAAGCTCGCGCGGCCATCGCGGAAGGAAAGGTGACGTTCACGCCGAACCTCAATGTGTTCGACCATGGCTTCGGCGTAGGCATGCGAATGGGCTACTAGAAGAACGGCGCTACACACGTGCGCGGTAGGTGAGGCGCCGGTAGTCCTCCACAAAACCGAACTCGATGAGCCTCTCCTTGTAGGGGCTGTTCCCGACAGGCACGTCGTTGATCGTCTCCACCCGGACGGCGTTCATGGGCCGCCATTCACGGCCGGTCAGAACCTTCACGAATGCCAGGTATTCGAGCAGCCGCGGCGATTCGGGAGGCACCCTGAGCTCGAGGTCCAGCCCCTTGCGGCGTGAGATGAGCACAACCCTGTCCCCGTGGAACACCACGTGGGTGGTCGGCAGCCGTGACGGCAGCGCCGGCTTCAGCGCCTCGATGTCCACGCCGCAGAGGCTCGCGGGATCCGCCGCGTTCACCCACCACACGGCGCCGACGTACTCGGCGGATTTGGCGCCGACGTACTCGGCGGATTCTGCGCCGCCCCACCCCTCGATCAGCGAAGGATCCGCGAACTGGAGCCCCTTGATCCCCTCGAAAAATCTGCCCGCCACCACCTCCCCGGAGAACTCCATGAGCCGGAGGCTGCGAAACACGCGGGACCAGCGGAGAGGCGGCAGCTCGTATTCCAGTATCTCGCGAAAGAGCACGCCGTAACGGTGGAGGAGCTGCCTGATCCTGTCACGCGCGATCTCCTCCTCGTCCAGCGCGTCCCGCTCCTCGCTTGCCCGCTGAACCCGAAACCAGAAGCCTGCGCTCGGCCGGGTGGCCTGCCATCGATCGAAACCCAGACGTCCCCTGCCGGGCGCACGGCGGCCCCGAATCCGCGGAGTATCGGGCCGCGGGTCGTCCCGTGCAGCCTCTTCCGCCCGAAAGCCGCTGTCCACCCCTTTCCGCAATGCAGAAAACGAATCACAGGAAATCATGCCCTTCCAGGCGAGATCCCACAGGCGATCGGTCAACTCCGCCGAGCTCAGCTTCAGCCTGTCCGCCAGATCCCAGAACGAGTATTTACCCGCACCGGGTTCAAAGAGGGCCTCCGCACGTCCCGCATCCGCGGATGACTCGAGGAAAAGCTCCGCGTCCTCGCGGAAACAGAATGTGACACGCTGTGTGCCGCATCCGAGCCAGAGCAGCCCTGATTCCGCCAGGAGGCCGTCCAGCCACCGTGTCCTGTAGTCCTGCAACCGTGCGGGGAAAACTTCCTCCTCCCACGCCCGGGCAGGAAGGGGAAGACCGAAAAGCTTTTCCCATTTGCCCTTCATTTCTTCGGGCCCGCCGCTGCGCTGGATCAGCCCCTGCCGCTCCGCGATGAAGCATGGAATGCGTTCGACGGGAAGCGCGCGCACCTCGGGACGGGCCTGGGCACGGGAGATCCGCAGAAGAGTTTCGAGATTCTCGCGGTCGCACACGAGCAGGGTCTCCGAGCCGGCGGCCAGGCGATCCAGCACGACCTGCTCTTCCTCGGCCAGGTCCTGGATGAGAGATCCCAGCCTGTCAGCGGTCAACCCGAAAACCCTCCCGACAAACGAAGGCTCCACAGGGCCGTACCAGCGCAGCCACTCGCTCAGCAATCCCGTCCGCGCGTCGACGTACTCGGCGGATTCTGCATCATCCTCCGAAGCCTGGAGGGTCCGTTCGACGCGGGGAAGCGTCTCCCGCGCCAGGACGCAGGAAAGCTCACCGAACGAACGCGTGACGATCTTCGACCGAAGCTCCTCTTCAAGAGTCTCCGGACTGGACCCGTAGTCACGCGCGCAGGCCTGGAGGAGCGCCTGCCACTCCGTATGAGGAAGAACCATCCGCTCCTTGACCCAGTCCAGAATCTCCCGCGAATCCCGCGGCGCATAGCCTTCCCCGGTGCGCTGCAGCTTGGCCTGAAATTCCGCAAGGACGTTCGCAGCGAGCCGCGGCCGCAGGTCGGGAGAAAGGGCAAGCTCCCGGACAAGCTCGCCGCGCAGGGCTGTTGCACCGGCGCCCGGCGGCGTGTCATCCGCGTACATGAGGCTGTTCGTCTGTTTCCACAAAAGGCCGCTGCAGAGCGGAGAAGGCACCGGTGTGGAGACCTCCCCCACCTGGATGACCCCGGACGCAAGCTCATCAAGCAGCATGCCCAGGTTGGGCAGATCGAACTCGTCCTGCAGGCAGGTGCGCCACGCCTCCAGAAGGAGGGGGAAATCGTCGTAGCGCGACACCGCGGCGAAGAGGGATTTCGCCCGCTGGCGCGTGAGCCACAGGGGCATGCGCCTGCGGGCGGATGCGCGCGGAAGAAGCAGGGCGCGGCCCGCGCTCTCACGAAACCGGGCGCCGAAAAAGCCGCTGCCTTCCAGGCTTCGGCGCAGGAGCCTTTCCAGGCTGCCGGACAGGACAAGGGAAAGGATTTCGTGCGCGGACCGCGCCTCCGGCAGGAAGAGAAGGATCGCGTCGTTGTTCTGGAACATCTCGGGACGGTAGCCGAACCTTTCCTCCCACGCGGCGGACAGGGCGAGGCCGAACGGCTTGTTGACCCTTCCGCCCCACATGGTATGGAGGACGACGTTCTCAGTGCTGGATGCGGCGGAGGCTTTCCCGTCGGGATCCCGTGTATGCTCGACGAGCAGGTGATGGCGATGGGGAAGGTCCGCGCCGGTTGCCTCTCTCTGCCGGGCAAGGAAATCGATCATTGCGCGCGCCGCATCAGGCTCGAGACAATAGGAGGCTTCCAGCTCCCGGGAGAAGCCGCTGCTCGATATTTTCCCATTCCAGTCTTCAAGGGCGCGCGCGATGCGGTCGGAGATCTGGAAATCCCTGTTGCGTTCCTCCGCCTTCCAGAACGGGGACATGCCGATCCTCGTTGCCACCGGCACGACCTCGACATTCTGGTGATCGATCTTCTGGATCCGCCAGCCCTGGGTGCCGAACACGAAGCTGTCACCGAGGGAACGCTCCCAGACGAACTCCTCGTCCAGCTCGCCGATGAGGGCCTTGGAATCCGCGGCGCGCAGGCTGAAATAGCCCCGGTCAGGAATGGTCCCCCCGCTGGTGGCCAGCCGGATCCGGGCGCCCTCCCTGGCGCGCACCGTGGAATCGATGCGGTCATAGGACACCATGGGAGCCAGATTACGCAGCCGCGTTTCCTCGTACTTGCCGGCGAGCATGTCCAGCACCAGGTCGAACTGCCGGCGGGCAAGGGTGTGGAACGGAAAGCCGGCACGAATGAAGTCGTACAGCTCGTCCACCTTCCAGATCTCCACCGCGGTCATGGAGATGATCTGCTGGGCCAGGACATCGAGCGGGCAGGTGACGGGGGAGAGACTGTCGATGTCCTGCTCCCTGATGCAGCGTGCGGTCACGGCCGCATCCACGATGTCCTTGCCGTGGAGGGGAAAGATGACTCCCCTGCTGGGCTGTCCCACCGAATGTCCGGCGCGGCCCAGGCGCTGGACGGCAGAGGCGACACTGAAAGGCGTCTGCACGAGAATGACCTGGTCCAGGGAGCCGATGTCAATGCCAAGCTCCAGGGAGCTGGTGGCCACGATGGCTTTCAGCTCGCCGCGCTTCAGTCTCTGCTCGACTACCAGGCGGAGCTCCCGCGAGAGCGAGCCGTGGTGTGACCAGGCCAGCGTCTGCGGCTGGCCCTCGTTGATGAACCGGGCCAGCTTCTCCGCGTGACGGCGCGAATTGACGAAGAAAAGCGTTGATCGATTCTCCGCGATAATCCTCCTGCATTCCCGGGCCAGCGCATCAAACAAGGGCTCCTCGCCGGGAGCGCTCGTCGGCGCCACCGCCGGGTATGCAATCCGGATGTCATACTCCTTGGCCATCGGGCTGTGGATGATCTGTACACGGCGTATGTGATAGACCGCCTCGCCTCCCGGCTGATGCGCCAGCGCGAATCCCCCCACGAGGTCGGCCACACTGGACAGAGGTTTCACGGTTGCCGACAGGGCGATCCTCTGAAACTCTCCCGCCAGACGCACGAGCCTGTCCACCGCGGTCACGAGGTGCGTGCCGCGCTTCGTGGCCGCCACCGCGTGAATCTCGTCGAGGATCACGACGGCGACGCCGTCCAGCATCAAACGGGCGTTGGGCGAAGAGAGGATCAGGTTGAGACTCTCCGGCGTGGTGATGAGGATCTCGGGCGGGTGACGCAGCATCCTCTGGCGCTCTGTAGAAGATGTATCCCCGCTGCGTGTGAGCACGCGGATGGGCGGAAGGGCTTGACCCGCCTGCTGGAATACCGCGGTCAGCTCCTGGAGCGGTGAGAGGAGGTTGCGCTGAATGTCGTTGTTCAACGCCTTCAGGGGAGAGACATAGAGGATCCGGACCTTTCCGGGAGAGAGGACGCCGGTTGCGAGCTGGTTGATCCCCCAGAGGAAAGCAGTGAAAGTCTTGCCGGTGCCCGTGGGGGCTGACACCAGGACGTGCGCGCCGCGCGCAATCTCGGGCCACGCGCGCTCCTGTACGTCGGTCGGCGTGCCGACGGACTTGAGAAACCACGAGCTGATCAGGGGGTGGAAGAGGGAAAGGGCGCCCTCGGTCCCGTGGCTCATGCCGGCGACAGCACCCGGACGATCTTTTTCCAGTCCACGGGCAGCGCGCGGGGAACGACCTTCTCCTGCCCCGCCTGCTCCCTGGCCTTCTGGATCCGGTTGTCGATCGGAGAATGCGGATCGATGTATTTCAAAAGGTCCGGCTCTTTCTGTGCCGACTCCTTTATCCGCGCAAGCGCCGCACTGAAAGAGCCCGGGGGTATGCCGGCCCGCGCCAGGAGGTGAACGGAAAACGCGTCTGCCCGGTCTTCCGCTTCACGGCCGTAGTGCACATTCACCATGGTCTGGATGATCTGCTCCAGAATCGCCCCGCCCTGTCCACCGGTCACGACATTTGCCAGCGCGGCCATCCCGATCTGCCGGGCCAGGAGCGCCACGGGATCGCGGTGGACGACGTGCGACAGCTCGTGCCCGAGCACCGCGGCCATTTCCTCCGCGGATTTCATTTCCCGGATCAAGCCCGTATTCACGCAGATGAGCCGCCCCGGAAGGGTAAAGGCGTTGATTTCGGGTGACCTGATGACAAGCACATCGACCGCGAACTTGCGGTCCTCCACGGTGAACTGCCGGCCGTCCGCGCGCATGCGGTCCTCGGCCGGGATTGCCGGCAGCAATCTGCCCATGATCACTGAAAACGCGCTGGTGACTTCCCGATCCTCCACCACGTTCGCCGTGGCCCGTATCTGCTGCCGCATGATCGGCCCCAGGGCGTCGTCGAGCGTCTGCGCGATGTCCAGGGAGGCGCGCTGTCCGGGAAACAGGAGCCGCTGGGCGGCGAATGCAGACAGGCCCAGAAGCAGAATGACGGCGCAGACTACGCTCAGCTCCCGGGCCAGGCGTCGTGCCCGGTTCAAAAGCCCTCCGGAGGCTTGTTCTCCCACCGCCTCGGATCCCGACGCTTCTCGGCGTTCGGGCCGTAGTACCTGCCAAAGCAGAATCGACCGACCAGCGGGAAGTAAATGAACCGTCCTTTGCGTGCGCGGACGAGCGCGATGATGGACCAGATGATGTAGGTGAGATTGGCCAGGATGGTAAAAAGCAGGTACCAGAAGAATCCGGGAGCGAATCCGGCCTTCACGACGAGGTTGCCGACGAGCCAGCCCACCATGCCCGCGTTGAGAAGCACCACGGGGATGTGGGTAAGAAGCGCCTGCAGTGAATGGAAAGCAGCAAAGAGGGAGTTTTTTCTGTTCACGAGGAAATAGATCACCGAGGCAATCAGGTTGACCAGCGGAATCGGGAGCCCGATTGCCAGGGAGGCGAACATCATGAGGTACGCCCCCATTGCGTCCTCTTTGTCGCGCTCGGGAATTTCATCCGGCTGCGGCAGCCGCAGGCCTGCAGATGTGTCGATAGAGCTCATGAGTCACTCTCCATCGGTTGAAGATACAAGTACGCCCGGGAACCTGGACGGTCCCCGGGCGCAGCAAAGAAGAGCCTCCGCGCTATTCCTTGCCGGAGAACTTCGGGTACTCGTCGGTGAAGTAGCCAAGGTAGAGATTCACACGAGTTACCCAGCGGTAGGTGCCGACGTTGAATCCGTGCCAGCGGGAGGGATAGGTCCCGGCAAACAGGATTGCCCACCAGGCCAGGAAGCCCAGGACACTCGTCCCGATGAAACGGAATATCAGGCATATGCCGTGGGGAATGCCGACATAGATGGCGCCGAAAAGGAGCCGAAGTATGACCAGGCCGCGGCTGACTTTTTCCGGCCGGGGAACTTCAAGGACCACCGAGTCGCTCTTCCCGCTCGGGAAGAAGGAAGGGTAGCCGTCAACAAGGTTCGCCAGCGTGGCCTCCACGCGCAGGGTCCAGTTGTGCACCCCGATCTGGAATTTAAAAATCGACTCGGGAAACTTACCGGTGAAAAGCACCACCCAGAACGTGACAAAGGACAGGATGCTGGACCAGATTCCCACGATGGCGAGAAGGAAGAAATGCGGAATGCCGATGTAAATCATCCCGAAGAATGTGCGCAGAAGCAGCTGACCGCGGGAATACTTTTCCTGATGTGTGACCGTAAGCTTCATTTTGGCCTCCTGTAGCAGGAAATGTACGCCCTGTTCGGCGGTATTGCAACGATTTTTTTCATCGGGGCCTGCCGGCAATTGCTTTTGGCGCCATCTCCCGTTAGCTTTTCCGTGGAAGGACACACCATGAGCGCCCACACGATCCTCCTGATTTTCATCGTCTTTTTCCTGGCCGAGGTCGGATGGAACACTTTTCTCACTCTCCTCAATCTGGCGCATGTCAGGAGACACGCCTCGGCGGTCCCGCAGCCTTTTGCAGGCGTGGTGGACGCCGACACATATGCCCGGTCGGTTTCCTACACCCTCACGCGGGGCAGATTCGGGCTCCTGGCCGGCGGCGTCTCGGGAGCCGCGCTCCTGGCTGTCGTCCTCACGGGGGTGCTGGGCGGCATCGACGGCCTGGTCCGTTTGATTCCGATTCATCTCTATCTGCAGGGGATTCTTTTCATCGCGGCCATCTCACTGCTGTTCTGGCTGCTCGCGCTGCCGTTTTCCCTCTATTCAACGTTCTCCATCGAGGAGCGGTTCGGATTCAACAAGACCACCCCGGGACTCTACCTGGTGGACACCCTGAAAGGATTCGCAGTTTCCGCCGTTATCGGCATCCCTGTCCTGCTGGGTCTTTTCTGGTTCATGGACCGAACGGGGAACCTGTGGTGGATATGGGCGTTCGGCGCCATGACAGTCGTCCAGCTCGTCATGAGCATGCTCGGCCCGCTCGTCATCGCCCCCCTTTTCAACAAGTTCACCCCGCTGCCGGACAGCCCGCTCAAGGAGCAGATTCTGGCCCTTGCGCAGAAGCTGGGCTTCCGTACGAAAGGCATTTTCGTCGTGGACTCCAGCAAGCGCTCGCGTCACTCCAACGCGTACTTCACCGGCCTCGGCCGCGCAAAACGCATCGTTCTTTTCGATACCCTCGTCCAGTCGAGCGGAGAAGAGGAGATCGTGTCGGTGCTCGCGCATGAAATCGGGCACGAGAAACGCAACCATGTGAAGAAGGGTCTGGCGATTTCATTGGTTTTCTCCCTCGCCGGGTTCTTCCTCCTCAGCCTTCTCCTGCACTGGCTGCCCCTCTACCAGGCGTTCGGGTTCCGAGAGGCCGGCTATCACGCCCTGCTGGTCCTCATTGCCTTCTGCTCGGGTCCCTTCTCGTTCTTCCTCCAGCCGTTGTTCTCCATGCGCTCGCGCAGATACGAGTACGAGGCGGACAGATTCGCCGTCCAGGGGGTCGGTTCCGCGGCAGGCATGAAGTCAGCCCTTCTGCGGCTGAGCAAGGACAATCTTTCCAATCTCGCTCCTCATCCCCTGTACAGTTTCTTCCATTATTCGCATCCGACCCTCTCGGAGCGCCTGGCCGCGCTGGACCGGTTCGAGAAAGCGCTCGCGTGAAAGCCGAAGAGAATGTGCTCTGGAATCTCGATGACCTTGTCTCCCCACCGGTCCCCGCGGCGGTAGACGCGGCCCTGACAGCGGCTGACCAGAGGATGGACCTGCTCTCTACAAAGTTCAGGGGACGGATTGCGGGTTGTGGCGCCTCGCAGATGGTCGAGCTCCTCCAGGAGTACGAGGCAATCATCGACGTGTCCGGAAAAGTGGAGAGCTTCGCCTCCCTTTCCTGGACCGCGCAGACCGACGATCCCGCCCGGGGCGCGCTTCTGCAGAAGGTACGGGAGCGCCGCTCACGGTTGACCCAGAAGGCCGTCTTCCTGGAGATCGAATGGGCCAACGCCCCCGATGAGGATGCACGGAAGCTCATCGACGATCCGCTGCTCTCCCGGTGGCGCCACTGGCTGATCATTTCCCGGCTGTACAAGCCTCACCTCCTGTCGGAGCCGGAAGAGAAAATCCTCGCGGAGAAGTCGGTGAACGGCGCGCAGGCATGGACGCGCTATTTCGACGAGACCCTTGCCTCCACGCTCTTCGAGTGGGAGGGGGGGACCGCCCCTGCTGAGGTGATCCTCCGGCAGCTGTACGCGCCGGACCGCGAGGTACGGCGGAGCGCCGCGGCGTCCCTTACTCGCGGGCTGCGCGGCGTGCAGCGCACGACGACGTATGTTTTCAACACCCTCCTTGCTGAGAAATCGTCCGAAGACAGGCTCCGCGGATACCCCACGTGGATTTCATCGCGCAACATGGAGAACCAGGTCGACGACGCAACCGTGGACGCCCTGGTGGCCGCGGTGAGTTCGCGGTATGACATTGTCGCACGCTACTATCGTCTGAAAAGGCGGCTCGCCGGCCTGGACGAGCTCTTCGACTACGACCGCTATGCCCCGCTTGCGGCGGCGGACAGGCGCTTCACGTGGAGCGAGGCGCGGGAGACGGTCCTTTCCGCCTACGCCCGCTTCCATCCCCGCATGGCGGAGATCGCCTCCCTGTTTTTCGAAAAAGGCTGGATCGATGCCGCTGTCCGCCCCGGCAAGCGGGGGGGAGCCTTCAGCAGCTCGACGGTCCCTTCCGTGCATCCGTACATCATGATGAACTTCCAGGGCACATCGCAGGACGTCATGACCCTTGCCCATGAGCTGGGCCACGGCGTGCACCAGTTCCTGGCCCGGGACCGGGGAGTGCTGATGCAGAACACGCCGCTCACGACGGCAGAGACCGCGTCCGTGTTCGGTGAGACACTGGTATTCCAGGACCTCGTCTCACGTGAGAAGGACTCCCGCATCGTCCTTTCCATGATTGTGCGCGAGATAGAATCCTCTTTCGCGACCGTGTTCCGCCAGGTGGCGATGAACAGGTTCGAAAACGACGTCCATGCCGCGCGCCGCGCGGAGGGTGAGCTCACCACGGAACGGATCTCCGGGCTGTGGCTGGAGACCCAGCGGGCGATGTTCGGCGGCAGCGTCACGCTCACGGAGGACTACGGCCTCTGGTGGAGCTATGTCACGCATTTCATCCATGTACCGGGGTACGTGTACGCATACGCGTTCGGAGACCTCCTGGTGCGCGCGCTGTACAGCCGGTATCTCGTGGAGGGAGAGGATTTCCCCGAAAAGTATCTTCATATGCTCAGCGCCGGCGGCTCCGACTGGCCGGTTGCCATAGTGAAGCCCCTCGGCGTGGATCTGGCCGACCCCGGCTTCTGGGCCCAGGGGCTCGGCCTGCTGGAGAAAATGGTCGGCCAGGCAGAGGAGCTTGCGGGGGGGTCGGGGACGTGAGCGCGGTTTTCTTCGCGCCATCTTGATTTTCGCCGAAAAACAGGTAGGATAGAGGGAGAGGGTGCCGATCAGGGCAGGAGCATCTTTCGAGAGATCAAGGGATAAAAGGAGCAGCATATGGCAAGAAACTTCCTGGTGTTCATCTTCGGGCTTTTTCTCCTTCTTGTATTCAGCTTTTTGTTCTGCTACGTGGCCATCTACAACGAGAATCTTCCGGCGGCCATCTTCGCCCTCGTCGGCTTCGTCACGTCGCTCCTCATCGCGATCATCATCGGCCTTGCCAGTCGCGATGAAGGCGGCGTTCTGTATATCTGGTTCTTCGCAATCGCGGGAGTCACCGCAATCATCCTGGTGTGGTTCCTGTCGCGCGGCGGGGTTTCGCTCAAAATCTGGTAAAGCGGGCGCTGAAAAGAGCACTGCAAACCCTGGCCGTCGGCCAGGGTTTTTTTATGACCGGGGGGGCCGGCCGAGTGTGTGTACGAGGGCTACTCCCCCCATCGCCAGGACTCCGCCGACAATGTCGATCAGCGTGGGAGCCTCGCCCAGCCAGACCCATCCAACGAGGAATGCAACCACCGGCACAGCGAACAGGAGGCTGGAAGCCCGCGACGCGGGAAGCCGGGAAAGGACGACAGCCCAGGTGGCATAGGCGAGGGCGGCCGGTCCTGCTCCGAGGTACACCACGGCCAGGGTGTCGGGAAGCGGAGCGGCGCGCACCTGGCCGATGAGCCCCGGGGAGAACGGGAGCAGCATGAAGGTGCCTGCCCATATCGCCCAGGTCGTGATTTCGACGGGGCGATAGCGCGTCAGCATGCTTTTCTGAATGATGTTGTACGCACTGGCGGACAGGGAGGCAAGAAGAATCAGACCGGCGCCCCAGTTCAACCCGAACCCGGAGCCTTTTCCGAGGCCTATGACCAGGACACCGGCAAAGCTGACCCCGATCCCTGCCCATCCCCACGGTCTGAGGCGTTCGCCGAGGAAGATGATTGCGGCCAGCGCGGTCCAGATCGGGAGAGTCTGGATGAGCACCGCGGCGGGTCCTGACGGAATCTTCAGCTCCCCGATGTTCAGCGCGATGTTGTAGAACGCAAAACCCAGCAGGCCCAGGAGAAGGATCAGCGGAATATCCCTGAGGGCGGGCAGCCTCATACGCGTGACGGCCGCGAATACGGCGAGCACGGCGGAAGCAGAAAGGAACCGCAGCAGTGCGAGCTGCGCCGGGGCGTATGAGTGAAGACCCGCCCGAATGCCGGCAAAGGCCGAGCCCCAGAAGAGTACGGTAATAAGTGCCGCGCTTGCGACCGGCAGGGTACGAGGGGCTGCAGGCTTCATGGGATTTCCTGCCGCATTGTACACGGTGCGCCGGGCGCGTCAACCGTAGGCAGGGATGGCGAGGTCGGCGTCTGCCAGGGACGGCGTTCCCGCCGAACGCGTACTCGCGTATGGCCGAAAGGCCGACCGTAGGCCTGCCGCGCCAATTGACGCGCCAGCGCGCCCTGATTTTCGGGGAGCTCAGCGACACCATTGCGACTTTCGGGAATTGAGAAGGCCTGCTTCTCAATTCCGCGTTTTCGACAATGTCACGTGCAGGCCGCCGGAAAATCGTGAGCGTCTGCTCGGCACGCCGCTCATACGAGGTCGGCAAACAGGGCGTCGGCGGCACGGCAGACGTCAGCCGGCGCCATGATGACCTGCAGGCCGCGGGCGCCCGCATTGACATAGATTTCATCGAACGTCGCGGCAATTTCATCTATCCACGTGGGGTATTTCTTCTTCATGCCTATCGGGGAGCAGCCTCCGCGCACATATCCGGTCAGAGGCGTCAGGTCCTTCAAGTTGACAAGCTCAACCTTCCGGGAGCCAGTGGCCTTCGCGGCCTTTTTCAGATCCAGGGCCGCCGTGCCGGGGATACAGAATACATGAACGGCCTGTGACTCGTCATGCGCCACGAGGGTTTTGAACACGATGTCCGGGCTGACACCGAGCTCGCGTGCGACGCCCGGCGCGTCAATGTGCTCATCACCCACGGGGTAGGCGGCAGTGTGATAGCGGATTCCCATGGAGTCCAGAATGCGGAGGACATTGGTCTTCTGCATGAAACCCTCCTGACTCTCTCCCTCCCTTTGGAGTATCCTCCTTTCATGGACAGGTCAATCGATCGCGACAAGCTCTGCTTCTGCTGCGGGGCCGACAACAAGCGGGGACTGCATCTTGCCATCATGTATCCGGAAAAGGGAGCAGCAGAGACGAGCCTCGACGTGCCGGAGTGGTTCTCCGGGTGGAAGCAGATGACGCACGGGGGGCTCATTGCGACCCTGCTGGATGAAATCATGGCCCATGCCTGCGTCGGCGTATCGCAGAAGGCGGTAACCGCAGAAATTACTGTCCGTTTCCAGAAGGCAGTGGAAACCGGGTCGCACATCAGGGCCGTGGGAAAGGTCGAGGAAGCCAGAGGCAGGATCCTCATCACCCGCGGCTGGATCTACGACGCGGAAGGCACCGTGGCAGCAGAGGCCACGGCACGTTTCATTGCGACAAGCCGTATTTCGCAATCTTCTGAGCCAGCGTCTTCCTCGTAACGCAGAGCTCGCGCGCCGTCCTGGACTTGTTCCCGTCATTGCGGGCGAGGCTCTCCGTGATCATGCGCCTCTCGAACTCCTCGATTACCATGTCCAACCCCTCCTTCAAAGGAGTACCGGCGGCTGCTGCGGGCACGGCGCTTTTCAGCGGTGCCCCCGGGCGGGCGGGGGACAGGAAGCTTTTCTCCCCCAGGAGCACAATCTGGTTCACCGTGTTCTCCAGCTCGCGGACGTTTCCGGGCCAGTCCCAAGCCTGCATTGCCGCAAGGGTCCCGGGGCTGAGCGGCGCAGGGTCCCGCGTGTACCGCTTGCCGTACTTGGCAAGAAAATGATCGACGAGCAGGGGAATGTCCCCGCGGCGCTCCCGCAGCGGGGTCAGGCGCAGGGACACCACGTTGATGCGGTAGAAGAGGTCCTCGCGGAATCTCCCCTCCCGGATCAGCGCCCCAAGGTCCTTGTTCGTCGCGGTGATCACGCGGACGTCCACGCTGATGCGCTTGACGCCTCCCAGCCTCT
>CAYTGX010000007.1:0-65568 GCA_964437385.1 uncultured Spirochaetaceae bacterium
GTGTTGTCGGTGCCGATCAGCAGGTAACCGATGATTCCGCCCTGCGCATCACGCAGCGCGGTGACAGAAACGATGGCCGGAAAGCGGCTCCCGTCCTTGCGGATGTAGGTCAGCTCGTAGATATCCTCGATTCCGCGCGAGGCCTTGAACACCAGGGCCTCGAAGCCCGGCGTGATCGTCGTGGAAAGCTCCCCGCTCAACGCCTTGGCCCGCGCCACCAGTTCCTTAGGATCGGAAATGTCGGCCGGGGTGATCTTGTTCATCACCTCGGCGGCCGCGTAGCCCAGCATGCGCTCGGCGCCCACGTTGAAGATCTGGATGACGCCTTTCGCGTCGGTGGCGATGCTCGAGAAGTTGGCGCTGTTGAAGATCGCGGTCTGCAGGGCACCCGCCTTGAGAAGAGCCTCTTCCGCGCGCTTGCGGGCACTGTTGTCGGTTCCGATCAGCAGGTAGCCAATGATGGCATCCTGCGCGTCGCGCAGCGCCGTGACCGAAACGACGGCCGGAAAGCGGCTGCCATCCTTTCGGATGTAGGTCAGCTCGTAGATGTCCTCGATGCCGCGGGAGGCCTTGAACACCAGGGCCTCAAAACCGGGGGTGATCGGCGTATCCAGCTCCAGGCTCAGGGCCGCTGCCCGCGCGATCAATTCGCGCGGATCGGAGATGTCGGCAGGGGTGATCTTGTTCATCACGTCGGCGGCCGCGTAACCCAGCATGCGCTCGGCGCCCACGTTGAAGATCTGGATGACGCCTTTCGCGTCGGTGGCGATGCTCGAGAAGTTGGCGCTGTTGAAGATCGCGTTCTGCAGGGCCCCCACCTTGAGCAGCGCCTCCTGCGCCTGCTTGCGAGCGGTATTATCTGTTCCGATCAGCAGGTAGCCGATGATGCGGTCGTGCGCGTCCCGCAGCGCCGTGACCGAAACGACCGCCGGAAAGCGGCTGCCGTCCTTGCGGATGTAGCTCAATTCGTAGATGTCCTCGATGCCGCGGGAGGCCTTGAACACCAGTGCCTCGAAACCCGGGGTGATCGGGGTGTCCAATTCCAGGCTCAGTGCCGCTGCCCGCGCGATCAATTCCTGCGGATCCGAGATGTCGGCGGGGGTGATCTTGTCCATCACCTCGGCGGCGGCATAGCCCAGCATGCGCTCGGCGCCGACGTTGAAGATCTGGATGACGCCCTTCGCGTCGGTAGCGATGCTCGAGAAGTTGGCGCTGTTGAAAATCGCGTTCTGCAAGGCGCGCGTCGTCAGCACGCCCTCTTTGCGATGGTCCTCGCTGATCACGTCCGCCGTTCCCGCGGCATGACGTTCAGCCTTGCGGGAGGAAATCGGCGATGGTTTCACGGTTTTGCTTGGCGTGGTGTCGTCCTTTTCGGTATACCGCCCGGGAGCTGCCGCGACAAGAGCGCACCGCCGCAGACCCCCGCGTGGTCAGAGCGCGGGGTGGCAGCAAAACGGGGAGAGATGAATCCGCTTTTCATATAACTATAGAATAAGAACAAGTTGACTGCCGCTCCGTACGCTGCCACACGGTACCCTGTCATTTCCATTGACCAATCGCCAGGGAGCACATTTTGAAGTAATTGGAGCATGTGGGATGGCTCCGGGCCGAGCACCTCGAATGCGCGATCTCCGACGCATCGGGTGACGCGACTCGCCTGGTCGAGGGCCTTTTCGTCGACGGTTGACGGAAAGTGAAGGGGGTCGCCCGGTGTGCGAACCCCAGGTGGAGACCTATTGAGTTGCTGCAGCAGTTTGCAGGGTTATCTTGTTCTTGAAGCCCGGCTGCAACGCCAGAATGAATGCGTTCTTGAGTATTCCCCCGATAGCGGAAAGAATGTCAGCTTTCGGATTTTCGAACGTTCCACTTATCGGGATCTCCGTTCCGAGCTTGTCTGTCGAACGATTCGTGAAGAGTTTGGTCACTGCTTCAACCAATGCCGCCCACAAGATCCTGAGCGGACTCTCTTTCTTCAGATCCGCGATGTGCATGTTTGCAAAGAGCGGCTTGACGTATCCCTTGAACTTCCCGTTTGCAGCAGCTACCTCGGAGTACATCTCGAAGGTTCCGGATGCTACGTCAACTGCAGCATACGCATTAAAAAACGCATTCAACGTCGCCAACTCGACTTGCTGAAGCTGAATAGCGAGCTTGAATGTCGGCTGCTGCGCATATGGATCGACATCAAGATGACCTTTGAGCTTGCCCGTGCGCATTGCTGTTCCTTGTGCGTCAATAGACGCCGCAAGCGATTTGGATAGACGCGCGCTGTTCGTCAGGTTCGTAGCGTGCAGGGACATGCTGTCGAGATGAATGTCCACATTCGGTTTTGTGTGAAATGTCATAAAATGGACTTCGCCATTCCGCACATCGAACCTGTTGATCTTGAATGGGAAGAGCTTCCTCAGCGTTCCTGCGAAGTCCGCCCCTTTTCCATTCTGTGAATCCTTTGCAGATTCCCCCTGGACGAAGTTGATCTTTGGATCGATAAACCCGATTGCGCCGACCACCGACCCCTGCAAAAGAGCGGGCCATTCTATTGAAAGATTGATCTGCTTTGCCGAGAAAAACGGAACGGGGATGTTCGCCGCTACCGTTTCTATCTTCACACCCTTGATCACATACGCCCCACGCCACAGGGCCATGCCGACGCCATCGACGTGCCCGCGATAATCAGGGAGCCCCGCGAGAGTCTTGTTGACGTACGACTTCACGATGGAGGGAAGGGCGATACGAAGTGCGACGAGCGCGGCCAGGACGATCAACAGACTCCACAGAATCCACTTTTGCCTGCCCGCAAAAACGTATCGCCAGGAATTCTGAAACAACGTATCGGATGCCTTGCTGGATCTGCCCCGCATATTCGTGTCCTTACCGTCGATGGAAGGCCATTTTCAAGATCTTTTCTCGTCCCCTGAGACCCTGCACCTACCAACTTTCCCATTGTCATATATGCGTGTGTTGTTTGCCGAAAGGCAACAGATATTTCTGACCGGGGCGATCGCGCAGGCGGAGCATATACACGGGGGGGCCGTCGCCGGGCACGCCGACCGTGGAATTCTCACCGACAATCTTGGGCGCGAGAATCCGGGCCCGCTACTCATCCGGGGCGCTGCCCATAGCGTTCGGGATGCGTGCTCAGCTCCTGCCCGAAGTCCGCGATCATAGCGGGAAGCGAATACTCCGACTGCCATCCCAGCTCCTTGCGGGCGCTCGACTCATCGAAAGCGAGCCCTTGCAGATTCGAGTGGTACGCCATCGCGAAGGCGTCTGGTTTGAAACCGATGCGGGCTCCCGGGTAACAGCCTCGGACCGCCTCGGCGAGCTCGCCCGCTGAGGGCATCGGATCGATTCCCGCCAGCGTGTAGCACATTGTCTTGACGGCATCACGGGGGGCCGCGTCGAGTACGAGCAGGGAACGGGCCGCGTCTTTGAAATACATGACGGGGCACCTGACGCCCGGCTCGACGAAGATGTCGTAGGGCTCGCCCCGCGCTGCCCTCTCGATGGCCCACGCGTTGTAGATCGAGACATGCTGAACTGTTGCGCCCGGGCCGACAACGGAGGGAAATCTCACGGCCCTGAAATCCAGACCGTAGCGCGTTCCATAGAACCTGCCCAGCAGCTCGCCGAAGAGCTTGGTCGTGCCGTAGAGGGTCGTGGGACGCTGACAGGTGCCGCGGCCGATCGTCCGCCCCTCGATATCGAGTCCGTAGGTCGCCGTTGTGCTGGTGAACCGTACGCGTTGCACTCCGAACAATCGCGCCGCCTCGAGCAGCTGGAAGGTGCCCTGGACATTCGTCGAAAACGCGGCGGGCGGATCGGAGTTGGCGGGAATCGACAGCATCGCCCCGAGATGGAATACCACACTCGGCTTCGATTGCGTGAACGCCTCGAGCACGTGGGAGTAGTTGCCGAGATCTCCCACGATGGTCGAAATCCTGTCCTCGATGCCGGAAAAGCGTCCGGGGACAATGCTCCTGTCGAACACGTACACCGTTTCCCCGCGCTCCGCCAGCATCCGCGCGAGGGTCGAACCAATCAGACCCGATCCGCCCGTTATCAGTACCGACATGTCCGCCTCCTTCGGGTTCTGGTTGATCTTTCCTCAACTGATCCGTCCGCTCGCGTCAACTCCGCAACCGCAGATCGGTCAATCGTTCCGTCTTGCCCTCATCGTTGATGAGGAACGGGTCCTCCATCCGAAGCCCGACCCTCTCGCGACTGATGCCCCGGAACGCCGTGCCGAAGATGCCGATGTCCACCATCAGGGTGATGTTTTTCGGAAACATGTAGGTGGAATACTGCGTTGCCGCGCCGTGCCCCTCCATCGCTTCTGTCCAGCCAATGTTATGGACAACGCTGTACATTGGCGAAAGCCCGCACGATGCGAGGTTATCACGCGCCGCGATATCGGGCCCGCTCGCCGGCATCCCGAAGGCAAGCCGGCTCACGGCGGAATGATAGGCTTCCGCGCATCGGTCGAGAAGCTCCTTCTGATCGGGGGATTCCTCTCCGACGACCACCGTCCTGCTCAGGGAGGACGCGAGTCCCTGAAGCCGGGCGCTCAATCCCAGGAGGACCATGTCGCCACCTTCGATGACCCGGTTGGACGCCCTCCCGATCACATTGGAGATCCGCTCTCCCGAATTGACGAGGGTGCACACCCCCGGACGGCCGTCGGCGCCGAGGGCGCGCATGACGTAGTCGCCGTTTGCCGCCACTTGCGTTTCCCGGACACCTGCTTCCACAGACTCCACCATGGCCCTCATGGCGTGGGTGCTGATAAGCGCCGCGCTTCGCATGATCCTCTGTTCTGAGGCGCTTTTCACGTAGCGTGCGCTGAACAAAAACGCCGATGCGTCCACCACGCGGGCCGAACCGCTCTCTTTCAGCAACCGGAGGAGCAATGCGGGAAGATAGCTTTCAGGGCTCAAAAGGCCGATCGTCTTCACCCGGCCGCCGTTGGCCTCCTCGAGCAGCTCCGCCATCGAATGGAATATCGCGCCGGGATAGTCCTCTTCGGGAATTTTCAGCACGTCGAGATTCCGAAACTCTCCCACCTTCTTCAACTCGCTGGCATAGGCGGCGCCCTCGGGGCCGCCGAGCACAAAGACGCGTTTGCGCCCCACGATGCACGCAGCGTCCTCCAGATGCGGGTCATAGCCGGTGAGCCATCCGACGTCCCCCGGCTTCAACTCGTTCGCGTATGCGAATCCGACGTCGATCGAGCCGTCATGGAGCATCCGGCGGGTCCGCTCAATCCGAGACTCGAATTCTTCCCGCGGGACGCTGCCGTCGAGGTCAATCGGGCCCACCTTGGACATGAATGCCTTCAGGTCAAAACTCATTCTTACCCTCCTCCGCCTTGTCCACCTTCATTTTCAAGGGCGCGCACACCCTGTCCAGAAACAGGGACCGAATTCGATCACCGTCGACCTGCACGCCGACGGAAATGCCGCCCTCGGAGTCGCCCTGCGTGACCAGCGTGAATCCCGTCGTATGCTCCCCCGCGGTTTCCACCTCGACATTCAAACACCGGGTCCCCACCAGCGAGCGGTCGTACGAGTAGGCGACCGCGACGACGTCGTGCATGCATCGAAGATTGTCAGGCGCGGTTTTCCAGTAGATGGCCACCAGACGGGCCGCGATCCGCGCGAGCGGACTGTCGGAGCCTTGAAGCGCACGGAGATGACCTGCATCCATGTGCGTTTCCGACCGTCGCGTGACGTCCATGCCGAGCATGGTCAGCTTGATTCCCGACTTGAAGACGACACGGGCGGCCTCCGGGTCGCAACGGACATTCCATTCGACGGCGGGAACGTCGAGGCTGTTCTCGGCCAAGCGGGCGACTCCGCCAATGAATATGAGCTCGCGCGTCTTCCCAATGATGTCGGGGGCGAGAATGATGGCCGCCGCGACGTTCGTCAGGGGGCCTATCGCGAGGAGAGTGATACGGCCGGGGTTCCGCCGGATGGTGTCGATCAGAAAGTCGACCGCGCTTCCCGCGTCCGGATCCAGGGCGGGGTCGGTGAGATCGATTCCCTCGCCTTCGTGACCCATCCAGTGAACCGCTCTTTCCCGCAAGAGCGGAAGTTCCAGACCCGCGAAGACCGGGATGTCGGCACGCCCCACCGCGTGTGTCAAAGCGCGCGCCACCTGGGCGCGCAGCCGTGTGTGACCATAGACCGTGGTGATTCCCCGCAGGTCGAGCTCCGGCGAAACGAGCGCAAGGCTCAAAGCGAGGGCATCATCGACGTCGGAGCCTATGTCCGTGTCCAGGATCGCTTCAATCATCCCTTCCCCTCCTGACACCCCGCCGGTGGCCGCCGCGCTATCTGTTCGCGTGAATCACGCAGATCTGGAAGGGATGAATGGCCTGGATCCGCTTCCCCGCGAGATCGACGACGGTGCATTCGGAGAAGCCGGGCATGTTCCGAACTTCCTTCAGCTGCACCACCCGTCCGAATGCCTCGTAGACGCGCAGCCTGATGCCCCGCGCATCCGGCAAGACAGCGGTGCAGATGAGATTCGGGAGCGTCATGTCGAGGCCCGCCCGCCCGGTCAATGACGCCGGGATGCCGGTCCGGGAGCGAAAGACCGGAAGAGGAGTGTAGTACGCCTGCGCTTCGCGCGGAACGCTTCCCCGGCGATAATCCCCCTGATGGGGAAAGATCGCGTACTCGATCGTGTGTGTCCCCTGCAGTCCCAGGTCGTACTTGTCCACGTACTCCCACAGACCCGGGTGTCGATTCGAGAATTTGTTGCCGCCCCATGCGAGCACATTCGCAAGGACCCTTTCCTTGATCCAATGCTTTGTCGTGCCGCGGTTGAAGTATGCCAGGCCGGCGCGCTCATCACTTATATCGATGAAGCTCGTGCAGTACAACGGTCGCCCGCTGCGCGCGGGGACGATGCCGAACGGTATGTCATGCACGATTTCCCTCTCCGGATCGGCCGGCCAGAAGACATTGAGTTTTGAATCATCGTCCCAGAAGTCGCCAAGGGCGAGGGGAGTCTGCCCGAACGCGAGCGTCAGGCGGAAGTCGATCCGCGCGCACGTGAGGTAGAAGATGATGTCCTCGTGCAGCGAAACAGGGCCCAGCTTGTCGTCGAGGGAAACGACGGTGGCGAACGGGCCTTCCGCAACGGTCAAGGGGCTGGCGAAGTTCCGGCTGGAAACCCAGTCCCCTGTGTGAAGCCGTCCCCTGATTTCGTTCGCTCCGATCGCTGCACCCTTGATCAATTCCGCGCCGCTCGCTTTTTCCGTGAGCCGGCTGAAGATTCCTCCGCGTTCCACCCGCACGCTGTAGGCCGCGGTTTCCAACTCGAATACGTCTCCCATTGTCCCGCGGGAGTTTCCCGAACGCGGAGTGACGGGGCGCGAGCTCGAAACCGGGGCCCATCCCAAACCCGGGACATTGTCCAAACCCGCTACCAGGAGCTCATGCGGACCATCCGGGGAAGTTGTCGGCAGGACGAGAAGCGAATCGCCAAGCGCCTTCCGGAGCCCAGGTGCCCATTCGGCGTCCTGGTCACCGGTGGCATACAATTCACACACCCCTGAGCGCGCGGTAGGCAACGGATTCACGGCGAAAAGCCCGTCGGACCGCGACGGCGCGGAGCCGGAGCTCTCGAAGATGCTCTGCAGTGAGGCGTGGCAGAGGGCTTGCGAATCACCGATTGCGTCATCGAGCCATTTGATTGCCCTTCGTTTGAGATCGGTCGTCTCGATCCAGTAGACATCGTGGTGTTGCGAGGAGAGGATCTTTCTCCAGATGCCCGACGTGTCCGACGCATCGCCGCCCCGGAGAGAAACGCGTAGAGCGTCCAGGGCTTCCGCCAGAAAGACGGCCGTTTCCGCCTTTCGATTCGTTCGTGACATCTGTTCCGCCCACACGCCTTCGATGTACGACCAGTACGCGTACAGCGATGCGGTCCCTTTTGGGGAGCGCGCGTGGATGCATGCTTCCAAAGCGTCTGAAAGCGTCGAAAAACTGCAGACCGCGCCCCGAGACTGGACGTACTCCCCTGAGAGTCGCTTCATGTCGGGCGTTTCGATCAGGATTTTCGGCACATTCACTGGAGCCTTGTAGCGCTCTCGGTTCATGAACTGCGCGAACGGCTCCCTCGGCTCGAAGACGCCATCCGGGAGGGGCCCGCTTGCATGCTTCTTGAAGACCTCGAGGATCTCGTCCGAAAGACTCGGCGCGGGCATGGAGAGATAAAGCGGGATCGTCGTTCCATCGAGTCCCTGCCAGCTCGTCAGGTCGTCATCGCGAACAAACTCCAAGGTTCCGAAGTGACTGGCAATCTCCACGGACTGGCCTTCGGTGAAAGTGAGAGCCCAGGGAAAGCGGGGAGGCACTGCGACCGTGTAGCCGAATGCCCTCAGTATCTGCGGGAGCTGTTCGTGCAGCCCCGTCTCCTGATGGAAAAAGACGCGAATCTTGCAGCCGACCAGATCGCGAAAAACAGAAAGTCCCATCTCGATCTGCCGGAGACAGGACTCCGAGCCGAAAACGTGATAGTGAGCCTGCGAATAGTCGCCGCCCACGAATCCCAGTCTTCCCTGCTGCCATAGGCCTTTCAATCGCGCGAGAGTCGAAGGGCTCGCCTGCGCCACGTCCTCGAGTTCCCGGGCGGAAATCTCGAAATCGATGCGCAACTGGGGATACGATTCCAGTGAATCGCAGACATCGTTGAACTTGGTCATATAGGCGTCCAGCGTCGGGTCACCCCAGGGTGGAATGCGTTCAAGGACGGCGGGCTCTCCGCGGTCTTCGACCAGCAGAGGCATCGGATGCTGGACGCACACCCAGACCCATTCTTTTTCATTCCGCTTCAGGGGGGTATCTTCTTTCATTCTTCGTCAGCCTTTCACGCCCGTCACGACGACTCCGCCCATGAAATACTTCTGGGCAAGGAAGAAAAGCACGAGGCAGGGCAACATGGCGATCAAAGAGGCAGCCATGAGAAGATTGATCGTCGAAAAGAAATGACCTTTCAGAGACGTCAGTCCGAGCGCGACGGTATAGTGCGCCTCGGAGTTCAAGAATATGAGGGGAACGAAGAAATCGTTCCAGTTGTAAAGGAATGAGAAGATCGCAATGATCGCCAGGGCCGGCTTCGCGAGAGGAAAAATGATGCGGGAGAAGATCGCGAACGGGCCAAGACCGTCCATTTTCGCGGCGTCGTCCAGCTCCCGCGGGATCGTGAGGAAGAATTGACGGAGCAGAAAGATATAAAAGGCGCTGCCGCCGAAATACGCCGGCACGATTATGGGAGCAAAGGTATCGAGCCAGTGGAACGCCTTGAAGAGCATGAAGCGCGGGATAATCGTGACCTGTATCGGCAGCATGAGGGTCGAGAGAACCAGGATGAACAGCATCCCGCGCCCCGGGAATCGAAATCGGGCGAACCCGTACGCGACGACGGCTGCCGTGAGGACGTCGCCGATCATGGTCGCGGCGGTGATGATCGCAGTGTTGCGGTAATAGATCGAGAAGGGAAGGATCGTGAGCGACTTGAGCAGGTTCGCCCATTGAACGGGCCGGGGTATCCACTGCGGGGGCGAGCGGAAAATCTCGCTCTCCGGTTTGAAGGCGGATGAGAGCATCCAGAAGAACGGAAGGAGCACTATAAAGACGCCCGCGAGCACAAGAAGAAAGCTGAGAGCGCGGGTCGTCGGCCCCCCATTCACCCTATTTCCTGAGCGCATGTTTCGTTGCATCCTTTTTGCGAGACGGCGTCTCGCTCTCATAATAGACCCAGGAAGTTGCGCTTCGAAGAAGAAGCACGGTGCAGATCAGCAGAAGGAGAAAGAGGACCCACGCCAGCGCGGACGCGTATCCCATCTTGAACCATTGAAAGGCGTTTCGGTACAGGTACATGACGTATGCAAGGGTTGCATAATTGGGTCCGCCGGCGGTCATGATGTACGGCTGGGTGAAGAGCTGAAGCGAATTGATGATCCCGACGATTACGTTGTAGAGCAGGACGGGCGTGATCATGGGGATGGTAATGCGAAAAAAGGTCTGCGGCCTGTTTGCGCCGTCCATCCATGCGGCCTCGTAAAGCTGCGTGGGGATTCCTTGAAGCCCTGCCAGATAGATGATCATTGTTCCGCCGACCTGCCAGAGACCCATGACGACGAGGGAAGGAAGGGCCCACAACGGATCCTGAAGCCACGCCGGACCGCTTATTCCGAGCGTCTTCAGGAACGTGTTGAGCAGGCCGAACTCAGGATGGTAGATCCAGACCCAGAGCAGGCTGACCGCGACTCCGGAAACGACCGACGGAAGATAGAAAAGAGTGCGAAAGAAGGACAAGAGCGGTATCTTTTGATTCATCAGGACGGCGATCGACAGACCGAGAACGAGCGAGAGGGGAACGCTGGAGGCCGTATAGAGTCCCGTGACCTTCAAGGACTGCCAGAAGAGCCTGTCATGGAGCAACCGGGAAAAATTGGCAAACCCGACGAAGCGTGCCGGCGACAAGAGGTCCCAGTTGAACAGGCTCAAGGCAAGAGAGACGATGATGGGCCCCCCCATGAGAAAGACGAAGCCGGTCAGCCATGGGGAGATGAAGAGGTATCCCCATGCCGCTTCTTTCCTTTGCATTCGCGAGTGTGCCATCCGCGCGTTCGCCTCTTCCCTCGGGGACCGTGCCCGTGGGTGTCCTGCGGGCATACTATGCCCGCCACCGATGCGGAATCGCGGCGGTGGCGGATAATCCTCGAAATCGCGCTCCTATTGCTTGAGCATGGGATCGATCTGTTGCGTGGCCGATTCCATCGCCTCGGTGACGGACTTCTGACCGAGCAGCGCCGATTGCAGCTCGCTCTCGATGATGCTGTCCATCTGATCGTACTGGGCGATGAAATCAGGAGCGACGCCGAACTCCATGGCGCGCTGGTACTTCTTCATCTTGGGGTCCTTGATGACGGCGTCCTTGGTCGACGGCAGCACGCCCGCCTCGGTCATGATTTTCAGGCAGTCCGGATCCATGCCGAGAAACTTGATCAGCGTCCACGCGGCTTCCACATTGTTCGTGCTCTTCGGCATGACAACGGAGCACGTCTCAAACTCCGTGACCCTCTTGCCGTTGCGCAGGGGGGGCAGACCGACGTCCCATTTGAACTTCGCGTCCTTGAACGCCGCCAGACCCCAGGGGTGGGCCCATATCGTGGCGACTTTGCCGTCGGTAAATTGCTGGGTGTAGGTGAGACCGGCGATCGACTGCGTCGTCGGGGTCGACTTGTCCTTCAAGGCCATGTCAACGAGGAATTGATATGCCTCGATCGTCTGCGGGGAGGTGAGAGCGGAGGCATCCGCGGTCACATTGACCCACGTTCCGCCGTTGTTGTACACGAACCCCCACGGGATGGCGCCCCCGAGGCCGGTGAAGAGGGGCCCGCCGAACTGCGAACCATCCGCCTTGGTCAGCTTCTTCATCGTCGCGCGGTATTCGTCCCAGTCCCAGTTCTCATTGTAGGTGACGCCGGCGGCTTTGAACGCATCGACGTTATAGATGATCGTCAGGGGGCTGTTCCAGGTGGGCAGGCCATAGTAGGCCCCGCTCACCCGTCTGATCGCATGAGGCTTTCCATCCGAAGTGACGAATGCGAGCGCGGGCTGAAGGAATTTGTCGACGGGAACCTTGTCCCGTTTGAACAGGGAGGTGAGATCTTTGAGGACCCCCTTGGACACGAACTCCGTAATTCCCAGCTCGGAGAGGACGAAAACATCCGGAAGGTTCCCCCCCGCGGCGCGAACCACCAACTTGTCGTGGAGGTCGCCAAAGGGCGCCGTGGTAAGATTCACGGAAATGTTTGGGTATTTTTTCGCAAACACTTCGAGGTATTGCTTCTCCATGACCAACTCGTACGGCTGCGCCCATACCGCGTATTCGATGGTTGTCTTGTTCGCCGCGGCAGACGCCGGAGACGCCGCAGCAATGATGAAGGTCAGCACGATCCCCCCGATCAGAGCAAGCATTCCAAGCCCACGCAATCCTCTGCGCATAATAGTCCTCCTCCACGATTCGCGTTTTGCCCAAAAGCCCAACTGGCTCTTAGTCTCCTGAAGCCCTATCCCCCATTCCCCACAATCGCCTTTGTGGATTTGCGCACGATCAATCGAGTCTCGGCGACCACGTTTCTCGACTCCGCCCGCTGGCCACGGGTGCGGAGCATATCGAAAAGCATGCTCGCGCCACGCTCGCCCATGCCCACCATGGAATAGTGAATCGTCGTGAGCGGCGGATTATAGAAGGCTGCCGCCGAGAGATCGTCGAATCCGACAACGGAGACATCACCCGGCACGGAAAGGCCCTCCTCCGCCAACGCGCGGATGGTGCCGAACGCCGAGATGTCGTCGAAGGCGAACACGGCCGTGAACTCGCCTCGTTTGGTGCGCAGAAGCTGCTTCATCGCCTGGTAGCCTGCCTGTGGCCCCCAACCCGGCGTCGATTCCCGCACGAAGAGATCCTCGCGGACGGGGATCCCGTGCTCCCTGAGCGCTTGTTCTCCCCCAAGCTGCCGTAGCTGTGAGTCCACGTACATCGCGGGCCCGAGCACGAAGGCGATATCACGGTGGCCAAGCCCGATCAGGTGCTTGACGGCCATGAAGGCTCCGCCCTGGCTGTCCGTGACTACTGTCGGCACCCCGGAATGACCGACCTCGCGGCCTATTACAACAAGTGGAATTTGTCCCTTCGCAAGCATCTCGATGCTTCCCCGGTCGATCTGCAGTGAGCTGGCGAGTATCAGGAGTCCCTCGATCCTGTTCTCTTTGAACATCTCGATATACCCGGAGAGCTTCGACTCTTCATTCTGGAGGTCGACAAAGACCGGATAATGCCTGTTTTTCGTGATCACCGATTCTGCGCCGCGCATTACCTGCGCGCAGTAGGGATCGATTATATCGAAAGCAAGGATTCCAATAGTCGAGCTGCGGTTTGTGCGCAGGGCTTTCGCGTACGTATTCGGGCGATAGCCGAGCCGAGTGGCCGCGGATCGCACCCGGGCGGACGTCGCATCGCTGATTCGCAGCTTCGACGCCGAGTTATTCAAAACCAAGCTGACTGTTGCGGGCGAGACGTTTGCTGCTGCTGCGACGTCACGTATGTTCACCATAGCTAAATCCTTTTAGTCAAATCGATTTAGCATACCTGAATTCCCTCAAATTGTCAATTTCTTTTTTTCGCCTTTTGCCATTCGGTAAATAAATGATAGCAACTCGCCGAATTGACAGTATCCCATTTCGAGCCTACCTTATCTGCTGCATGGTCGCGGATGTCGCTCAATTCATCGGTGCCGGCGGCGTGATGCGCATAGAGCCGTTGCCAGACGGCAGGCACAAGGTATCTGTCGAGCCTGCCCGCGGATACAGTGTCGCGCGCCGCAGCTGCGTTACGGCTTACCCGGTGGACCTCATTCGCGAAATCCATTCCGCAAAAGATCTCTACGTCTGCGACGAAATCATGCGCGAGGAGGATCCACGATACGTCGAGCACTTTATCCGCCACGAGGTGCTCAGCTACATCGAGCCCGATGAGTTCGCTTCAAAGCGCATTCTGGATTTCGGCTGCGGGTCCGGCGCATCAGTGATGGTGCTGAGCCGGCTATTGCCCCCGTGCGAGATCGTCGGTATCGAGCTCGAGGAAAGACTCCTGCACATTGCGCGGTTGCGCGCCGAGCACTTTGGACGCACATCGCTCAGGCTTCTCAAGTCGCCCTCGGGCGATTCCCTGCCGGAGGATCTGGGCGAGTTCGATTTCGTCATGTTCAACGCCGTGTTCGAGCACCTCCTGCCGAACGAACGACGCCAACTGCTGCCGAAAGTCTGGAGCCACTTGCGGCTTGGCGGCGTACTGTTTCTGAACCAGACGCCGTACCGCTATTCCCCCGTCGAAATGCACACGACCGGTGGATTGCCGCTCATCAATTACCTGCCCGACACCCTCGCGTTGCACATCGCCCGGCGCTTCAGCAAGCGTGTCTCGCCCGCAGAAAAATGGGACAGGCTTCTCCGCCGCGGCATTCGCGGCGGCACTGTTCCTGAAATCTTGGGGATTCTGGGTGGATCTGCACGGGCAACACTCCTCAAGCCTGCGCCGCGTGTCGGCGACCGAATCGATCTGTGGTTCAACAAGCTGGCGCCAACGCATGCATGGCTCAAGCGGAGCATCTGGGCGTCGTTGAAGGCCATCAAGCTGCTTACGGGGGCCGAGGTCACACCGGAACTCTCCCTCGCCATTCGCAAGGAGGGTTGAAAACCTCGAGCGAATAATCGGACCTCTCGTTCAACCTGTTAGAATTAGAGAACGGGCGCGATTCTATGCGCGGACTGTCAGAAGCCGCCGCAATTGGTGCAGATACTCACGGTCGTCTGAGACGTATCCCGTTTGCTTCGACGCTTCTTCGAGTTGCTTCAGGGCGGTGGTGCCTTTCAGCAGCGCCTGAAGTCTTTGTCCGTACTGAGGATCGCGGCACTATTGCCTGCTGCAACCGAACAGATGAGAAAATCAATGTGCGATCCCTGCACTCCCGCCCGGCGACAGCTGTTGGAGAACTCCGCCGCGCGTTCATAGTCGAACCCATTATCCGGCCGACTCTGACCTTGCGGATGAGGCCCTCTGCGGACCAGGAGTGCTTGCGCGAACAAGCGGCGTGACGGCGAAGCCGTATTGTTCTTGCATGGGAATCCATTCTTGACTGAAGCTTGGAGGAGCCATTAGCCTTATGTTGATGGAATACAGGGTGGTGCTGGTCCAGTCCGAAGAGGGTTTCTCGGTGAGTTGCCCGGCGCTTCGTGGCTGTCATTCGCAGGGCTCCACGATGGATGAGGCGTTGGAGAACATCAAGTCGGCAATCCGCGAGTGGCTGGATGCCGAGTCGGAAAAGAAGTCGAAACTCACCGTCATAGAGCGGACCGTTCGAGGCACTCCATTCGGGCGTTCAGGACCGCGTGTGGGTTGGAGACTTGAATGCTCAACCTCGGCTTCCCGCATCGCCTCCGCAGTGAGAGGGCTGCATGCGGGAATGAACTGCACGGGCCGACC
This sequence comes from uncultured Spirochaetaceae bacterium, assembly GCA_964437385.1. GTDB lineage: Bacteria > Spirochaetota > Spirochaetia > SZUA-6 > Fen-1364 > Fen-1364. Next base: position 15,067 of record CAYTGX010000007.1, read on the forward strand.
CGCTGCATTCTTCGATAGTAAGCGCGATCGCTGTGCAGATCAATCACGGCGAGGGCGAACTTTTTCTCACATTTCCAGCGGGTGACGCCAGCGAAGGCCGGGGAAGCGCGCATAGTCCTTGTCCGTGCTGATCCATTCACTCCCTGATTCAATGGCCAGCGCGGCGAGGTACGCATCTGGGACGAGGTTGCCCCGCGCATCGCACGTTTCGCAAAGGCGCAGGAAGATGCTCCAATGTCGGGGCCCCGGGGTGATCACCACCGCGTGCATGTCCTCACGCACCTGGCTGACGAACGCCATCGCCGTTCGGGCGGGACTGGGCGGATCGAAAATACGCGGATGGGTGAGGATCCGAAGACAACCGCTGAGCACCAGGTCCGAAACGCCGTATGCCGACCCGCTCCGCATCAGCGCTTCCAGCCACGACTTGTACTCATCGTGTCGATCGCATTCTTCCCGATGGGCATAGATGAGAACGTTGACGTCACAGAGAATCATCGAACTCCATCCAGGAGGTCGAGCAACTCGCTTGTGCTGTCCAGGTTCACCCCCCCCTGGAGGCCCTTTCCCCTGAACGTGACGAGCGCCTGGCGCGCTGTGCTGGTCGCGCCTGATCGACGCAAGGCGAGCGCCGCCCTGATGGCGTCTTCCACCAGGTCCTTGAGAGTGCGGTTGCTTTCCGCTGCGACTCGCTTCAACTCGACAAGCAGGTCATCCTGGACGTCTATCGTCGTTCTCATACATAAAAACATATAAACTACTCACAAATATGTCAACGCGTACCATGCGACGATTCTCCCCTGGCACGAACTATGCGGACAGAATGTCTTCTCTTTTTGCTGTTTAGTCAAAACGAAGCCGCAACGAGGATCGTATCAGGCTGGAGGACAGGTTAACGCAGGTTCTCCTCAAGTCCCTTGCCGACCTTGTCTCCTGGGCCAGTTTCCCGCTCCATGAGAGACTCGCTCACCGTGATAGTGGCCTCCGCTCGAATAACGGTGTTCCCTTGGGAAGCCACCGCTTCCAGGATGCAGAGTCCGGGCTCTTGAGGGGCGGTGAATCTGACAATTTCACCGCTTTGCGCTGAAAGCCTGCCCAGCCCTTCCCTTGTCGTCCAGCGGATTTCCGCTCCCTGTTCTATAGTGCGCCTGCTCTTGTCGCGCAGGACGCAGCGGAAGCCCCGCTCCGCGTTCACCTTCATGACCACTGATGAAGGGGAGATGAGGGCGCTGAAAAGCGGTCCTGGATAGTTGAAGAACTCCCGCTCGCCGGCGGGCTCATCAAGGTCCACAGCCTGGTCGTCTTGTGCGCGGCTGTCACCGGCGCTGATGGGCTCGCTTCCCTCCGCAGTCACTCTCCCCCCCGCGTCGCCTGCCTCTGAAGCGGCCGCGGTGGTATCGGACCCAGCCTTCGCCCCATACGCGGACCCGCCATTGTGCTATGAATCGCTTGACAGTTCAGTGAAGCATGTTATCATTACATCAGGAGTGTAATCATTGTGGTGCGCACACAGATCCAGCTTACCGAGCAGCAGGCGGAGTCGCTGAAGGCTGCGGCGGCTCGTCGCGGTGTGTCCATGGCCGAGCTGATTCGGCAGTCCATCGACCAGCTGCTGGAGAAATCCGGCGATCTCTCCGTCAGGGAACTGCGCCTGAAAGCGGCAGCCGCAGCAGGGAGATTCAACTCGGGCCAGAGGGACGTCTCGGTTCGGCATGACAATTACCTTGCAGAGGTGCTCAAGAAGTGACAGCGTTTGTTGATACCTCCGCCCTCTTCGCAGTCCTGGATGCGGATGACCAGATGCACTCCCCGGCCCGCAAGGAATGGGAGCGCCTCCTGCAGACAGACACGTCATTTCGGACCACCAACTATGTGCTGGTGGAAACCTCTGCATTGCTTCAAAGCCGAATCGGGATGGAAGGCCTGAGGGTGTTTGCCACGGACATTGCCCCTGTGCTGGAAATCATCTGGGTAGACGCCGGCATGCACCTCTCCGCTCAGCATTCCTTGCTTGTGGCCTCCCGACGGGACTTGAGCCTCGTGGACTGCGTGAGCTTCGAATCAATGAGGCGGCTGGGAATCGAAAGCGTGTTCTGCTTCGATGCCCATTTTGCCCAGCAGGGATTCCAGGTCCTTCCCGGATGATACGCGCGCCTCTCTCAGCGGCTCACGAGCGCCGGAAGAAACAGCGGCGCGGCGCCGCTATTTCTTCCGGCGCGAGATCACGGCCGCGAGGATGATGAGTCCCTTGACGATCTGCTGGTAGTAGGACTGGACGTTGAACTGGTTGAGCAGGTTGTCAATGAAGCCGAGAGCCAGGACGCCGCAGAAGGTGCCGATGGCACCGCCGCTGCCGCCGCTCATGACGCCCCCGCCGATCACCACGGCCGCAATGGCGTCCAGCTCGAACCCGGCACCCACGCTGGGCTGGGCAATCCCCAGCCTTGAGGCCAGGATGATTCCTGCGGCACTGGCAAGGAACCCGCAGAGCATGTAGGCAAGGATGAGGTGGCCCTTCACGCTGATGCCCGCCAGCCTCACCGCTTCCACGTTGCCGCCGATGGCCCCGATGGCCCGGCCCGGGATCGTCCGGTTGAGGAAGAACCAGGCCAGGAAGTAGAAGCCGATCATGATGAGCGGCGCGATGGGAATTGCCCCTATGAAACCGCCGCCCAGCAGGGATCGGAAAAGGGGATCCACCGGGGACTGCGGGGTCTCCGAGAAGACGTAGGTTGCGCCGCGCACGACCCCCATCGTGGCCAGCGTAACAATGAAGGGCTGGAGCTTGAACCGGGCAATGAAGAAGCCGTTCGCGAAGCCTATCGCCAGGCCGACACACAGGGCAACGAAAATGGCCACGGAGGTCGGCATCACCCTCTGGAGCCCGCAGGCCATGATCCCGCACAGGGCAACGGTACAGCCCACCGACAGGTCGATGCCGCCCGTGAGGATGACAATGAGCATTCCAATGCTGATGAGGCCGTTCGTGACGACCTGCCGGGAGATATTGAGAAGGTTCCTTGACGTGAAGAACGTCTCCAGGAGCAGGGAGCTGACCAGGAACAGGACCGCGAAGATCGCCAGAAAGATGAAGTCGGATGAGCGGATCCTGAAAATCGTCCTGGTCCGCTCGATCAATGGTGCTGTCGTGATCATGCCTTACCCTCCGCCGCGCCGACTCCCGCCGCGAGCTGGAGGAGAACCTCTTCGCTCGCTTTTTCCCGTCCGACATCGCCTACCAGCCGCCCCTCGCGCATGACGAGGATCCGATCGCTCATGCCCAGGACCTCGAGCATCTCCGAGGAAATGAGAAGCACCCCCACGCCCGCCTCGACCAGCGCGTTGATGAGATGGTAGATCTCCACCTTCGCGCCGATGTCCACGCCCCGCGTCGGCTCGTCCAGGAGGAGGACCTTCGTAGTGCAGAGCAGCCACTTGGCCAGGATCACTTTCTGTTGATTGCCCCCGCTCAGAGTCCGCACGTATGCCCCGATCTTCTGCGGCCGCAGCGCGAGCTCCTTGACCTTTCCCGCAACCAGCAGCTCCTGCAGCCTGCGGTTCAAGAATATCCCGCGGCTCATGCGGGGAAAAGAAGCGAGGCTCACGTTGTCGCAGATCGTGCCGGTCATCACCAGCCCGTCCCGCTTGCGGTCCTCCGTCACCAGGGAGATCCCGACGCGCACCGCCTCCCGGGGAGTCCGCGGCCGCAGCGGCTTGCCGTCCAGGCGGATGCTGCCTGACGTGGGGGGCTCTGCCCCGAATATGCTCCTGGCAACGGCGGTCCTCCCGCTTCCGACGAGGCCGAACATGCCCAGGACTTCGCCGCGGTGCAGGGAAAACTCGATGCCGCTGAACTCTCCTTCGCGGGAGAGGGCGTGGACCGAGAGCACTTCATCACCGATCCTCGTCCGGCGCTTTGGATAGATTTCCTCGAAGGAGCGGCCTACCATCATGCGGATCAGCTCATTCTGATCGATCGAATCGCGCCGTACCGTCCCGACGACTTCGCCGTCCCTGAGGACGGTGATACGATCGGCAATCTCGAAGACCTCCTCGAGCCGGTGCGAGATGTACAGGATGAGCGTCTTCTCTGACTTGAGCCGCCGAATGAGGGCGAAGAGGAGAGAGAGCTCGTCCTTGGAGAGGACCGCCGAGGGCTCGTCCAGGATCAGCACGCTCGGCTTTTCGGCCAGCGCCTTGGCGATCTCCACCACCTGCTGCTGCGAGATGCTCAGGCGAAAGACGCGGGTGCGCGCATTCAGGCCGGCGAACCCCAGCTCGGCAAGGAGGCCCCGCGCCGTCTCCCAGGCCCTGGGCCAGTCGATCACCAGGCGATGCCTGCCGCGGGTCGGCAGCTTCCCCATGAGGATGTTCTCCGCGATGGTCAGCTGGGGCACAAGGCTGAACTCCTGGTGCACGGCCCGTATGCCCAGCGCATTCGCTTGGTGCGGGGAGCGCATTATCACCTTCGTCTGCCCCAGTGAAATGCTTCCCGCGTCGGGCTGCACAGCGCCGGAGAGGATATTCATCAGCGTGGATTTGCCGGCGCCGTTTTCCCCCACCAGGACGTGGACCTCGCCGAGCTCGGCAGACAGGCTCACGTCCTTCAGGGCAACGGTGCCGCCATACTTCTTGTTGATGCCCTCCATCCGGAGGAAAGCATCAGCATTCATGATTCTTCGCGCTCCTTGGCAGGAGGAAATGCATTGTGGATGATGATGGCCTTCTGCTCCGTCATGTCCGTCAGTGTATCGTGCAGAGCTTCCCGTCCATGACCGCTCATCTTCGTGCCTCCGAACGGCACGTTCTCCGCACGGAACGCCGAGGACCAGTTGATGATCACGCCTCCGGCCTCCAGCCGGCTCGCAATGGTCATTGCCCGGGAGATATCATTGGTGAAAACCGCGGCCTGCAGGCCGAAGGGGCTGTCGTTGGCCATGCGGATGGCCTCGTTGATGTCCGAGAAAGCAGCCAGCGGGGCCACCGGGCCGAACGTCTCTTCATGGAACAGCGGCGCCGAGAGAGGAACGTCGGAGAGAACTGTCGGAACGATGAACGCGCCGCGGCGGGCTCCGCCGCACAGGATCTTCGCTCCCGCCTTCACCGCCTCGACAATCGAGTCCTCGACCTTTTTTGCAGCGCTCTCCGAAATCAACGGTCCGCAGTCAGTGTCCTCGGCGAGCTGGTCCCCCACCTTCAGGTGAGCCGCCTTCGAGGCCAGCAGCGTGCAGAACTCGCTGTAGATGCGCCGATCGATGAAGATCCGCTTGACGGCGCAGCAGATCTGGCCGTTCCCGCGGGCAAGACGGCCCAGGACGACGGCATCCGTCGCCTTGTCGATGTCGGCGTCCGCGCAGACGATCATTGCGTCGTTCCCGCCGAGCTCGAGGTGGATCTTCTGCATGGTCTTCGCGCCGAGCTCGGTGAGCCTGATGCCAACGGAGGTGCTGCCCGTGAGGGAGAGAAGGCGCACGACGGGGCTTCGGGCCAGACGCTCTCCGACCAGCTCGCCCGGGCCGGTGATCATCTGGTGCGCCCCGCGCGGGAGGCCTGCTTCCTCGAGGATCTGGGCGATCTTGAGCAGCGCGAGCGGACAGGCACTGGGCGGCTTCGCTATGACCGCGTTGCCGGCGGCCAGTGCCGCGGCGGCCTTGTGGGCGTACAGCTCCACTGGGTAGTTGAAGGGAACGATCGCTGCTACGACCCCGAGGGGCTGCCTGATGGTCATGGCGAAGTGGCGCTCATTGCCGGGAACCGCATCCATCGGGATCGTCCGGCCGAACATCCGTCGGCCCTCCTCGGCGAAACCGCTGAACAGGCGTCCCGCCACCTCGACCTCGGCGCGGGTCTGGCCGATCGGCTTGCCATTCTCCCGGGCCAGCAGCCTCGCGAGCTCTTCATTCCTGGATTGCATGGCCGCCGCCGCGCGGATCAGGACGGCCGAGCGCTCGTGTGCGGGCAGCGCCCGCATCCGCGCGCTGCCCTGCGCCGCGGATTTCAAGGCACGGTCGACGTCAGCTTCGGTCGCCAGGGGAACCTCGTCGATGATTTCCCCGGTCCCGGGGTTGCGGACCGCCGTGGTCCTGCGGTCAGCGGAATCGGTCCACTGGCTTTCGATGAGCATTTTCATGTGAGGTCTCCAGAGGGCAAATTACGGCCCCTCGAAACGAGGGGCCGCGGAAATCCTAGAACACGCTTTCAGGGAAATAGAACCTGGCGACGTTGTCAATGGTGATGATGGGCGAGGCCATGACGGTGTTCTTCTCCGAGGTGGCGCCGGCGAGAATCGACATGAGGCGGGTGAAGCTGGCACGGCCGATCTGATCGGAGCTGTTGAGCCCGGTCGCGGCGTAGTTGCCCTTCTTGGCGATCTCCTGGAGGGCGGCCTTCTCTCCGTCCACTCCGCAGATGAAGATCTTGTCGGTGCGCTTGGCGTCGGCGATGGCCTTCTGGGCGCCGAGGCCCATGGAGTCATTCTCCGCGAAGACGGCGTCAATCTTGTCGTACTTGGCGAGCAGGTCCTCCATGAGCTTGAAGCCGCCGTCCGAGCTCCAGCCGCCGTAGTTCGGGGCTGCGATCGTCACGATCTTGGTCTTCTTGAGCTCGGAGAGCACGCCGTTGGTGCGGTTGTAGCCGATCGAGTTGTCCGCGGGTCCGCCCTTCAGGATCACCACGGTCCCGACGCCCTTGAGCCGCTTCGCGATATAGGCGCCGACCTGCTGGCCGATGGCCAGATTGTCCGGGCCGACCCAGCTGGTGTACTGATCGCTGCTCGGGCCCGTGAACATCCTGTCGACGAGGACGACGGGGACGTTGGCCCTCTTGATCGCGTCAAGGACCTCGGGAGCCGACTCGAGCCAGGCGCCGCTCAAGATGATGCCTTTGACGTTCTGTGCCAGAACGTCTTCCACGTCGGAGGTCAGCTTCTGCGCGTCGCCCTTGGCGTCGGTGATGATGACCTTGATGTTGGTGAAGTGGGCAGCTTCCTGCTTCACCGCCTCGGCCATGCCGATGAAGTACGGGCTGCTCTGCGCGAGGTTCACCATGGCGATCTTGATTTGCTTTGCCTGGGCGGTGACGGCCATGGCAGAGAATACCATCGCGACCACGGCCAGGATGAGCACGAGAGACCGGATCTTTCTCATGAAATGTCTCCTCCTTCACGATTACTCACCGGAAAACTTCCGGTTGGGATCTCATAGGAAAAGCAATAAGCGTGCCATGGAAGGAGATTTTTCCCATGCATAGTCGCTATGCAGCAATTCACTATGGCATAGAATTTTAAAGACATGACACAAATAAAAATTGACAGCACGTTTGCGAGCCTCTATAATTCTTGAGTAATTTTTACTCACACTGCGAAATCGAAGTGAGTAAATCCGGTGGTGAGATATGGGAACAGGCATCCTTGTCATCGACGACAAGGTGAAGGTCTGCAAAAGCCTGGCGCAGAATTTCGAGCACCTCGGCTATCGCGCGGCCATCGCCACCAGCAGCAGGGAAGCGCTCGCGGCGTTCGCAGCGGGCGGGATCGATGTTGTGCTCCTCGACATCATGCTGGGCGAGGAGAGCGGCATTGACGTATTGAAGAGGCTCCAGGCGGTCGACAAGACTGTCCCGGTGATCATGATCACTGCATTCGCCTCTGTGGAGACTGCCGTGCTCTCCCTCAAGCTCGGCGCCTTCGACTACGTGAAGAAGCCTCTTGATTTCGACGACCTCCTCATGACGGTGGAGAAGGCCCTCGAGTTCTCCCGGCTCCAGGAGGAGAACACCAACCTCAAATCCCGGCTCCGCGCGCTGTCCGCGACGATCGTTACCGGGGACCCCCTGATGATCGCGCTCAGGAACAAGATGGAAAAGCTGGCGGTGACGGACCTGCCGGTACTGATCGACGGGGAGAGCGGGACGGGCAAGGAAGTCTTCGCCGATTATATCCACGCCGCCTCGTCCCGCAGCGCGCGGCCGATGGTCAAGGTCAACTGCGTGGCCCTGCCCGAGTCCCTCCTGGACAACGAGCTTTTCGGGCATGAGAAGGGCGCCTACACGGGAGCCGATGCGGTCTTCAAGGGCCTCTTCGAGACGGCGGACGGGAGCACCCTCTTTCTCGATGAGATCGGCGACATGCCGCTCGGGATCCAGGCGAAGATCCTGCGGACGCTGCAGAACAACGAGATCCGGCGGCTGGGAGGGAGCGCAACGATCAAGGTCGATGTGAGGTTCATCGCCGCCACGAACAAGGACCTCGTGGACCTGACCCGGAAGAATCTCTTCCGCGAGGACCTGTACTATCGCCTCAACGCCGCCGTCCTCTCAGTCCCCTCGCTGCGGGAGCGCAAGGGGGACATCCCGCTCCTCGTCGAGCACTTCCTTTCGGAGCGCGCCGTCAACGGCCGCAAAGAGCTGGCACCCGAGGTTGCGGCGAGGTTCCAGGCCTACGACTGGCCGGGGAACGTGCGCGAGCTGAAGAACGTCGTGAACTATGCCACGGCGATATCCCTGAACGAGCGCATCGAGATGGAGGATCTGCCGGCCCATTTCCTGGGCCAGGGCTATGCCGCCGAGCCTGCCGATATCCGCCAGGAAATGGAGAGAGACCTGATCGTGCGGGTCCTCCAGAGCACGAGGTACAATCGCTCAAGGACGGCGGAGATACTGAACATGAGCCGCAAGACCCTCTACAGCAAGATGGCGAAGTATGGCCTCAACGCCTGAGCCGCCCCGCGCCGGTCCCCCGGGGGGAAACGAGATCCTGCGCCTCTCGGACATTTCCCTCGACTACGGCCAGGTCGTGGCGCTGAAGGACGTGAACCTTGCCCTCTACCCCTCAATGATCCACGCCCTGGTCGGAGAGCACGGCGCGGGCAAGTCCTCCCTCGGCATGGTCATCAGCGGCAGCCTGCGGCCCAGGACGGGGACGATACAGTTCGCCGGCCGGCGGCTCGACTCGCTCAGCATCCCCGTGGCGCATCGCCTGGGCATCGAGATGGTCTACCAGCAGGTACAGCTCAATGACTATTACTCCGTCGCGGAGAACATCTTCTTCCTGGCCAAGGAGACGACCCGGCACGGACTGCTCAACCAGAGAGTCGTCGCCGCGAAGGCCCGGTCATTCCTGGACCTCCACGACTTCAGCCTGAACCCGGCCGCCATGGTCAGGAACCTCAACCTGCCCGATCGTGTGCTCATCTCGATCCTGGCCGCACTGCAGAAGAGGCCGAAGCTCCTGATCCTGGACGAAGCCCTCGAAAAGCTCTCCTCCATCAACCTGCCCAAGGTGGTCCGCGTCCTTGACGCAATGAGATCGGACGGCATGTCCATCCTCTTCATCACGCACCGTATCGAGGACGTCTACGACTTCGCGGACCGGGTGAGCATCGTGAAGAACGGCGAGATCCTGGTGACCGACGAGGTCGGCCATATCGACAAGATGAACCTGCTGCGGTTGACCTACACGCAGGTGTACTCCCTGGAGGACTCCGGCAACCGCAAGCGCGAGTTCAACCAGTACCTCAAGTACTACGAGGCGGTGCTCCAGAAGCTGCCCGTCAACCTCATCGTCGTGGACGCCGAAGAGCGGGTAAAAATCGTCAACGAGCTGTGCAAGGAATACTTCCACATCGAAGGCGTGATGTCCTCCCATCGCCCCCTTGCAGCACTCCTCGGGGAAGAGAACGGTGAGGTCCTGGCCCTCATCCGCGAGGCGCTCCGCTCCGACGAGGGCGGCGAGTTCTACCAGGTGCCCCTGACGATCGGCGGGGTGGAGACGATCAGCAACGTGAGGACCCTCCCGATCTTCGACGAAGGCCAGCGGATCGGCACCATCATCATCATCGAGGACATCTCCGAGTTCGACAGGCTGCAGAAGCAGGTCATCCTGTCCGAAAAGCTCGCGTCGGTCGGGCTCCTGGCCGCCGGGGTGGCGCACGAGATCAACAACCCTCTGGAGATCGTCTACAACTACCTGAAGTACATCAAGCTGTCCTTCGATGACGCGAAGCTGCACGGCATGGTCGACGAGCTCCACGAGGAGATCACCTACATTGCCGGCATCGTCCGCAACCTCCTCTCCCTCTCCGGTACGGCTGAGACGGGGCGGGAGGAGACGGACCTGAACGAGATGATCGGGAGCATCATCGGGCTTCTTCGGCACAGCGCCCATGACAAGGAGATCTCGATCTCATTCCTGTCGAGCGAAAAGAAGCTCCTGCTCAAGGTCAACCGCAACGAGATAAAGCAGGTGCTTCTCAACCTGGTGAAGAACAGCTTCGAGGCCATGCCCGGCGGGGGCGACATCACGATCGGGACTTCCCTTGCCGCGGACGAAAAGGGGCGACCCTGCGCGACGATCGAGTTCACCGATACGGGCCCGGGCATCCAGGGCGCGAACCTCAACAACGTGTTCATCCCGTTCTATTCGACCCGCAAGGGCAAAGGGGACAACGTCGGGCTGGGGCTCTCCATCTGCTATGGAATCATCAAGCGGCACGACGGGTTCATGCGCGTCAAAAACATCGAGCACTCGGGATGCCAGTTTACGATCACGCTCCCCCTGACCCCGGACGATTCACTCGGCGGCGCGGGGACCTGGTAGCGCGCACGGGTCGCGTCGACCTGCTCCGCCCGGGCCTACAGATCCGTATGGTCCGAAAGTGCGGTTTGCCGCACCAGGGCCGTGGCACTTTCGTTGCGCGTGAACTCCAATGGTGATATAAGAGCCTCATGCCGATTCACGAACTGCAGAATTATCGCTACCGGGGAGCTCGAGCCCTGGTGCTTCTCCATGGGCAGGCCCTGCGGGGATTGCTTCCGGTCTGGCAGAGAGCGAAGGCCGCACAAGTCCGGCTGCCTTCTACTCAGGATCCCAACTATGCGTCGCTGGAATCGCTTCTCCATCACGCCCTGCGGGCCGCGCGCGGCTACATGACATGGCTGTGTGAGAAGCTCGGCCTGCCGGATCCCGGGATCGATCCGGAGCCGGAAGCCTCCCGCGTGGAGCAGGAAGTGGAGAGCTACATCGAGCACCTGTTGGCGCGCTGGCGTCTGCCTTTGGCGGACGTGGAGGAAACGCGTTTCCAGACCATCCACAAGTCGCGCTGGGGAGAGGACATGAGCCTGGAGGGCATGCTGGAGCATGCCGTGATGCATCCCCTCCGGCACCGGTTCCAGCTGGAGGAGCTCATGGAGGCCTCTGAAGCTTAGATGCCCCGCTGCTGTCGTGCCCGCTGCTGCGCCTGCTGGAGCTGCTGAACCCGCTGTTGATCCCGCTGCTGTTTGACAAGCTTCTTGGCATCCTGCTGGTGAACCCGCAGTTGATCCCGCTGCTGCTTGGCAAGCTGCTGGCCCTGAAGCTCTTTGAGCAGCCGCATATCCCGCGTCTGGTTCACCAACCGCTGTTGAACCGGCCGTATCTCCGGCTGCTGCGCCTGCTGTGAAACCCGATCCAGATCGCGCTGCGCCTGCTGCTGATCCTGCAGCTCCCGCGCCCGCTGAAGAATGCTGTCTTCTTGCATATGGACTCCTGTGAAATAGTAATGACAACACCCGTCGCGCTCTGTACGGAAGCGCGCATAGTATGCTGCCCCGCTATCCTACAGGTACTTGCGGACCGGAGGTTTTATCTCGGCGTTGCAATTCATTGCGGTGCCGGTTCCGCCATCTCAACCCGCACGGCGCCATCCTTGTCGTCCCGGAACCAGATCTCACCGTCCTGGATGGAACACTGGAGGTTCATGGAGGGCGCCGCCAGCCGGGCCAGGTCCCTGGCCGATTGTGCGCTGACGTGGAAGACCGACAGCTTCCGCTCCCCCCCGAACCGCTGTTTGATGGGATCCCACCAGCGGTCAGGATTGGCCGAATAGGTATAGACGATGACACGCGGCGAACGGCCGATCGCCTTTGCCAGGACCTTTTCGTCGGGATGCCCCAGCTCGATCCATAGCTCGATCACCCCCGTCAGGTCCTTCAGCCAGAGGTCGGGTTCATCGGAATCCGAGATGCCCTTTCCGAACTCCAGCCGCGCGTGCGCATTGAGGGCAAAGGCGAGGAGCCGGATCATCAGGCGTTCCGCGGTCTCCGAGGGATGGCAGGCCAGGGTCAGGCGATGGGTCGCATAGTAGTTGCGGTCCATGTCCACGATCTCGAGCTCTGCCTTGTGGATCGTTGCCTTCAGGGCCATCAGGCGCGCCGCGCTCCCCGTGTGGGCTTCTTTCTCACGGTCTGGACACGGACCGCTCCCTTGTCCGGCTCTATGCTCTCGCCGCGGCGGCGCGCGGAGATCCGCGCGATCTCGGCGCCCAGCAGCAGGATCATCATGGAGACATCGATCCAGATCATCAGGATGATCACAGAGCCGGCCGCGCCGAACACTCCCACCGAGCTGAGGTGGCTGACCACCAGCGCAATGAGGTACTTGCCGACGTTGAAAAGCACTGACGTGACGATCGCACCCAGCCACACCTCACTCCAATGGATCCGGGCGTCGGGGATGATCTTGAACATTGCCGCAGCTATCAGCAGCATTGCCCCGACGGACACCAGCCAGTTGCCGCCCCAGAGGATGAGGGCAGTTGTCTCCATCGTCAGCATGGTGTTCAGCAGACGGCCGAAGGAAGAAAAGACGATGGCAGCGCCAAAGAACACCAGCATGAGGAGGGCGGCCGCCGCGACCAGCAGGACAGAAAGAAGCCGCTTTACAACAAACCGGGCCATCCCCCCCTTTTTAAGGTCGGGCTGGACGTCCCAGGCAGCGTTCAGAGCCCTCTGCAGCTGCATGAACGAGCCGAGCAGCCCATAGATGAAAAGCACTATCGCCATGAGGATGGACAGCGTGCTGCCGGTCAATTGGGCCCGCGCGTTGTGGACCATCTCCTGCACCTGCGTGACTTCCAGGCCGCCCAGCAGCGGCTGAAGGTGCCGATACAGGACGTCCTGGGTGGCCTCCGTGCCGAGGATCCCTCCCGCCAGCCAGATCACGCTCACGAGGATGACTGGCAGGAAGAAGATGGTGAAGTAGGTTGTGGCAGCCGCAACCTGGAACGCCTTGTGCCTGGAAAACCCGCTCAGGGTTTCCTTGATGAAAGGAATGACTTCCATACACACACCTCACGCGGTCCTGGACAGGTACTCTCCGTAGCCGCCGTTGTACACCCTGAGGGAGCCATGGTCGATCTCGAAGACGCGATTGCACAAATGGCGCAGGAAATAGCGGTCGTGACTCACGATCATCAGCGTGCCTTCGAACCCGGTCAGCGCATCCAGCAGGACTTCACGGCTGGCGATGTCCAGGTGATTGGTCGGCTCGTCAAGGACAAGAAAGTTGACCGGCTGGGCCAGGATGCAGGCAAGCATCACCCTGCTCTTCTCTCCGCCTGAGAGGACGCCGACGCGCTTGTCCACGTCATCTCCTGAAAACTGGAAGGCGCCCAGGATGTTCTTGATGGTGCCCTCGCTGGCCTTGGGTATGCGTTCCTCCACCTCCCGGAAAATCGTGCGGCTGGGGACAAGGATATCACTGGAGTACTGGCTGAAATACCCCATCCTGACGCCGGCCCCGAGTGTGCAGGCCCCGCCCGATGCCTCAGTCTGACCAGTGACGATCTTCAGGAGCGTGGACTTGCCCGCGCCGTTGATGCCTGTCAGGGCAATCTTGTCCAGCCGCTTTACCACGCCGGTGAGCCCGTGGAACACAGGAAGCAGGGAGCCGTCGGGAAGGGGCCACGTCTTTGACAGATTGTCCATGCGGACCACGATATCCCCGCTTCGGGCAACGGGTGCGAATCTGACCCGCATCTCCTTGGGATCCGGCGGGATGACGATCCGCTCGATCTTCTCGATGGTCTTCACCCGGGACTGGACCTGGGCCGCATGTGAAGCCTGTGCCCTGAACCGGGAGATGAACTCCTCTTCCTTGGCAAGCATCGCCGCCTGGCGCTTCTGGGAGGCAATCAACTGCTCCCGACGGACAGCCCGCTCCTTCACGTAGAAGTCGTAATCGCCCGAATACGTGGTGATGGCGCCGGACGCCACTTCCACCGTGCGGCCGCAGACCCGGGTCATGAACTCCCTGTCGTGGCTGGTCATGACAAGGTCACCCTTGAAGGAGGAAAGCCACTCCTCCAGCCAGACAATGGATTCCAGGTCCAGGTGATTGGTGGGCTCGTCCATGAGGAGGACGTCAGGATCAAGCAGGAGGATGCAGGCAAGGGCGATCCTCATCTTCCAGCCGCCGGAGAAGCTCTCTACAGGCTGGTGGAAGCGATCCTTCCCAATGCCCAGGCCGGTGAGGATGGCTTCCGCGCGGTTCTCCAGCTCGTAACCGCTGCCGCGCTGGAACTCCATCTGGAGCTCGCCGTAGCGGTTCATCTCGGATTCAGTGAGCGGGCGGGCCGCGGCATCCGACATCCGGTGCTCCAGGGCTGCCATCTCGCGGCCCACCTCGTACACGCGGCCCGCTCCCGCAAGCACCTCCTGCAGCGCGCTGCGGCCTGACATCTCCCCCACTTCCTGGGAGAAGTAGCCCACCACGGTGCCGGGGTCCATGGAGACAGTGCCGCCGTCAAGTTTCTCCAGGCCGCAGATCACCTTGAAGAGCGTGGTCTTTCCCGCGCCGTTGGGTCCCACGAGGCCCACCTTGTCTCCCGGGCGCAGGAGGAAGTCCCCGTTTGTGAATATGACGCGGTCGCCGAATGCGACGCGGATGTTGGAAAGGTTGACCATGCATGTGCTCCGGAGTGGGGCACTCTACAGTATTTGGCCCCCTGTGAGAAGGCATGACTTCAACTGCCCGAAGCAAGGGAGAGCGTCTTCACGTGCGGGTAAGCCAGGATCTTCCCATCCTTCGTGATGATGGTCGCTCCGAGTGACAGGGCCGTGGCAATGATGATCCGGTCTGCCGGGTCGGCGTGAATCGGCTCAGGAAGCTCAACAGCGAGCCGGGCGATGGTAGTGTCCACCGGCACAAAGTGGAAAAGCGCCAGCCGTTCGCACTTCTCCACCCACAGTGCCGCAGGGATGCGCAGCTCGAGCCGGCCCTTCCGTTCGAGCATGAGGACTTCCCAGACACTGATCGAAGCGATCCCGACGGGCTCCCGCCTGCCGAGGACGATCATCTCGCCGCTTCCCAGTCTTCAGGGCCCACCGGGTCCAGACGGAAATACTCGAATGCTTTCGGCTTGAAAGGACGTTGGCGTCAGCACCCGTGCCCTTCTTCAGAGCACGCCGGCGTGGTCCTTGCGGTCCTTCACGAAGAAATACCACAGTCCGGCCATCTCGATCCCGGCCTCGCCTTCTATGACGCTCTGGATATCCTTGATGCTGATGATCTTCTTGCCTTTGTCATCCTTGACGTCCTTGCCGTCAAACTCCGCGACCTTCCTGCCATGCGAATCCCGAAGGTTCCTGCTTTGGATTTCGCCGAACACCGCACCGTTGGTGGACCGGATGGTGCTCTTGTCGACCTCTGCGAGCTTCTGGCCCGAGCTCTTCTTTACCAACCGCCGTCCGTCAAACGTATAATCCGCCATCTCGACCTCCGTTCGATCGTCGTGATTCACAAATATATCATCAGCAACGCCCGTCTTTTCCGTCAAAATGCGCGCACGTGCGGCGGGGAGGCGCGGCCTGGTGGGCGGCTGAGGGGCTGCCGCAGCGCCCGCCCCTCATTTCCGCCGCGACCCGCGGCGCCGGCCGTTTCAGTCAGTTTCCGCGGCGATCCACGACGCACCTTGCGATTGTTCCACTCTTATTAACGGATCGCCCAATGAAACGTTAATAAGGACGAGAAATCGCAAGGTCCGGCACGTGGTCTCCGGATTCTGCTCGTTGTCCGTGTCCTATGTTTCGAGCTCCACGATCGTGTAGATTCCGACATGCTTCAGGGCCAGCTTGTTCTTCCGAAGTGAGACGGAAATTGCAGGATTCTCCGGGAAGCTGTGGACCTTTGTTCCCTTTGCCTCGAACGCGAGCTCAAAAGAGGCATCCGTGGGATCGATCCTGTGCGTGCCCGGATTGTAGTTGTAATTGACAATGTGCAGGAGGAACCTGTTCTTGTCCCTGTCCTTGTGCACGGCAATGCCGAACTTTTCGGAGTCTTTCGCGCTGACCACTCCCTTGCTTTTCGCCAGTTCGGCAACAAGGAGCCCCATGTCCTGGGCCGCATAGCTCCTGCAGGAGGAGAGAGCCTTCACGCTGCGCGCCAGCGTGATCACGCTGGCGCCGGCCTGAGCGAATGCCTGGATCGCCTTTGCGCTCTGGTCATCCATCACGAATGCATCCGGAACAATCACTTTTTTGTACGCAGAAAGCCGGGCGGGCGTCAGGACCTCGTCCGGACTGTTGAACAGGACGTTGTACAGGACATGACGATTGCTCAGGCTCTGCACAAGCTCGAAGAAGCTGCGGAACCGGCCGTCCCGGGCAAATGCACCCTGCCTGCCCAGCTCCTCCCCTTCGGCAAACTCCACCGGCACGATCTCCTGGTCATCCGGTTCCGTCAGCAGGTTCTCATACGCGGAAAGCGCGTCGTAGACCACGGCGATATCTGCGCAGGGATTCTTCGGGAAAAGGCTCTCGCGCTCGCTGAGCCAGGAACCGAGCTTCTTCAGCACTCTGAGATCCGGCCAGAACGCGTCCTTGACCTGGTTCTGAAGCCAGGAACCATAGGGAAACGATACGTGGAACCCGTGCGCCATCGGCTCGAGGGCGAACACGATGAACCTGTCATTGATGTTGTTCTTGATATCGTCCAGCATGTCCCTGACATACTGGTTCGGATCTTCGACAAAGCAGGATTCTTTTCCGTTCAGCCAGCCAAAGGCGAACTTGTACCAGCCGTCCTGGCGGAGCTCGATGCTCGTCTTCTCTCCTGCAAGGATGTCCAGGTGCTTCTTGCACGGCCACGAATACGGGTAGCACTGGAAGAGGTTTGCCGTGACCCTCATGGCCTTTCCCCGTGTGCGGGTGGAGTACTCCCGCAGGTGGCGGGAGAGCTCTCGTACAACCCATTCTATGCTTGCCATCTGCATGTCGGTGAAATTCCTGAAAAGCGGTATCTTCCACCTGTTGTTCCCGTTGGAGGCCACGAGGTCCTTGTCCTTGTATCCCCGGCCGCGCAGATACTGCCTGTAGTCGAAGTCCGCACTATCACCCGCATCCTGGGGCAGCGGGAGAGCGTGCGCCGTGATGTACGCCCTGAACTTGTCCATGCATTCGCGGCAGAAGCATCCGGCGTTCTGCAGCAGGTGCTTCTGCGTATCATACTCGTCTATGTGCAGGCCGCCTGCCCCGGCGTCACACATCATTTCGATGTCGCGTTTCATGTAGCGGAGGTACGAGTCCTTGTTGGAGCACGGAGAGTAGCATTTGTGGTCATGTCCCGGAGCCATCAGCCACGCGGAGAGGATATTCCTCCCTTCAAGAGAGACAGCCTTGAACTCCTCAAGAAAATCTTCGACCTTCTTTCCCTTGTAGTCCAGCAGCCCGTCGGGAAAATACTTTTCAATGGGAGAAAAGATCTTCGGGTACGCGTTGGTGGAGAGCTCCCGCATGCCCACGTATTTTCTATTCCGGGAGGCGCCCCTCAGGATATTGAGGGACAGGAGCTCTGATTCGTCGTCGCTGAGCTCCGCCCCGAACTCCCAGAGCTGGGCTTTCCACAGCACGGAGAAGACCTCGATCCCCCTTTTTGCGCACTCCTGGCAGAACTCCTTGTCATTGACGAAGCCGTACAACCGCAGCCGCGGGGGAATGACATCATTGGCCTCGCGGTCCAGGTACGGCAGGCCGATTGCCCCGCTGCCCAGGCATGACCATATCAGGGTGTTGGCCTTGATCTCTTCGATGTCTTCGATCATGTGCATGTTCTTCATTGGAAGACTGGGATGGTAGTTCCACATGTCCCTGAACCAGCCCATGAAATACAAACCTCGCAGCATATTCATTCCTCCCCATATGATCGTCGGCCGCCCGTTTGCCGAGGGATTCTTCCAGCCGTATATTAACTAGTTGGGCATGTTTTTGCACGCCCATCAAATATCCCGCCCAGGAGGTTCCTCATGAAAAAGAAACTGCTGTTTGTGCTGATCATGCTCATGGCGCTTCCGCTCGTTGTCTTCGCCGGAGGCACCAAGGAAGGACAGCCATCAGGCCAGATCACTATTGGCCTGACGCTTCCCGGTCTCCAGTTTCCGTTCTTCGTAACCATGAAGAACGATTTTGACGCGGCGGCAGCAAAGCTCGGTGTGAAGGTTGTCTTCATAGATGCGCAGAACGACTCCACCAAGCAGGCGGCTGCCATGGAGAACTTCGTGGCACAGAAGGTCAGCGGAATCCTGATCTCCCCCATGACGACTGACTCGCTGGTTCCTTCTATAGAAGCGGCTGTCAAGGCGGGTATTCCCGTGGCCACTGTCGACCGCAAGGCGAATACGGATGCAGTCCTGGTCCACATCGGGGCGGACAACGTGGAAGGCGGCCGTGCGGCGGCCCGCTACGTCGCGGCCAAGCTCAATGGCAAGGGCAACGTGATCGAGCTCGAAGGCACGCCGGGTGCTTCCCCCGCAATCGACCGCAAAAAGGGCTTCGACGAGGTGATTGCCCAGAACCCTGGCATCAAGATCCTCGTGAGCCAGGCTGCTGACTTCAACCGCGCCAAGGCAAACTCCACCATGGAGAACCTGATGCAGGCGTACCCTGCTTTCGATGCCGTGTTCGGCGCCAACGACGAGATGATCATCGGAGCCATCGAGGCCATGTCCGCCGGCGGCATCGACCCCTCCAAGAAGGTGACCGTCGGCTACGACGCCACCACTGACGCCCTGGACTACATCAAGCAGGGCAAGCTGGGCGCCACCGTCGACCAGTTCCCCGGCAAGCAGGCGGCACAGGCCCTGCAGGCCCTCGTCGACAACATCAAGAGCAAGACGATGCCCGCACAGAAGGTCGTCTACCTCTCGCCGAACACCGTGACGTCAGCCAAATAGGCACCGCGTCTTCCTTCGACCGTCGAGGCCGGCGCTGGACGAGCGCCGGCCTTTCTGTTTACCCTGTTTGAGAATCATCATGACGACCCTGCTGCGCATGAGCGGAATCAGCAAGAGCTTCCCGGGCGTCACGGCCCTGAACAAGGTGGATTTCGACCTGAGCGCGGGAGAGGTGCACGCCCTTGTCGGTGAGAACGGAGCGGGCAAGTCGACCCTGATGAAGATACTTGCCGGCGTGTATCGCGCCGACGAAGGGGAGATCTGGCTCAAGGACCGCAGAATCACCAGCCCGGATCCCCGGTCCATGATCGATGCAGGGGTCAGCGTCATCTACCAGGAGCTCAATCTCGTGCCCTTTCTCTCCGTGGCGGAGAACATCTTTCTTGGACGGGAGCCGCGCCGGGCAGGAGGGCTCATAGATTGGATAACCATGCGCAGGGAGGTGGAAAAGCTTCTTGCGCCGTTCGACCTTTCCCTGGATCCACGTGCGAAAATCCATTCCATAGGTCCCGCTTACCAGCAGGTAGTGGAGATTGCCAAGGCACTCTCGCTCAAGGCGGAAATCATCGTCATGGACGAGCCCACCGCGCCTCTTACCGGAAGCGAAGTGGACAGGCTTTTCGAGATCATCCGCAACCTGAAGGCCAGCGGAGTGGGCGTGGCATATATCTCGCATCGCCTGGAGGAGCTCCACCAGGTTGCGGACCGCGTCACGGTGCTTCGGGACGGCGAGCGGGTGGTCACGGCCCCCCTTTCGGCGCTCACTATCGACGACATCATCAGGAACATGGTGGGCCGCCAGCTCACGGAACAATACCCGTCCGCGGCGGAGAACTCCCGTGAAGAGGCGCTTCGCGTGGAAGGTCTGACAAAGGAAGGCGTCTGCACGGACGTTTCTTTCCACGTGCATCGAGGGGAGATACTCGGATTTGCCGGTCTCGTGGGCGCCGGGCGGACCGAGATCATGCAGCTCATCTACGGCTACCGGAAGAGAGACGCAGGACGGATCCTGGTCAGGGGACGGGAAGTGTCAATCCGCAGCACGCGTGACGCGGTGCGCGCCGGGATCGCCCTCATTCCGGAGGAGCGCAAAAAGCAGGGCCTCATCCTCGGGCTGTCCGTCATGGACAACTCGGCCCTCACGATCTTCGACCAGCATACGCGCGCCGGTTTCATCCAATGGCGGAACATCGGGAAGCTTGTACGGCAGATGGTCAAAAACCTCGGCATCCGCACTCCCTCCCTTTCCCAGACGGTGCGCAATCTCTCGGGGGGAAACCAGCAGAAGGTCGTTTTGTCGAAATGGTTCGTGCGTCACTGCGACGTGTATATCTTCGACGAGCCCACGAGGGGTATCGATGTGGGGGCCAAGGTCGAGATCTACAAGCTCATGCAGAGTCTTGCCGCGGACGGGGCCGCCATCATCATGGTCTCCTCCGAGCTTCTGGAAGTCATGAACGTTCCCAACCGCATCGCGGTGGTGTACGGCGGCCGCATTGTGAAAGAGTTCGAAAAGGGCGAGGCTACCGAGGAGCAGGTGATGAGCTATGCCCTCGGGCTGGGTGGAAAGGCCTCCGGAGGGACTTCAAGGGAGAAGGAGCGTGGCCATGAAGCTTGACGTCCGGTATGTCCTCCGCTCCTACGGGATCCTGATCGCCTTCATCGTGATCTGCATTGTCATGACCATCCTGTCTCCTGTGTTCCTGACGGTCACGAATGTCCTCAATGTCATCCGTCAAAGCTCGATCTACGGCATCATGGCGATCGGGATGACCTTCGTCATCCTGACCGGCGGCATCGATCTCTCGGTGGGCTCGATCCTGGCGATCTCCGGCGCCATTGCCGCCGGCTCCCTCAAGGGAGGCGTCGGTTTTCTCCCGGTCCTCCTGCTCACCCTTGCAGTCGGAGTCGGGTGCGGCCTGGCCAACGGTGTGCTCATCACCATGGGACGCATCACGCCATTCGTGGTAACGCTGGGCATGATGAGCATTGCCCGAGGGCTTACCCTCATCTATACCAAGGGATACCCGATCAGCGGCTTCAGCGGCCCTTTCCGCTTCATCGGCGGCGGTGACATTTTTGGAATTCCCTTCCCCATCGTGGTCTTCATCATCACCGTTGTCGTGGCCTGGCTCATCCTGACTCAGACTCGGCTGGGCCGCTACACGTATGCCATTGGCGGCAACGAGGAGACGGTGAAGCTGTCCGGTATAAACGCGAGCTTCTACAAGACGATCGTCTACATGATCTCAGGCCTCGCGGCAGCGGTCAGCGCACTCATCCTTACCTCGCGCATAAACTCGGCCGAGCCGGTTTCCGGTACCGGGTACGAGCTCGACGTCATCGCGGCAGTGGTCATTGGCGGCACGAGCCTCATGGGCGGCCGCGGCAGCGTGTGGGGCACACTGGTGGGAGCGCTCATGATCGGGGTCATCAACAACGGCATGAACCTTCTCGGGATTTCCGCCTATTTCCAGCTCGTCGTAAAGGGCGTCATCATCATCGGAGCGGTTCTCCTGGACCGGCTGCGGCAGGAGCAGGCGTAAACTACGGTCGGCCTTACCTACAAATCCTGGCTCTGCGGCAGCATCACCAGGTCACGAATGGTCACGTGCGCGGGGCGCGTGAGCATGAACACCAGGGCTTCCGCAACGTCGTCTGACCGAAGCGCAGTGTGCGCGCTGATGTGCTTCTCGATGTCCTCCCGCCGCGTGATTCCCCAGAGCTCGTTGGCCACCATGCCCGGCGCGATCGATCCCACGCGGATGCCGTGGGATGCAAGCTGGCGCCGGAGTGTGTGCACGAGGGACTGAACGGCGTGCTTGGAGGCGCTGTAGACAGGCTCCCAGTCAATGTCGAGGTGCCCGGAGATGGAGCTGGTCACCACGATATCGCCCGAATGCCGGGCCATCATGACAGGCGCCGCCGCATGCACGCAGCGCAGGACGCCATTCACGTTGATGTCGATCAGCCGCGCAAGGGATTCCGGGTCCCCGTCCGTGAACTGCCCGGGGCTGTACACGCCGGCATTCGCAAAAAGCACATCGATACGGCCGAACTTCTCCTTCGCGCAATCCACGAGATGCTGCACGTCGGGACCGGACGTGACGTCGGTCGGCACGGCGAGCGCCACGGACCCGAGCTCCCGCGCCAGCGCCTCCAGCTTTTCCGCGGATCGGGCCGCGAGCACCACGCGGCAGCCCAGGCCGGCGAGCATGCGCGCCGAAGCCGCGCCGATTCCCGAGCTCGCGCCCGTGATGATGACCACTTTCTGCGCCAGGGATGTGCTCAAGCTGTCTTGACCATCACCTTGATGGTCTCTGTGGGAGAGTCAGCCGCGAACCTGAATGCCTCCGAGACCGCACTGAGCGGGTACCTCTGGGAGACAAGGGGACGAGGATCGATTGCGCCGGCAGCAAGGAGCGCGATGGCCCGGGGGAATGCGTTGGCGTATCGATTGGTTCCGTGAATGTCCAGCTCTTTCTCGATCACCATTTCGATTGGATAGGGGAATGTCGCGGTCTCGGGCCACCCGATAACGGTGACGGAACCGCCGCGCGCCGCAAGGGCGGGAGCCGAAGCGCAGGCTTTTGAAGAGCCGCTTGCATCGAACACGAAGTCTACCCCGCGCCCGTTGGTGAGCAGGGCGATGCGGGCCGAAGGGTCTTCCTCGGAGGCATTCACCACTGCCGCGGCGCCCAGCGACGCGCCCAGTGCAAGCCGCGCCGGCAGCCGGTCGATGAGGAACACCGAGGCGGCACCGGAGGCGCGGGCCACGAGCATGGTGACAAGCCCGATGGGACCTGCCCCGATGACGGCCACGCTGCCGGCCGGCCTCAGCCCTGCACGGGTGCATGCCTGCACGCCGACGGCAAGCGGTTCGACAAAGGCGCCCATCTCATCGTCGATCGAATCCGGCAGGGGATGCGCAAAATCCGCGGCTACCACGGCAAACTCCGCAAAGGTTCCGTTGACAGGAGGCGCGGACATGAACACGACGTCACGGCAGAGGTTGTACCGACCCGACTTGCACAGCTCGCACCGGCGGCAGGGAACGCCCGGCTCGATTGCAACCCGTTGGCCTTCCGAGAGCCCATTGCCGTGCCCCGCCCCCTGCACCACGATTCCGCACGCCTCGTGGCCGGGGATGTAGGGCCGGCTTACCGTGAACGGGCCGAGCTTTCCTTCCTTGTAGAAGTGGATATCGGAGCCGCAGAGACCGTTCATGGCGATCTTCACCAGCACCTCATCCGCGCGCGGAGACGGGAGGAAGACCTGCTCGTAGCGAAGGTCCCGCGGACTGTGCAGGACGCCGGCGTGCATCGTTGCGTTCTTCATCGCCATGAATCCGCCTCAATAGTACGTCAATCCTTGCTGGATTGACAATCAGTTTTGCACGTGTAAGGGTATTTCATGCAGGGGGATGAAATGTCGACAAAAAGCATTGCCGAGGCGGGCATTGATCAGGGCAAGGGGATTCTTCGGCTGGCACCCACCTGGGTTCCGCGTTCTTTCTGTGTTCCCGGCAGGAGGATCAAGCTCCACCCGGCAGACTACTACGCGTTCGGCGGGGATCGAGGCGGGATCGACGAGCGCTGGTTTTCCTCCACCACTCCGGCGGACAATGGACCCAAGACGAGCAAGGACGAGGGCCTGAGCGTCGTGGTCGTGGAAGACGGTTCCCGCGTGGAAAAGGTCACACTGCGTGACGCTATAACGGAGTTGAAAGGCCAGATCATAGGGGACCGTATCTGGAACGCCCACCACGCATGGCCCATGTATTCCAAGTTCTTCGACAACAAAGGTCCCCTCCCCCACCACGTGCACCATCGGGAGAAGCATGCGAAGCTGGTGAACCAGAACGGGAAACCCGAGTCGTACTTCTTCCCCGTGCAGAACAACAACTACGGGGCAGACTACCCGTATACCTTTTTTGGCCTGCGCCCCGGGACGACAAAGGACCAGCTCCGCCAGTGCCTGCTGAACTTTTCAAAAGGGGACAACAGGATCACCGACCTGTCCACCGCGTATCGCCTGGAACCGGGCACGGGCTGGGACGTGCCCGCGGGCATCCTCCACGCCCCCGGGAGCATGTGCACCTATGAGCCCCAGAAGGCCTCCGACATATTCGCCATGTACCAGTCCTTGACCGGGGACGCGATCATTCCGGAGGAGCTGCTCTGGAAGAACTCCCCGCCTGAGAAAGTGGGCAACGTGGACTACCTGATCGAGGTCCTGGACTGGGAGGCGAACGTGGACCCCGACTTCGCCGCCAGGCATTTCATGGTCCCGAAGCCGGTGCGGCCCCTGGCCCAGATGCAGGCAGAGGGCTGCGTGGAGAACTGGATCACGTACAAGTCGCCGGAGTACAGCGCCAAGGAGTTGACCGTGCTCCCCGGCAAGACGGTTACAATCAAGGATGCCGGGGCCTACGGCATGATCCTCCTGCAGGGTC
Organism: uncultured Spirochaetaceae bacterium; assembly: GCA_964437385.1. GTDB lineage: Bacteria > Spirochaetota > Spirochaetia > SZUA-6 > Fen-1364 > Fen-1364. The sequence goes on from CAYTGX010000007.1 coordinate 39,502, forward strand.
ATGGAAAGTTGGGGGTCTGGGAGGTCGACTGCCCTGCGCTCATCCGTTTCGGTCAGCTCACGATGGATGAGTTCTTCGTGACGGAGCAGGCAGCGCGCGCAGGAGTCGTGATTTCCAACCCTTCGCGGACTGACCCCATGGTCATGCTCAAGCACTTCGGACCGGGGAACCCGGACCTGGTGCTGTAAGGAGACCACCGCATTTCCGGCGCCGCCTGCTGAGCACCTTGCGATTGTTCCACTCTTACTAGCGGGTAGCAGTACATTCAAGGCATGAAAAGCGCATTTACGGCCATGGCCAGCATCACCATCAAGGCGAATGCCGCAAAGGTCTGGGATGCCCTTACAAATCCCAGGGTCATTAAAGAGTACCTGTTCGGAACCGAGGCCAGGTCCGACTGGAAAGTCGGCAGCCCCATCACCTACAGCGGTGTCTGGGAGGGCAAGCGGTACGAAGACAAGGGCACGATACTGGAGATCGTGCCCAACAGGCGTCTTTCCAGCACGTACTGGAGCTCCTTCTCGCCCCTACCGGACCTGCCGGAGAACTACAATACGGTGACCTACGAGCTGTCGGAATCCAGGGGAGAGACCACCCTGACCATCACCCAGGACAACAACCTCAGCAAGGAGTCGGCGGATCACTCGAAAAGCAACTGGGAAAAGGTCCTCCAGACGATGAAGGGGCTGCTGGAGAAATAGGGGGCTGCCGCAGGCGCCGCCGCCGGCGCCTGGCACCGTCAGAATCGCCGCGAAGAGATTGGACTTGCCAGTCCTGTTTGAATAGTTTATGGTGGCCTGCAACTGGTCATACCAGTTATATATGTTGACCACAACAAAGGAGAGGAGAGGTGTTCGTAAAAGTCAAAAGCAAAAAAGTTTACATGGAGATCGTCGACCAGATGCTGGCATTGATCAAGGCCAAGAAGCTCAATATCGGAGAGAAGCTTCCGCCGGAGCGGAGCCTGGCGATTGAGCTCGGCGTATCACGGCCTCCCCTTCGGGAAGCCATGTCCGCGCTTGAAATCCTCGGGATCGTGGAAAGCAGGGGCGGCAAGGGCAATTTCATCGCCAGCTCGGAGATTGCCACTGAAAAGACAAGGATGGCACGAGAGCTCAAGGGAGAAGTGAGCCCATTCGAGCTGCTGGAAGCCCGCAGGGTCGTCGAGGTGGAGATTGCGGGTCTGGCCGCGGAGAAGGCTACGGAAGAGGACATTACGGCAATCGAGCACATATTCGAAAAACACAAGTCGGCGCTCTCCGATTTCTCGAAGGCCTCCGCAGTGGACCTCCAGTTTCACCTGGCCCTGGTGAAGGCTACACGGAACCCTGTCCTCATGGATATCTTCAATCGCAATATCGCCAGCGTTCTGAAAAAGGATCTCTGGAGAAAAATCAAGGGCAGGAGCTGGGCCGCGGGAAATCACGCCCAGAAGTATTTCGGCGAGCACGTCGAGATATTCAAGGCGGTTTGCAAACACGATTCGGAGGGAGCCCGGAGGAGCATGCAGAATCACCTCCGGTCTATCGAAGATGATTTTCTGGAAGAGTCTGAATAACAGGTGTGATCGGAGGACCGTTGGAGCTCTCGTGCGCGTGCTGTGGCAACATGACGATTGACGATCTTGTCTTCCATGACGGCTCGACCCGGATGGGAGTCCTCGGCGGGAACGCTGTGTACGGCGCCATCGGCGCGTCACTGTGGGGCATCCCTGTCGCGCTCATCTCGGTTGCCGGCCCCGACTACCCTGTCTCGCGGCTGTCCGAATCATTGGGCATCCGCACCACGGCGCTCATCACAAAGAGCCGTCCCTCCCTCAGGAACTGGGGACTCTACGAAAAGGACGGCACCCGGCAGTTCATATTCAGAAGCCCCAGGGATCAGTGGGCTGACTACACTCCCCGGCCTGAAGACATTCCCGCTGACATGCTGAAGGACTCGTTTTTTCACTGCGCCCCTGTTCCATGGGACATGCAGATAGACCTGCTGCGCCATGTCCGCGCGTCAGGCGTCCGCTTCATCTCGGTGGACCCCGCCTACCAGTACCTGGACGGGATTGCGGAGGCGGAGCTGGGAAAGCTTCTCCGGCATGCTGACGCTTTCCTGCCCAGCAGGCAGGAAGTCCGCGCCATGTATCCCGACGCCTCCCCTGATGAGGCGCTGGAGATGATGATCGGGCGCTACCCCGACCTGTCCGTGATCGTCATGAAGCTCGGAGAAGAGGGGGCAATCGGCTACGACCGGGTTCACGACGCCCGGTTTCGTATTCCCGTCTTCCCGGCGCATGCCGTGGACCAGACCGGCGCGGGAGACTCGTTCTGCGGCGGCTTCATTGCCGGGTACGCCCTGTGCAGGGACGCGCGGCGCGCAGCCCTGCACGGCGCAGTTGCAGCCTCGTTCGTCGTGGAAACGGAAGGGACTCTCGGATTGGCTGGAATAACCCGCGCCATGGCGGAGAGCAGGCTCTCCGCGCTTGCGGGAAACACATAGAGCATCGGAAGGAGATCAGAGCGTGGATCACGAAAAGCAGGTGATGTTGGAAGAGATCAGGCTTCAACCGGAGTTCCTGAGGAGCAACGGCAAGCCGATCCTCGACAATCTGACAGCGGAGCTTTCGAAACGGGACATAAGCAGGATCAGGAATGTCTTCATCATAGGCTGCGGAGATTCGTATTTCTCGGCGCTGGCCAACCGGATGTCTCTCATGGAAATGACGGGCCTCTATGTCGAACCGATGGAGTCACTGGAGTTTTCCCGCTACGTGGTGAACCACATGCCGGAGGGCTCCGCCGTGATCGGCGTCTCCAACTCGGGGACCGTGTCCCGCACCATCGAGGGTGTCAGCCGCGCGCGCCAGAAGGGTGCACTCACGTTCGCCATCACGACCAGGGCCACCACGCCCCTTGCGCAGGCAGTGGACATCCCCCTCATCGTGAACTCTCCTCCCAACATCAAGGAAAGACCGGGACAGGCGCCCGTGGTAACGCCGGGCTCCGTCACCTACATTGCGAGCCTCCTGGGAGTGTACTGCGTCGGGCTTGCCTTTGGCTTGAAGCTCGGCGCCCTGACCGCCGCACAGGCCGACGCTCGATTGGAAGAGCTGTCCCGCCTGGCGGACACCATTGCCGCCACCATCGACACGGTGGAACCCCTGGCGCGTGACTATGCGAAAAAGCTTTCGGCAGACAAGCGCGTCATCATCCTCGGGGGCGGGCCGAACTATGCAACCGCGTTCTTCGGCATGGCCAAGTTCTTCGAGGCTCTCCGGCAGCCCGCATCTGCGGTGGAGATGGAGGAGTGGGCGCACGAAGAGTTCTTCGTGTCCGACGAAAATGCGGTGGAGTTCGTGATCGTGCCCCCCGGGGAGAGCAGGGAACGCGCATTCGAGCAGATGCGGGCTGCGCGGGAAATGCGCGCCTTTGTCGTGGCCATCGGCTCGGACAGCGACAAGGAGCTTGCCGCGGCGGCTGACCTGGTGTTCCCCGTGAAAGGCCAGGTGAGGGAGCTCCTGACCCCGTTCGTCTATTGCGTGCCCTTCGAGCTGTTCGCCTGCTACCTGTCGGACGCACGCAAGCGGGCATTTCTCGGGTTCGACGATCCGCACCGCCGGGAGGTCAACTTCAGGCAGATATTCAATTCGCAGTCACGGCCGCTGGAGGGGAAGAAATGAGCGTTCTCGTAGATCGGATCAACTCGGGCCGCAAGGCTGCCATCGCGATGGTTCAGCTCGATCCTCTTCCCGGCAGCTCCATGTACAGGGACGGCTCGCTGAAAGAAATGATCAAGGTATCCGTGGCTGAGGCCAGGGTCCTTTCGGACGCGGGATTCGACGGAATCATGCTGCAGAATCTCGGGGACCTTCCGGTCGCGCACAAGGTCACTCCGGAGCAGATCGCCTGGATGGCGCGCGTTGCATTCGAGGTGGCGGCCGCCGTTCCCACCCCCATCGGTCTCAACTTCCTGGAAAATGACGCTGAAGCCATCCTGTCAGTGGCAAGCGCCGCGGGGCTGGACTTTGTCAGGATCAAGGTGTTCGTCGGCGTCATGGTCACGCCGTTCGGGCTGACGGGCGGCAACGCGCACGAGGCAATCAAGACGCGCAACCTTCTCCACGCGGAGAACATAGGGATCTTCGCCGATGTACACGACCGGACGGGAATCCACCTGGGGGGAAGGGAAATCGACCCCGACATCCGTGAAGCCGTGGACCTGGGCCACGCGGACGGTCTTGTTCTCACGGGCGGCAATTTCGACGAATCCATGGGATATCTCAGGAAAGCGCACGCCAAGTTCCCCCGGCTGCCCCTGCTTCTGGGAGGCAGCGCCACGGAGGCCAACCTGGCCACCGCGCTTGCCGTTGCGCATGGCGTGATCGTGAGCACAGCTTTGAAGGATACGGATTCCGCATTCGGCAGGGTGAACCCTGCCAAGGCAAAGAGCTTCATGAAGGCTCTGAGAAAACTTGGGTAGAAAGGAGGAGGGACTTCGTTCGTGCGGTTTCGTGACTTATTTTCACAGGAGGTAGGGAAATGAGAATTCGCAACATGGTTTTGACAGCGATCGTTCTGATCGTCGGCCTGGCGGCCGTGACAGGCGTCGTCGCTGCGCCGCTCAAAGTGGCGATGGTGACGTCGGAGTCGGGCCTCGGCGACAGGTCTTTCAACGACATGATGTACCAGGGCATGCAGAGGGCGGAGAAAGAGCTCGGGGTCAAGGTAAACGTGATCCAGCCCAAGAGCATCTCCGAGTTCAAGTCCACCCTTGCACGCGCTTCGCAGCTGGGATTCGATATCATCATCGGGTCGTCCTTCGACATGATCACGCCGATGAAAGAGGTGGCGGCCCAGTTCCCGAAGCAGAAATACGGGATCGTCGACGTGGGCAATGACCCCATTGCCCCGAACGTCGTGAGCTCGGTCACCAAGGACTGGGAAGGCTCCTTCCTGGTCGGCGCCATCGCGGCAAAGACCACGAAGACCGGCATCATCGGGTTCGTCGGCGGCAAGGATATCCCGATCATCCACCGCTTCTATCTCGGCTACTACTTCGGCGCCAAGATGATCGACCCCAAGGTCCAGGTCCTGGAGAGCTACAGCGGCACGTTCACGGACCCGGCGGCGGGCAAGGAATACACGCTGGCCCTCATCAACCGCAAGTCTGACATCAACTTCGCCGTTGCCGGCGCCACCAGCGCAGGAGTCATCGAGGCGGCCAAGCAGACAAAGACCTTCGCAATCGGCGTCGACTCGAACCAGAACTACCTTGCGCCGGGATTCGTCCTTACTTCAATGGTGAAGAGGGTCGACAATCAGGCATATGATTTCATCAAGCTCGTCGTGGACGGCAAGTTCAAGGGCGGAACGGTCCTGGTCTACGGCCTCAAGGAAAAGGGCGTGGACTACGCAATGGATGACAACAACAAGGGGCTCATCTCCGACGCGAACCTCAAGCTCGTCGAAGATCTGCGCGCCAAGGTCATTAGCGGCCAGATCGTGGTCCCCAACTACATGGAGCTCGCGCCCAATCAGGCAATGGTCGGCACGCCGCCCATGAAAAACCCGTACGTGAAATAGTCTGAAATGCTGTCGGTGCCCGGGGGGACGGTCCTCCCGGACGCCGCTTCTGGGGGTGATTCCGTGACTGATGCCGTCTCCATGACCCGGATAGTCAAACAGTTTGGAACCCTGGTGGCCAACGACCACGTGGACTTCTCTGCCCGGTCCGGCGAGGTCCACTCCCTCGTGGGAGAGAATGGCGCGGGCAAAACCACCCTGATGAATATTCTCTACGGCGTGCTCACCCCGGATGAAGGCTCCATAGAAATAGGTGGGAAGCCCGTCCGCATCGACAACCCTGCCGTGGCAATCAGCCTCGGCATTGGCATGGTTCACCAGAACTTCAAGCTCGTCCCCTCCCTGAGCGTCGCGGAGAATGTGGTCCTCGGCATGGAACCGGGCAAAGGCTTTGTCATGGACAAGCGGACCGCGATAAAGCGCGTTGCGGCCCTGGCACGGGAACGATTCGGCCTGGAGATGGATCCTACCGCGGCCGTGCAGGACCTCCCCGTGGGGCTGCAGCAGAGGGTGGAGATCCTGAAGATGCTCTACCGCGAGGCCCAGCTCCTTATCCTGGATGAGCCCACCGCGGTGCTGACGCCGCAGGAAACGGAGGAGCTCTTCCGTACCATCCGCCGGCTCGCCTCCCAGGGAAAAACGGTCATCTTCATCACCCACAAGCTCAACGAGGTCATGAGCGTCTCCGACAGGGTCTCCGTGATGAGAGCCGGCCGCGCGGTGGCCACGATGAATACGGCGGAAACAACGGCGGTGGACCTGGCGGAGAAGATGGTAGGGCGCAGCGTCCTCTTCCGGGTGGAAAAGAAGCCGGCGGTGCCGGGGGAAGTGCTCCTGGACGTCAGGGACCTGGAGGTGGAGAGCAACCGCGGCCTGCCGGCCGTCCGCAGCGTCAGCATGAACGTGCGCGCCCGTGAGATCGTGGGCCTTGCCGGCGTGCAGGGCAACGGGCAGGACGAGCTCGTGGAGGCGCTGGTCGGCCTGCGGCGCGCCAAGGCGGGGAGCATCCTCCTCAACGGAGAAAGCATCAAGGGGTTGAGCCCCATCAAGGTGCGCGAGGCGGGAGTAGCGTACATCCCCGCGGACAGGACCAGGGTCGGCCTGTCCGTTGACAGCTTCATATGGGAGAACCTCCTCCTGGGTCACCACGTTGAAGGGGTATTCGGAAGAGGTCCCCTTCTGGACGTGAACAAGGCAAACGCATTCGCCCGTGACCTCATTGGACGGTTCGACATCAGGGGGGCGCAGCCGAGGGCGCCGGCCCGATCACTCTCGGGAGGCAATCAGCAGAAGGTCGTGCTGGCCCGGGAGCTTTCCTACAAGATGCAGGTCATCATCGCGGACCAGCCCTCCCGCGGCGTGGACATCGGGGCGATAGAGTTCATTCACAGCCAGCTGGTCGCCATGAGGGACCAGGGCTGCGGCGTGTTCCTTATTTCAGCGGACCTCGACGAGATATTCTCTCTCTCGGATCGCATCATCGTCATCTTCCACGGCCGGATCATGGGAGAGCTGCTTGCAAAGGACGCCACCGTGTCTTCGGTGGGAAGGCTCATGGCCGGCATTGCCCGTGAGGGGGAGACACAAAGTGTCTGATCCGCAAAACACTACGATTGCCGCCGCGGCCCTGCGCCGCTCGACAGGGAGCATCCTTCGCACCATCGGGCTGGAGATAGCGCGCCCGGCAGCGGCCGTGGCGCTGGCCCTGGTCATCGGGGCCGTGGTCATCCGCGTCATGGGAGACGATCCCTTCCTGGCATACAGCACGCTTTTCAGCGGCGCATTCAGCGGGACGGCGAACATCGTGGCCACGCTCCAAAACACCACCCCGCTCCTGTTCACGGGGCTTGCCGTCGGGTTCGCGTTCCGCTCCAACGTGGCCAACATCGGCGTGGAAGGCCAGATGCTCTTCGGCGCGTTGGCCGCAGCCATTGTCGGTTACTACGTCCGCGGCCTGCCGGGCTTCATCCATCTCCCGCTGGCCGTGGCAGCGGCCATGCTTGCCGGGGCGATCTGGGCATTCATTCCGGCCATTCTCAAGTCAAAGCTCAGGATCAACGAGCTGGTCGTGTGCCTCATGTTGAACCCCATCGCGCTGCTCCTGACAGGGTGGATCTCCTCCTACCCTCTGAAGGCGCCGGGCCCGACGAACAAGACCTACGACATTCTGCCTACGGCCCAGTTCCACCAGTTCTCCGACCTGGCCCAGTTCAACACGGGGTTCATCCTGGCCGTCGTCCTGCTCGTCCTGTTCTGGCTGATCGAGAATCGGACGAAGAAGGGATACGAGTGGAAGCTCATCGGGCAGAACCCGGTCTTTGCCCGGTACGGCGGGATCAACGTGCAGTCCAGCATCGTGCAGGTCTTCCTGGTCAGCGGTATGATCGCCGGTCTGGCCGGCGCCGAACAGGCGCTGGGCGTCTACAGGGCGTTTTACAACGGATTCTCGCCCGGCTACGGCTTTGACGGAATAGCGGTGGCAATGCTCGCCAAGTTCAACCCCCTGGCCACGGCGTATTCGGCGCTCCTGCTGGGCGCGCTCAACAGCGGCGGCATTGTCATGCAGATGATGACGTCGGTGACCCGGGACCTGATCAAGGTGCTGGAGGCCGTCATCATACTTCTTCTTGCAGCCGATTTTGCAATTGGCAGCCGCCGCCGCGTGAGACGCGAACGGCGCGGCCTGCCTTCGCGGAAACCTGAGGGGAGAATCCACCCGTGAGCGACATATTCAACCTCGGCCTGATCACCACGATCATCAGGATTTCCACTCCCCTGGCATTCGCGGCGCTGGGCGGCCTGCTCACATTCAAGGCAGGGATCCTCAATATCGCCATGGATGGATTCATGCTGGTGGCCGCCTTTGTTGCCATCACGATTGCCAACCTCACAGGAAGCCTGGTCTGGGCCGTGTTCGCGGCCGTGGCAGGGGCCATGCTCCTGGCTTTCCTTTTCGGCTACTTCAACCTGAAGTTCAGGGCGGATATCTTCATCGCCGGCATTGCCATCGGGATGCTCGCTTCGGGCCTCACCGCCGTGCTGCTCAAGGGTCTGCTGGGAGAGGCCGGCGTATTTGCCTCCAACAAGATTCCCAGTTTCCCGCAGATCAGGATACCCTTCGTGGAATCCGTGCCCGTCCTCAGCCAGATCGTCAGCGGCCACACGGTGCTCGTGTACCTGGCCTATCTCCTCACGCCCGTCATCAGCTTCGTGATCTACAGGACCAAGTGGGGCCTGCGGGTCCGGGCCGTGGGAGAGAATCCTGACGCGACGGCTTCCATGGGAATCAATGTCTTCCGCCTGAAGATGCAGACCGTCGTCCTCAGCGGGTTTTTCTGCGGACTGGGCGGCGCGTACCTTTCCCTGGACTACGTCAGCCTTTTCAGCAGGGATATGACCTCGGACCGGGGCCTTATCGCGCTGGCTGCCATATTCTTTGCCCAGGGGGACCCGCTGCGCACGGTGGCCGTCACGCTGCTCTTCGGCGCGGCGCAGGCTCTCTCCGTTCGGCTGCAGCAGTCGGCAGGCATTGCTCCCCAGCTTCTACAGGTGATCCCGTACGTGGTCACGATGATCGCGCTCATCATCGTGGGTGTGCAGGTCTGGAGCAGGCGCAAACGGGTGGCGGCCTTCGAATAGGAGGCACGCGGCCCCGCGAGGGAGGAAGTCTCATGCCCCGAAAACCGACCGTCATTGCGGTTCTTCCGCCGATACCCGTCACGGACTACGAGAGAAAAAGGCGCGCCCTCCAGTACCAGGCCCACGCCGCGGAGGGGGTCACGGTGGATGTCCGGCTGCTCCAAGGCGGCCCTGCGTTGACGGACCGGGAGTACGAGCTTTTCTGGTCGACGGGATTCATGATACTGGAAGCCGAGGCTGCCGCCCGGGAAGGGGCGGCGGCGATCCTCATCGACTGCACGGCGGATCCGGGCATCATCCCGATCACGGAGGCGGTGGACATACCGGTTGTGGGCGCCCTCAGGGCCGCCGTCCACCTGGCGCTCCAGCTTGGCGGCAAATTCTCCATCCTGGCCCTGGACAGTGACTGGGCCCGCATGATCGGAGATCAGCTCCAGTTCTACGGCCTCCGAGACCGGGCAGCGTCAATCGAAACAGTGGGCACGCACGTGTACAATCCCAGGCGGGGACGCGTCATGAACAAGGCGGAGTCCAGGAAATTCTATCTCAGCCTTTTGAAAGCAGGGCGGCAGGCAGCGGCGGCCGGGGCAGACTCGGTGATTCTGGGCTCCACGACGATCATCGAAGGCGCGGCCGAGCTGGAGAAGGACCTCGGAATCCCCGTGATTGCGCCCGGGATCGCCGCGCTCAAGACCGCCGAGCTCATGCTGGCCATGGGCATACGAGCTTCTCGTCACGCCTATCCGTCACCTGTCATCCCGTACGGCAGGGAGATGGCGAAACTCCTCAGACGAGGTTGATGAGGACGATGGAGCTGCACGCGAGCCCCATCCCGATCATCTCCATCGGAGAAATCTTTTCCTTCCACGCGATCCGTGAAAAAGCCACCATGACGACCAGCCCGACAGCGCTGTAGAAGGGGTAGACGATAATTCCCGGCAGGGAGTGAAGAGACATAACAATGAACCGGTTGGACAGCGCGTTGCAGAGGCCGACGATGACACCGGGGGCAGCGCTCAGCAGCAGCGGAACAGCGAGGGAGCCGACGGCGCCCGCGGGCGCCCCGCTCTCAGCCGCCGCCGCTCGGCCGCGCCGCAGCGCGCGCTCCTGGGCGGCCCACACGATAAGCGTCGTGATCGTGGCTGACGTGAATATGATGAGAAGAAAAAGCGGATCCTCGTTTCGAATTCCCGTCTGCCGGAACGCGCGCGCTGCCACGAGCGACGTGCCGTTCACGAGGAAAAGCCCGGCAAGAGAGAGAATGGCCCGGCCCCTCGCGCCTACCCTCCCCGGCTTGCCTTTCGACGAGTCTGCCTTCTGCGGACTAATGCTGAGGAGCGGCAGGGAGATAATGGCGATGGCAATTCCAACCGTCTGCAAGGGGGTGGCCCCCTCTCCCCAGGCCAGGAACGAGATCCCGACGGGAACGAGAACCGACAAGCCCATGATCGCCGCGGTAATGGACACTCCCCGCTGCTTCATGACTGCAAAAAGCAGAAAAAAGGCCCACGAAAACGTTATTCCACCCACAGCCCCGATGGCCACGGTCAGGCCGTGCGGAGCATGGACACCCGCCACGATCGTCAGCACGAGATGAAAGACAGCCGCGGTGATGTAGTTGACTGCGCCGACTACGGTGAGATTTGCCCCGCGCCGCTGGGCAAATCGGATTGAAATTGAAAACCCGGCGGACGACAAAGTTGCAAGAACAAGCGCGAGCATGGGCGTTCAGAATAGGGAGACCGCGATGCAGTGTCAAGAACGGCTACAGAGTTGTCGCCGCATGGCTACCATGAATCTCCATTCCAATCATTTTGTCAGCCTTTTCACCGAGCACCGAGCCGCATGCTTGCGATTGTTCCATCCTTATTAATGCTTTGGAACGGTTTCCGTTAATAAGCATGGAGCAATCGCAAGGTCCGGGGCACTGCTCCGGAATTTCGCGCTTCTGCCCGAAAGAAGGCGCGCCTACTTCGGAGGCCTGAACAGCCCCAGCGTCTCATGCGCAGTCGGAAATACCGCGGCGAGCATGGCCGGGTCCTTGATTCCCCAGAACTCCTCCGCCACGGTGCGATACAGCGTGCGGAAGTCCATCGTGTATTTCATGTCTCCCTGGTCAAGGTCTGCAGGGGACAGGGATGGCTGGGCTCCGTAGAATCCGCCCTTCACCCGTCCGCCGAGGATGAAGACGGGTGCGGCGGTCCCGTGATCCGTGCCGTTGCTGGCGTTCTCTTCCACGCGCCGGCCGAACTCGGAGTAGGTCACTATCGCCACTCTGTCCCAGAGACCCGCCTGGACAAGGTTGCCACGGAACGCCGCCACGGCTCCGGCCAGCTCGCCCAGGAGCCGTTCCTGGACAGGCTTTTCCCCGCTGTGCAGGTCGAACCCGCGCAGGGTGAGCTTGACCACCGGAACGAGCAAACCCGCGGCAAGGAGCTGGAAGCTCGTTTTCATCTGCCGGCCGAGCCCGGTGTCGGGGAACGGGACCGCAGGCTCCTTGATCGACGGCTTGATGTGTGCCAGAACCGACGCGGCGGCCAGGATGTCCTGCTGAACCGAGCCGATGTAGCTCAAGTGTGCCGAGTCATCCGCTGACTCATCAGCCATCTGGGCCGCGTCCCGCAGAAATGCGTCCACGTTGTCCAGGGAGATGTTGTGCATGCCCGGTCCTTTGAGGGGTCCTGCCTGGGTTTCCCCCAGGATCAACGAATCAGCGAAGATACCGGCGGGACGGGTGGCCGGGGTCAGAACACGTGCAAGCCAGCCTGTGCTCAGCACCTCATGGGAAGAGGAGGCGGTCTCCCAGATATCGGTGGACCGGAAGTGAGACCGGTTCGGGTCGGGATAGCCGACGCCGAGCGCAATCGCGAAGTCTCCCGCCTTCCACGCGGTCATGAGGGGCGCAAGGGCGGGATGGAGCGCAAGGGTTCCGCTTACTCTGATAAGGTCGGACAATGACGGAGCAACGGTCGTTCGCACTGCGGCGTACGCAGGATCGGTGAACGGGATCACCGTATCCAGGCCGTCGTTGCCGCCGGCGAGCTGAATCAGGACAAGGGTGTTCACGGGAGCCAGGGCGGCATCAGGCTCCGCGGCCAGTTGCTGCGGCGCCCGGAGCATGGCGACGAGCGCGAAAAGAAGCGGGAGGGCGGATCGGGTTCTCATCGTCAATTCCTATTCGAGGTTGGCTGCTGCCATCTGGGATTGCCTGCGGAAGTAGTTCGTAAGATCGGCAATGTCCCTGCGCCGTTCAAGGAGTGTGGATGCGTCGATCCAGTCCTGCCCCCAGGGCCACCCCTTCACGCTGATGGGGTTGAACAGGTCCTGACCGAGCCGGGAGAGCTGGTAGGAAAGCCGTTTCGGGTCGTAGCCGGAAATCCCCCATGTGCGGATGAAGCCGACCAGCAGGTCCACAGGGGATTTGATCAGCGCGCTTCGATTCTCCGGCGCCCAGAAGGCATCGCTCTCGAAGATCTGACGGAGAAGGGGCGTGAGCTGATACCCGGAGGCGCGGAAGGAGGCGGCCCACCCCTGGACCAGCGCCGGGTCGGGCTGCGGAGAGATGAAATACCGCCACAGCTTTTCTATGAGAAAGACGGCGGGGCGAGCCTGCTGGAGGATGATGTCCACGATGTCATCTCCGTTGAAATTTCCCGTCTTGCCGAGAAAGGTCTTTTCGCCGTCGTCGTGACGCCGCGGCTCGAATCTCGTTGTCCCCGCGGACCTGTCCACGGTGAGGCCCGTGAAGGCGCGCGCCGCCTCTTTCACGTCCTGCTCGCTGTAGTTGCCTTCCCCCATGGTGAAGAGCTCGAGAAGCTCGCGGGCGTAGTTCTCGTTCGGCTTTCCTTTCACATTGGCTTCGTTGTCCAGGTAGAGCACCATGGCGGGATCCCGGGAGACGGCGTGCAGGAGCGTGCCGAAGCTCCCGGTTCCCAGCCGCCGAAGGAGAAGGTCCTGCTGGAGGAGCAGCTCGGGAGAGTTGGTTTTCTCCAGGCTGGAGGTGAAATGGTTGTGCCAGAACAGGACCATTTTCTCGGTGAGCGGGCTCGTGGACGTGACGAGACCGCCGATGAACCAGGCGCGCAGCCCCTGCCTGCGGCTCTCCAGTGCCTGGTCAAAGGCCTTCTTTGCTTCCGGGTCCGGCGGATGGGTCTTGTCCCCGGGGGGCCGGGGGAAGGGAGGAACGCTCCATGCCGGCGGGGTGTCCGCGGGGCTTGTCCGCAGTCCGCTGATCATGAACTCAACCGCCTCCGTTCGGGAAAGCGGGGCCAGCTCGGCAATGGCGCGCGGCGGCGCTCCAAAACCGGTGCGATCGAGCAGGTGAACGGCATCATCGTAGTCCAGGGCAAAAGCAGCAGTGGGGACAAAGAGCAGGCACGCAAGCGCGAAGACAGGGAAAAGGCGAGGCAGCATGGGTCCTCCGACTGCAAAGATACTGAAAAGGCGGCGCGGGCGTCCTCCGCGTCCGGCGTCTCGTCCTTCTGGCGCCCTGCCCAGCGCTCCGCTATACTATGACAAAAGGGGTTTTGCATGGAAAAATTGAAGGTCTCCAACGGCATCTACTGGGTCGAGGTGCCGGAAGCGGATCTGCGAATCCTCTGCGGGTGTCCGGCAGACAGCGTCAAACACCTGATGAAGCGCGGTCTGATCACGCAGAGGCAGAAGGCCGGGGTCAGCTATGAGACGGGACCGAACGCCATCCTCCTCTGCGACTCGCCCATCCAGAAGGGCTGCTTCACGAATCTCTCCGAGTTCCCCGTCCTCCAGATGCTCTACCGGCAGGGCATGATCATACCCGGACATCCGAACAATACAGGCAGAAAGCCGATGCTCATTGGCCTGGAGGACCAGGTCCGCTCGCAGGCCCAGTACATCTTTCGGGGCAACTACGGCCTGGCGTCGGAAGAAGAGCTCACCGCATGCGGTGTACCGGAGGAGACCGCGCACGAGATTATGCGGATCAAGCGCTGGTTCGCATTCGGCAGGATCCGGGAAACCGAAGAGCTCTTGTCCATGAAGATCGTGGACAAGGACGCCATCGAGCTTGCTCCCGGCGTCTTTGTGCACAGGAAAGGAATAAACCGCTGGGAGTTCCTGGCAGACGGGGAGTCCGTGGAAGTGGACCTCAACCTGGCAGACGGGGAGGAGTACCAGGCGCCGTTCGATCTCGGCTCCCACACCCTGCACCGCGAGTACTTCTCCGTGATTCACATCGGAGAGGGAGACGGGTGGGACCCGGAAAAGCCCTGCATGGGGAGCCTCCTCTGCTTCCAGGGCCGCCTGTACCTGATAGACGCGGGTCCGAACATCCTCCACACGCTGAAGGCACTGGGCATCGGCGTGAATGAGATCGAGGGGATCTTCCACACCCACTGCCATGACGATCACTTTGCAGGGCTCACCTCCCTGGTGCGCTCGGACAGGCGGCTGCGCTACTTTGCCGCCCCCTGCGTGCGGGCAAGCGTGGAGAAGAAACTGGCCGCGCTCATGGGAATCGATCAGCGCCGATTCGCGCGCCTGTTCGACGTGCATGACCTCGTGCCGGGAGAATGGAACTCGGTCGAGGGCCTGGAGGTGCGCCCCGTGTTCGCCCCTCACCCTGTGGAGAACACCGTGCTCTTCTTCCGCGCGCAGGATGAAAAGGGGGTGAAGACCTACACGCATCTTGCAGACCTGACCTCCCTGGACGTCCTGGAGCAGATGGTGACGAGTGATCCGCGCAAGGACGGGATATCCCCCGCAACGCGGGACCGGTTCAAGAAGGAGATGCTGGAACCCGTGGACTTGAAGAAGGTGGATGCCGGGGGAGGCCGCATCCACGGAAAGCCGGAGGACTTCTCCGGCGATTCCTCTCGAAAGATCATCATGAGCCATTCCGCGGTACCGCTCACGGAGGCGCAGAAGGAAATCGGCTCCAGTGCGGCATTCGGGCAGAGCGATGTCCTGATCCCCGTGCAGCACCAGACCTATATCCTGCGCTCCGCCCACCGCTATCTCAAATCGTACTTTCCCGAGGTTTCCTCCCATGAACTGGAGATGCTGATCAACTGCGGCATTGCTGCATTCAACGCCGGCTCCATCATGATCAGAAAGGGCGAGCGCAACACCGACATATTCCTGATCCTGAGCGGAACCGCGGAGGTGATAGACCGGGAGGCAGGCTTCCACAGCCGGCAGGCTGCCGGGGCGCTTGCCGGAGAGCTCTCCGCGCTGTCACACGAGCCGTCCCACCGGACCTTCCGCGCGGAGAGCGATCTGGCCGCCCTGCGCATACCCTGCGAAGCCTACAGGCTTTTCATCCGCAGAAACGGCATCGAGGAGGCGGTGCTCAAGATCAGGGAGAACCGCCAGCTTCTCTTCGCCACACGGCTGTTCGGCGACATGGCCTCCTTCACCGCGCAGCGGGAGATTGCGAGAGTGATGGAAAAGCGGCAGCTTGCAAAAGGAGAGACTGCCGTCCATGGTTCAGAGCTGTGCCTGTACCTCGTGGCGGACGGGGAGATCTCGCTCCAGTCGGATGAAACTCCCATCGAGGTCATCTCCGGCGGTGACTACTGGGGAGAGCTGTCCGTGGTGGAGGGAATCCCGGCAGTCTGCCAGGCGCTGGCGCTCCGGGATTCCGTGTACTATGCCATTCCCGCCGAAGCGCTGAAGGAGTGCCCCAGCGTTTTTCTGAAGCTCCTCGAGGTCTTTGACCGGCGCCTGCAGATCCTCCGCACGAAATTCGAGTTCGAGTGGCAGACATTCTACACCGTCGGGCTGTCGGAGATCGACGACGATCACAGGAAGATTTTCGCCCTGGCAAATGACCTGTCCGCGCACCCCGCGGAGGGAGCGGTGGCCCGCCGCGAACAGATGGCGGCATTGCTCGAGCTGGTGCGCGCGCATTTCAAGAAGGAAGAATCACTGCTGGAGAGCCGTGCGTATCCGCGCCTGCCGGCGCAGAAGGAGGACCACCAGGCGCTCCTGTCAGAGCTCGCGGAAGCGGCGAAGACAGGAGAAACGGGGGATGCCCTGCTCAAGGACTGGCTTATCCGCCATACCTTGATCGAGGACCGCTTGTACAAGGACTTTCTGGCCGCCCCGACGGGGGCCGTCCCGCCGGCGGGCAAGAAAGACAGGAGGCGCTGATGGGCGCCTTCCAGAAAGCATACTTCGATCTCGTCTACAATCCCCTCTATGACGCGACAACCGCGAGGTTGAGCCGCTACAAAACCCTTCAGCAGAAGTGCCTCCAGGCGCTGGATCTGGGGGAGGCCCGCAGCCTCCTGTGCGTCGGTCTCGGGACGGGCAATGAGCTGACGGCCGCCCTGCAGGCTGCCCCGCGGATCAGGATATCGGGAATCGACCTGTCACCTTCGGCCCTGGCGTCCAGCCGGAGAAAACTGCGCCGGGCGGGCAGAACGGCGGACCTGCAGATCATGGACGCAGCCGTCATCCGCTACCCGGACGGCAGTTTCGATCGCGCGCTGTGCGTGCACGTGCTGGACTTCGTGGAGGACCCGTGGCCGGCGGTTCAGGAGATCGTGCGCGTCCTGGAACCGGGCGGCCGATTCGTGGTGACGTTTCCTTCGCGGCTGGAAGGGACCGCCCTCGGTGTTGCCCTTGCGCGGGACGAGGTCCGCACTTCCCTGCGGTCCGGGCGTCATCCGCTGGCCGTGGTAGGAGACCTCCTGTCCAAATTCGCCATCGGGCTCGCATACGTGCCCCTGCTCGCGCGCACCGGGCATCGCACATTTTCCGAGCAGCAGGTACGCAGGCTCTTCGAGAGGCTGCCGGTGCGCGGACTTGCCATTGAGGAAGAACTGGCATACCAGGATCTGATAGTGACGGGAGAACGGGTATGACCGCTGGTGGTCCATGAACGGGGGGACGCGACATGCTGCCCGAAGACGCCTATTTCAAAAACCTTGATCGGGATGAGTTGTGGAAGCGCTACTGCGGGTTCCTCGACCTGGGGATAAATGAGTTCCTGCAGATCCAGCGCGCGCTGCTTACCGAAGAGCTGGCCCTTGTCTCGGACAGCACGCTCGGACGGAAGATCCTCGGACCCCGGCCTCCGCGGACCATCGAGGAGTTCCGCGAATCGGTTCCCTTCACGAGTTACAGCGACTACGAGCCGTGCTTGAGTGAGAAGCGGGAGGACACGCTTGCCGTGAAACCCGCGGTCTGGTGTCATTCATCCGGCCGCAGCGGAAAGTTCAAGTGGATCCCCCACAGCGAGCCGATCATGGAGAAAGCCGCGCGCAACTCCGTGGGAATCTTCATCCTGTCCGCCGCGTCCCGCCGCGGGGAGGTTGCGGTAGCGCCCGGCGTCCGTATCCTCACGGGGATTCCCCTCGCGCCCTACACATCGGGCACCATGTTCGAGAACTTGCGGAAACGGTTCACCTTTCAGCCTCTCCCGCCCCCGGATCTGGTCAGGTCATTGCCGTTTCCCGAACAGGTCAGCCGCGCTTTCGAGATGGCGCTCCGGGACGGGTTCGATTTTGCCGGGGCCATTGGCAGCGTGATGGTGCGCATGGGGGAACAGATGGCAGGCCATGCCGCGAGGACGTCGAAGCTGTCCCCGTCCACGTTCCATCCCAAGGTGCTCTTCAGATTGCTCCGCGGTCTGCTCAAGAGCTGGACCCAGAACCGGCCCGTCTTTCCCCGGGACTTGTGGAGCCCCCGCGGAATGATCATCAGCGGCGTCGACGCGAGCATTTATCGCGACGACATCGAGAAGTACTGGGGTGTCACACCTTTCGACATGTACGCGAGCACCGAGACGATGTTCATGGCAATGCAGAGCTGGACCAAGGCACACATGACGTTCCTGCCTGATTCGGTCTTCCTGGAGTTTGTCCCGCACAGGGGCGGAGAAGAAGAGGCGCCGGGGCACGAAAGGACCCTGTTGCTGGACCAGCTCGAAGAGGGCGGCCTCTATGAGATCATCATCACGCAGTTCCACGGAATGCCTCTCCTGCGCTACCGCATCGGGGATGTGATCAGGGTGGTGAGCATGGGAGACGAGGAAGCAGGGATCACGCTCCCGCAGATCGAGGTCCGCCGGAAAGTCGGAGAGGCAATCAACCTGGGAGGACTGTGCAACCTGGACGAGCGGGCGCTGTGGGGCGCTCTGGCGGCCACGGGGCTTCGCTATACCGAATGGACGGCTTTCAAGGAGTACGATCACCATCAGACCTTTCTTCGGCTGGTCATCGAGCTGAAAGAGCCATCTGCCGCTGCAGAGGTCAGCCGACGCATGCACGAGCAGCTCAAGAAGATCGACGCGGACTATGGGGACGTCGAGGGGTACCTGGGCGTCAACCCGATCCGCACGACCGTCATCTGCGGCGGGACCTTCAGCCGCTATGCCGAGGCGAGGATTCGCGAAGGGGCCGCGCTCTCCCACCTGAAGCCCGCCCATGTGAATCCGCTGCCCGAGATGGTGAAGGTGCTGATCCAGGGCTCGGTGGTTGATGAGGAGAAGCTGCAGCAATGACCAGCGTCGGTTTCGTCCTCAGTCCATTGATTGCCGCGGCAATGACCCTCATTCTCGGCATCCTTGTCTTCCCCGCGGTCTACCGGGACAGACGCCGCCGGGTCTTCCTTCTTGTCCTGTTCAGCGTAGAGCTCTGGGCAGTCTTCACCTTTGCAATGCGCTTCAGCCGGGTCGAGACGGCGGCAATGATCTGGGACCGCGTGATCTCCGTCTGCCTCCTCTTCTTCTTCGTGGCCTTCTTCCACTTCTGCCACCTCTACATCGGCAGCAAGAGCCGCTGGCCGATATATGTCCTGTACGCGGCCACGGTTGTCGCGGCGGGAATCGCGCTGTTCACCGACCTCATGGTCAAGGGCGTCACGCGGTTCCAGGACGGCTACGCCCCCCAGGTGGGCCCCGCAGCGTACGCCCTGCTGGGGCCCGTGCAGATACTCCTCATCGCAAACGTGATCCGCCTGCTGCGCGCGAGCC
This sequence comes from uncultured Spirochaetaceae bacterium, assembly GCA_964437385.1. GTDB lineage: Bacteria > Spirochaetota > Spirochaetia > SZUA-6 > Fen-1364 > Fen-1364. Next base: position 58,672 of record CAYTGX010000007.1, read on the forward strand.
GCGGTGAAGCCTCGGTTGTCAACAGCAGGCGCCTGCTGGTGCTCGCCATTGCGGGACTGCTCCCGTTCCTCGGAAGCGCCGCGGACGCCTTCACGGATCTTCCACCCCTGGGCATCTGGGCCAATCTCGCCTTCTGCGCGATCTGCTCCATCGTCGTCCTGCACTATCGCCTGTTCGACATGCGTGCGCTTGCCCGCACGGGCCTTGTCCGTCTCCTCATCGGCTCGATGATCGCCGCTCCCTACATCGCCGCCATCCTCGTTGCCAACGCGCTGCTGCGGGACAGCAAGAGCCTGCTCTGGATCTATGTGGTCTCCATTGCCGTCTATGCGCTCGTCATGTGGCCGGCCTACGAATGGGCGCGGCGAAGCCTCGACCGGCTTTTCAACAGCGAGAAGTATGACCACCTGCAGGAGATGCGGGACCTTGCCCGCGGCGCGGACGCCCTCAGCGGATCCCACGAAACCTCCAACAAGCTGACTGCCCTCATGCAGCGGGCGCTGAACGCCACGTCCGTTTCGCTTCTGCAGCCCCTTTCGGACGGCCAGGGGATGTGTCGTGTTGCGAGCAATGGTTCGCCCTGCAGCGCAGAGGGCGCGATCCTTGGCGCGGCGAGCCCCCTCGTGGCCTGGTTCCACAGGCACAAAGCCACGCTCTCCATCAGGACCCTGACCGTAGAGCCATTGCTGCAGAACATCCCCCGGGCGGAAAAGGCGGCTCTGGACGATCTTCACACCACGCTGCTGGCGCCGCTCCTGACCGCGCACGGCTCCCTGACGGGCATCCTCGTGCTCGGCCCGAAGGCCAGCCGCCGGCAGTACAGTCCGGACGACATCCAGCTCCTGGAGAACCTCGGCAGCGAGGCGGCCATGGCGCTGGAGAACGCCGGGCTCTACCGGGATGCGGTGCGGGCGCGGGAGACCCTTGAAGCGTGGCTGAACAATCTGCCGGACGTGGTCGCAATAGTCGACCGGAACAACGTCATCCGGTTCCTGAACAGGGAAGGCGCGGACCGTCTGGGCGCCCGGCCGGGCCAGCGCTCTTTTCTGCTCTCGGTCCCCCAGGAGGAGAACGGCGTTCCCCGGCGTTTCGCGGAAACGATCCGGGGGAGAGAGTACGAGATCGCCTCCGCGCCGCTCGTGGAGCCGGAAGGGCAGCTCTCCTCGGTGTTCGTGATGCGCGACATCACGGAGCGAAGACAGCAGCAGGCGGAGAGGGAGCAGCTTGAGGCCCGCGCGCGGCTGGCAAGCCACCTGGCGTCAATCGGGGAGATGGCATCGGGGATCGCACACGAGATCAACAACCCGCTGACTGCGGTGATCGGCTACAGCCAGCTCCTGAACGAGGAATCGCTGCCCGAAGAAGCGCGCGAGTCCGTGCGCCAGATCCGCCAGGGCGCCACCCGGGTTGCGGGTATTGTGCAGAGGCTGCTGACGTTTGCCCGACAGCGAAAACCGCAGCGCGTGGCAATGGACATGAACGAGGTCATCCGCTCCACCCTTGCGCTGCGCGAATATGCCATGCGGACGGGTCATATCTTTGTCACCACGCGGCTGGACCCGTCGCTTCCTCTCACCATAGCGGACGGCCAGCAGATGCAGCAGGTGGTGCTCAACCTGGTGGTCAATGCCGAGTGGGCCATGAGCATCTCCCATGGGAGGGGAGTGCTTCGAATCGTGAGCGAAACGCAGGGAGAGAACCTTCATGTCATCGTCCAGGACGATGGTCCGGGGGTTCCCCGGGAGATCCAGGACCGCATCTTCGACCCTTTCTTCACCACCCGGGAGATCGGGCAGGGCACGGGGCTGGGACTCAGCATCTGCCACGGGATCGTGAGCGAGCACGGCGGCAGGATCTGGGTGGTGAGCGACGGGGCGCAGGGGAGCGAGTTTCACCTGCTCATTCCCATCGTGGTCCCCGACTCCCCGCCTGAACAGGCGGCCGGCGTGCGGCGGGAGCCCGCACGGCCGCACACGCGCATGCTCGTCGTGGACGACGAGCAGTCCATCCGCGAGCTGCTGAAGGCGATTCTCGAGCCCATGGGTCACAAAGTCGACGTTGCCGCTGACGGCCGCTCCGCGATCGAGCGCGTCACCACGAATCGCTACGGCGTCATCCTGCTCGATGTCCGCATGCCCGACATGAGCGGGCTGGAGGTTTTCCAGCAGTTGAAGAAGATCGCGGGCTCGATCGCCTCCCGGGTGGTGTTCATGACCGGTGACATGATGGCTGACGAGACACGCGCCCTGCTGGAGCAGACGGGAGCGCCCGCGCTGGCCAAGCCCTTTGAGTCGAAGGCGCTCATGGCGGCCCTGGAAAAGATTCTGACAGCGCGCTGACCATGGCGGCTCTGCGGCCATGAGCGAGGCGCCCTTGCCCCCGCAGGCCCGATTCGTTATCTTCTGGTTACCGTAACCTGGGAGTTACGGTAAAAGGGGAACGGATGCCGGGCAGTGCGGTCGAGAAAACCTTTGACGCCCTGGGAAATCCAGTCAGAAGAAAGATCCTGCGCATTCTCAATGCCCAGCCGCACGCGGTCGGTGAGATCGCCTCCGTACTGCCCGTCAGCCGCCCCGCTGTTTCCAAGCACCTGCGCATCCTGGAAAAAGCCGATCTCGTGTCCCACGAAAGGCAGGGAAGCCGCAACGTATTCACCCTGAACAGGAAGGGCCTGCGCTCGGCACAGGCATACCTGGAGGATTTCTGGGAGGGGGCGCTGGCTCGATTCAAAATGGCGGCGGAGAACAGGAAATGAATGAACCTGTCGTGAAGAGTGTGCGTGTTGAATGCCCGATTCACGACGCGTTCGTGACGTTCACCGCACGCATCGATCTCTGGTGGCCCATGGCCCATCGCAGGTTTCCAGACTCCGTCGTGGTCATGGAGCCGTGGACGGGCGGCGGATTCTTCGAAAAGGCCCAGGACGGGCAGGAAGCGCGGCTGGGCAATGTGGTCCGCTGCGAACCTCCTCACGCCCTGGCCTACACCTGGTACCCGGGCGCGATCGAAAAGCCCACGCTCGTCCAGGTCAGCTTTGTGCAGGAGCCGGGCGCAGTCCTGGTCACCGTGACGCATGCCGTGGGAGAGAGCGGCCTCGGAGATGAGTGGCCCACGCGCGCGCGGCGCTTCGCCAGGAACTGGGACGTGGTCCTCCCCGCCTTTGCGGCACTTTTGAAATCGGAAGACTCGGTCTTGCCCTAATCTTTCAGGAGGTACACCGATGGATGTTCCAGTCAACTATCTCGCAGTGGTCATTGTGGCCCTTGTGAACTATGCCATTGGCTCGATCTGGTACGGCGTCCTGTTCAGGAAGCCGTGGATGAAGCTTGCCGGCATGTCGGAGATGAAGGTCACAGCCGTCAGCGTTGTCGTGGCCCTGGTCGGCGCGCTCTTCACGAGCTACATCCTGGCCCACGCGGTCATATTCGCAAGCGCGTATCTCAAGACCAGCGGTGTGGGAGCGGGGCTGACAACGGGCTTTTTCAACTGGATCGGCTTCATTGCCCCTGTCACGATCGGTGTCGTGATCTATGAGAAAAAGCCTGCCATGTACTGGGTCCTGAATAATGCCTACTGGCTCGTTTCCCTCCTTATAATGGGCGCGATTCTCTCCGTCTGGAGATAGCCCGCCCCTTGATCGCGGTCATGCTTCGGTGTGACCGCGATTTCTTTTAGCGAATACAATTCGTATATTGTCGCTATGCATCGTAGACTTAGGCTGCCTCTTCGCGTGGCCAGGCAGCCGGTAGACAACCAGGTCGGCCAGACACCGGTAGAAGGAATCGGCAATACTCCGCTGCTGCGCCTGGACAGGATCTCGCGAGATCTTCCCCAGCAGGTGCAGCTCCTTGCAAAGGCCGAGTGGATGAACCCCGGCGGGTCGGTAAAGGACCGGCCGGCGGCCGGCATGATCCTTGATGGGGAGGAAAGAGGCGCGCTCCGCCCCGGGTTGACGATCCTCGACGCAACGTCCGGAAACACCGGCATCGCCTACGCCATGATCGGCGCCTCCCGGGGGTATCGCGTGAAACTCTGCGCCCCCGCGAACACGGAAGAGGGGATCCTTGCCACTCTTCGCGCGTACGGCGCAGAGCTGGTCCTCACGGACCCGGCCCAGGCGATGGACGGCGCCAGCCGCGAGGTGGCCCGCATCATGGCCTCGTCGCCGGAGAGCTACTTTTTCCCCGACCAGATGAATAACGATGCGAACTGGAAGGCCCACTACGAGGGCACGGCAATGGAAATCTGGGAGCAGACCAGCGGGCAGGTGACGAACTTTGTCGCGGGGGTGGGCACAGGCGGCACCCTGGTGGGCACAGGCAGGAGACTGAGAGAGCTGAACGCGAACGTGCGGATTGCGTGCGTCCAACCGGCGTCCCCCCTGCACGGGCTGGAAGGGCTGCGCCACCTTCAGACGACCATTGTCCCGCGCATTTATGACCCCACGCTCGCGGATGAGACCGTGTACGTCGAGACAGAGATAGCGCAGGCCATGGTGGTGCGGCTGGCGCGTGAAGAAGGCATCTTTGTTGGAGTGTCGGCCGGGGCCGCGGTGGCAGCGGCGCTCTCCGTTGCAGGGCGCCTGGAGCGCGGCGTGGTCGTCACGGTGCTCCCCGAAGGCGGACGCAGGTTCATCCACGAGCGGTTCTGGGAGGAAGCATGAAAGTGATTGTCCCGCCGGGGATTCTCGAGCGGATGCGCCGGCATGGTGAAGAGACCTACCCGCACGAATGCTGCGGCTTCATGCTGGGAAGCGCGGAGGACGGAATGCAGCGGATCGTGGAGATCCGCAGCCAGGCCAACGAACGCACGGAGTCACGGGAGAATCGGTTCCTCATCACCCCGGACCAGTTCAAAGCCGCCGAGTCCGCGGCGCGCAAGGCAGGCCTGCAACTGGTGGGCATCTACCATTCCCATCCCGACAGCCCTGCCTGTCCCTCCGAGTACGACCGGGATCATGCGTGGCCGTGGTTCAGCTACATCATCGTGTCCGTGAAGTGCGGCAAGGCAGATGAAGCCAACGCATGGCAGCTCAAGGAAGACCGCTCGGGATTCGAAGCTCTGAAGCTTGAGAAAGGAGATTGATGATGACAAAGGTACGGGTAGAAATCCCGACAGCGCTGCGGGCATTCGCCGGCAACCAGGATACCGTCGAGCTGGCAGGAGAGACCGTGGGAGAGCTCCTGGTGGAGCTGGCCAGCGCCTATCCGCAGATGAAGAAACACGTTTTTGACGATCAGGGCAAGCTGCGCAACTTCGTCAATGTCTATGTCAACGACGATGATATCAGGCACCTGGACAAGGAGCAGACGCGCGTGAGCGCCAGGGATGTGATCAGCATCATCCCGTCAGTGGCGGGCGGGTCGGATCACAGCGGGAACGGCGCCCTTACCCAGCAGCAGGTCCAGCGCTACAGCCGGCATCTGATCATGCCGGAGGTGGCCATGGAGGGACAGCAGAAGCTGCGCCACGCGCGCGTGCTCGTGGTCGGCGCAGGGGGGCTCGGCTCTCCGGTGCTCTCCTACCTGGCAGCGGCGGGAGTGGGGACGCTCGGCATAGTGGATTTCGACACCGTTGACTTCACCAATCTCCAGCGCCAGATCATCTATTCCACCGGGGACGTGGGCAGGCCGAAGCTCGAGGCCGCGGCGGACAGGATCCGGGCAATGAACCCCGATGTCCGCGTGGAGTTGCACGAGGATCGCCTGACCTCGGAGAACGCGCTTTCGATCCTGAGAGGCTACGACGTGGTGGTGGACGGAACGGACAACTACCCTACCCGCTACCTGGTCAACGATGCCTGCGTGATGCTCGGCATCCCCAATGTCTATGGAAGCATTTTCAGGTTCGACGGCCAGGCGTCGGTGTTCTGCCGGGAAAACGGCCCCTGTTACCGGTGCGTGTATCCTGAGCCGCCTCCTCCGGGGCTGGTCCCGAGCTGCGCGGAAGGAGGAGTCCTTGGGGTTCTGCCCGGCATCATCGGAACCATCCAGGCCACCGAGGCGGTGAAGCTTATTCTGGGCAAGGGCAGCTCGCTTTCCGGACGGCTCCTTGTTCTGGACGCAATGAAGATGCATTTCCGCGAGTTGAAGCTGAAGAAAGATCCCCACTGCCCTGTCTGCGGCGAACACCCCACGATCACGGAGCTCATCGACTACGAACTGTTCTGCGGCATCCGCGGTGAGGAAATGGAGGCCAAGGACCTCGGCAAGGAATGGGAGATCAGCCCGAAGGCGCTGGAAGAGAAAATCAAGGCAGGTGACGACCTTGTCATCCTCGACGTCCGCAACCCCGAGGAGGCGCAGATCTCGCGCATCCCGGGGAGCACCCTGATCCCCCTGGGCGAGCTGCCGGAGCGCGTGGCAGAGCTGAACACGGCGGACCAGCTTATCGTGCACTGCAGGATGGGCGGCCGGAGCGCCAAGGCGGTGGAGTTTCTCCGCTCGGTGGGGTTCAAGAAAGTGAAGAACCTCGTGGGCGGCATCAACGCCTGGGCGGAAGAGGTGGACAAGACGATGGCGAGGTACTAATCACGTCAGGCGGCGTCAGCAGTCGAGAATCGCGACGCAGCGTTCATACGCAAACACTCGATTGCGCCTTCCGCCCGAGAGCTCTCTGGCGATACCCAGCTTTGCGAGTCTGTCCATACCGTGTGCCGCTGTCGGAAACGAAAGGCCTGCACTCTCACAAAGGCTGCCAAGCGATGTGACCGGCCGTTCGCTCATGGCCTGCAGCACCCGCAAGGTGTTCGACGCTCCGCCTCGGATTGCGCGGACGCGCCGGGCATCGTCCTTGAACAACGCGGCAAGCTGCTGTGCGGTGCTGGCAGTATACGACGCCGCCTTCTCCGCGCCTTCCAGGAAGAAGTCCAGCCACGTTTCCCAGTCTCCTTCTGCG
>CAYTGX010000007.1:65668-90430 GCA_964437385.1 uncultured Spirochaetaceae bacterium
GCATGCGCCCCATGCGGCCGCTGCCTGTGAAAAATGGGTGAATTGTGTGGAATTGCACATGCACCAGGGCTGCTTTGACGAGCGGTGAACAACGGGCCTGGACGAATCGCTGCAGAGCCGACATGCAGCGCGCCACGTGCGTCGGAGGCGGAGGAACGAAGCGCCCGTTGTCCGCACGCGTGCCGCCTACCCAGTTCTGCAGGTCGCGAAACTCGCCGGGAGAAACGCTCCTCCATGCTCGCACCAGGAGCATCCGATGCATTTCCTTGATCAACGCATTGGAAACCGGCGATCCGCAGCGAACGCATGACAGGCCATGTTCCAACGCGGCAATATAATCGGCAGTATCGTCAGAACCATAGATCCGCATGGAGAGCACCGCTTCCCGGCGGATGAAGAGGTCGTGAGGCAGCCGGATCGTATCCAGCCGGCAGAGGGAGCTCATCGCCCTCTCCAGCACGCGCTGGCAGGCGCTGGATATTTCCACGGGCGGATCAGGGGGCAGGTCGTATGGGACGAAAGATCGAACCAAATCGGTAAAGGTGACCTTGAATTTTCCGGACATACCGCGACGCACCTTGCGAATTCTCTCCCATATTAATGGCTGGATGTTCCAATCGTTAATAAGAACGGAGCAAACGCTATGTCGCTTGCGTGTGCCGGGGGATTTCCATGGTCGCGGGCGGCAGGGAAGGCCCCTGGCGCCCGTCTATGCCAGGAAGCCGTCCAGCACGCTCTTGAATGCCTCAGAGACTCCTGTCATGGGGGGCCGCAGCTCGGCGGAAGGGATGAGTCCCTTCCTGGCCAGGATATACTTGATCGGAGCGGGATTGGGTTCCTTGAAAAGCTGCGGAATCATCCTGGTGAGCATGTTCCACTCAGGCAGGGCATTCTGGAGATCGTTCTTTTGAACGCAGTCCCACACGCGGACGAACCGTTCCGTCTGCAGGTGGGCGGAGGCCATGATGCCCCCGTTTCCGCCGCTGACAGCGTTGAAATAGAAAAGGATATCTTCACCCGTCAACACGGAGAACCCCGGGTCCCGTTCCCTCAGGAGCTCGATCGACTGCGGCACATTTCCGCTGGAATCCTTGATGCCGACGATGTTCGGGATCTTCGACAATCTCAGCGTGGTGGCGTTTTCGACATTGCGGCCGGTCCGGTAGGGGATGTTGTAGATCAGGACCTGCTTGTCTGTGGCCCCGGCCGCCCGGGCGTAGTGCTCGAATACGCCTTCCTGGGAAGGAAGGTTGAAGTAGGGCGATGTCACGAGGTAACCGGAGACGCCGTAGCGGTTCAGATTCTCCACCTGGCGCACGGCCTTCGCCGTGCTGTTGCTGCTGACCCCCACATAGACAGGGACTTTGCCTTTGACGACATCGACAGTGGTCTCGACAATCTGCCTGTACTCCGTGGGACCAGCCCATGAATGCCCGTGCCCAGGTAATGAAGCAGCAGCCGCTTGTACGCATCGATATCCACCCTGCCGTCGATGAAGGGGGTGACCAAAGGGATCAGAACGCCGTTCACTCTGCCGGCCATTTCAATGCCTCCTCCAGGGAGTCGAGCACGGGCGTGATGTCTTCCTCGCAGCCCACTGATATGCGAACAAGAAAACGGGGAAGTCCGATCTCGTCAAGCACCTCATCACTATCCTCGTAGTGCGTGAGGAGCGTGTAGGGACAGAGAAGCGTCTTGTCCGACCCAAGACCGGGGGCCTTGATGATGCCGGGGAGCGGTGAGTCGTAGAGCGCGCGGAGACCCTCGAGGCTGTTGCGGGTCAGCACAAAGCTGATCACGCTCCCCGGTCCCCGCAGCAGGCGCCCGGCAGTGGCGTGGCTGCGGTGCGAGCGAAGACCGTTGAAAAAGACACGCTGGACACCGGGATTTCCAGCCAGGAAGGAGGCAACTTTCAATGCGTTCTCATTGAACCGACACATGCGGGCCGGCAGGCTGCCCAGGTTCTGTTCCAGCGTCTCAGCCTCCCGTGAAGACATCCGATCGTTCAGGACAGCCTGGCGGTCAGAGAGGAGCCGGGCCCACTCGGCGTCACGTACGATCACGGCTCCTCCGCCGTGGTCGTTTCGGCCATTGAGGTATTTTGTCGTGCTGTGAATCACAAAGTCCGCACCGAGCTCGAAAGGACGGCAGTTCTCGGGTGTTGCGATGGTGTTGTCCACCACGAGCGGCACTCCATGGGCCCGCGCCACCCTGGAGAGCACCTCGATATCCGGGACATCGCTGAGGGGGTTGGTGATGCTTTCCGTGAAGATCGCCGCGGTCTGATCTCCCACCAGTCCGTCCAGCCTGTGCAGCTCATCCACGCCGAGAAACACGTTGGGTCCGAGCCGCAGGCTCATGAATGTGTCGTTGTAGAGATGGCCTGCTGCCACGACCTGCGATCTCCCGGGCCTGCGCAGGAGGTCGAGAACCCGCGTGACGGCACTCATGCCGGAGGCATAGAGAAACGCCCGGCTTCCGCCCTCCAGCCTGCAGAGCGCTTCCTCCACCCGTCGGGCTGCATCCAGGCCGCCGCGGCCGTCGCCTTTGCCCAGGAGACAATCCGCAGACCTCGCAGAGAGGATGGGACCGCGTCTTTTCACCTGGTCTGCAAGCCGGGCCATGACCCGGTCCGCATTGCTGAGAACAGCTCCTGCGTGCTCAGCATCCTGAGCGCCGAGCCCCAGTACGTAGAATTTCACGCCGGGAGTTTCAGGCAGCGGCTCGGGCAGGCGGCCGTCCGCCGATCTCAGCACCGCGATCACCGCATCGTCCCGTCCAGGATCCGAGGGCACCTGGTCGGCGCTCTCGATGAAATGTACGGAAACCCCCTCCCGCTCGCACGCCGGTAGAAATGCAGTGTCGGCGAAAGGAGGCGCAGCGTGCTTCTCTTTCAGGATTACGAACCTGCTCTGGATCCCGGGGCGGTGCAGACAAATAAGCAGCTCGAGAAGTGCAATCTCGAATGATTCAGTCAGCCTGCAATGCCGGAGGTGAAACCTGCTTTTCAGGACGTCTTCCAGCTCCCGCAGCCGGGGATGGGAGACGAATCTGTAGTAGCCATGGTCGAACTCTGCCGTGCCTTCCTTGAAGGCAACGACATCAGCCAGCGTCGGCAGGGTCCCCGTGATGGAGTAGTCCCCGCCGACTGCCTGGCCCGGCCTGTACGTTCTGGGTCCAGCCATGGCGAAGAATAACGGGTGCGCCGGCAGGCTGTCAAACGGCCGGTATCCGGCACGCGAAAGGGGGCAATTGCCCAGCCCTGTTCCAACATCGTTCCAAACCTCGAATCATTGGTGCAGGCAACTGGAACAAAAACGGAACATTCAACAGCGTAAATATAGCGAATTAACATTTTGGACTCAGGGATGGAGGCCTGCCGGGCGTAACGGAGCGGTGGCATGGTTCTTGCTTCTCATTGACACAAGCTAAACTTCGTTCCCGGGAGGAAAGGTTCCAATGCTGAAGAACATGAAGATAGGCGCACGCCTTATCATGGTGGGAACCATAATCGTCGCGGTTCCCCTGATTGTCATCGCATACCTGTCGGTCGCACGCGCCACGGGGGCTCTCACGGCGGCAACTGGCGAAAACTTGATGGGGAAATCGGTCGACTTGGCGGTTCGGATCGATTCGACTTATCGAGAGGAAACAAAGATAGCATATGCTCTCGCGAACAACCCTGTTGTCCAGGCAACCATAGTTGCTCGCAACGAGAAAGGATCCGCCGGTGACATCAAGGCCGGGGAGGCACAGATTGTCGCCTTCGGTGCGGTAAAGGAAGTCGGCGAAGACTACGAAGCGGTGAATCTTGTTGGTAAGGACGGCATTGTATTCGTGAGCTCCGATTCAAGGGCAGTTGGAGTGGATGTGAATACGCGCGCCTATTTCACGAAAGCGTTCGCCGGCACGCCGAACATCGGGGACGTTGTCACGAGCAAGATATCCGGCAAGCCGGTCACCCCGGTTGCCGTGCCGGTCACCGTTGACGGCTCCGTGGTCGGGGTTGTGTCCCTGATCCTCAAGATCGACTGGCTCACGGACCTTGTGGCGAACACGAAGGTGGGAAAGAACGGATACCCCTTTATCATGAACGGCAGCGGCCTGGCCATTGCGCATCCTGTTGCGGAGAATATTCTCAAGCTCAATTTCAACGAGACCAAAGGAATGGAACTTATTACAAAGAACATGACTGCGGGGAAAACCGGGGTCGATAGATACGTCTACCTTGCAGTTGCGAAGACCGCAGGTTATGCACCAGTGAAGAGCACGGGGTGGAGCGTCGCGTATCAACTGCCTGATGGAGAATACCTGGCCGCGTCAATCGACATTCGCAATGCGGTGATCCTGTTCGGCGCAATCGGCCTGGTTGTCGCGTTTACCGTCTTCCTCTTCTTCTCCCGCAGCATCACCCGGCCGCTGGCCAGGGGAGTGGCGCTGGCGCAGCTCGTGGCAGGGGGGGACTTCACGCAGCAGCTCGATATCCGGCGGAAGGATGAAATGGGCCTGCTGGTGACAGCGCTGAACGCCATGTCGGCCAGGCTGCGCGAAATGGTGGCATCCATACACGAAAGTGCAGAACAGGTGGCCGCCTCCAGCGAAGAGATTACCGCAAACGCGCAGAAGCTCGCCGAAGGGGCGCAAAGCCAGGCGTCCACCCTGGAGGAGACGAGCGCGTCGGTCGAAGAGCTCACCGCCTCAGTGGACCAGGTTGCCGGGCACGCGCAGAGCCAGGCGGCCGCCGTGGAGCAGGGATCCGCCTCCATGGCGCAGGTGCATCAGTCCATGGAGGTGGTGTCGAAGAACCTCGAAGAGATCGCCGGTCTTGCCGGCAAGTCGGTGGAGAACGCCCTCCAGGGGGCAAAGGCGGTCAGCGAGGTGGTCGAGGGAATCAACCTGATCGCGGGAAGCTCGGAAAGGATCGGGGGAATCGTGAGCGTGATCTCCGATATCGCCGACCAGACCAACCTGCTCGCGCTGAACGCCTCAATCGAGGCGGCGCGCGCAGGAGAGCACGGCCGCGGATTCGCCGTAGTGGCAGACGAGGTGAGCAAGCTTGCCGACCGCAGCTCGACCTCCACAAAGGAGATCGAAGGCCTGATCAGGGAGAGCGTGAAGAACGTCACCAGGGGTGTAGAGACCGCCAAAGGATCCCAGGCGGCCATGGAGCAGATCCGCGGAGCTTCGCAGAAGGTGAAGGAGATGATCGCGGGGCTCTCAGATTCCATGGCGCAGCAGGTGGGCGCGGTGAAGGAGCTGGCCAGGGCGCTGGAGAACGTGAGTGAGATGAGCCAGAGCATATCGGCAGCCACCGAGGAACAGACCACGAACGCCAGGCAGGTGTCCACGGCGGTGGAGAACGTGAACGATGTGACGCAAAGCGCCGCATCCGCCGCGGAGGAGATGTCCGCCGCCACGGAGCAGCTCTCCGGCATGGCGTCCTCGCTGCAACGGCTGATGGGACAGTTCAAAATCGGCAGTGAAGGCACGGCGCGTGTCGTTGTTTCCGGGGCCATGCTGAGGCCGGGCGCTGCCGGTTCCGTCAGGTCCGGTGTGCTGGACGCCGAGCAAATCGGGCGGGCCATTGGCGCGCACGGGAACTGGAAGCTCCGCCTGAAGGAAGCGATACACACCGGGAAGAGCCAAATGGACGTCGCGACGGCGCGGGTCGACGACAAATGCGCATTCGGAAAATGGTTTTACGGCCTTCCCGAAGCGGCGCGAGAATCTGAAACGGCAATGAAAGTAAAGACACTCCACGCCGAGTTCCACGAGGTGGTAGGGCAAATCATGAAAATGGCGCTCGCAGGAAAGCAGACAGAGGCGGAAAAGGCAATGCAGAGAGGCAGCAGGTTCGCGGTCCTTTCCAATGAGCTTACGCGAGTCATGGTGGAATGGAAAGACTCCTTTTCGAGCACCGGGAACAAGGTGCGGGAGCTCGCGTAGACCAGCTGAGGCCTTCCGAAGACTTTGAGGCTGCGGGGTCATCACGACCCCGCAGCCTGTTTCTTGACACGTACGACGGCTATCATCTATCAATGTGACACGCGGAGGGGCTGAGTGAACATCGGAATCAAACAGCTCGCCGACATTGCCGGCGTGTCGATCGGGACCGTGGATCGTGCCCTGCACAACAGGTCGGGGATAGATCCTGTCACGAAGGACAGGATTCTCTCCGTGGCCAGGGAACTGCACTATCGCCCCCACTACCTTGCCCGCAGTCTTGCAAACGGCGCATCCATGACCCTCGGAGTCGTGGTCTATGACCTGAAGAACTTCTTCTTTTCAGAGCTCGTCGAAGTGATTGAGGCAAAGGCCAGGGCCCTGAACTACTACGTGTACCTGATGCTCAGTCACAAGGACCTGGAGCAGGAGATCGAGTCACTCGATCACCTGCGGGGGCTGAACGTGGACGGCATCATCATGGTGCCCATCAACTGGGGATCGAGCTTCGACAGGTACCTGCGGGGACTGGACTGCCCCATCGTGACCATCTCCAACAGGATCTCGAAGAACTGGCCGTGGGTGGGCATCGATGACTACGCGGCCATGGGAGACGCCGTCCGCTATCTTGCCGCCAAGGGATACGAGCGGATCGTCTACGTGAGCCCCAACGTGGCGGGCGCGTGCGCGCGGAACCTGAGCAGCGCAGACCAGAGACTGCTCGGCTACGAGAATGCGCTGCGGGAAAATCCCGCCCTCGGCGGCCCTGTGGCCGTGGACAGCGACGAGGTGCGCGGGATCCTGGAGCTCATGGGGGACTTCCGCGCGCAGAAGACCTGCGTGCTGTGCAGTGCGGACATCCAGGCCCTGGACGTTCTCAATGTGCTCAAGCAGAACGGGATCCGCATCCCCCAGGACGTCGGTCTCATGGGATGCGACAATATCGACGTCCTGGACTACATCGCCCCCCGCCTCACCACCATCGCCTTTTCCATCAAGGACATCGGCTCCCGCGCGTTCGACTGCATGATCGGCCAGATCGACGGCGGCCCCGCGGAGAGCGTGGTGCTCACGCACACCATCGTGGACGGGGAGTCCACCTGATCAGGAGACCTTTATCTGCACCTTGACGCTCCCCGGGTCCGGCTTGGCCGCATACACGTAGGCGTCGATGCTCTTCTCGAACGGGAATGTTTCCGTGGCAAGGGGAAGCAGCTTGACCTTGCCCGAGCCCATCAGGCTCAACGCCCGCGGGTACACGTGCGCGTAGCGGAAGATCGTGCTCATGCTGATCTCTTTTGACTGCGCCTTGACGATGTCGAACGTCACGGGTCCAAGGGGCATCCCGATGTAGACCAGCCGCCCGCCCGGCCTCAGCATATCCAGGCACTGGGAAGCGACATTCGGGTTCCCGCTTGCCTCGAAAACCACGTCCGCGCCCCAGCCCCCCGTGAGGCCCATTACCACGTCCACGGGATTTTCCTTTGCCACGTCCACCGTGCGCACGGAACCGAGGGCCGCGGCCCTTTCGAGCTTCGCCGTGGATACATCGGTGACCACGATCATGCTGCACCCGCCGCCCAGCGCCGCAAGAACGGTCATCAGGCCGATGGTGCCGGAGCCGACCACGACCGCGACATCCCCCGGGCGGATCTCCGCCTTTGACGCCGCGTGCATACCGACCGCCAGCGGCTCCACCATGGCCCCTTCGGCAAAGCTGACATTGTCCGGCAGCTTGAACGTGAAGTCCGCGGGATGCACCACGCTGGTGCGCAGCACGCCGTGGATGGGGGGTGTCGCCCAGAAACGCACGGCGGGATCGAGGTTGTACATGCCAAGGCGGGAGGCGCGGCTCCGCGGATCCGGGATTCCCGGCTCCATGCAGACCCTGTCCCCGGGCCGAAGGGAAGTGACCTCCGCTCCCACTTCCTCCACCACGCCGCTTGCCTCGTGTCCGAGGATCATCGGTTCCTTCACCACGTAGGGCCCGATCCGGCCGTGGGTGTAGTAGTGCACGTCGCTTCCGCAGATGCCGACGTTCCGGACTGTGATCCTCACGTCACGGGGGGTCATGACCTCGTGAATCTCGAAGTCCCGCAGGGAGAGTTGATTCACCTTTTCCAGGACGAGCGCTTTCATATGTTCTCCTTCTCTATTCTTTGACGGCCCCTGCCATGAGCCCGCGCACCAGGAATTTCTGAACAGCGATCCCGAACACGACGATCGGCAGTGCCGAAAAGATGCCGGCGGCGCACATCGGTCCCCATTCGATGGACCGGGCGCTCACGAAAAGATTCACCATGACGGGCAGCGTCCGCGAGTTCCGGGACGTCAGCACGAGGGCCAGGGGAAACTCGTTCCACGTCATGGTCATCACCAGGACGGCCAGTGCTGCCAGGCCCGGGCCGATCAATGGCAGAATGATATGCCAGATCACGCTCAGTTGAGAACACCCCTCCATCCGCGCGCATTCTTCCAGCTCGATGGGAATCTGCGAAATGAAACCGAGCAGGAACCAGATCGTGACCGGCAGGATGAACAGCAGGTACACGAGGGTCAGCATGAAGCGCGTGTCATGAAGGCCGAGCTGCGTGGAAATGACAAAGAGCGGGACCATGAACGCATTCGGCGGAATCATCCGCACGAGCATGATGATGATGAGGATCACGCCGCTTCCGACCCTGAACCGGGTAAGGCTGTAGGCAGCGGGGATGCCAAGGAGAAAAGAGAAAAACACCGAGGCAAGCGTGACAACCAGGGAATTGTAGATGGCCCCGGCAGAGAGCGGGTCCTTGAAAAACGCGAGCCAGTTGGTATGCGTGGGAGGGTGAGGAAACCAGATCGGGGGAATGGCCATCTGCTGGCCCAGCACTTTCAGGGAGCCGGTCACCAGCCAGAAGAGGGGAAAATACGCCACGACCAGCACGACGATCCAGACGAGGTAGGACGAGAGATGTCGTCTCACAGTGCGCATTTTCATTTCCCCACCCCCTATCGCTTTGTCGAGCGCAGGATGCCCCTGAGAAAGAAGGCCGATATGACCAGGGACATTACAAGGAGCACCATGCCCAGCGTGGACCCGTACCCGATGTCGAACTGCTTGATGCCCACGTCATACTGGTACATGCTGAGCACCTCCGAGGCGATGCCGGGTCCTCCCCCGGTCATGATCATGATGATATCGAACGCCCGCACCATGAAGGTGGCGGAGAGGAACGTGATCAGGTACAGCGCCGGCCTGATGAACGGCAGCGTCACGTAGCGGAACCGCTGGAAGTAGCTGGCCCCGTCCACCATGGCCGCTTCATAGGGCTCCGTGGGCACGGATTTCAGCCCCGCGGAGATGATGAGCACCGACCCCGGGAGACCCGTCCATATGTGCACCAGGATCAGGATCGGCATTACGAGGGACCTCTGCCCGAGGAACGGGATGGCCGCCAGGCTGTTGAGACCGAGGAACTTGAATATCGCGGGAAAGATCCCGAAGTTCGCCAGCATGAACCGCCAGTTGAACCCGATCACGATCGGCGGGATGAACCAGGGTGCCAGGAAGAGGGAGCGCACGAGGCCCTCTCCCCTGATGTCCCGGCTCAGCACCAGCGCGATGAGGAGGCCGAGAATCACCTGCAGCCCGACCGTGCCCACGATGAGGTACAGGGTCAGGCGGATGGAGGTGGGCAGCTGAAAATCCTTCAACAGGTGCTGATAGTTCTGCAGCCCGATGAAGGTCTGTCCGAGGTCTGCCCTGATATAGCTCCACTCGAACAGGGTGTTGCGCAGCAGGAAATACAGGGGATACCCGAGCATGATGCAGATGAAGAGGAACGCCGGCAGAACCATGACCCACTTGAGACGCCTTTCCTTCATGTAAAGCCCTTTCTCAGCTCCTGCATGTCCCCGCAGATGGAAAGCCCCCCATCGCGATCCTTCTCAGGGGGGCTTTCGGAAGTCATACGGCCTGCGTGCGGACGACCCTATTTCAGCCAGGGAGTCGGGTACTTGCCCTTCACGAGGATATCATTGATTTCAGAATCGAGCTGCTTCCCCGTGTCTTCAAGGGACAGCTGGTCGTTCACGTACAGGGACAGGTACTTGGTGAGCACTTCCAGATCGATGTGCGTCCCTTCGGGTATGGGCGGCTCGGACGGGAGCACTCGCTTGAGGGACTGCATCAGGTCCGCCAGGTTGGCAAGCGGGTACTTCTTGTTCACCTCCGGATCCCTCAATGCGGAATAGCTTTCCGGCAGATGCCCGATGCGGGCATTCAGGACTGCCTTCTTCTGGTTGTTCTTGTTCACCGCATACGCGATGAACTTCCAGGCAGCTTCCTTGTTCTTGCTGGTCGATGTGACGGTGAGGTCATCCTGCACCATCAAGCCCTCCACCTGCTTCAGCTTCGACGGGTACGCCATGAGGGTCACTTTTCCCGCGACCTTCGAAACGTCAGGGTCATTGCTGTAAAGGAAGATCGTGGACCAGGAGATCATGCTGTAGGCGACCCCGGCCTGCCAGTTGGCGTTTCCTTCGAACCAGTCGGCGCCGTACGAAAAGGGAGCCGCGTATTTGAACATGTCTTTGAAGTCCTTCATGGTCTGCTGGACGCCGGGCGTGGTTCCGAACGGCTGGAAGGTGTCCCAGTCCATGAATGTCAGGCCCCGCGCGCGCAGCATGACCTGGAAGGGGATCTGGATCCACGGGGCGCGCTTGCCATAGATGATGCAGCCGTAGAGCCCCTTGTCCGGCCTGTTGAAGAACTTCAACTGATCGAAGTATTCCGCTTCGGTCTTCGGAAGACCCAGCTCGTAGCCGAACTGCTTCTTGAACGCTGCTTTCTCATTCGGGTCGTTCAGCAGGTCTGTTCTCAGGAAGAGGGCGTTGATCTCGCTGTAGTAGGGCACGCCATAGTTCACGCCCTTGACGGTGCCGGACATGCCGAAAAACGGGATGTCCTTTGTATCGATGTCCTTGAGATTGAACTGGCTGAGGGGAACGTGATAGCCGGCGTTGATTCCCTCGTACATCCATGCTCCCGACATGAGGCAGACATCCCATAGACCGGATTTCGTGTTGTACTCCATCCTGTAGTTGTTCATCTGCTGGTCGTACGGATAGGACAGCACCTCCACTTTGATTCCCGTGTCCTTCTCGAAATCCGGGATAATCGACTGCAGAGCTGCTCCCTGGGGACTCTGTTGCATCATCAACACGATTTTCGTGCCTGCCTGGGCGCTGACGAGCATCGGCAGGCAGATCAGGATCAGAACGAGCAAAGGCAATTTTCTTTTCATGGTAATCCTCCCCTTGATGTTTCGTGATCTCCGAAGAAACGAACAAGAAGTTTCTGTTTCAGCATGATATCTACTCGATATACCCCCTTTCCTCCGTGTACCTACACGGACAATAGCAAATGAGAGATGAGCTGTCAATAAAGATTGCAAACAGGCTTTCCCAACTGCAACTTATTGTTGCGAAAGAAATTATGGCCATACCTGATTCACGTTCCTGAGGTATAGCATCCTGAAAACAAATAACCTGCATAGCGCTTCCGCGTAAATGCACACGCCTCAAAAACCGAGCTGCGGACCGCCGCGAGGGTCGAGACGGGTACCGGTTCTGCGTCTACCGCGCCGGGTTCAGTCCTGATGCTTGAGCATCAGATCGACGCCCATCCTGCCGCGCATGTCCATGATGGAGTAGCTTCCGCCCACGAAGCTTGCCTGGTGGCCGATTGCCACGCCCTTGCCCGCCAGGTAGCCAACGGCCTCCGACATGTCTGGCACCCAGATCCCCAGGTGGCTGACCCCCTCCCCCTTGGTGTCGAGGAACTCGCGCCAGATGCTTGGGTGCTCGTCGGGCTCGATCATCTCCACATCGATTCCGCCCATGTTCATGAACGGAATCACCTTGGCGCGCGTCCGCGTGGGCTTTCCGCGGTATTTTGCGTGGGCGATCTCCTCGGGATCAAGGATTACAGCAGGCGGCACGTCCAGCCCGAATGTATCCGCGAACTGCCGGGCGGACTTCTGCACGTCCTTTACGACGATGAGCACCTGGAATATGTTCTTGTTAAGTCCATTTGCCATAACCAATTACCTCCTGTCATGATCCACGTCCGTGCCGCGCACGCGTATCCGCGGCTGCACCGACCAATCAGTTCTTGTAGTCCAGAGGCTCAAGGTTTTCGAGCTTTCCAGAGATTACCTCTATGATGTTCGCGTCCGGATCCTTGAAGAACACCAGGCGCAGCTCGCACCACTCGGCCACTGTCGGCTCGATCGTGAAGACGACCTTCGCTTTCCTGAGCCGCGCCACGATGGCATCGAACTCCGCCGAGCTCGCCGTGAGCCCGATATGCCGAATCCCGACGTCCTGCTCAGAGACCGTCTGCGGCACATCGGGATCCTGATTCTTTCCGACGCTCGGACGGAATTCAAAAAGCTCCAGCATCCCGGTGCTCGTCTGCAGCCATACGATCTTGAACGCTCCATTGCGGAGACGTCTCTGCCCCAGGACCTTGAATCCCATGATGTCGCGATAGAACTCGACCGTGCGCTTCATGTTCGTGACCGTGACGGTCACGTGATCGAGACCCACACCCTTGTCCGCCATGTTCTTTCCCTCCATGCTTTCCTGCTTGGTGCTCGTTAACGTACACGAGGATCTTGAAACCAATCGGAAATGTCAAGAAGGTTTCGGGGCGGCCTGTTTTGCTACGTGTCGCCTGACTTGTCCCGGTAAAATGCCTGAAGGACGTAGAATGCTTTCTTTCTGGTTTTCTTGTCCTCTGCAATGAGCCCTTTTCGATTGAAACCGCCCTGGTAGCGGTTCTGCCGCCGCGGGCAGGTGAAGTCATAGAGGATCCAGGGGGTCATCCCTTTCACGTACTCCAGGCTGCGGATTGCGCGTATCTGGGCCTCGTAGACCTGTTCCATGTATTCCTCGGTGAACTTCTCTGATATGGTGCCGTGGTGCCCGGCCCGTGCATCCGCGCCGAACTCAGAGATGATCACCGGCTTGTCCGGGCTGGAGTTCCTGAACAGGACTTCCAGCTCCTCGATGTTCGGATTATACCAGCCATAGTATTCGTTCAATCCGATGACATCCAGGTACTGTATGAGCCGGTCTTCGATGCGGATCTTTTCGTGGTTGACCAGGCAGGCGGCCGTCACGAGCCGGCTCGGGTCCACGGCCCTGGCCTTCGCGGCCAGGTTCTTCATGAATTGAAGCCGGTCGTCCGTGTCGGCGTTCTCGTTGCCGACGGACCAGAGAATCACGCTTGCCCTGTTGAAGTCCCGGTGGATAAGCTCGCTGAGCTGGTTTTCCGCATCCGCGTAGGTCGACGGATTCTGGAAATCGATGGCCCAGTACACGGGGATCTCTTCCCAGAGCAGGAATCCCAGGGCGTCCGCCATTTTTGCAGCCAGCTCGTGGTGCGGGTAATGTGCCAGGCGCAGGAAGTTGCAGCCCAGGTCCCGCGCATCGCGGAACCGGCGGGAAAGGTCTTCGCTGTCGCTGTACTTGCCCTTCACGGCATCATCCTCGTGGACACAAATGCCCCGCAGGAAGAGCGGCCTGCCGTTCAGGAGAATATCGGTACCCTGGACCCTGATCTGGCGGAACCCCACCCGGTCCGCTACCTGGTCCCCGCCGCAGCGGACGTGCACGTCGTAGCAGCGGGGATTCTCCGGGGACCAGAGCTCGGGCTGCGCCCGCAGAGTCTCACGGCACATGCCGTCACGCACGGCCAGCTCCTTCTCGATCTGCAGCTCGGGGATGGACAGCGTGAGAGTACCGCGGTGCCGGGAATCGCTGAGCCGTACTTCAACGGCGATATTCCTGAACATGTCATCCGCAACGAGGTGGATCTTGAAATCCCTGATGAACAGGGCCGGCACCCTGACAAGCTCGATGTCCCGGTAGAGACCGCCCCAGTTGAACCAGTCCGTGTTCCTCATGGGAACCCGGTCCGAGGCCCGGGTGTTGTTCACGCAGACCTGGAGGATGTTTTCCGGCTTGAGCGTGCGGGTGAGCTCGCAGAAGAACGGCGTTGACCCGCCGCGGTGGTTTCCCAGGAACTCCGCGTTCAGGAACACCTTGGTGTCGTAGTTGGCTCCCCCGATCCTCAGGAAGACACGTTCGTTCCCCGCCGCGGGAGCGTAGGGAAACCTGCGCGAGTACCAGACGCTGCCCTCGAACCAGAAATACTCCGGCGTGATCAGGTTCCAGCAGCCGGGCACCCAGGAGAGCTCCCCCTGCTCCGCCTGATAGTCATAGGGGACCTGCTGGCCCTGCTCATTGCGGCCCCTGGGAATGTGCCAGTTGTCACGCAGGCCGGCGTCGTACTGGTCCAGCACGGTATGCCACAGGCCGTTCAGCTGCTCCCGCTTCCTGCCCTCTACAAAAATCATGCCTTCGGCATTCAAGGTGCGTGTGTCGAACTGGGCATAGTAGCTCTCGTTGTGGATGGAGGCCTCGAAATTACCTTTCAACGAAAGTCCCCCCGGTATTCGCGTACGGCGTTCACCATGGCCAGGTAACCTGCCGCGGGCACATAGTCGGGAATGGAATTGCCCGAGCCCAACGCCAGACCTGCCTGCGCTGAGCTCCTGGTGATGACGTCCAGCGTGTAGGCCGTGATCTCCGCCTCCGGCAGCGTGCACAACGCGTTCATATCGACTCCGCCGAAAAGCCCGATCCCTTTCCCATAGCGCTCCACCCACACGGGGAAAGGGGCGATCTGGTCCTCGTTGGAATGCTTGGCGTCGATGCGCGCGCCGCTGATGATATCGTCCATCACATCGAATATGTTGCCACAGCAGTGCAGGAGAAACGGCTTGCCTGCCCCATGCACCAGGTCGACGATGCGCCGGTACTGCGGGATGATCAAGCCGCGGATATCGTGCGGGTCAAGGAGGGTAGAAGATTTGAACCCAAGATCGTCTCCGAATCTGCAGACGGCAAACAGGTCCCCGAATTCGGACAGAAACCTTGCCCAGATGGCGACCATGAGGTCCCCGATCGCACGAAACAGCTCGGCGTAGAGCGGCGGATCATCCACGCGCAACATGCAGAGAGAGGGGTAGCCGGTGAAGTCCTGCACGATCTCGAATACACCATTACCGATACCGCCAATGCCCTTCATCCCCGCCGGCATGGAATCCCTCAGCGCCCGAAAATCGTCGAGGAAGACCTTCCAGAACGCACGTTCCACCGCGGAGAAGTCGAAGGCATCAAAATCAGCGCGATCCCGGATGATGCCGGGCACGTGACCGGAGAGGCATTCACCGTGCTGGACCACGTCCGTGATACAGGCCTCGAAGGTCACCGTGTCATACCCTGTCTGGCGAAAGAACGCGCCGTACTGTGTGAAGTATTCTACCTTGTCGCGATAGCTGCCCCCGTGCAGCGCGGCAAATCTCTTCCCGGTTATCTCCTCCATTTTTGACGCGGAAATATTGTGCTCGTAGATCGGCAGGCGCGCCGGCCGCTGGTTGCGCGCCGCGCAAAGGACGTGATGATAGTCCGGTGAGAAATCGCTCTGCGGCATGGCCGTGAGTGTACCTTACATCCGGCCTCCGCAGGCATTCAAGGCGGGAACGAGCTGAGCCTGCGCGGCGCGACCCCTGGTTCAGGCTCCCGTTGCGAGCCGCGTTGTCACCTTCAGCGGACGTGAGATGATGGAGCCCACGGGAGATGTCTTCAGGACGTGCTCGTGGAGCGACTCGAGGTCCTTCCTTGATGCACCGGGCGCCTTCAGATTCACCTCCACTTCGACGCCCTTGTACCCGGGCGGCACGTCCGCAGATATGCCGAAAAAGCCGCGCAGGTCCAGATCGCCCTTCAGCTTGACGTCGACACCTTCCAGCGTAATCCCCCGCTGGGCGGCGTTCATTACGTAGCCTGTGGTAAGGCAGCATCCGTATGCTCCGAGCACGACCTCCACCATGTTGGGCGCAGTATCGGATCCGCCCAGCGGGGCAGGCTCGTCCATCCTGATGGTGTGACTCCTGCCATAACTGTGCACATGGGCTTCGCTCTTGAATCCGCCCTTCCAGGCCGTGTCCACTTCCCACACCGTGTTGCCCGCCTGGGGGTCTTCCTTCACGGTGGTAACGAGCTTCTGGAGCTGGTCCAGATCGAACCCGAGATTCACTGATGCCATGAGAGCCTCCTTGAGTCGCAGTCCAGTGAACTGACGACAATTTGAGATAATTATGTATCTCAATCTGAATAGTCAACAATGAATTAGCATAAAGTCAAGAAGATTCTGCGAACAAGTTTTTCAGGCACGGAGATCCCCGTGCCGGGTCCGACAAAGAGGTAGCGGGTGCGTGAACGCTGCCCCGGATCTATATGTTCTCGATGAACTCTTCCTCCGTAACCTGGGCCAGTTTTAATATGTTGTGCAACGTTCCCACGGCCAGCTCTTTGTGCATCGGAACGACACACCCGGCGTCGCCCCGCGTCCCTTTCTTCCTCAGAACGACGTGACTGCCACGCTGCCTGACCTGAACAAAACCAAGTCTCTCAAAGCGCCGATAGTGTCTCCTTGCCGGAGACGCGGCGGAGCTTAGACACTCTGAATCTCGAACGTCGTCACCAAAGACCGGCCGACTTCAGGAGTCGGGAACTCTTCCAAGTAGAGCCCTGTCGCCTCGCGAAGATTTGCCACAGCTTCGTCGATGTTGTACCCTTGGCTCGACATGCCCACCTCGGGACAAAGTGCAACCCACAGGTCATCCTCTCGATGAACGACCGCAGTAAAAGACCTCATTCTGGATCCCCCCGTTTCTCAGCACGGGCGTGAACCAGTGCCGCCCATGGGGGGATCCGCTTAGCTTCCTGTCCCGCCTGGTCCGTAACTTTTAGCGAAGTCAGCTTCATAGCGCGTACAGAGCTCAGGGAAGTGAGAGCGGAACAGACTCAGCAGGGAGCTGGGGGTGTCGCATCCAGGGATAGCACCAACTGGTCGGCCACAAAGGGAAAACCGACCTCGAAAAGCGCGATGCATTTCTCTCGCAGTAGCCACCGTCACCAATCGGTGCAACCTCCCCTGAACGGTAGAGCAAGGTATCTTCTGGAACCTTGACATTCCATCGCCCTCCCCTTCACTGTTATGCTTTTATGGGAATCACCGAGCCTGATGAAAATGTCGAATCCCGCATCCGCGCTGCCGCCGCACTTATCAGGAGCGCGCGCTACCTCACCGCCTTCACGGGCGCGGGCATCAGCGTGGAAAGCGGCATCCCTCCTTTTCGCGGCGCGGGCGGGCTCTGGGACCGCTACGACCCGCGCACCCTGCAGATCGAGTTCTTCCTCCGGCATCCCGACCAGGCATGGCCGGTGATCAGGGAAATTTTCTACGACAACTTCGGCCGCGCAAAACCGAACAGGGCCCACGAGGTGCTTTCCGCCTGGGAGAGGGACGGGTGGCCGCGCGGCCCTGGGTCGAGCGAGCGCGGGTTCCTCAAGTGTCTCATCACGCAGAACATCGACAACCTCCACTACACGGCAGGCAGCAGGAATATCGCCGAGTTTCACGGCAATTCCCGGCTTCTCGCATGCCTGTCATGCGGCGCGCGGGTGGAGGCGCATGCAGATCTTCTGAAGAATCTGCCGCCCCGGTGCCCATGCGGCGGCATCTACAAGCCTGACTTCATCTTCTTCGGTGAGGGAATCCCCGAGGCCGCCCACGCAAAGTCGCAGGAGGCGGCGGACCTCACGGACGTGATGCTCGTGGTCGGCTCCACCGGTGAGGTCTACCCCGCCGCGCTCGTCCCGCGGAGGGCCTCTGACGCGGGGGCAAAGATCATCGAAATTAACCCCGAGCCTTCCGAGTTCACCGGCTCCATCACGGACATCCACATCCCGCGGAAGGCAGGAGATGCCTTCCGCCGTCTCCAGGAGGAACTGCGCGCATGAAGACCCATGACTTGAGAAGCGACACGGTGACCCGGCCCGGCGCCGGCATGCGGAAGGCAATGGCAGAGGCGGAAGTGGGAGATGATGTCTACTCGGAGGACCCCACGGTAAACAAGCTCCAGGAGACAGCGGCCGAGGTAACGGGCAAGGAGGCGGCCCTGTTCGTCTCCTCCGGCTCGATGGGGAACCTTATCCCCATTTACCTGAACTGCGGCCGGGGCAATGAGCTCCTCATAGAGTCGCACGGGCACAGCGTCCAGCACGAGCTTGCCGGAATCACCGCCGTAGCCGGCAGTCTCCCCATCATGATCCCCGCTGAAAAGGGAATCCTGGAGCCCGCGTTGCTCGAGCCCTGGATCCAGCCGGACATCTACTACTGCGCCCGCACGCGGATGATCATACTGGAGAACACGCACAACTCGGCAGGCGGGACCTTCTACCCGCTTGCCACGCTGAAGGACGTCAGCGCATTCGCGCGCAGGAAGGGACTGTCCCTGCACATGGACGGGGCCCGGCTCTTCAACGCGGCGGCCGCCTCCGGCGTGCCGGCGCGCGCACTATGCGCGGAAACCGACACCGTCACGTTCTGCCTGTCAAAGGGGCTGGGCGCGCCCGTGGGCGCGATGCTGTGCGGGACAAGGGACCTGATCGGCGAAGCGCGCAGGGTGCGCAAGATGCTGGGCGGCGGAATGCGGCAGGCGGGCATCATCGCCGCTGCAGGCGTGTATGCGCTCACCCACAACGTGGAGCGGCTTTCCGAGGATCATGAAAACGCGAAGACCATTGCGCGGGCCCTTGCGGGCACCACGTGGGCAAAGCTCGACCCGCGGGACGTCGTTACCAACATCATCTACTTCCGCACCCCGGGCAGGACCGCCGCTGCCGTCGTGGATGCGCTGGCCCGCCAGGGAATCCTTTCCGGCGCATCCGCAGCGGACCAGGTGAGGTTCGTGACGCACATCGACATCTCGCAGGCGGATACACAGGAGATCGCGCGCATCCTGGAAAAAGCGAAGATCTGAGGCCGGCAGTCGAGCCGCGGCGGGTGACGCGTGCGGATGAGATCAAGCGCCGAGCCCCAGACGTCGGCCGTGAGGCGGGCCGGCCGCGACGGTCCAGCGGCCCTCCGCTCCATCTCTACCAGCCGGCGGGGAGACCACTTGTAATGTCGGTGGAGACGCCTTCCGCCATGATGCGCGCGTGAGCCCTGCTGTCAAATGTCAGCCACACCGCGTCGAGCTCTTCGGCAAGAGCGGCATAGCAGGCATCGTAGCCCGTCAGGCCGGCCGCGACGAACCGCGCCGCCCTGGATGCCACGGCATCGGTCATCGGGTACCGAAGCAGACCCGAACGAAGGAGCGGCAGGATGCCCTGCTCGAAGGTCTCCTGCGCCCGCGGGTGAACGCGAAACAGGATGGCGAAGACTTCGTAGCAGAACAGCTCCGGCACCGCGAACGATTCCGGCTCATCTACCAGCCGATGATAGACGGCGTCCGCGCTCACCGAGCGTTCTTCGGCGATGAACCACCGCAGGGCAACGGACGCATCCAGGACGAACCTCACGAGACGCCGCCTCTCAACTCGCGCAATACGTCCATCGTCGATATGTCCCCCAGGCGCGGCGCGCGAAGCTCGTCAAGCTTGCGAATCCAGTCCTGTTTTCGTTCTTCCGCCAGCACGTCAACGAACCTGCGTTGAAAGTCTTCCGGCGTAATAAGCACGGCCCTGACCCGACGTCCCTTGGTAACCAGGATGGGTTCCTTCTTCTCTTCCAGCTCCTGGAGAACTCTCCCAAGATTGTTCCGCACGGTAAGCGCGTTGACGGTTTTCATGGTGAAGAACCTCTTCAGGACATCGTATTAGGCAGATAGTATACATGTCAAGTGTATATATGTATACGCATGTAGTTCTTCCGGCACATAGAGGATGAGCGGTATGACCGGGGCAAGCGCCCCGTGCGCGATGAGAGCAAGGCGGGCAAAACCGACGCCCTGCTGGCCGAAGATCTAGGAAAGCGCGCCCCAGTCGTCCGCTGCAGCCTCCATGAGGAGGAAGAACGCCTGACCCTCGGCAGCCGTTCCCGGCCGGTCGAAGTGCGGAGAGGCACAGACCCCCTGGACCAGCCCGTACCTGTCCACCTTGCCCTGCGCCGCGTGCCGCATCCTGTCCGCGCACTCGGCGTAGCCTGCGTCGAGCCAGCCTCCTGCCATGCCTCGATAGAGCACGTAGCTCAGCATCTGGGAAAGGTTCGTCTCCACGAAGGTCGTCGGGTCGTCCAGCACGTCATGGAAAAGCCCGTCTTCCCTCATGTAGGGGAGGCAGCCCTCCACCCCTTCCTTCACGTAGCGGATGAGTCTTTCCTTCTCCTGCTTCATCATGGAAGGAAGCGTCCTGACCACCCTGGCCATGCCGGCAAGCGCCCATCCGTTGCCGACCCCCCAGAATGCCTTCCGCGCGAATGCGTGACGCTCCTCGTCCCAGATGTGGGACATGAGTTTCTTCCCGGGATCGAACAAAAGACGGCGGAACCCTTCTATCTGTTTTACCGCTTCGTCGTGATGACCCGCCGCGGACAGGAAAGGCGGCGCCATGTAGAAAGAGTCCACCCAGACCTGCGCCCGGTCATGAAGATGGTAGAGGATGCCCGCGGTGGTCCTGGGGGCCCTGTACAGGAGCCAATCGATCATCTTTGCCGCGGCATTGCTCAAGGCTGCATCACCGGTCGTCCGTGCCGCAAAGAGCAGGGCCTCCCCCGCCGCCGCGGGGTCGGTGACCGCGGTGAGGTTCCCCATCACCCCCAGCCGGCCGTCTGCAAGCTGGCGGACAACCGCCTCTTTTGCAAGCAGGATGACCAGCTCCGAGTCCCCGGATTCGAGGAAGCTCTGCGCCGCAACACCCTGCTCCCAGGAGTATCTCTGCATGGCCAGCAGAGCATTTTTTGCCTTCTGCCGGAGATCAGGGGCTTGCGAAGCCATTGTTCCTTATCACCTCTTTGTACCAGTATCCACTGCTCTTGATGATCCTCTTCTGAGTGGCAAAGTCCGTGTATGCAAGCCCGAATCTCTGGGAGAACCCGTGCGCCCATTCAAAATTGTCCATCAGCGTCCAGACGTGGTAGCCGCGGATGTCCACGCCTTCCTGGATAGCCCTGTGGACGCTGGAGAGGTACCGGTGGAGAAAATCGATCCTGTTCTCGTCGGGTACTTTTCCTTCCCTGTTGATCATGTCCCGGTAGGACACGCCGTTCTCCGTGATGATGATCCTGATGCCCGGGTAGTCCTTGTGCAGGCGCATCAGGAGATCGTAGAACGCTTCCGGGTTGATGCCCCACCCCATTTCCGTCCGGTATTCGCCCATCCTGTTCTCCGCCAGCTCGAGGGGGAACCTGCTGGAATCCGCACTGACCACGCCGGCAAAATAGTTGTTCAACCCGAAGAAATCGAGCTTGCCGTTGATGAGCGTGAGATCCGCGGGGGTGATCTCCGGCAGAACGACGCGCCGGGAATACCAGTCGATCATGTCCGAGGGATACTTCCCTTTCAGCACCGGATCCAGGAACCAGCGGTTGAAATAGCCGTCACTGCGTTTCGTTGCGGCGATGTCCTCTTCCTTCTTGGATGCGGGGTACATCGGGGTCAGGCAGATCGTGATGCCGATTTGCGATTTCAGTCCCATCTGGCGATACGCCTGAAGGGCCTTGCCGTGGGAGAGAAGGAGATGGTGGGAAACAGCCAGCGCAGTGGAGAAGTCCCTGATCCCCGGTGGATGCTCTCCCACCCAGTTGCCGGCAAAGGACGTGACCACGGGCTCATTGAGGGTGATCCAGTACGGCACCTTGTCCCCCAGCTCCTTGAAGAGCAGGGAGGCAAACTGCTGGAAATAGTCCGTCACGTCCCGGTTGACCCACCCCCCGATGTCCTGCAGTTTCTGCGGCAGGTCCCAGTGGTAGAGCGTCACCATGGGGGATATGCCGTTTTGAAGGAGGAGGTCTGTCAGCCTCTTGTAATAGTCCAGGCCTTTTGCGTTCGGCGTGCCCCTGCCTTCCGGCAGCACGCGCGGCCAGGAGATGGAATACCTGTAGGACTGCAGGCCGAGCTCCTTCATGAGCGCGACGTCCTCTGCCATGCGGTGGTAGGAATCGCAGGCCGTGTCCCCGTTGTTGCCGTCGTCGATCCTGCCGGGGCTGTGCGTGAACCGGTCCCATATCGATTCGCCCTTGCCGTCGTCCCGCCAGCCTCCTTCGATCTGGTACGCGGCGGTGGCGGCGCCCCAGAGGAACCCCTTGGGAAACGTCAATTGTTTCATTTTCATCCTTTTACGGCGGCGGAAGAGAGGCCGTTGATCAGGCTTCGAGAGAAAAGCGCAAACAGGAACAGGATGGGTATGGACGTCAGGGTGAGACCGAGTATCTGCGCCGCATTGTCCATGCGGAAATTGGTGGCAAGCTGCCGGATTCCCAGCGGGATGGTGAACAGCTTGGCGTCGGAGATGACGATGAGGGGCGCAAAAAGGCTGTTCCAGGACAGGAGGAAGGACAAGAGGCCGAGCGTGGTGCACGCCGGCACCATGAACGGCAGGGCTATCTGCGTGAATATGCGGAACTCGCTGCAGCCGTCTATCCTCGCGCTCTCCATGACCTCGTCCGGAATCGCCTGGAGAGCGAACTGGGTCATCCAGAAGGCGCCGAACGCGTTGGCCGCGGGCGGCACAATGAGGGGCAGAAGCGTCTTCAACCAGCCGATAGCTCTCATCTCCACCACGAATGCAACGATGCCGAGCTGAAGGGGCACCATCATGGTGAGCAGGATGAATGTGAAGAGGGACTTCTTGAACCTGAACTGGTACTTGGCAAATCCGAATCCGGCCGCCGCGCAGACCAGGACCGTCAGGATCGAACAGCTCACGGCAACCAGGACGGAGTTCTTGTAGAACGTGAGAATGTTGATGGTCTTCAGCGTTGCAAGGTTCTCCTTGAGGTAGTCCCCGGGGAGGATCTTGATTCCGGTGAAAAGGTCGTTGGAATAGTACGTCCCCATCATGATCATGGAGTAGTACGGGTAGATGGCCACAATGGACACGACCCCCACGAAGAGAACCATGATGAGTCGGACGATGAAGCTCCTGCCTACCATAAATCCTCTCTCCGCTGCATGAGCCTGTTCACCCCGATGGTCAGGATGGCGATAAAGACGAACAGCCCGTAGGCCACGGTTGCCCCGTACCCGAACCGCAGGATGTTGCCGAATGCAGTATCGAAAATCATCCAGACTCCCGTGAGCACGGCATGCTCGGGACCGCCGACCATCGAGCTCGAGCCTGCCGTGGAGAAAATCATGAGAGGCTCGTCGAAAATCTGGAAGCACCCGATCATGGTGGTGAGGACCACGAAAATGACCGTGGGTTTCAGCAGGGGCACGGTGATCCGCATGAACTTCTGCACGCCGTTCACGCCGTCGATCTCCGCCGCCTCATAGAGGGACGGATTGATATTGGTGATCCCCGCGATGAAGAGCACCGCCGTGTAGCCGTAGTATTTCCAGATCGTCACCAGGCTCACCATGACGCGTGCCGGCCATGGTTTCCCTATCCAGTTGATGTTCTCCCTGACCAGCCCCAGGGCGCCGAGGATCTGGTTGATTGCGCCGAACTGCCAGTCGAACATGATTCCGAAGATGATTCCCAGCGCGACCGGCGTGGTCAGGTAAGGAAGGAAATTGAGCAGGCGGAAGCTTCCTTTCCCGATCATGTTGTTGCTGCTGAGAAGGACGGCAAGGAACATGCCGAGCCCGATCTGCACCGGGATGATCATGAGCATCAGGATCAGCGTGTTGGTGAGAGCGCCGAAGAATCTCTTGTCCGCGACGAGCGTGAGGTAATTCTTGATTCCCACGAACACGGGGGCGCTGAAGCCGTTCCAGGCCGTGAGGCTGATATAGAACGTATAGATGATGGGGAAAAGGGAGAATGCGATGTAGATGGCGAAATACGGAGTGATGAAAAGGTAGGGGGCATAGCGGCCGCTTCGCGAATGACGGCGCAGGACGGTCGGCCCGGTGCTCTCTTTCATGTGGAACTCTCGATCGCCTTTCCGAAAGATATGACGCGCCAGGCGCGGCTGCACAGGGCCCGCGGGTGGCGCGTCTCTTCAAGCGTTACTGGCTCAGCTCAGGCACCTTTTCCAGAATATCAGCCTTCAACTTCGTATACGCTTCCTGCGCGGACACCCCCTGTCCGAGCGTTTCAAGTATCGGCGTATTGGAGTCCTGGACTGTCTGGTCATAGGGCGTCATGGGACGCGTCATCGTATTGGGATTCCGGGAGATTTCTATCAGCTTGGCCAGGTAGTTCTGCCCCGCGTAGAAGGGGTCCTTGTTCTTCTCCGAGGTATAGATATCCGTGTCATACGACGGCGCATAAAGGGTCGGGGTGCTCCATGTGCGCACGAAGCTCCGGGTTCCTTCCATGCTCATCGTAAACCACTTGATGTACGCCCAGGCAAGCTGCTTGTTCTTGCTTGTCTTGGAAATGGAGTACGAGGTGCCGCCCCAGCTGAACCCGCCGCCCGGAGGGGAGATGAGGCCGTATTTCCCCTTGGCCATCCGGTCATTCGCCCTGAGGGCCCAGGTGATGAACCAGCTGGGCGAGGGGTAGAAGATGACCGTGTTGCTGCCGAAGGAAGCGTTCCAGGCCGGCGTCCACTGGGTGTACTTGCCGAGGGCATTAACCTTCACGAGCCTTTCGATCAACTGGTAGGCCGCCCAGACGGAGGTATCCATGTTCAGCTTGCCATTCTTGACGAACGGCTCCTTGGTATTCATTCCATAGAATGCCCAGAACGCATCACTGGCGCCGCTGAAAAGCACGATCTTGCCGTTGCTCTTCTGCGCGACCTCTTTA
>CAYTGX010000008.1:0-87718 GCA_964437385.1 uncultured Spirochaetaceae bacterium
GGCGCAATTCACCGGCTCGCTGCCGGTGGAGAACCGGTTCAGCTTCACCGACGCACATGACGCGATGTCGCTCAAGGTCGCCGGTGTTATCGTAAAGCCGTTCCGCGGCGACCAGCACTCGGCGCGGCTCCTGGATCTCGCGCTTCGACAGATGAACATCAGGGCGAAGCGTGCATCCCCGAGATTCGCGGTCCCCACGGGCATGAACGCGGTGCTTCAACTCTCAGAGCCGGGCGGCAGGAACGCATTCCCGCTGAAGAACGTCAGCGAGGGGGGTGCGGCGATCAGCATGGAATCGGGACGCGCCGGCTTCCAGCTCGATGCCGGCACTTTTGTTCCCTCCGCCGACATTTCCTGGGGCGACGTGCAGCTCGAAGCGGCGATTGACGTCGTCTACAGGGATGAGCACACTGCGGGCATACGTTTCTCCAGGCTTTTCGACGGCGCGCCGAAATTCCTCCGCGCTCTGAAGGAGCGTCACGCCAGGGCGTCGGGGCCACAGGGGACAAGACGGAAATGGTGATGCTTCTCCTGCTCTATCCGATATTTGTCGCGGCCGCTCTTTTCGCCATCGACGCGGCACTCCCTGTCGAGCTGGTGAACGTCATGGCGGGTTCCGTCGTATTCACCACGGTGGCGTCCCTGGTCGTGCTGACAGCGGTGCTCGTGGCCGCGTATCGGCAAAGAGACAACCCGGTGCTGATGAGCGCATGGCTCTTCCTGTTCTGCGGCCTCACTGTTCTTTCCCTGGGATCCCTCATCGATCCGTTCCTGTCGGGGAGCGAGTCCTGGACTGAGGAGCTTTTCTCCACGGCCTCCTTTTTTCCGCTGATGTTTTTTTCGCTCTATATCGCCTCACCGGTGCGGCTGATGATATTCTCCCGGCGCCAGCGCAGCCTCTACCTTGTCGCGGGAATCGTCGCACTCCTGGCGGTGTTTGCGGTTGTCTTCCTGCCGTGGCTTCTCATGTACGAGGGGCCGCGGCTGCATTCCTCGACAAAGCACCTGCTGAGGCTGGCCAAGCCGGTACTCGATACGCTCCTTGCCGAGCCCCTTGCCCTGCTTGTGCTGGTGATCGGTCTCACGAGCGGGAGCTCTCCGTACCTGTTCATAGGGCTTGGCCTGCTTCTCCTCCTCCCTGAAGACATCCTGGATCATTTCCAGCTGCTGCGGCAGCTTGATCCCCATGGCCAGTTCTCCAGCCTCATCTCCGTCGTGTCCCGTCTTTACCTTTTGAACGGGGCCATGCTGGGCATTTTCAAACGACAGGCAGGAACCTACAATGTTGAAACCGAATAAGGGCGCCTTCGACATCGTAAAGGATGTGGGCAGAAGGCGGGTCGCCGGCAGCACGTACTACGACGCGCGCGGGTGTACATACACCCTCACGGGCGGCGGTGAGAACATGTGGGGGACTTCGGATGAGTTCCACCTCGCCGCAGTGAGAATGAGCGGTGATTTCATCGTGACCGTGGAGGGAGGGCTCGAGGGAAAAGGCGTCAACGCCCATCGGAAATGGGGCATCATGTTCCGCCAGGGCATGGAAGGGGACTCGATCTACGCCGACGCGGCGATTCACGGAGACGGGCTTGCCTCGCTCCAGTATCGCGCTCAGAGGGGCGCAGAGACGCTCCAGGTGAAGGCGGAGATGACGTCGCCGGACGTCGTCCAGCTCGAACGCGCAGGGAAGACCGTCGTCATGAGGGCCGCGAAAAGAGGGGAAGCCCTTGTCGAAACTGGCCGGGTCACGATGGATTTCTCAGCAAGGATCCTGGCCGGCCTCTTCGTCTGCTCGCACGAAATCAGCGTTGTGGAGACCGCCGTGTTTCGCAACGTCCGATTCGACGTACCCGCGCCGGGAGGGCCAGATAGTGAGGCGGACCCCTCACCCAGCAGGCTGGAGGTGCTGGATGTGGAGACGGGGCTCCGCAGGATCGTCTACACCAGCACTCGGCACTTCGAAGCACCCAACTGGTCGCGTGACGGCAGGTTCCTGCTGTTCAACCAGGACGGCAGGATCCACAGGTTCCCCCTTGACACCATGAAGCCCCGCGTGCTCGATACGGGGCATGTAAGGGCACACAACAACGATCACGGCATCTCCTTTGACGGAACGCGGCTCGCCCTCTCCAGCCATACCGAGCAGGCAGGAAGAAAGGCCGGCTCCCAGATCTACGTTGTAGGCATTGAAGGCGGGCAGCCGGTGAAGATCACGGATCAGGCCCCTTCCTACTGGCATGGATGGTCGCCTGACGGCGGGACGCTGGTCTACTGCGCCGAGCGCGAAGGCAATTATGACGTCTGGGCTATCAGTGCGCAGGGCGGAAGGGAAACCCGGCTGACCATGGATCCCGGTCTGGATGACGGTCCCGAATACAGCCCGGACGGCGCATTCATCTACTTCAATTCCACCCGTTCGGGCCGGATGAAGATATGGCGGATGAGGCCGGACGGAAGCAGCCAGGAGCAGGTGAGCTTCGACGACTGGAATGACTGGTTCGCCCACCTCTCGCCGGACGGAAAGCGGATGCTCTACGTATCATATCCTCCGTCGGTTCCCGCTGCCCGGCACCCGCCCAACCAGCGCGTCATGATCCGCGAGCAGGACCTGGCGAGCGGGAGGGTGCGGGTCCTTGCCCACCTTTACGGGGGCCAGGGGACCATGAATGTCCCCTCGTGGAGCCCTGACGGGAAGTCCGCGGCTTTCGTGTCCTACACCTATGGGAAACCGGAAATCTGAGCCGGACACGGTTATGCAGGGACCCGGTCGGATTGTTTGAAAAGAAATCCCATGATTCGATTCCTTTCCGCATCTGAGAGAGATTCGAATTTCACGTTGACGACCTCGCCGTTCTTCGAAACCCGGATCACACGGGCCGCAAGCTTGAACTTGCCGATCTCAGGAACGAAAGACAGCTCAAGGAGATCCCCTTTTTTGAACAGCCCTCGGGGATTCTGAAGGCTCGCGCCTCCGCCGCCAAGATCGAGAAGGAAGGATTCCTGCGGGAGCACCGGCGTGGAAGCCAGCCTGATGAAGATGGGAAGAAATTCTTTCCTCCTGTAATATTTTCTCCTTTGAAGCCGTGTAATGTGCGAAGAGTGTTCCAGGTGCACGGTATCCTCTCTGCGGTCAATGATTCTGGTGGGGAAAGAGAAGATGCCGGCCGAATTGTGAAAATAAAGGGTGAAGCGCTGACCCGTCGCCGGAGGCGCGATTCCCGGATGGAGCTTTACGAGCATGCTGCCAGGTTCTTGCGCAATGAGCTTGCCACGCAGCCGAGTCCGCGTCCCCACAGCAAGAAGCAGCGGCGAGCCCTCGGGAAGCTCCGTGCTTGACTCCGGAACGTCCTCGGGCTGCATGACGCGGAAACCCATCTTCAGCCGCAGGGCACTGAGCTGTGATTCGGAAACCGTTTCCGACAGGCGCATATTTCGCGCGCATGCGTCAAAGACATGGGCACTGACCAGCAGGGCGCGCATGGACTCTCCCTGACCAAGATACTTCGCAAGCTCTCCGAGAATGGCTGCTTCATGAGCGTTCAAATCGAGCCTGCTGAGGAGGTTTTCGAGGATTTCATGGGAAAGCCTCCTCAGTTCCCGATGTGCTCGACGCTTCTGCACGACGGCATACGAGGCAAAAAACAGCAGGAAAGCGAAGATCAAGAGAAAGAACAGGAGGATCTCAAGCCGCGTCTCCTGGAATCCACTGGCCAGTGAGATGAAGAACTGGCCTGCTCGCGTCTGACCGTTATATATCATGGCGAATCTCCCTTGTTCCACACGTACTGCGGGGGAATTGGTAAAGCAGGCAGTACATACCATCCTCCTCGCGCGATCTCAATGATCGCCATTCTCTGAGGCAGACGTTTGTCGGGTAGCACACATATGCCCGCACGACGCATGTTCTCGAGGCACTCGGAAATTGCGGAGACAGGTTTCCTTGCGGAGACTTTATTCATACATTGTGCGGTATGGACAAGAGCATCGTGGCGCCGGGCTCTCATGTACGATTGCATGACTGGGATCCCAGCGACATCGCCGGCGTGAAGGGAGGGAAGGAGGATGCGTCCGTCCGCATGGCCGCGTTGACGCGGAAGCTGGATGCTTTACAGGAGGTCCTGTACGCGGAGCATCAGCGAAAGGTCCTTGTGATCCTTCAAGCAATGGATACGGCGGGCAAGGACGGGACAATACGCAGGGTGTTCGAAGGGGTAAACCCGGAGGGCGTCCGGGTGGCCAGTTTCAAGGCGCCCACGCTCCCGGAGCTCGATCATGACTATCTCTGGCGCGCGCACCTCCAGGTTCCGGGGCGGGGCGAGCTGGGCATCTTCAACCGCTCCTACTACGAGGAAGTCCTGATCGTCCGCGTGCACAAAATGGTGCCTGCGGACGTGTGGAAACGGAGGTTCTCACAGATCAACGACTTCGAGAGAATGCTCACCGAGGAAGGGACCACCCTCATCAAGTTCTTTCTCCACATCGACCAGAAAGAGCAGAAGAAACGCCTCCAGAGCCGAATCGATGATCCGCTGAAACGCTGGAAGTTCAACCCCGCTGATCTGGCGGAGCGCAAACTGTGGGATCAGTACGCGCGGGCCTACGAGGAAGTTCTCTTTCGGACGAGCACGGAGTGGGCCCCGTGGCGCATCATTGCGTCCAACCACAACTGGTACCGCAATCTCATGGTTGCGCAGGCCATCGTTGCGGCGCTCGAGGGACTCGGCATGCGCTACCCGGAACGGCCCGCGGGCGGGAAAAACGCGCACGCTGATTGATCCGGCTCCCCGCACAGCGGCGGGCTCATGCCCACGATGCCCCCCCCGGGACGGCGCCGGACAAACTCAGCCTGCGCGTCTCTCGATTTCTCCCCGGCAACGGGCGTCGGCCGCGCGTAGTTTCCGTCGGACGACATGACCCAGGCCCTGCGGGTGTCGGTCAGGCAGGTTTCCAGCACGTCGGCCCGCAGCTGATGGACCAACCGCTGATCCAGCACGGGGAACAGGATCTCCACGCGCCGGTCGAGGTTGCGCCCCATGAGATCCGCGCTGCCCAGGTAGACTTCTTCGCTGCCTCCGTTTGAAAACCAGAAAACACGGCTGTGCTCCAGGAAACGTCCGACGATGCTCCGCACGCTGATCGTGTCGCTCACGCCGGGGGTGCCGGGGCGCAGGCAGCACATGCCGCGTACGATCAGATCGATACGCACCCCCTGCTGGGACGCCTGGTACAGGAGCTGGATGATGGGCTTGTCGACGAGCGAATTGATCTTGAATATGAGGTGTCCCTGCTTGCCGCAGCGCTGTTGATCGATTTCCCGGCGAATGAGGGATTCCAGCCCGCTCCTCAGGTTAATGGGCGCGACAAGGAAGCGACGGAAGACGCGCGTACCGGAGTAGCCGGTGAGATAGTTGAAAATGTCGGAGGCATCGGCGCCGATGGCATCGTCGCAGGTGAAAAGACCCAGGTCCGTGTACTGGTGTGCCGTGAGCGCATTGTAGTTCCCCGTGGACAGGTGCACGTATCGGCGGATTCGCTCGCCTTCCTGCCGGACCACCAGGGCGATCTTCGAGTGGGTCTTCAGGCCGAGCAGGCCGTAGACCACGTGCACTCCCTCTCTCTCCAGCGCCCGGGCCCACTCGATGTTGCTCTCTTCATCGAAGCGCGCCTTCAGCTCCACCAGCACGGCCACCTGCTTCCCGTTGCGCACCGCGTCCAGCAGGACTTCCACGACAGGGGAGTTCTGCCCTACACGGTACAGGGTCTGCTTGATCGCGAGCACGGCCGGATCCCGGGCCGCCGCGGCAAGGAACTCGACCACAGGGGTGAAAGAGTCGTAGGGATGGTGCAGGAGGATGTCCTGTCGTCGAATGGCGGCGAAGATATCGCCTTCGGTTTCCTCGAACCCGGCGGGGATCGAAGGCATGAACGGTGGGTCCTTCAGATCACTGCGGTCCAAGGCGTGAAGCTGGGACAGATCGCTCATGCCGAGGGGCGGATCCATGGTGTACAGATCGCTCCTCTCGATCTCGAGGTTCTCCACCAGGAGATCGCGAATAGTGCCGGGCATGGCGGTGTCGGTGGTCAGGCGCACCACGCGGCCGAACCGCCGCATGCGCAGGCCCCGCTCGACCGTTTCCAGCAGGTCTTCGGCCTCCAGCTCCTGGATCGAGACCTCCGCATCCCGTGTCACGCGGAAGGGGTGGGACGTGACGATCTGCATGCCGGGAAAAAGAGCTCCCACGTTGGCAGCCACCAGCTGCTCGAGCCAGAGCAGATCGTGGCGGGTCTCGCTGCTGCTCCCGACGGGCCGCAGCTTCAGGAACCGCGGAAAGGTGGGGGGCAGCTTCACCCTGGCAAAGCGCTCCCTGCCCGCAGGGTCGCGGATGATGAGCGCCAGGTTCAGGCTCATGTTGGAGATGTGGGGAAAAGGCCGGCCAGGATCCACGGCAAGCGGCGTGAGCACCGGAAAGACCACCTGTTCGAAGTAGCGGTCGGCCTCCGCCCTCTGCTCGGCCCCCAGCGTGGCATAATCGACGAGGTGGATGCCGGCGCTTTCCAGCTCAGGGAGCAGTGAACGGAGGCTGATGCGCGCTTCCTTCATCAACTCGTGGCTGCGGAGGCGGACGGTCTCCAGCTGGGCGGCCGGAGAGAGCCCCGCGGGGGAGATCTCGGTGACCCCCGCCTCGATCTGCTGCTTCAGCCCCGCCACCCGCACCATGAAAAACTCCGCGAGATTGGAGCTCACAATGGAAAGAAACTTCACGCGCTCCAGCAGCGGGTTGGCGGCGTCCCAGGCCTCTTGAAGGACCCTGCGGAAAAAGTCAAGAAGGCTCAGCTCCCGGTCGATGTACAAGCGCGTGTCGTTGAGGTCCAGGCCGCCCTCAGCCATCCTTCGTTTCCCTTTCCCGCGGCACCCTGCCTCCAGGCAGCACCCCCTCGCCCCGATATCTCATCCGATGGGTCTCCATTCGTGCCCGTCACGCGCAAGCAGCTCATCAGCCGCCCGAGGTCCCCAGCTGCCCGGAGCGTAGTCGGGAAAGCTGCGAGGGCGGGATTTTCCCCACGCGTTCAGCACCGGCATCAGGATCTGCCACGCCGCTTCAAACTGGTCTGCCCGCATGAACAGGGTGGGATCATTGTTCATCACGTCCAGAAGCAGAGTCTCATACGCGTCCGGTGAGGGCACAGCAAAACTCTCCTTATAACTGAACCGCATCTCCACCGGCCGTAAAAGGATCTTCGACCCGGGGTACTTTGCCTGAAATCCCAGCACGATGCCCTCTTCAGGCTGAATCGAAAGCACAAGACGGGACGGGTGCCAATCGCGGCTGGCCTCACGAGGGAATGACTGATGCGGCACCGACCGGAACTGAATGGCGACCTCCGAAAACTGCCCGCACAGGCGTTTGCCCGTGCGGAGGTAGAACGGCACCCCCTGCCAGCGCCAGTTGTCTATGAACAGCTTCAAAGCGGCAAATGTCTCCGTTTTCGAACGAGTCGATACGTCCGCTTCCTGGCGGTAGCCGCGCACTTTCTTGCCATGAAGGCTGCCCCCGCCATATTGCCCG
Source organism: uncultured Spirochaetaceae bacterium (assembly GCA_964437385.1). Lineage (GTDB taxonomy): Bacteria > Spirochaetota > Spirochaetia > SZUA-6 > Fen-1364 > Fen-1364. The sequence goes on from CAYTGX010000008.1 coordinate 7,569, forward strand.
CGCACGGCGCACTCGGGCACCGCATCGGCGCGGATCGGCCTCACCGCGTGCAGCACGTCGACCTTTTTGTTGCGAATCTCGTCGGCATCAAAAGATACCATCGGCTCCATGGCCACCAGGCACAGGAGCTGCATCAGGTGATTCTGCACCATGTCCCGCAGTGCTCCCGCGTGCTCGTAGTATCCTCCCCGATGCCCCACCCCTACATCCTCGGCTACGGTGATGGTCACATAATCGACGTAGCGCCGGTTCCAGATCGGCTCGAAGAGCGGATTGGCGAAGCGGAACGCCAGGATATTCTGCACGGTCTCTTTGCCCAGGTAGTGGTCAATGCGGAAAATCTGCGATTCGTGAAAACTCTCCTTCAGCGTGGAGTTCATTTCCCGTGCCGATTCCAGGTCATGTCCGATCGGCTTTTCCACCACTATCCGGTCGTGCATTTTACTGCGGTTCAACCCCGCCTCCGCCAGCAGCCTGGGAATTATCCCGACCATTGCCGGCGGAACGGCCATGTGGAAGATGTGACCGGCCTTCCCTTTCCATTCCTTATCCAGTTTCTCGCACTTCTTCTTCAAGCTCGAGTACATTGCCGGGTCGTTGAAATCTCCCTGGTGATAGGTGACGTGCCGGGCAAAGGCCGTCCAGTTGGAACCGTTCAACTTCCCTTTCCGCGAGAACCGCTTTGCGCCGTCGAGGAAGCGACTGCGCAGCTCGGTATCGCGAAAATGCACGCGATCCACGGCGATGATCGCAAACCGTGCCGGTATTCGTCCCTCCCGGTGCAGATCGAAAAGGGACGGAATCAGCTTTCGCCAGGTCAGATCGCCCGCGCCGCCGAAAATCATGATGATTGCGGGAAAAACAGCCATGGCGGCCTACTCTTTCTCCCACTGGGTGTGAAACGTGCCTCTGGCGTCGGTCCGCTCATAGCTGTGCGCGCCGAAGTAATCTCTCTGGGCCTGGATGAGGTTGGCCGGCATCCATTCGCTTCGGTACGCGTCCAGGTAGCCGAGAGACCCCATCAGTGCGGGCGCCGGGATGCCCCACTGCGCGGATGCGCACACCACGGCACGGAGGCTTTCCTGCCGCGCCATGACGGCATCTCCGAGGGCGGGATCCAACAGCAGGTGTGACAGGTCCGGCGCCGCCCGGACCGGCTCCAATACACTGGCACGGATGATGCAGCCTCCGCGCCAGATGCGCGCAACGCTTTCCAGGGACACATGGTAGGAGTAGGTCTGGGAAGCTTTCCATAGCTGGGCCATGCCCTGGGCAAAGGTGAGGATCGTGCCGGCGTACAGAGCATCACGCAACTGCGTCAGAACGGAATCGCGATTGCCTGAAAAACGTGGACCCGTCCTCACAAGCCTCCTGCTCAAGGCTTCGCGTTCGTTTTTGAAGGCAGAAAGATTTCGCATTGCGACGGCTGCATCTATCGTAGGCACGGGCACCTGCACATCCATGGCATCCTGCGACATCCACATTCCTGTGCCTTTCTGCCTGGCCTCATCGAGAATCACGTCAATGAGCCGTGTGCCGGTCTTTTCATCGACCCGACGAAAAATCTGCACGGCGATTTCAATGAGGTAGGAGCTGAGCTCACCCTGATTCCAACGGTCATACACGTCGCCCATCTCATCGTCCGTCAGCCCCAGCCCCCGCTTCATCATGTCGTAGGTTTCCGCGTTCATCTGCATCAGCCCGTATTCAATGCCATTGTGGATCATTTTGACGTAGTGCCCCGCCGAGCCCGGGCCAAGCCAGCTGACGCACGGTTCGTTGTCCACCGGCGCTGCAATTGCCTCGAAGATCGACTGCACGCGCGCGTATGCTTCCGCCGGGCCGCCGGGCATGATGCTCGGGCCGTGACGGGCCCCGTGCTCACCTCCGGAAACGCCCACACCGAGGAATTGGATTCCGCGCGCCGCCAGTGTGCGGGACCGGAGGTCTGTATCGGTGAAATGAGAGTTGCCTCCGTCAATGAGAAGATCTCCCGGGGTCAGAAAAGGCAGGAGATCCCGAATCACGGCATCGACAGGGGCCCCGGCCGGAACAAGCATCATGACCGTGCGCGGTGCGCACAACAGGCCGACGAACTTCCTTGTATCCTCCGCGCCACGAATGTCACGTTCTTTTGATTCCTGGCGCAGGGCCTCGACCTTGGCCGCATCTTTATCATAGCCCGCGACCGAGAAGCCGTGGCCGGCCATGTTCTGCAGAAGATTGCGCCCCATGGCGCCCAAACCGACCATGCCGATCGCTGGCTGAGAACGCACGACTATTTCCTGGACAGCCTGACAATCAGGACAATCAGCAGGACCACTACCAGCACGCCGATCACCGGCCAGATCCACATCCAGCCGCTTGTCCAACCGCCCATCCATCCGAACGCAGAGTTCATCATACACGCTCCTTTCGCTGCCCCCGCACTATCCCACCATCCGGTACACCTGATTGTTCATATCCCTGCTCACGTGGAACCGCCCCACTTCCAGTTGCGGATTTCCGGCAGATCCTCGCCGTGCGTGTTGATGTAGTGCCTGTGCTCGATCAGCTTGTCCTGAAGCTGCTGTTTCAGGTAGACGCCCGTGTCCCCGGTCCGCGGCACGCGGTCGATAGTGTCCATCACGAGGTGGAAGCGGTCCAGTTCGTTCAGCACCGTCATGTCAAACGGCGTGGTGATGGTGCCCTCTTCCTTGTAACCGCGCACGTGGATGTTGTCGTGATTTGTGCGGCGGTACGTCAGCCGATGGATCAACCAGGGGTAGGCATGGAAGGCGAAGATGACCGGCGTATCTGTTGTGAACAGCTCGTCGAAATCCGTGTCGCTCAATCCGTGCGGGTGCTCGGTGCGCGGCTGCAGCTTCATGAGGTCCACGACGTTGACCACCCGTATCTTCAGGTCCGGCAGGTGTACGCGCATGAGGGAGACAGCGGCAAGTGTTTCCAGGGTGGGCACGTCGCCGCAGCACGCCATGACCACGTCCGGCGCAACGCCCTGGTCGTTGCTGGCCCACTGCCAGATCCCGATGCCCTCGCTGCAGTGTGCGACGGCGGCCTCCATGGTCAGCCACTGCGGCGCCGGGTGTTTGCCGGCAATCACGACGTTCACGTAATGGCGGCTGCGCAGGCAGTGGTCCATCACCGACAGCAGGCAGTTTGCATCCGGTGGAAGGTAGACACGCACGACCTCGGCCTTCTTGTTCACGACGTGGTCGATGAAACCGGGATCCTGGTGGGTGAAGCCGTTGTGGTCCTGGCGCCACACATGCGAGGCCAGCAGGTAGTTCAGCGATGCGATCTTCCGCCGCCACGGCAGGTGCGACGTGACCTTCAGCCACTTGGCGTGCTGGTTGAACATCGAGTCCACAATGTGAATGAACGCCTCGTAGCAGTTGAAAAGGCCATGTCGTCCGGTGAGCAGGTAGCCCTCCAGCCAGCCTTCGCATTGATGCTCACTGAGCATTTCCATCACGCGCCCCGCCGGCGCCAGGAACTCGTCATTCGGCATGGTCGCGGCGTCCCATTGGCGCGCGGTAACTTCAAAGAGCGCTTCCAGGCCATTGGAGAGTGTCTCATCAGGGCCAAAGATCCTGAAGTTCCGCTGCTCATCATTCAGCCGCGCCACGTCGCGCAGGAAGCCCCCGAGCACGTGCGTGTCCCCCATGCCGGGCGCCCCGGGCGACGGCACGTCGATGGCATAGTCGCGGAAATCCGGCATGCGCAGGTCGCGAAGCAGAATGCCGCCGTTGGCGTGGGGATTCGCGCCCATGCGCCGGTCACCCCTGGGTGCCAGCTCCGCCAGATCCGGTTTCAAGCGGCCCTGCTCGTCAAAGAGCTCCTCCGGCCGGTAGCTCTTCAACCACTCTTCCAGGAGCTTGAGGTGTTCGGGATGCGTTGCCGGGTCGGAGAGCGGCACCTGGTGCGCGCGGAAGGTGCCTTCGACCTGCAGGCCATCAACGATCTTCGGGCCCGTCCAGCCCTTCGGGGAGTTGAGAACGATCATCGGCCAGCGTGGACGCGCGGCGGCGCCATGGACCCTGGCCTCCTGCTGGATTCTCCTGATCTCCTCCACCACCGTGTCCAGCGTCGCAGCCATGGCCTCATGCATCGGCCCGGGCTCGCGACCTTCCACGAAGTAGGGTGTCCACCCGTAGCCGCGGAGCAATTGTTCCAATTCCTCCCGGGTAATGCGGGCAAGAATGGTCGGGTTGGAAATCTTGTAGCCGTTGAGATGCAGGATTGGCAGGACCGCGCCGTCCGTCACAGGATTGAGAAACTTGTTTGAATGCCACGCGGTGGCCAGCGGTCCGGTTTCCGCCTCGCCGTCCCCGACGACGCAGGCAGCGATCAGATCGGGATTGTCGAACACCGCGCCGAACGAATGACTGAGCGAATAGCCCAGCTCCCCGCCTTCGTGAATGGAGCCCGGACACTCCGGTGACGCGTGGCTGGGTATTCCTCCTGGAAATGAAAACTGGAGAAAGAGTTTCCGAAGCCCCGATTCGTCCTGGCTTATATCGGGATATACTTCGCTGTAGGTGCCCTCGAGGTATGTGTTGCCCACCACGGCCGGGCCGCCGTGCCCGGGGCCCGAGATGTAGATCATCTGGAGGTCGTACTTCTTGATGACCCGGTTCAAGTGCACGTAGATGAAGTTCTGCCCGGGTGTCGTGCCCCAATGTCCCAGCAGCATGTGCTTCACATCCGCGAGCGCCAGGGGCCGTTTGAGCAGCGGATTGTCATACAGATAGATCTGGCCCACCGACAGATAGTTGGCAGCACGCCAGTAGGCATCCATCCTGTGGAGAAGCTCCGGCGAGAGTGTGTGTGTTTTCATGTCAATCCTAGTGAAGCCAGTTTGGCGCACGTCGAGGTGCGGTCCGTGTGAAGAATGCTTCGAATCCCCAAACCTTCCGCAACCTGGACGAACATCGGGGTATTTTCGATGTACACCACATTCCGGGCCGGTGTCTGGGCGATGTCCAGCGCAAGCCGAAAGATGTCCGCATCGGGCTTGCGGACGTGAACGAAGCAGGAAGAAACAAAAGAATCCACAAACTCGTCCAGCTTGAACTTCCTGATTCGGTGCGAATTCAGTTCCCGTGCCTCGTTGCTGACCACGACGATCTTCAGCCCACGGCGGATTTTGAGCTGAGCGACCAGCTCTATCATCCCGGGGTAAGGCTTCGATTGCGCGAACATGAAGCGCCGGAACTGGGCCCGTGTGAACGGCCGCTTCTTATAGAAAACCACCCGGCCCAGATACTCTTCAAGCGTGAGCTTTCCCTCCTCGTAGGTGTCGAAAGTCAGGTGATGCCTCTCCTCCATCTCGGCCGGCTCCAGCTTGAAGCTTTTCGCCGCCCGTCCTCGGGCCTGGTGATCCCACCCATTGGTAAGCAGGACACCGCCGATATCCAGAAATAGAGCCGTGACCGGGATCGCGCTTTTCATCCGGGCCTTTTCAATTCAGTGTGCTGCGCCTGCCGGTTCGCCTGTCGAGCCAGGAGTATGGCGCTCGATCGGGCACCCAGGCGGAACGTCTGAGGGTCGTTCAAGAGCGGCTCCCCGCCCGCATCAAACAGGTCATGCGGCGCGTCGGCAGAGGTGTCGACGGCCACATGCCAGAGAGTCCCAGGAGGCGCGGGGGGCACGCCGAAATCGACCGCGTCCTGGCCGGCGTTGAACATCAGGCAGAGCGTGCTCTTTTCGTCTTCATGGATCAGGCACGCGAACTGCTTTTCTTTCGGGTCAGACCAGCTGGGCAATCCTCCCTGCGGGCCGAACCAATGGATCTCGGCGTCCGTGTAGAATTGCTCTTTGCTCAGAATCGGATGGGCGCGGCGAAAAGCGATCATTCCGCGGGTGAAGCGGAAGATTTCCTTGTGCTGCTCCAGGCGTTTCCAGTCATGCCAGCTGGTTTCGTTGTCCTGGCAGTACGCGTTGTTGTTGCCCGCCTGCGTGCGGCGAAACTCGTCCCCGCCCAGCAGCATTGGCACCCCGCGCGAGATGAACAGGGTCAGAAGGAGATTCTTGATCTGGCGCTTCCGGAGAGACTCGATTGCCGCGTCCGTTGTCTCTCCTTCAAAGCCATTGTTCTGGCTGAAATTGGCCTCGGCGCCGTCGTGGTTGTTTTCTCCGTTTGCCTGGTTGTGCTTGTCGCGAAAGCTCACGAGGTCGTTGAGAGTGAAGCCGTCGTGGCAGGTGACAAAGTTGATGCTGCTCTCAGGGCCTTTGCCGGACCTGGCGTACATGTCGGCGCTGCCGCAGATGCGGCTGGCGGACACTCCGAGCATCCCCTCATCGCCGTTCCAGAAGCGGCGGAGATCATCCCGGTAACGGCCGTTCCACTCGGCCCAACGACACCCTGAAAAACTCCCCACTTCATACGCTCCGGCGGCATCCCATGCCTCGGCGATGAGCTTCACGTCCCGCAAGAGCGGGTCCTCGGCGATCCGCTCCAGAAGCGGGGGATTGCCCAGCAACCTGCCGGAACGGCCCCGACCGAGCACCGCGGCCAGGTCAAAACGAAATCCGTCGATATGCATTTCAACCACCCAGTAGCACAAGGCGCTCAGGATGTGATCCCGCACAACGGGATGGTTGGCATTGACGGTGTTGCCGGTACCGGTGAAGTCCCTGTACGAACGCTTATCTTCGGCCAGCATGTAAAAGATCGCGTTCTCGATCCCGCGGTAGCTGAGTGTCGGTCCCTGTTCGTTTCCCTCCGCCGTATGATTGAATACCACGTCCAGGATCACCTCGATGCCGGCGCTGTGAAAGGCCTGCACCATTTCCTTGAACTCCAGCTTCTGCTGACCCAGGCCTCCGGCACTGCTGTAGGAAGCCTTGGGCGCGAAGAAAGCCACAGGATCGTAGCCCCAGTAATTCCTGAGCGGTTGATTTGTCTGCGGATTCCTGCGGGCAAGGGAGGTTTCATTGAACTCCTGCACAGGCATCAGTTCCACGGCCGTCACCCCTAATTCTTTAAGATAAGGGATCTTTTCAATAAGGCCACGGTACGTGCCGGGATGCTCGACACTGGAGCTTGAATGGATTGTGAAACCGCGCACGTGTAGTTCATAGATGACCATCTTCGACCAGGGAAGCCTGGGCGGACGGTCCCCTTGCCAGTGAAAATGCTCCTGCGTGAATACGCATTTCGGCATGGACCCGGCATCATCGACCGTCGAAAGCACCCGGTCTCCGCCGGACGCGGACGGGTCCTCTCCCCGGGCCGGGCCGAAGTCCCATGTGAGCTTCTGCGAAATCGCCGTTGCAAAAGGGTCCAGGAGGAGCTTGTGGAAATTGAATCGAAGTCCTTCCGCTGGCTTATACGGACCGTCCACACGATAGGCATAGAGTTGACCGGGACGAATCCCCTCAACCCAGATGTGCCACACATCACCCGTGCGGTTGCGCAAAGGATCCATCTCGATGACCCGTGCGGCTGCGGCATCCTCGGGATGATCGAAGAGCTCCAGCCGCACGCGGCTGGCGTGTCGGCTGATGAACGAAAAGTTCACCCCTTCGCCGTGGGGGGAGGTCCCCAGCGGCAGCGGCACACCAACCCGAACGTCGGCTCGCTCCGACGCATGGGCCGCCTGATCATGCTGCGCGGGCTCGTTCGTTTTTTTCACAGGCCCTGCCTTCACTTCTGCCAGAGGATCGGACCGATCTCCAGGGGCACGCTCACGCCGTCGTAATGCGGTATGATGCGGGCCGTAAAGTCCGCCGCAGGACGAGTTGCGGATACCGACGCGCGATATGTCTCCCCACGCGATCCGCCCGCCGGTGTCGAAACATGCGTCATCACCTGTCGGATGGGACCGTCGCCATTGAGCCCATTGGCATACAGCTCGACGCGAACGACATTCGGATCGAGGCTGTTGAGATACACCTCCGCCTCAATGATGTGCCGGGCAGCATTCGTATGTACCTTCACTTCCCCAAAGCGGAGCGCGGCCCATTTCTCTTTCAGAGCATGTTCCCAGGCGACGATATGCCTGCCCCCTTCGCCTTTTTCTGCGGTGCGCACGCGGCAGGCGGCGGCAGCCGGAAGATAGAACAGCTCGGTGTATTCGCGGACCACGCGGTTGGTGGAAAAGAGCGGCGTCAACCGCGCCATGCTCTCGCGCATGCGCGCAATCCAGGCAGCGGGGATGCCGTCCTTGTCCCGCGCGTAAAACTCGGGGATCACCTCGCGCTCGAGCAGATCATAGAGCGCCGCGGATTCCGCACCGTCCCACAAAGGATCGTCGTCGTGCTCCCTGCCGTCCCCCAGCACCCATCCCACTTCAGGCGTGTATGCTTCGGCCCACCACCCGTCCAATTCGGAGAGATTGATGCCTCCATTGACGAGCACCTTCATACCGCTTGTTCCGCTCGCTTCCCAGGGCCGCCGCGGCGTATTGATCCACACATCCACTCCCTGTACCAGGCGCTCGGCCAGCAGCATGTCGTAGTCGCTGAGGAAGATGACGTGCGCTCGCACCTCGGGCCGCCGGCTGAAGCGTACCCATTTCTGAATCAAGGCCTGTCCCGTCTGATCCGCCGGATGGGCCTTGCCGGCCATGATGAGCTGAGCCGGATGCTCTGGATTGGACAACAGGCGAAGCAGTCGATCCGGATCATGCAGGAGCAGGTTGGGTCTCTTGTAGGTGGCGAAGCGGCGCGCAAATCCCAGCGTCAGGACGCGGGGATCAAAAAGATGCTTCGCCCCGTCAACCTCATCAGTTGACGCGCCGGAGGCGGCCAGCTCCCGCGAGAGCTGCGTGCGGGCATATTCGACAAGAGACGTACTGGCCGCGGAGCGGAATTTCCACAGCCGGGCGTTGGAGATGCCGCGAATGCCCTGCTCCAGGTTCTCCGTTTCGCCCAGCCAACGGTCCTTTCCACAGGCTTCCGTCCACAGCTCGTCGGCCTCGGGGGAGTCCCAGCTCGGCATGTGGACCCCATTGGTCACGTGTCCGATGGGCACGTCAGCCTCAGGCCACTGCGGAAAGAGGGGCCCGAAGAGATGCCGGCTCACCTCCCCGTGCAATCGACTCACGCCGTTCACCGACCCGCTCCCCCGGATGGCAAGATAGGCCATGTTGAAGCTTTCCGACGAGTCATTCGGGTTCTGTCGGCCGAGGGCCATGAAATCATGGAGTGCCAGACCGAGTTTCCCCTCCGCGTAGTGTTCGAAATAGAGCTCGATAAGGGCGGGCGGGAATCGATCGAAGCCGGCCGGCACCGCCGTGTGCGTAGTAAAGAGATTGCCGGAGCGCGTGGCGGCCAATGCGACGTCGAAGGCTTGACCTGTCTCGGCCATGAAGCTGCGCGCGCGTTCCAGGACGGCAAAGGCCGCATGTCCTTCATTCAGATGACAGACTTCGGGCCGGATCCCGAGCGCCGCGAGCAGCCTCCAGCCTCCTATGCCGAGGAGAATCTCCTGCTGGAGGCGCAGTTCCAGCCCTCCCCCGTACAACTGGCTTGTGATCCCGCGCTGGACGGGCGCGTTCGCCGCGTCGTTGCTGTCCAGGAGATAGAGTGTCGCTCTGCCCACCTGCGCCTGCCACGCGCGCAGCCAGACCGCGCAGCCGGGCAGCCCGATTTCCAACCGCAGCAGCTCGCCGTTGGGCTGGCGCACGGGTGTGATCGGCATCTGCCCCGGGTCGTTGTAGGGATAGAACGCCTGCTGCGCCCCGTCCCTGTCGATTGCCTGCCGGAAGTAGCCCTGCTGATAGAGCAGTCCCACGCCGATCACCGGCACTCCCAGGTCACTGGCGGCTTTGAGCTGATCGCCGGCCACATTGCCGAGACCTCCCGAATAGATCGGGAGGGACTCGCTCAACATGAACTCCATGCTGAAATACGCGACGCACGTCAGGTTGGACCGGGGATACTTGCGTTGAAACCAGGCGGGCGCCGCGGCGGCACGCTCCCCGGACTGCACATGGGCATCCACCATGTCGCGGAAGCGGGGATCGGAGAGCACGCGCGTGAGCGTGTCTCGTGACGCCGTCTGCAGGACGCCCCAGGGGTTGTGCGTAAGCTCCCATTGCACGGGATCGAGCTCGCGCCACACTTCATCGGCGCAATGATTCCACGACGCGCGCAAGTCCAGTGCAAGCCGTGCGAGCGAATCGAACCCCTCGACGCCCGCGGGTGCGGAACCTTCGGCTGGCTTCCTGACATTGGTTTCTTTTATCATGTCTTCCCTTTCATATTCGCCCCCAGGGCTTTCCCGACAATCGCCTCGGCTTCCTCCAGGATGCGGCGCAGATGATCCTCTCCCCGAAAGCTCTCGGCGTAGATTTTGTAGATATCCTCCGTCCCGGAAGGCCGCGCCGCGAACCATCCGCTTTCGGATACCGCTTTCAACCCGCCGATGGGTGCACCGTTGCCCGGGGCCTGCGTAAGGATTGCCTGGATTCTTTCTCCCGCCAGGTCCGTTGCATGGACTTGATCCGGAGAAAGCTTCTTGAGGATTTCTTTCTGGGAGGGAGTAGCCGGTGCTTCGATGCGGTCATAGGCAGGCTCACCGAACTGGCGTGTGAGCTCGGTGTATACCTCACCCGGGTCGCGGCCCATTCTCGCCGTGATCTCCGCCGAAAGCAAAGCAGGGGCGATCCCGTCCTTGTCCGTCGTCCACACTTCGCCATTGCGACGGACGAACGAGGCCCCCGCGCTCTCCTCTCCTCCAAAGGCAAGTGAGCCGTCATGCAGGCCGTCCACGAACCACTTGAAGCCTACAGGCACCTCGTAGAGCTTCCGACCCACTTTTGCAGTGACGCGATCGATCATCTGGCTGCTCACCACGGTCTTCCCCACTGCAGCCGCGGAGGGCCAATCCGGACGGTGCTGGACAAGGTAGAAGATTGCGACCGCAAGATAGTGATTGGGCGGCAGCAGCCCCGCGCTCCTGGTGACGATACCGTGCCGATCATGGTCGGTGTCGCACGCAACGGCGATATCGAAACGATCCTTCAGATCGATCAAGCCCTGCATGGCGTAGGTCGAGGAGGGGTCCATCCTGATCTGGCCGTCCCAATCCGCCGTCATGAAACGGAATGTCGGATCGACGATCGTGTTGACGACGGTCAGGTTGATCTCGTAGCGTGCGGCAATCGCCCCCCAGTAATGAACCCCCGCGCCGCCAAGCGGGTCCACGCCAAGCCCTATATGGGCGCCGCGGATGACATCCATGTCGATCACGCTTTCCAGATCGTTGACATACGCATTCAGGTAGTCGTGCCGGTGCGTTGTGGAAGCCGTGAGCGCCTTCTGGTAGGGAATGCGTTTCAACCCTCGAAGGCCCGTTTCGAGAAATCCGTTCGCCTTCGCTTCGATCCAGGAAGTGACCGTGGATTCCGCCGGTCCGCCGTTGGGGGGATTGTACTTGAACCCGCCGTCACGCGGCGGATTGTGTGACGGCGTGATGACTATCCCGTCCGCGCATCCTTTCACGCGTCCACGGTTGTACGTGAGGATGGCATGGGAGACGACAGGAGTCGGGGTGTATTCGTCGGCCTCTGCGATCATGACGTCCACCCCGTTCGCAGCCAGAACTTCCAGGGCGCTTGCCATCGCCGGCACGGAGAGTGCATGCGTGTCCATGCCAAGGAACAGCGGACCGTCGATATGCTGCTGCTTTCGGTACAGGCAGATGGCCTGGCTGATAGCAAGGATATGCCGCTCATTAAAGGCCTTTTCGAAGGAGGAACCACGATGCCCTGACGTGCCGAATGCGACCCTTTGAGAAGACACGGAAGGGTCAGGAACGTCGGCGTAGTAGGCCGTCACAAGCCGGGGTACGTCCACCAGCATTTCCGGCTTGACCGGTTTTCCTGCGAAGGGACTTATTGTCATCGTAGTAAGAGATTGGTGGAAAACCCTTCACCCTTCTGTGCGGTATTTCACATAGCGCGTCTTCCTGCGCACTGGAAGTCTCCCCATGGGCGGCTCAAAAAAAACCGCGTGTGTGCGCTATCGCACAGAAATGCGCAGCAATTGCGCTTCCGCCTCTCGGAGGCATCGCGACCGTACGGGCAGAACCCCTGCGGAGCTATGCGCTTTGCCTGTCCGCAGCCGGTTTGCGGGAGGCGTATCTGATCGGGAAATACATGAAGTTCAACAAAGTCCCCATGAGGACCGTGAAGCCAACGACACGCGAGTCACTGCCCAGACCTGTGAAACGATCGAATATGTCGTGGATCAGCTCCGTTGGATTTCCGAATAGATCCCAGCTGTTCCATCGCAGGAACCTGCCGATGTAGATGCCGAAAGCCGCAAGGTAGATCATGCACACCGAAAGGGCCGTCACGATCTTCGGGGCGGCGTGGAATCTGTCCTTCAAGAAGCTTTCGATGTCGATGAGGCTGACAAAGCCGTAGCACAGGCCCGCCCAGGCGAAGGACAGGACGATGATCAGGTCAAGCCACACGGGCGCGTCTGCGATCTGGCGCAGGTGAATGAGATCGGTCAGCATGTAGAGGCAATTGGGAAAGAACAAAAGCCAGATTCCCATGACGAGGAGGATGGCGATTCTGCTCCTGACCTTCCTGAGAACCACGACGCTCGTGAGGAGCCAGGGAAGAAACGCCAGAAAAAGATTCCAGTTGAGGAAGAGGTATTCGTACGTCCCTGCCAGAAAAACTCTGCACACGGAAAGCGCGACGCAGAAAAGCGAGACACCAATGAGAAAAACAGTGAGTCTCAATCTGCCGCTCTCTCTGAGGCTTTTCAATATACAGTCTCCCGTCAGCCGGCCGCGCGGATTCCCGCGGGGCGGGCCTGCCCGACTTTCGCGCGGGCAATCTCCAGCAGGCGGTCGATGTAATAACGGGCGGCCACGTCAGCGGGGTCTTCCGCCAGGACTGCGCGGAACCCCGCCGTAGCCTCGGCGTACCGCTGCTGTTCGAAACTGCCGACGGCAGACTCGAACCGGTCATAGGTGCGGACGCGGCTCTCATCCACCGCATCGATGATCTCGTACACTGCCACGAGATCGGCTTTCCCCCTGACCGGAACGCTCCCGAGGTACCGCCGGGGGTACCCCGCAGTGTCCGGGCAGGCTGCAACCAGATCCCTGCTCACGATGATATTTGAACCGAACTTTCGGGTGAGCCCCTCGAGACGCGACGTGAGATTCACCACGTCGGAAATAACGGTGCCTTCCATCCGCGACGCCTCTCCCACGGTGCCCAGCATGAGCTTGCCGCAGTTGATCCCGACGCCGATGAAGATGGGCTGGTAGCCCGAGTTGGCCCGATGGCGATTGAACAACCGCACCGTCTCCAGCAGCTCAACCCCCGCGCACAGGGCGTCAGCGGGGGAACGCGGGAAGAGCGCCATGACCCCGTCCCCCATGTACTTGTCGATGAACCCGCTGTTGCGCCGGATGACGGGGGAGACCCTGCTGAGGAACGAGTTGAGGAAGTTGAAGTTCTCCCGCGGGGTCATCTTCTCCGAGAGAGCGGTGAAGGACCGGATATCGGCGAACAGGACAGTGAGGTTCATTTCGATCTGGTCGCCGAGCTCCACGTTCATGATCGACTCTTTGCCCAGGAGACTCAGGAACTCGCGGGGCACGAACCTGCTGTACCCGGTGGCAAGACCCTCCGAGATTTCAAGGTTGTCCCGGGCAGAGGTGAATGCCAGGGCGTACCGCCGCGCGATCAGGGCAGATTGGAGAAAAATGAACACGACGACCGTGTAGGACGTGACGAAAACTCCGAAAGTGTGGAGCTGGTCGATGATGATGTCATAGGTCGCGCCGCCCAGCATGATCACAAGTCCCAACAGCATGAGAATGGCGCCCTCGCGATGCGCATGGAGAGCCCGCACGAGCCACACCACGAGGAGAACTCCTTCAGCAAGGAGGAATATCTCGTAGTAGAGGTGCACCGCCACGATGGTGCGGATGGGAGCGAAGACGGCAAAGAAGCTGTAGGCGCTGCTCACAGCGACCACGGGAATCCAGGCCGCTCCCGGCCTCTCACGGGGAAACAGGTAGTGGAAGCAGAAGAAGACAAAGGCGCCGGCAGCGTAGACGGTGATGAACTCCGCGGCAATGAGGGTGTGGAAGCCCAGGCCGCCGGCAAACTGGTGGAGAAGCCGGGAGCCGGTGAGCGCGCCGCGAAGCGCGAGGTCCACGGCCAGGAGGCCGAAGTAGAGTGACGCTTTCTCCTCAGGGTGGATAATGGAGAGGAGGATGTGGTAAAGGCCCATCGCAAGAATGAAAGCGTAGATGAGGGCGTCAAGGATGGTCTCCCGGGCTCCCACGGGCGCAAGGGCTGACTGGTAGCCGAGACGCAGCGGGGTGTTCATGCCTGCCTTGACCTCTTCAGCGTTGCTGACCTGCAGAACTATCTCCAGCCTGTCATGCGCCTCGAAGAAGACGGTCCGTTGCGCGTAGGACCCCCGAATCTGGTCAGTGCGGGAGGAGACCGTGCCGTTTTCCGCGATCAGCGTGCCATTACAATAGAGGCGATATGCGCTGGCGATATTCCTGAGATAGAGACCTATCGGCTCCGTTGCGAGATCCGGCAATGTCACGCGGAGGCGGTACGTTGCGGAACCCGTTCCTGAAAAGCCATTCGCCAGGTCGTTCCAGGATCCCGGAACGCGAATGAGCCACCTCCCGGCGCTGCTCTCCTGGAACCCGGCGTCGAAGTCACGCGGCTCGAGGAGCTTTCCCCAGTAGAGCTCCCATTCGCCGGTCAGGTCTATCGTTCTCCTGAGATCCGCGTCGCTCACCTGGATCGCGCCGGCCCGCGCCTGCGGAGAAGGCTCGCCCACGGCGGCGCAGGCCGAGACCAGCGTCATGAACAGAGCAAGGGCAATCCAGGCGCGTGGGATCCGAAACATGGGCGGCATGCGCTGGAGTATATCGTCATTCAGGCGGGCTGAAAACCTCTGCGGGAGCTCCGTGTCATGACATCAGGCCCCTGTCTCTTGATCTGAAAAAGGATTATCTTCGGCACGTGGAGGAGACAACATGAAGAGGGTTCTTTTCTCGATTCTCATGACGATGGCAGCATTCGGGCTCTTTGCGCAGGACATCACACTCAGCAAGCCGCCGGCCAAAATCGGGCTCGACGTGGTGGACGCCATCAAGGCTCGATCCGCGGCGCGGGAGTTCGTCAAGAAGGACATTTCTGTGGCCGACCTGTCGGCCATTGTGTGGGCGGGCAACGGACTGAAGGGGCCGGACGCGGTGAGCGGCGCATCCAAGGCAGGGGCGACACTACCGGTCTCGGGTGACGTGAACTACGTGAACCTGTACGTGGTGAATACCAGGGGCGCGTTCCGCTATGAGCCGACCGCCAATGTATTGAAGAAAGTAAACGGCAAGGACGTGCGAGGGCAGATCACCGAGGAGAATATCGCCACTGCGGCGCTCATGGTTGTTTTTACGGTGGACAACACCAGGACCCCGCCGTTCCTGAAGAGTGTCCCGGCGATGATGCACGACATCGCAGTCGGCACAGCGAGCTTCGGCGCCCAGAACATCGGCCTGGTGGCAGCCTCTCTCAACCTCAGCTCCATCGTGATGTACAACATCAAGCCGGACGCCGTGGCGTCCGGACTGAAGCTTTCCAAGGACGAGGTTCCCCTGTTCATCATGCAGCTGGGATATGTAAAATAGAGGGCATCCGCTGATGCGGGACCTGCCGCGCGCCAGAACGATCATCGAGCCGTTTCGCATCAAGTCCGTCGAGCCGATCCGGTTCCTTGCCGCTTCGGAGCGCGCGCGCGTGGTCCAGGCGGCGGGATACAACCTGTTCAAGGTTCCTGCCCAGGACGTCACGTTCGACCTTCTCACGGACTCAGGCACCTCTGCCATGAGCGCGCGGCAGTGGGCCGGCATCATGATCGGGGACGAATCATACGCCGGTTCACCGAGCTTTCAGAGATTCGAAAAAGTGGTTCAGGAGCTCACCGGCATGGAGAATGTCATTCCGACGCACCAAGGACGGTCCGCTGAGTTCCTCCTCATGCAGGCCCTCAGGCTGTCAAAGGCAGACATGGTCATCGGCAATACCCACTTCGACACGACGCGCGCCAACATCGAGCATTCCGGCGCGGAGGCGGTGGATCTGCCCTGTACGGAGACGAAAGACACCCAGTCGGAAGCCCCCTTCAAAGGGAATATCGATCTCGAGGCCCTCAGCGAGTGCCTGGAGAAGAACTCCAGCCGGGTGCGCCTGGTCATCCTTACGGCCACGAACAACTCGGTGGGAGGACAGCCCATCTCAATGGAGAACATCCGCAGCGTCCGACGTATTCTCCAGCCGCGCGGGGTTCCCCTTTTCCTCGACGCGGCCCGTTTCGCGGAGAACGCGTTCTTCATCAAGAAGCGGGAGAGCGGCTGCCAGGACAGGAGCGTACGCGAAATCGCCCGAGAGATGTTTTCCCTTTGCGACGGTGTGCTGATGAGCGCCAAGAAGGATGCGTTCGGCAACATCGGCGGCTTCCTCGCCATCCGTGATTCGGGGCTTGCGGACTCCGTCCGCAGCCTGATGGTGATCACCGAGGGGTTTCCCACGTACGGCGGGCTGGCCGGGCGAGACCTGGAGGCTCTTGCCATCGGCCTGGATGAAATCCTGGACGAGGATTACCTGACCTACCGGCTGCGCTCGACCGAGTATTTCGGGGAGGGGATCCAGGCTGCCGGCATCAGGGTCATTCGGCCCATCGGCGGTCATGCGGTGTACATCGATGCGGGAGCGACCCTGCCGCACATTCCCTGGCACCAGTACCCGGGTCAGTCACTCAGCGTAGCCCTGTATCAGCATATTGGAATTCGCTCCGTCGAAGTGGGGTCCGTGATGCTCGGTTCCCGCGATCCCGAAACCGGAGAAGAACGACCTGCTCCGCGGGAACTGGTCCGTCTTGCCATGCCGCGCAGGGTGTACACGCAGAGTCACGTGGACTACATGATCGAGATGATTGGACACCTTGCCCGGCATTTCGACGAGCTCCGCGGCTATGCCTTTGCATACCAGGCTCCCGTCCTGCGCCATTTTACGGCCCGCTTCACCCCTTTGTAGAACGCAGCGGCCAGAACTGAAAAAGGTCTGCGAAAATGATGAGAAAAGGGAACGTCACGGCCAGAAGCGCCGAAGCAAGCCAGATCTCGAACATGTATCCGGGAGGACCGGATTCCACCCGCCCGGAAATGGCGGGCGCCAGGGCGCCGAACAATCGTGCAAGACCAACCCCGATCACCGCGGCAGCCGCCACGTTGAGGAGCCCCTTCAATGGCTGGGTGAACCTGGCAAACAGGGAGTTCTGCATCATGTTCATGACGATGATGGTGCCGAAAATGAAGGGGATGGGAACGCGCACCATGAAGACAGCAGGATCCATCCGAAACAGTCCCTCTCCGATAAGAAGGGCAACGGCTCCGATTACCAGAACGAGTACGGTCCAGATCGCACCGAGCATCGGCTGCCGCATGAGGGCGGGCCGCTTTGCAAGAGGCCACAACTCGAAGCCCAGCATCAGGAACATTGCGCCTGTCGTGGTGATATAGACGACCAGTACATTCCAGGCGTTGAAGAGTCCACGCGGATCCAGCGCCCGTACATATGCGGGAGCGTCCCGCATAAACCCATAGTTGAAGAACAGCCGGAAGAGCAGGTAGTTCGCGACATAGGAGGCTGCCCACATGGAAAACCCGGCCACAACGGGGTTCTTTACCAGCGCAGTAAATGGCCAGCCGCCCCAGATGATGGCGAACCAGAATGCGACGGGGACGGTCGTTATGAGGCACATGGACAGCATTGGAGTGGGCGGGGCGACCGCTCCGCCCACTGCAACGAAATGGACCAGCGCGACAACAGCGCCGGTTGTCAGCGCAAGCAACAGGAAGAGAATCCCTTTGGCGGGCTGAGAACGCCTTCCTGCAATTGCAGGATGTCTCGCCCCCCATGTGACGCCCACGACGATCACCATCGGAATGAAGCAGATCATTGTGTCTGCGACCCATGTCGTGAATACGGGAAGGGCAAAGATTGCAATGAATGCAAGCGAGACGGCGATCACAGGGACCGCCGAAATGACACCGAGAACCGGCTGCTTCATGATGAATGTGAACACGTTCAGTCGTCGGAGGACAAGGCCATGACCACCGAGCCCAGGCCTTCGCCGACCCATCCCGTGGTTGCAGCCGATCACACCGGATCGGTTCCCCCTCTGGAATCCCAGGCCCTGGTAGGGGTGCGCGGCGTCCCACGCCACGGGGTTCGGACTGGCAACGGAGCCGGGCGCGGGGGCTTGAAAAGAGCCAGCGCTTTTGCCCGTCTTTTGTCTGCCAGCCCCATTGCACAGTCTGCGGCTCCATCATTATCTTTGCACGTGTGCCGAAACATCAAAACCCTGTACAATTTCGATCCTCCCGCCACGGAAGCCGAGATCCAGGGGGCCGCGCTGCAGTTCGTGAGAAAGGTCTCGGGATTCACGAAGCCTTCGAAAGTCAACGAGCCGGCTTTTGATCGCGCCGTTGACGGGGTTGCCTCGGCTGTCCGGATACTGTTGATCTCCCTTGCCACCAGCGCCGTGCCCCACAATCGCGAAATCGAAGCCGCCCGTGCGCGCGAAAGAGCCCTGCGAAGATTCACTTCCGGAAATGCGAGCAGCGCCGTGCCTCCATGAGATTTCCTGCGCGCGTGCTGCGGCATTGTGGAAAATGCATAACTTAGAACTGAAAATGCCACGGGGTACGCGAGTACGCGGCACCGTGGCCGGGCGCTCTTGTGAGCGTAGTGGCCGAATCGAAAGGAGCACGCTGATGCAGAAGATCACCCCGTTCCTGTGGTTCAACGATAAAGCCGAAGAGGCAATGAACTTTTACGTTTCCATTTTCAAGAACTCAAAAACCGGTCGTGTCACGCGCAACGGAGGAACCGTGATGTCCGTGACATTCACGCTGGAGGGACAGGAGTTCATGGCGTTGAATGGCGGTCCGGAATACCATTTCACCCCTGCCCTATCACTGTTCGTGAGCTGCAAAACACAGGACGAAGTGGATGAGCTGTGGGAAAAGCTGTCTGCCGGGGGCACGATAGACAGATGCGGCTGGCTCAGGGACAAATATGGGCTGTCCTGGCAGATCATTCCGAACGCGCTGGGTGAAATGCTGGGCGACAGCGATCCTGCAAAAGCGCAGCGGGTGATGCAGGCGATGCTCAAGATGGACAAGATAGACATCGCAAAGCTGAAGCAGGCCCGCGAAGGAACGTGAGCGGGCGCTACTGGGCGAATGTCCGGAGTTTCTGCGGCGGTGCGGCGAACGCAATCGTTGACTGGTGAAGGCCGAGGACTGCCAGGGTCTCCAGCATCTTGAGGGCTGTGAGGGAAGGATCAAGAACGGGCACCTGCCGCACACGCATCCCGTTCACACCGGCCCGGACCTCCTGGGCCAGGCCGCGGAAACCCGTGCACCCGAGCAGGATCACATCAGCTCCTTCCTGTTCAACGGCCTCCCTCGCTTGAGCGCAAATGAGCTCAACAAGGCGTTGCCTGTCTGTCGTGGCCAGAACAGGGACATCGACGTACCTGGTGCGCGTGAGATGACCCTGCATTCCATGGCGTTCCGCCCGGCGTTGGATCATCCGGGCCACCGGCTCCACCACCGTGATGATGGATATTCTCTCACCCAGAAGGGCCGCGCAGGCCAGGGACGCCTCTCCGGCTCCGAGAACGGGGACGCCCTGGGAAAGCTCGCGCGCAGCGTCCACCCCGGGATCGACGAAGCAGTCAATGAGGATTCCGTCCACTTCCTTTACCCTGTTCGCAACCACGTGACAGATGCCGGGGGCTGCCGCAATTTCGTCGTACTCGCACTCAACCGAGGCGGGACCAAAGGGCAGGTAGGATATCTCGATGGTGGCCGTGGAGCCGCACAGGCGTGCCAGCTCATCGCCGCCCAGCTCGCCCGTCAACTGGTCAAGCTGAGGGGTTGAGATCACCGGTCTGATCACGAGCAGCTTCATCGCTGTTCCATGCCTTCCTCGGCGGCGCCCTCCAGGCGGGAGAGCACGGGGCCGTAGAGGGGATCTTCCGCAAGCAGTTCCCTGCGCGCCATCAGGCCGGATCGGATTATCATGGCCATTTCGACCGCCCTGCGGCCGAGGGTCCGCGAGGCTTGGACGGCGGCAACGGCGCCGATTTCTGCCGCCTCTGCAAGGTTCTCCAGCGCGTCGCGCTCCGGGCGATTCCCGGTCCAACCCCCTGCCCCGATGTACGATTGCCAGAGATCCGCTGTCACCGGCACTGACTGCATGACAAGGGCGTGATTGATGAGATCCGTGATCGTGTGCTCCTGACCGGAGAATATGTGCATTCCCTGGGCGATGGAGCCAATGACCTTGAGCAGCTTGGGGATTGTCTCGCTGCCCGCGGGAAGCTGCGAACGGTAGGTGCCGAACATGCTGTTGCCCAGGCGGTCAATGAAGCATTTCAGCTGTCCCGGCATGGTCATGTGGTACACCGGAACGGAGTACAGGATGACATCGGCGTCCAGCCAGAGCGCCTTCAGCTCTGAAAAGTCATCTTTGTGCACGCACTCCCCATCGTGTTTCTCGCAGTGAGAGCAGGCGATGCAGGGCTCGAACTTCTTTCCCCGCATTGCATACGCGCGCGTCGTCACCCCTCTGACTTCCCGAGACCCCTCGAGGGCTTTCTCGAGCAGAAACTGGCTGTTGCCTTTCCGCGGGCTCCCGCAGATGCCCAGGACGTTGACAGGCTTCATGGATCTCTCCCTTCCCTGCCTAGAAGCGGGGTATTTCTGCTCCCCCATCGAGGCGTATCGTCATTCCGGTCATCATGTCGAAAGCGGGTGTGCAGATCCGCGAAATGAGGCCCGCCACTTCGGGGCGCGTCACGAGGCGCTGCAGGGGCGTACGCGCAAGGGCGCGCTGTCCGAACCCGGGCTGAAATCCTTCGACCTCTTCCAGGCTTTCCTCGATCTGCCCGGGGGCAATCGCATTGACCGTGACTGAGGGACCCAGCTCCAGGGCAAGGGACTCCGTCAGAATCGCGACCCCCGACTTGGCCAGGGTGTAGACGCTGTGATTTCGTATGAATGCGGAGCCGGCGCACATCGTGATGATCCGCCCCCAGCCGCTCTGCATCATGCGCGGGCCCAGTTCCTGGGCCGTCAGGTATACCGCCTTCAGGTTCACGTCCATCACAAGGTCCCATGTCGCTTCCTTCAGCGTGAGGAAAGGATCCATCGCGAAGGGACCTGCATTGTTCACCAGAATGTCGATCGTCCCGCAGGTGCGTGTCGCCTCCTGGCAGAGACGGCGGACCTCGGAGCCCCTGCTCAAATCCGCCGGTATGTACACCGCCTGCACGCCGAGCGCGCGGAGCTCGCCTGCCGCACGTTCCCCGGCCTCGACGGATTCCTTGTTGTCGAGGTCATTCACCACCACGTTTGCGCCCGCCCGCGCCAGGACCTCTGCCGTCACGCGCCCCAGGTTCCGGCATGCCCCTGTCACCAGTGCGCTCCTCCCGGCAAGCGGCTTTTTTCCTTCAGCCAGGTCGGAAACACCCGCTATGCCCATCAGCGTTCCAGCTTCTCGAGGGGAATGAATCCATCCGCATATCCCAGGGACGTGAGGATATGTGCGAACAGCTCGAATGATTCACGTGTGCGGAAAAGCGCGGGAGCGGCGAATCCGATGTAGGTGATCTCCATCCCTTCGCGGAGATCCGCGTTGGTCAGGGGATTCCCCTTCTCATCAATGCTGCAGATCAGGTCCGGGACGACCGCACGCAGCTTTCCGTCCCTGAAGGCCATCATGTTTTCATTCTGGTAGAGAACCTTGAGGGGGAGCTCACCGTCCACCTCGGTCACGCCATAGTCGAACGCCCCTCGCGTCTCGCCCCGCAGGGCCGTGATTTTTCCTTTTCCAAGCATGCGCCCTGTGTATTCATGCACCAGCCGTTCTGCCACGTCACTGCCCTGGCACTGTGCCTGGCGGATCGTGGCTCCGATTCTTTGCACGTACGTCGTGGTGCCGGGAATGATATGCCGCTTCATATCCCGGGCCTGCATTGCATGGCAGGCAATGGCCGCCACCCCGCCCAGCTCCGCCGTGATGGCCCGCGCAACCCTTTCCACGTCGCGCGGGTTCTGTGTCCGTATCACCGCCGAGATCCCGTCCTCCGTGGCAAGGGCCAGGGGAGGAATGGGAATGCCGCCCAGGTGAAACAGGGTCATCTGGAGCTCCGGCACTGCTCTTCCGGCAGGGTCGCCGTCGATGATGGGGATATCTCTCTGGACGGCTGCCAGCATTGGATTGAGGCTGTTTCCCGCGCCGAGCTCGAAGGGCACGACGAATGAGCTGGCGAAGCCTGCGGCCTGCTCGAGCAACGCCAGCGCCGCTGTGGGGGAATGGGTCCTCACCCGGGTCAAGGATGCCTTCGGCGAGCCTACCCCGGCAATCACGGCTCCCCACTCCGCGTCGGGAATTTCATCCACTGTCGCGAGCGTGACTCCCGCGCCGAATTCGAGGACCCGCTCGACGAGCTTCATGCCCTCTGCGGTCGATCCTCCCCCCCCGGCGCCGAGCAGGCCCGCTCCCGTGACGATGTCCTGCAGCTCCTGTTTCCCCAGCGTCCTCATCCTGTCACCCCCTCATCCAGGCGTTTCCCGCTTAGAACTTTATCCGCAGCCTCTGTCCCAGCACCACCGAAAGAACGACCGCGAAGATGACGACGAGCCCCTTGGTGATGTACTGGAAGTAGTAGGCGACATTCAGCATTGTGAGACCGTTGTTGAGCATGCTGATGATCAACGCGCCCACGAATGTGCCGCTCGCCGTGGGCTCCCCTTCACCGAACATGGTCGTGCTGAGAAACACCACGGAAATGGCGTCCAGCAGGAAATCCTCTCCCGCCAGAGGCTGCGCGGAGCCGAGGCGGGAGGTCATGATGATGGCGGCGATGGAAACGCTCAGACCTGAAATGAGAAAGGTGATGAATCGGTAGCGCTTGATGCTGATGCCCGCATACAAGGCCGCCGTGAAATTGCCGCCGATGGCATAGACTCTGCGACCCAGCGTGGTCTTGAGAAGAGTGACGATCGTGAGCGCCACGAAGAGAAACATCAGGATGACGGGGAAGGGAACGGGGCCCACGTAGCCCTGCCCGACGAAAAGGAACAGGGGGGAAACGTTCTTGTCGAAGAAAATGGGGTTCCCTTTCGTGATGAGCATCTTCACGCCGTACAGGATGGACCCGACGGCGAATGTACCGATGAAGTCCGGCAGTCCGATGCCGGCAACGAGCAGCCCGTTCACCGCCCCGACGACGGCCCCGGCGATCAGTCCCGCAAGGAGCGCCGCCATGAAATTATGCGTGGCAATCAGGACAATGGCGAAGAGGATGCTCACCAGGCCGGTCGCGTTCCCGATGGACATGTCGAAACCGCCGGCGGCCATGACAAAGGTGAATCCCAGTGCAATGATCGTCAGCATGCTCATCTGCCGGAGCAGAAGGAATAAGTTCCCGGCCGTGAAGAAGTTGTTCGCGGTGACCGAGAAAACGGCGAAGATGAGGACGGCGCCGAGCACGGTCCCGTATTTCCTCAGAAAGTTCTTGTCCAGCCTGACTCTCGTCAAGATGTGCGCGCTGTTCACTGTGCAACCTTTCCACCGAGCATGGCATGCATGATCGACTCCCGGGCATTCTCTGATTTGGGATCGAACTCACCCACGATTCTTCCTCCATGAACCACGAGAATTCTGTCGCAGATGGTGAGCAGCTCCGGCAGGTAAGAGGAAAGAAAGAGAATCGATTTGCCGTTGCGTGCAAGCTGGTCCACCAGCGCGTAGATGTCCTCTTTTGCCTTGACGTCAATTCCCTTCGTCGGCTCGTCGAAAAGTCCGACTCGGAAGTCCCCGTTCAGCCACCGGGACAGAACCACTTTCTGCTGATTGCCGCCGCTCAGGTACTTCACTGGCTGGGCATACCCGCTGGTCTTGATGGACAGCAGGTCGATGTACTTCTCCGCTGCCTCGATCTCCCGGCCCGTGTCCAGCATTCCCCCGCGCGCAAACCGGTCCAGGTAGGTCAGGGTGATATTCTTCATGATGGAAAAGTTCGGAATGAGGCCCTGCGCCTGCCTCTCTTCGGGCACCAGGGCGATCCCGCGGGACACGGCCGTCTCGGGGGAAGGCTCGTACTTCCTGTCGAAAAGGGTGATATGCCCCTGGCGTATCCTGTCGAGGCCGAAAACCGCCTTCGCGATCTCCGATTTGCCGGCCCCCACCACGCCGGCGATGCCGAGGATCTCCCCCCGGTGCAGCTCCAGGCTCAGATCCTTCAGCGTGTCCGTCCACACGCCCTTCAGCTCCAGGTCCACGTCGAGACACGACGAGCAGTCCCCCCTCTTGTAGATCGTGAAGCTCTCATGACCCAGCATCATTGCCACGATCTTCGCGGGGGTCGCATCCGCTCTCTCCACGGTCCCGATCTTCGCCCCGTCCCGGAAGACCGTGACCCTGTCGGAGATTTCCATGACCTCCTCGATGTTGTGGGTAATGAAGATGATGCCCATGCCTGTCGTCTTCAGTCCCTTGATGATCTGCAGGAGCGTCTTTCTCTTTTCTTCACTCAGGGAGGTCGTCGGCTCGTCGAGGATGAGGACCTTCGGGCTGTGCACCAGGACCTTTGCGATCTGCACAATACGCTCCAGGGAGGCATCCAGCTCGTAGGCGGGAGTGGTCACCGGGACATCCACACCAAGCTGCTCGAGCACCCGCGCGGCCTTCTTCTTCATCTCCCTGTCGTTCACGAAGCCGACGCCGGCGAACCGGGTCCGTTCCTCCGCGCCGACGAAGATGTTCTGATAGACATTGAAGAACGGCACCAGGTTCACCTCCTGGTGGACCGTCCGCACGCCCGCAGTCTCGCTGTCCCGCACGCCGGAGAACGCCACCGGGCGGCCCTCCATCGTGATCCGTCCATGGGACGGCGCGTGCACGCCGGAAAGCAGCTTGATGAACGTCGATTTTCCCGCCCCGTTCTCCCCGACCAGAGTATGAATCTCCCCTGCGGCGAGCTCGAAATCGATGTTCTGCAGCACCCATACGCCGTTGAACTCTTTTCCGATTTCCTGCGTCTCCAGCACGACGCGTGGTTTTTCCAAGGGGATACCCATCCTCGACTCTTGTCTCACTCGTTGTTGCGTGAAGCTGCCGGAAGAGAGGTGTGATGGGCGGCGCCCGCCGCTCATCACACCCGCACATTCCAGTGACTACTCTTTCTCGGGAGGAATATTGTCCTTCGTGATCAGTATCCCGGGGACGTAGATATGCCTCTGCTCGATCTTCTTCCCGTTCAACAGGTCGAATACCCGGTCCACCACGGTCCTCGCGATGGTGTCGGGGTCCTGTGCCAGGGTCGCCTTGAACGGGCTGTCCGGCTTTCTCATCTCCTTGTACGCCTCGGGGTCGCCGTCAATGCCGGTGATGGAGATGTACTTCTGCAGCCCGGCATCCCGGATTGCCTGCGCAGCGGCAACTCCGACGCCGTCAAAGGTCGCGAATACCCCCGAGATCTCTCCGGGCTTCGGATGAGCCTGGAGGATGGCCTCCAGCTTGGCTTTGGCATCCGGCAGGAAATCGGGCCATGCATAGACGAAGCCGTATCCCACCTGCACGTCAGGGTTCTTGGCCACCACCTCGTGGAGGGCGTTCTTCCTGACCCGTATCATGGAGCCTGCGTCGTTGTAGATCTCCACGAGTGTTCCCTTGTGGCCCATGAACTCCATGAGCTTCTCCGCGGACTTTGTTCCCAGCTGGTTGTTGTCCGACTCAACGAAGACATCCACGAAATCCGCGTCTCCTCCGTCCATGGAGCCGATGATGATTCCCTGCTTCTTCGCCGCCGCAAGCGGAGGAGCCACCTGGTTGATGTCCCCTTCCTCGATGATGATGGCATCGACCTTCTGAGAGATGAAGCTTTCGATTGCCGACACCCGGCTGGATACATCAGCGGTCACCGTGGAAACGACCTTGCCCCCGTTCTTCTGGATCTGGCTCATCATTGCATCCCGGCCGATCCGGGCGAAGAAGTTGGCCTGGCCGAAATTGTTGATTCCGACCGTAAAGACCTTCTTCGCGCCACTCTTCGCCTCGCTGCTTCCGCCGGCCGACACGAACGCGACCGCACACAGAGCCATCATCGCGCACACGAACAGCCTTTTCATCGTCTTTCCTCCTATATTGATTTGTGAGAGACCTTTTTTGTCGGAGGGCGCCGGCTGACGCGCGGCCGCCCCCCTGCCCCCTGCCCGTTTCCCGCCGCGCCGTCCCTGAATCCGAGCCTGTGGGAGATCTCCGCGCAGGTGGTGAGCAGGAGATCCTTGTGGGCGCAGAGATCATCGATTTTCAGCCGGTACAGCACGGCCGTAATGCTGATGGATGCGACAACCTTGCCGGCATGATCGCGCAGAGGGGCGGCAATGCACCCCAGGTGAGGCTCATGCTCTTCACGGTCGACGGCACACCCGTTCCTGCGGATCAGCGCGAGCTCCCGCATGAGCCCCTCCCGCGTGACGATCGTGTGCGCGGTGTACTTCTGCAGGCGCACGGAGTCCAGCATTGCGTCGATCAGTTCCGGAGACTGGAAGGCGAGAATGCTCTTGCCCACGCCGGTGCAGTGCAGGGGTGCAATCTTGCCGATCTGGGAGTACATGCGGATTGCGTGCGGACTTTCCTTCTTGGCCACGTAGATGACCTGCCTGTCCACGAGCACGGCGAGGTGGATCGTTTCCTGGGTGACGTCATTCAGCTCCCGTATGCCCTGCGTGGCGAGCTCTGCAATATCCATGTTGTCGATGATGTGGCTGGCGAGGTCCACGAACTTCATTCCCAGCTGGTAGGCCTTTGATTCCGCGTTCTTCTGCAGGTAGCCGTTCCTGCAGAGCTCCGCCGTGAGACGGTGCGCGGTGCTCTTGTACAGGCCCAGGCGGTCCGCGATCTCCTGCAGCCTCATTTCCCTATTGTCCCTGAGCAGCTCGATGATCTGAAAAATCTTCTGCAGTGATTTCATGTCTTTGGGAAGTTCCACTGTATGGAACTAAGTTCCAATACAGTATACCCCCTCCGCCCTGCTGTCAAGTTTTTTCGGCGGACGCGCCGGCACGGGCGCGTCGGACGCACACTTATCTTGACAAATCGTGGAAAAGGGGGAAACACTCTCTTATCATAATATGGGATTTGGTTCTACGCTGTGGAACTTTCAGAGGCACGCGGGAGCGGGGAAAAGATCCGCGCATGAGCAGGGGAATCTCGAGAGATCGGCGCCGGGAGGATTGTGATGGGGAAGGTTGTCACATTCGGGGAAATCATGCTCAGACTGTCACCGCCGGGCCATGAGCGGTTTGTGCAATCAAAGACATTCAGCGCAATCTACGCAGGCGGGGAGGCGAATGTCGCGGTCTCATTGGCCGGATTCGGCCTGCACGCTTCCTTCGTGACCAAGCTGCCCCGGCACGAGATCGCGCAGGCCGCCCTCAACGAGCTGCGGCGGTACGGAGTAGATACGGACAACGTGGTGCGGGGCGGCGACAGGCTGGGGGTGTTCTTCTGCGAGAATGGCGCCTCGCAGAGGCCCTCGAAGGTCATCTACGACAGGGCGCACTCTGCGCTGGCGGACGCGTGCGCGCAGGACTTCGACTGGAAGAAAATCTTCGATGGCGCGCAGTGGTACCATTTCACCGGCATCACCCCGGCCCTTTCAGACGGCTGTGCCTCGCTGTGCATGGATTCGGTCAGAGCCGCCCGGCGCGCCGGGGCCACGATCAGCGTGGACCTGAACTACCGCAGCAAGCTCTGGAACAGCGAAAAGGCGGGGACAGTCATGGACGGCTTGACCCGTCTGTGCGATGTAATCATCGCGAACGAGGAAGATGCGGAGAAGGTCTTCGGCATTAAGGCGGACACGACGGACATTGCCGCAGGACGGTTGAGCTGCGAGGGATATGAGAGAGTCGCCGCGGAGCTGCAGAAGCGATTCGGAGCCCGCTACGTGGCCATCACCCTCCGGGAGAGCCGCTCCGCGTCCGACAACGGCTGGTCCGCGCTCCTGTTTGATGGAACACGTTTTTACAGGTCGCAAAAGTACGATATCCACATCGTGGACCGGGTAGGCGGCGGGGATGCATTCGCGGGCGGTCTCATTTACGGGCTGTCATCGGGAATGGCACCCCAGAAGGCCCTTGAGTTCGCCGTCGGGGCTTCGTGTCTGAAGCACACGATCCTGGGGGACTTCAACATGGTGTCCTTGGACGAGGTGGAGACATTGCTGAAAGGCGACGCCTCCGGCCGGGTCCAGAGATAACCGGCGTACTTCCGGTCCCCACGGGAAGGAGGGTGACGTGCTCCACTTTGCATACCATGAACCGGATTCCCTTGCCGGGGTCATTTCGCTGCTCGCGGACCAGGGAGAAAATGCCGCATTGCTGGCGGGCGGGACCGATCTGCTTGTGGATGTGAGACATGGGAAACTCCATCCCGCCTGTGTCGTCAGCCTGTGGGGCGCGCCGGAGCTGCAGGGCATGACTGAAGAGGACGGCGGATCCATGCGCGTGGGTGCCCTGTCCACAGCAGCCGGGCTGGGGGAAAGATTTGCCGCCCGGCCGGCCTGGAAATGTCTTTCCGAAGCGGCGCTGCTGCTCGGCTCACGCCAGATACAGAATGTCGCGACCGTCGGCGGCAACATCTGCAAGGCCTCGCCGGCCGCAGACCTGGTGACCGCGCTTCTCTGCCTGGATGCACGCGTTCTTCTGAGCGGCCCGCAGGGCAGGAGAGAAGTCCCCCTGGAAGGCTTCCTGACCGGCCCCGGCAGGACTTCCATGCAGGCCGCTGAAGTGTTGACCGGCATCCGTCTTCCGGCCCCGCCTGACGGTGCGGCCACGGCATTCATGAAAATCATGCGGCGCAAAGCAGAGGACCTTTCGACCGCGGCGGTGAGCGCGCACCTCTCGATCGGAGGAAAGGGACGGACGGTGCAGAGCTGCCGGATCGCACTCGGTGCTGTCGCGCCTTTTCCCTTCCGTGCGCGGAGCGCGGAAGCGATTCTGATCGGCCAGGTTCTCAGTCCCGAGCTTCTGTGCACGGCAGCCGAAGCCGCACGCGGCGAAGCGCGGCCTATCGACGATATGCGCGGATCGGCGGAGTACAGGAGTGAAATGATCGCGGTCCTGGTCCGCCGCGCCGTGGCAGCCGCGGCTGAGCGCACGGGGGAAGGAGACGCACAGTCATGAACTCCCTGATGAACATTCACCTCCGGGTCAACGGTCATCCCTATTCGATGGACATCGATCCCTCCTCCACACTTCTGGACGTGCTGAGAAATCACCTCCATCTGTCTGGTACAAAAGAGAATTGCCTGGAGGGAGAGTGTGGTGCATGTACCGTCCTCATAGATGGAAGAGCGGTCAACTCGTGCCTTCTACTGGCTGCCCGCGCGCAGGGAAAAGAAATCACGACGATCGAGGGCCTTGCGCAGGGGGGCACGCTCCACCCCGTCCAGGAGGCGTTCATCAGGGAGGGAGCCATCCAGTGCGGTTATTGCACCCCGGGGTTCATCATGTCGACCATTGACCTTCTTGCGGCCCATCCCGAGCCGACCGACGCAGAGATCGATCATGCCCTGGCGGGAAATATCTGCCGCTGCACGGGGTACGTGAAAATCCGCCAGGCGGTCCGGGCCGCCGCCGGCCGGGGAGGCGCATCCCATGAAGCCTGACACGCTTATCGGACGGAACACGACGAGACAGGATGCGCGGGAAAAGGCAACCGGGGAGTTCATCTATGGGATGGATTTCCGCCTGCCCGGCGCGCTGGAAAGCGTGGTCCTTCGGAGTCCCCTGCCCCACGCACGCATCGTGAAGATCGACGCCGGCAGGGCCGAAGCCTTGCAGGGGGTCCGCGCCGTGATCCTCGGACGGGATCTGCCCGAGGTCTACATGAACGGCCCGGTGGAAGACCAGCCGCCGCTGGCGGTCGACATCGTGCGCTACTTTGGAGAACCGGTGGCGCTCGTCGCAGCGGACACACTGGAGATCGCGCAGGAGGGAGCGCGCCTCATCGACATCGCGTTCGAGCCCCTGCCGGTGGTCACCGAACCCGAACCGGCAATGCTTCCCGGAGCCCCACTTCTGCACCCCCATTGGAAGTCGTACGTGGCGGACGAGCAGGTGGTGAGAGACGGGAATGTGTGCTGTCATGCCCGCCTGCAGAATGGCGACGTCGAGCGTGGCTTTGCCGGCTCCGATCTGGTCGTGGAAGGCGACTTCTCGACCGCCAGCGTTCACCAGTCCCACGTGGAGCCCCGGGTTGCGACGGGCGTCCTGGAAGCGGATGGCGTGGTGACTGTGTACAGCAACACGCAGCTGACCATCTGGATCCGAAGCCAGGTGGCCCGCGTGCTGCGCATGCCGGAGGACCGGGTCCGCATCGTTCCCCTTGGAATCGGGGGAGGTTTTGGATCGAAACTCTATGCCCAGATCGAGCCGTTCGTCGCGCTCCTTGCCAGGAAGACCGGTCGGGCGGTGCACATGTTCACCCCGCTGGAAGAGGAGCTGACCGCTGGCTTGCCGCGCCATCCCACGCGGATTCATCTCAAGACAGGGGTGAGGAGAGACGGCACCATTGTCGCGCACCAGGCACGGATGATCGTCGACTGCGGTGCATATGCCGGATCCGGCCCCGAAGTGGCCGGCATTGGCGCGCTGATGCTGACCGGGCCGTACAGGCTCCCCAATGTTCTCTTCGACGGCTTCGCGGTCTATACCAACAAGACCAATTTCGGGGCCTATCGCGGACCGGGCGGCCCGCAGTCCGTGTTTGCCCTGGAATCGCACTTCGACGTGGTGGCGGACAGGCTCGGCATCGACCCTCTGGAGTTTCGTCTCCGCAATATCGCCGGGGAGGGCGATGAGGTCGCAAACGGGCAGATCCTCCTGGGGGTGGGGCTGAGGGAAGCGCTGGAAAAGGCTGCGGCGGCCATCGACTGGGGGAAGCCCTCGCCTGCCTTTCACGGCAAGGGCCTGGCGCTGAGCTGGTGGACCACCACCCTCCAGAAGAGCACG
Organism: uncultured Spirochaetaceae bacterium; assembly: GCA_964437385.1. Taxonomy (GTDB): domain Bacteria; phylum Spirochaetota; class Spirochaetia; order SZUA-6; family Fen-1364; genus Fen-1364. The sequence goes on from CAYTGX010000008.1 coordinate 38,674, forward strand.
GTCCGCGTTTCCCTGGACGCAGAAGGCCGTTGTGTTGTCGGCGTCGGAACCCAGGAAATGGGTACCGGCGGCGTGATGGGCGCTCTCCCGCAGATCGTCGCCGAAACGATGGGAATAGGGATGGACGATGTCGTGATAGATGTCACGGACACGAGCAAAGGCCTGTGGGACTGGGGCTCGCAGGGAAGCCGGACGGCCTTCAACCTGGGCCGCGCGGCGCAGGGGGCGTGCATCGCGCTCACGGCGAAGCTGAAAAGGGCTGCCTCATGCGCGCTGGGCGTTGGAGCGGAGCTCCTGGAGATCAAAGGCAGGTCGGTCATTTCCCGCGCACGGCCTGAGGCGCACATCTCCCTGGCAACCCTGGCGCGATCAGACACCAGGGGAGAACTGTGCGTGATATATGAATCCATTCCCGAGCCCGCGAAGTACAGGAAGGAACGCCTGATCTCGGTCCTGTACCCTGCCTTTCACTACCCCCATTTTCACTGCCACGCGGCGGAGGTCGAGGTCGATCCTGAGACAGGGCAGGTCAGTGTCCTCAGATTCGCGGCGGCGCATGATATCGGCACGGCAGTCAATCCGTCACTGATTGAAGGCCAGATCCAGGGTGGAGCAGCCCAGGGAATCGGGATGGCGCTGATGGAGGAGGTTCGATACAAGGACGGGTACCGCACGAACATCAACTGGACCGATTACAAGCTGCCTACCACCATGGATGTTCCGGATATCAAGGCCATTATCGTCGAGCACCCGGTTGCCGGGGGAGGTCCGTATGGATTGAAAGGTCTCGGCGAGGCGCCTGCCATCGAGCCTCCGGCGGCCATTGCGAATGCCATCGCGCGCGCAATCGGAGTCCGCATCACTTCACTGCCCATGACAGCAGAGAAGATTCTGAAGGCCATCCGGGCCGCGCGGAGCGAAAAATGAAAAACGTGTCCCGCATTGCGCAGGAGGTCACCGGCTCTCCCATAAGAAAGATGTTCAACATCGCCGGCAGGATGAAGGATGTCATCAGCTTCACCGTCGGAGAGCCGGATTTCGTCACGCCCCGGAATATCATGGATGCCGCGGTGCGCTCTCTTGAACGCGGAGAAACCCATTACACTCCGAACGCAGGACTGCTTCCCGTGCGGGAGGCCATCGCCACGCGAATGAATCAAGAGCTTTCGGTGTCCCCGGACCCCGAGAAGGAGATCATCGTCACCGCTGGTGGAATGGAAGCCCTCATGCTCGGAATGATGGTTCTCATCGATCCTGGCGACGAGGTGATCATCAGCGACCCTCACTGGTCGAACTACCCCCGGCAGGTCCAGATGTGCGGTGGAGTTCCGCGTTTCGTTTCGGTGCGCGAGGAAGAAGGCTTCGTCCTTGACCCGCAGGAGGTGCGGAAGGCCATCACGGGAAAGACGAAGATCATCGTTCTGAATTCGCCGTCGAACCCGACGGGCGCTGTCATGGACGTGGACACGACGCGGGAAATTGCCCGGCTGGCTGTGCACCATGACCTGTTCGTCATTTCCGACGAGGTCTATCACCACTTCCTGTATGACGGGGCAGTCTTCACGAGCATCTCGACTCTCGAAGGCATGCGGGAGCGTACTCTGGTGGTGGACAGCCTTTCCAAGACGTATGCAATGACAGGGTGGAGAGTCGGCTACGCCGTCGGACCTGAAATGATCGTGAAGAATATGGTGAAATACCAGGAAAACTTCATCGGGTGCGTCAACTCGCAGGCGCAGTACGCAGCCGTAGAGGCGCTGGAGGGCCCACAGGACGCGCTGCGCCAGATGCTCCGCACATACACGGACAGGAGAAAAGCGATCGTCAAGGGGATCAACGGCATTGCGAATCTCTCCTGTGTCCCTCCGAAAGGGGCGTTCTACTGTTTCGTCAACATACGCAAGTCACAGATGAGATCGGAAGAGTTCGCCATGGAGCTGCTCAAGGAAACCGGGGTCGTGACTGTCCCGGGCTCCGGTTTCGGCTGCGCCGGAGAAGGCTACATGAGGTTGTCCTACGCGACGTCGGAGGAAAATATCGCGCGCGGCCTCGAGAGAATTCGGCGGTTCATGGAGTCCCGGAGGTCATGATGCAGGCTCAGAAAGTCAGAGATGCGATTATCGGACAAAAGCTGATCGCCATCGTACGGGGCGTGGAGGGCGGAAAAATCGTCGAAACAGTGGCCGCGCTGTCCCGAGGCGGGATACATCTTGTCGAGATAACACTCGACCAAAGCCACGAGGACAAACTGCAGGAAGCCCTCGACGCAATCCGGTGCATCAGCCGCGAGTTCGACGGCACGGTTTTTACCGGCGCGGGAACGGTCCTGACCCCCGCCCAGGCTTCCCGGGCGGTCGAAGCCGGAGCCCTGTACATAATATCTCCGGACACGAACCCGGCCGTCATCCGCAGGACCAGGGAGCTCGGTGCGCTGGCTATCCCCGGCGCATTCACACCCACTGAAATCGCCGGCGCCGCGGCCGCAGGCGCGGATTTCGTGAAGCTGTTCCCTGCCGGGCTCCTTGGCTGCGAGTACGTCAAAGCTGTCAGGGCCCCGCTGTCGCACATTCGCCTCCTTGCGGTGGGGGGCGTAGATCTCACCAACGCGGGGGATTTCCTGCGGGCCGGTGTGGTCGGCTTCGGGATCGGAAGCAACCTCGTGGACAGGAAGCTCGTTTCCCGGGGAAGTTTCGATGAAATCGAGGCGCGGAGCCGCGCCTTTGTTCAGGCGGTGACCGGTGAATGAGAGCGACATCCCTTATACACGGGTATTCCCCCATCCGCTGGAAAAAGTCTGGCGTGCGATAACGGAACCTGCGCATCTGGCGGCGTGGTTCCCGACGACCATAGACGGCGAACGGAGGGCCTGACGGACACGTTCGGCGAATACGGCAAATCCGCACGGAATGCCGCCGGTTGGCACGTCTGCCTGGCGAATCTGGAAGCGCACCTGGCGGATCGACAGACCGGTTCGCTCCAGTGGAAGCCGCTTTTCGCCGAATATGGGCATCGGTTTGGACCAGAAGCCGCCGCAATCGGTCCACCGGCAGGTCATCCGGAAGCGGAGAGGAAAATCGATTGACGGAGCGCCGAACGTCGGCGCCCGGTCCCAATCGACCGATCCGTCTTTTTTCCCTTTTCTCTGACAAACCGGGTACATACATTCAGGTGAGAAGGTGAGGAGGGATAAGATGGAGTATCGACGACTAGGTAGTGCGGGCCTCAAACTGAGTGTCCTTTCCTATGGCTCGTGGGTCACGTACGGAAAGCAGATCGACGTGGATTCGGCGGCCGCATGCATGAAGGCGGCGTGGGACTCCGGGGTGAACTTCTTCGACAATGCAGAAGCGTACGAAGCGGGGAAGTCAGAGGAGGTCATGGGCGGCGCTCTGCGCAAGCTGGGATGGCGGCGCGCCAGCTACGTGGTATCCACAAAGATCTTCTTCGGGATGCACGAGGGAGTGAATGAGCGGCTGACGCTTAACCGGAAAAAGCTTCGCGAGGGAATAGACGGAGCACTGAAGAGGTTCGACCTCGACTACATCGACCTGGTGTTCTGCCACAGGCCGGACCCGGAGACGCCCATCGAAGAGACCGTATGGTCCATGCACATGATGGTGGAATCAGGGAAGGCGCTGTACTGGGGCACCTCGGAGTGGAACGCGGACCAGATCATGGAGGCATGGGGGCTCGCGGAGAAGCATCACCTGCACAAGCCGCAGATGGAACAGCCCCAATACAACCTGTTCGTGCGGCGCAAGGTGGAGCGCCAGTACTCCCGGCTGTACTCCGGCATCGGGCTGGGGCTCACGATCTGGAGCCCGCTGGCCGCCGGCGTGCTGACGGGAAAATACAATGCAGGCGTTCCGAAGGATTCCCGCCTTGCGCTCCCCGGATACGAGGGACTGCGCGCCGACCCTCTGCAGAAAGGCGGCGGCGCCAAGGATTATCTCCCCTCACTGGTGGAGGCCGTAAAGAAGCTGCAGCCCATTGCAGAGGAGTTGAACGCCACCACGGCGCAGCTCGCTCTTGCCTGGTGCGCTCACAACCCGAACGTGAGCACTGTCATTACCGGTGCGAGCAGGCCTGAGCAGGTCAAAGAGAACATGAAAGCCATAGATCTCCTGCCCAAGCTGACGCCCCCGGTGATCGACAGGATCGAGGCTGCCGTGAAAGGCGTGACCGACCTTTAAGTAAAAAAAACCCGCCATGCGCGGCGGTCAGATCATCCTGGCCGCCGCGTTTTTCCGGCGCAGCACGTGGGCCGGGCCCGCGCGCGATAGTCACCGCGTGCCGCCGCCCTGGTGCGTGCCCAGGAGGTCCCACTTGTTGCCGTAGAGGTCCTGAAAAACCGCCACTGTGCCATAGGATTCTTCCCGCGGCTCTTCCAGGAACCTGACACCCCCGGCGCGCATGCGTGCGTAGTCGCGCCTGAAATCATCCGTGCGCAGGAAAAGGAATACCCTGTCCGCGCACTGGTTGCCGACCATGCGCGCCTGTTCGTCGGTCACAGCGTGGGCAAGGAGAAGCGAGCTTCCGGAAGGGTCAGGCGGCGCAACGAGCACCCAGCGCTTGCCCGGGCCCATCGCCGTATCCTCCAGAAGACTGAAACCAAGCTTTTCGGTAAACCAGGTGATGGCTTCATCATAGTCCCTCACCAGAAACGCGACATGCGCGATCATTTGTCCCGGGCCTCTCCCCTGCTCATGATGGGCCATCCTACCCCTGCCGGTCCAGACCGTGTGGTCGCGGCGGCGAAAATCATTGATCTTCACCATGCAGGAAAGGAGGAGATATGCGACAGGTACTGATCCTGCTGCCGGCTCTCATTCACGTCTACATCTTCGTCCTGGAGAGTCTTCTCTGGGGGCGCTCGCGTACGAACAAGGTGTTCGCCATAAGCGAGGCGGATGCACGGGTGACGAAGCCGATGGCCTTCAACCAGGGCGTCTACAACCTGATGCTCGCCGCGGCGATTGTGGTCGGATTCCTTCTGAGCCTGACGACGGACATGGCAGCCGCCGGGAAGGTCCTTGCAGCATATGGGCTGGGCTCGATTCTTGTTGCCGGCGTAGTGCTCCTTGCGTCCTCGCCGAAACTGTGGAAGTCAGCCCTGGTCCAGATCGTTCCGGCAACGGCAGGTCTTGCGGCGATCCTCGTATAAGTGCGCCCGACTGCGCCGCCTGACCACGGCCAGGACGCCGGCTGGCGGTTCGGCCGTCAGCCGGTGCGGCCGTGCGCCCTGGAGCGCGGCGTCCACTACTTCTTTGCGCCCAGGCTCACGAGATTCGCGAATAACCTGTATGCGCCAGGGACGCCCGCCGGGAGCTGCCGAAACCAGGCATACGCGGTGTACACGTACTGCCCCTTGCCGAGCCGGGCGTAGACTTCTCCGCCGAGCTGAGCCGATTCCCCCGGGTCGTGCGATTCAAGAAGCGCCGTGTAGCGCGGGTCGAATGTCGTGAACGCGTACAGGTTGCGCTCCTGCACCCAGTCGGAAAAGTCCCGGGCGGTGATGCGGTTGGGTGTCGTGAAGGCCGGATGCCCGGGTACCAGCATCCTCACCTCCGCCGTCTCGTCGGTCACACGGGAGGCCATCTGCGCCGGGAACGGCGGGAGGTTCCTCTGCACGTAGTCAGGGTGCTGGTACTGAACGACCAGGGTGCCGCCGTTCCGCACGTAGTCGTTTATTCGGGCGCCGGCTGCCGCGAAGTCGGGCCGCGCAGATGAGGCATTGATGCCCACGACAATAGTGTCGAACCGGCCGAGGTCACCGGCACTGAGCGTCTCCTCTCCGAGCAGCGTGACGTCAAGACCCATGCGCCGCAGGGCTTCGGGCACCTGGTCGCCGGTTCCCATGACGTAGCCCACCCGGACCGGTGCCACTTTCAGGTCAAGCACGCAGAACTGCTCGCTGGCCTGGGCATACATGCGGTGGGTCTGGATGTGCGGATAGGAGACCGTCCGCATCGAGAGACCGTAGCCACGGCTGCCGGAGACTGCCACCGCCCTGAGCGGATACCGGCCGGGCTCGGCGTTCCTTGCCGTTATCACACTGCAGACAAGGGTCACTCGGTCCCCTTTCCGCTGAAGGCTGAACGGGGATTCGGCCGGGAAAACGGTCCAGGCCCGCGGCAGGTCGAGCTTCAGGACCCCGGTCACGGCGGACTGCGAGTTGTTCTGAAGCACCACGGACACGCGCCGGGCTTTCCCGCGCATTTCCAGGGGCACGATCTCGAACGGGGAATCCAGCGCAACGGTGATTGCCGGCACGACCTCGAGGTTGCGGCGCAGCTCTCCCCGCACCGGGTCGATCACCCTGTACTGCAGCGGCTGGGTGAGCGTCACCGGCACGCCGCCGACCTCCAGACCCACGACAGCCGCTGCCAGCGGGTCATCGAAGGCCGCCCCCCGTGGTGCGTCAGCCGGCCACGGATTCAGCTGCCCCTGCCGCGGGGCGCGGAGCCAATACGGCTGAGTGGGCGGCTGGTCAGGGGCAACAGTCAGCGCAAAGGCCTCAGCACGGTCAGCGATCTCGGGGATGGATCCAGGAGCATGCGCGCCCGCCGGCGAGGGCGTCACCTGCCAGCCGTCCGGAGCGCGCACGGTCACGGTCGCAACCTTCACCAGGGTCGGCTGGGCAAGAAAGACGCGCACCGTGGAGCCGAACGATTCTCCCGGCGCAGCAGTCTCCACGTCGGAAACTGCGTCGATCACGATGCCCGCTGCCGCCTGCAGTGCGGCCACAGCCTCCCGCTCCTTTGCCGCAAGCAGAAAATCCACTTCCTTGCGGGAGTATTCCGAAGCGCTCGTAAGCGCCTGCACCGATTCGCGCGTCGCGCGGACCGCAGCCAGCGCTTCCGCCAGTGCCGGGACTGCCTTGCCCGGCCGGCGCGGATCGAAGTCATCCAGCGCTTTCCTGACGGCCGCATCCACGGCAGCGAGCTCGCCCTGCAGAGCACCTGCAGGCAGACCGGCCAGGAGGGCAAGACCGGTGACGGAGGTGTCGATACCGTCGAACACGCTCGTCTCGCCGTCCTTGACGCGAACGCCGGCCTCCACCAGGCCGAGACCCGTTTCAAGCGGTCCGCGCATCTCCGGCGCGCCCATGCCTTGAGTCTTGTGCTGGCTGCGGCCTTCCGCCGCAATCTCGGCGTAGCTGCGGCCCCGCAGCGGGTCGAGCTGGCCGACCTCGATGCGCGCCGTTGTCCCCGGGCCGAACCCGTACACGCTGGAGCCCGTGTTCCTGTACAGCTTCATTGCCTGCCAGGGCCGCAGCCCTTCGGCTATCTGCTCGGGAAACTGCGCGGGGTCTGCGGCCGCGTGAAATGCCTCCGGTGCCAGCTTGCCGGCAAGCTGGTGGTGCCCGTGGCCGTCAGCGGGGGTGCCCCTGAATATCGAATACACGATGAGCGGGCGGAACTGGCGGATGATGCGGACCATGTCTCCGAGCACCTCGCGCTCTCCCCACAGCCGCGATGCCTCTTCCCTCGTCTTTGAGAACCCGTAGTCGTACGCCCGGGTGAAGAACTGTTCTCCGCCGTCCAGTGCGCGTGCCTGGAGCAATTCCTCGGTCCTGATGACTCCCAGCGCATCGAAGAGCTCGGGGCCTAGTGCGTTCTGCCCACCCTCCCCCCGCGTGAGGGAAAGGTAGGCCGTGCGCGCATGGTCTCCCTGTGCCGCGCGCGCCATGAACGCCGAATCCTCGTCATCGGGGTGTGCGCCGATTTCCAGGACGCTTGCCGTTGTCTGCAGCTTCAGTATCTGCTGCAGAACGCCGGCAGCGTCCGTGCGGGAAACGGGGCGAACCTGGGCCTCCGAGCGCGCGGCCAGCGCGGCGAAAAGCGTCAGGAGGACGAGGGATCTGAGCAGGGACTGAATCCGCAGGATAGTCATTGCTCGAAAATACGTTTTTTTCTTGACTGGGGCCAGACGCGGCGCCGACCCGCGGCAACGGCGTTTTTGCCCGCCGCAGGGGCGCCGCGGGGGAACCAGGTCTCCTGCGTCGCGCCGCTGCCTGCCAAGCATCCCGCGAGCACGCGAATGCCATCCTCCAGGCGCCGGGGGCTCTGCATCCCGTAGCCCAGGATAAGGGTATCCTCCCACCGTCCCTTGCGGATGGCGTGCCCTTCCACGGGGTAGACCTTTGCGCCGGCATCCTCGATGCGGCGGAGCAGCCCGGCGGTGAAGCGCGTACCGCGGAAACGGGCGCAGAGGTGAAGCCCGGCCGCGCTTCCCAGCACTTCCACCCGCGCACCGAAGTGCCGTTGGAGGGAATCAACGAGCGCCTGGCGCAGCGCGCGGTGGGCCTTCTTCATTGAATGCACGTAGCGAACGAAATGGCCGCCTGCCATGAAGCGCGCGAGGATCATCTGCTCCACGGAGGAGTTGTGAAGGTCGGTGAACCACTTCACCTCCCTGCCCCGGTTGACGAGCTCAGGGGGAAACACGATGTAGCCAATGCGCAGGGCGGGGCAGAGTGTCTTGCTGAAAGTCCCGATGTACACGACGCGCTCGGGATCGAGCCCCTGGATCGAGCTGATGGGGGGAGAGTCGTAGCGGAACTCGCTGTCGTAGTCGTCCTCCACCACGAACGTCCCGCGCGCCCGCGCGTATTCCAGCAGCCTCGCCCGTCTCTGGATGGGCATGGTCACACCGAGGGGGAACTGGTGGGAGGGGGTGACGTAGATGAAGCCGGGCCGGGCGCGCGGGGGGAGCGCATCCACGTCCAGCCCGTGGCCGTCCACGCGCACGGGCAGGATCTTCCCGCCGAAGCTGGCCGTGATGCGCTGGATGTCCGAGGTGACAGGATCCTCCAGCACACACCCGCTGCGCGCACCGCGCAGCAGGAGGCGGCTGACGATGCCGATTGCCTGCGTGGTGCCTCCCGTGATGAGGATCTGCTCGGGATGGCAGCGTACGCCCCGATACGCCGCGATATAGCGGGCGATCTCCGCGCGCAGCTCGGGCCTGCCCTCCGGCTGGCTGTAGGCCAGGTCAAGGGGCGTCAGTGATCCCCACACCTCCCGGCTGAGCCGCTGCCATGTCCCGGTGGGAAACCGCGTGAGGTCGGGCAGGCCCGAGCGAAAATCCACGAGGTCGGTATGGAAGGTGAAGCCTACCTGGCGGATTGCGGAGAGGCCAGGCAGGTCCCGGGGACTGAAGGCGGCCCCTGATGCCACGAAGGTCCCCGCGCCGACGCGCGTTTCTATGTAGCCCTCCGCCAGGAGCTGGTCGAATGCATCCAGGACGATATTGCGCGACACGCGCAGATCCGCGGCCAGGCGGCGCGTGGAGATCATGCGGGCTCCCGTGGAGAGATCCCCGGTGAGGATGAGGCCGCGGAGACGCTCGTAGATCTGCCGGGTAAGAGGCGCCGGCAGGTCCCGGTCAACAGTGATGAACGACATCGTTTCCTCCGTGCATCGCGGTATTCCGCGGATTCGTGCATCGCGGTAAGTGGTACCATAGAATATCCATGAAAGTGGCTCTTCTGCAAACCACATCCCGCACCGTACATTCCCCGCATGAGCGCAGATGCCTTACCAGCGGCAAAACCGGAAGTGATGGGGGCAGGTTCCCGCAGAGAGACTCTCGGCATGATCGAAGTCGTTCTGGCCATGGCGCTGGCAGGAAGCAGCGTCGTGGTCGGGAAGCTTCTTTCAGTCCGCATACCGGTGTTCCTCTCCGTCGAGCTGAGCCTCTTCGCGGCCCTGGCCGCGATCCTCCCTGCGCAAATTGCCCGGCGCCGGGAGATTCGTCTCCTGGGCGCCCGGGAGCTCTTTCTCATGTTCCTCCAGGCCCTGTTCGGCCTCGTTCTGTTTCGGGCTTTCACCCTCACGGGTCTCCGATTCACCTCGGCGGCGAATGCCGGTGTCATTACGAGCGCCGCGCCGGCGGTGATGGCTGTGCTGGCCCGTGTGACCCTCGGTGAGCGAATGGGCAGAACGGGAAGCCTCGGCGTCTGCCTGGCGGTGGCAGGACTCCTCCTCATCAATCCATTCGGGATTGCGGGAGGCGCCGAGCCGGAGCACATGGCAGGCAACCTGCTCGTCCTGGCCGCAACGGTGTGCGAGGCGCTCCTGACGATTTTTCGCAAGATCTCGGGGGGCCGGATCAGCTCGGTGACCAACACGACGATTCTCGTCGGCATGAGCGCCGTGATGGTGCTTCCTCTGGCGCTGGTGGATCTGAGGGGTTTCGACCTGGGGAAAGTCGAAATCGTCGGCTGGCTTTCCGTGATCTACTACGGCGCCTTCGCCACGGTCATTGCCTACATTCTGTGGGGGGATGGGGCGCTGCGGATCCCGGCCAACAGGACGGGGATCGCCACCGCTGCCCTGCCTGTCAGCGCGCTCGTTCTTTCCGCCCTTGTCCTGGGGGAACCCTTGCGGCTTCCGCACCTCGCCGGCTGCGCAGCCGTTATTGCAGGCATGATAATAGGGTCACAACCCGGCCGGAGAAAGGAGAAACATAATGGAAGAACATGCTCCTGACCGCGGGCCACGACCTTGGCCTCGCGGCCCTTCCCGCGCGCATCGACGTGGGAACGGGCAGCGAAAGCTATCTCAGCATGGGAGGCGCGGAGAGCGTGGTGAAAAGGGAGACATGCGGATCGCGGACGCAAAGGGAATCATCTCCAGTATCATCTGCGGCCCGGACAGCCGCACCGCGATCGGCCCGGATACGAAGGATATCCTGTTCACCGTGTACGCGTCTGCCGGAATAGGGACAGAACCCGTACGCTCACACCTGGAAGACATCCAGCGCTTCGTGCGGATCGTGGCTCCCGGGGCCGTTACGGAAGAGCTGGACACCTGTTCGGCGGACTAGGAATGTGTAGGGCAATGGCACGCAAATGACAGTCGGCCCCGCGCGTGGGCTCCCGGCGTTCGCTCCGCAAACGCTTCCCGCCCTACGGATACCGCCCTTCGGGCGGTGCGGGCTAGTTGTGGAGCGGGATCGAGAGCTCACCGTCTTCCGCAAGGACGTGGACCCGGCCGCCGGCCTCGATTGTAATTTCCGTTGCGGAGGGGGAACCTGACTGGACATGGACTTGTTCGCGGGAGACTGTAATACGCACCTCCCGGCCGCACACCACGAGAGGCACTGAAACAGCGGTCCAGTGGTCCGGCATGCGCGGATAGATCGAGAGGGTGCGCCCCGCGACGCGTATCCCGCAAAGGCCGAAGACCACGGCCATCCAGGCCCCGCCGCTCGCCGCAGGGTGGGTGCCGCCGATGTACAGGGTGCCGACATGGTTCTTCGTTCCGCCGTTCAGGTCCGTGGTCGCGGCCTTCATGAAGTATCGGTAGGCCTCCCCGGTCCTGCCGATTTCTGCCGCTGCCAGGGAATACGCCGAGGCGCTGAGGCTGGACCCGTGCTCGGTGCGCGGCTCGTAGTACTCCCAGTTTGCGGTCTTCACTTCCAGCGAATGGCCGTCCCGGCAGAGGCAGAGTCCGAGTATCACGTCCGCCTGCTTGATGACCTGCGTGGAAGAGGCGAGCCCGTTGGCGCCCCCGAGATACTCGTGCGGATGCAGCTTCCGCCGGAGAACCTCCGCAACGGACGCGTCCTCCAGGCTGAAGTAGCCGTCGAACTGCGGGATGACTGAGGAGCGCGGGTCCGGCCCGGGAAGATACATGAGACGGCGCGCCTCCCGGATGGCGTCAAGGTCTTCATGAAAAGCCAGCGCGTCCATGAGGGCCCCGTACTTCATGGGGAACCCCTCGCTCAGGAGATCAGATACCTTCACGCAGACATCGAAGGCGGCGGCGGTCATCCAGTTCGTGTAGGTGTTGTTGTGCACTCTCTCGTGGTACTCATCGGGCCCTGTCACGTCCAGGATTTCGAAACGCCCTTTTTCCCTGCTGAAGTAGAGCCAGCTCAGGAGGAACCGGCAGCATTCGAAGACCACCTCCGCCCCGCCGTCCCGCAGCAGCGAAACGTCTCCCGTGCAGGAGTAGTACTGCCAGAGGGCGTACACGACGTCGGCGCTGATGTGAATCTGCTTGTCCCGGAAGTACGTGCGCATCGCACGGCCGGTGAAAACATCCGTGACGTTGAACAGCGTGCAGGCGTCATCACCGGTGTCCTGGCTCTCCCATGCGTAGAATGCCCCGCGAAATCCGTATGCGCGCGCCTTGCGGCGTGCTCCCTCCAGCGTGCAGCGCCGGTACATCAGGAGGTTGCGGGCGATCCCCGGAAACGCGTGCGTGAAGAAGGGCAGCATGAATATCTCCGTGTCCCAGAAGATCGCCCCTTTGTACATCTGTCCTGAAAGCCCCCGGGCGGGAATGGATGCGTTCTCCGCGTGCGCGGGGGCGATTGCGAGGAGGTGGTACATGTTGAAGCGGAGCGCAAACTCCGCCTCCGCATCTCCCTCGATCCTGACGTCACAGCTTTTCCAGCGCGCCGCCCAGAGCGCGCAGTGTGCTTCGAAAAGCGCGTCGAACCCGGTCCGCGCGGCCGCGCGGCACAGGTCCCTGCCCGCGGCAACAGGATCCCGGCAGTCGTGACCGGTGAACAGGGCGGCGTACACCTCGATCGTCCGAGGACTTCCTCCTGTGAACGGGGCCTCGATCTCCAGGGCCGCGCGTCGATCATCCCTGATGAAGCGTCGGCTTCCCCACGGAGCCGACAGGCGCTGGGAGACACCGACAGGCAGCCCCGCTTCCGCTGTCCGGCATGAAAGGGACGCCGTGCCGTCCTCATACGATGGTTCGAACGCCTTCAAGTGAGGGCCATTCACGTCCCACACCTCTCCGTCTATCCCTGCCCTGATCGTCAGAGTGCAGTCCCGAGCCGCTTCAACAGTGTAGCGCAGGCACATCACGTGAAGGGACTGGAGACTTGCGAACCTCAGGGAGGAAACAGTGATGGAGTTGCCGTCCTCCGTTGTGAAGACCGTGCGCCTCTCGTGGGAGGCACGGAGAAGGTCGAGGGTCTGGGAGTGGCTCTCGATCTTCCCCGTGCGGGCATCGAGCGGCTTCCCTCCATACAGGGCCTGGATATGCAGGGCATTCGGCATGTTGACCGGCTCCCGCCAGCCGTCCCCTGCCTTGTCGTACAGGCCGGAGACGATCGTCGCAGTCATGCGCTCCCGGGCGTCCTCTTCGAGTGTCCCGCGGTATCCGAGCCAGCCGTTCCCCACGAGGAACGTGGCGCCCCGCCGATCGATCACCTGCTCGCCGGTGCAATCTGACTCGGTGATGCTCCAGCGCGGCTCCTCGTGAGACCCCGCCGTGTTCATGCCGGGAGGCTGCACGACGCCTCCATGCCGGCCGCTCCCTCGCGCTCCTGGCGCGGTTGCGGCATTTTGCCGGCCGCTCCCTCGCGCTCCTGGCGCGGTGGCGGCATTCGTACCTCGATTCCCTCCGCGGTAACGGTGCAGGCCTTTCGCCGTATGGCGATCTCCACCGGTGGACCGCTTACCAGGGAGACGCGGGCCCGCGCATGGTCCACCTCGACCCGGATCACGGAGCCCCGCCAGGTCAGCGGGAACCTGTACCCCGTCCACTGCGCGGGAATGCGCGGATCCAGCGAGATCCCCGCGCCGTCGGAGCGCAGGCCGCCGAATCCATAGACGATATTCATCCACGCCGCCGCGATGGAGGTCATGTGGAGTCCCTCCGCCGTGTTCCTGTTGTAGTTGTCCAGGTCGATGCGTGTGGCGAACCTGAAGAGCTCGAACGCCTCGTCCTGCCGGCCAAGCTCGGAGGCCAGGATCGAGTGCACCGACGGGGACAGGGACGACTCATGGATGCAGCGCGGGTCGTAGTAGTCATAGTTCACGCTTTTCTCCCGGGCGCTGAAGGACCCGTTGCAGAGGAGCATGAGCATCAGCACATCCGGCTGCTTGATCATATCCGTGCGGAAGATCCTGTCGTACGACCAATGCGCGTAGAGCGGGAACTGCGCGGCGGGGATCGAATCCACTTCGATGTGAGGGAGGTCGAAGTAGCCGTCATGCTGCTCGTAGAGGCCTGTCACCGGATCATACGGAATGATCATGCCCGCGGCGATATCACCCCAGGCGGACAGCTCCCGCTCCGTGCATCCCAGGGCGCTCAGAATCTCCTGCCTCGTGTCGGGACACGTCCGCTGCATTTCGTCCAGGACTTCCAGGGTGGAGAGGAATGTGCGCCGCGCCATGTAGTTGGTGTAACAGTTGTTGTTCACCATCATGTGGAACTCGTCGGGGCCCATGACGCCGTAGTAACCGTACCCGCCGCGCGGGGACACCTGCGCGCGGCTTGCCAGGAACCTGCATATCTGGACCAGGAGCGTCACCCCGCTGCCATGGAGGAAGCTCGGATCCCCGACCACGGAGGCATAATGGACGACGGCATACGCCACGGCCGTGGTGGGCTGGAGCTGGAGGCTCGCGTGCTGCCACAGCGTGCAGCTCTCGCTCCCGTCGATCGTGGCCACCGGAAAACAGGCGCCTGCGCAGTCGAGCTCCCGCGCGCGCTCTAGCGCCTGGGGAAGCGTCTTGTGCCTGAAGTCGAGCATGGACTTTGCTGCAACGGGATTGTTGAACAAGTAATAAGGAAGGCAGTAGGTTTCCGTATCCCAGAAAACGTGCCCGTTGTAGGCTTCCCCTGTCAGGCCCTTGGCGTCGACGTTCGAGCCGTCCATGATCCCGCGGCAGGTCTGGTGGAGCTGGAAGATGCAGAATCGTATTCCCTGCTGGGCCTCGGGATCCCCCTCGATCAGAATGTCCGAGGCATCCCAGACCGACCTCCAGTACCGTACGTTGTCACGGTGCACCTGGTCAAAGCTTCTGCGCGCCGCCGCTGCCAGCAGCGTGGTCCCCCTTTCCCAGGTCTCCTTTTCGTTCTCATTTCGCTCCCTGTCCGCCAGGAGAATGCAGGCCCGGTCGACCGTCCGCGTCCGCCCCTTCTCGAGCGCCATCTCCACACGGCATCCGATGAATCGGTCCCCCTCCAGGTATCGCATCCCCCCCTCGGAAGTGGGGGGAACAAAGCCTGCGAAAAGCTTCTGGCCGATATTCCTGCTGACACCGAGCATCGCGCAGGCCTTGTCTGCCACGGCCCTGCGCGCGCACTCCCAGAAACACTTCCCGTAACTCTCATGCGGCATGGAGAAATCCAGGCCAAGGGTGACGGATACTTCGGCAGGCCCATTCAAAGACGTGAGGGACAGACGCTGCATACCCAGCTCCCTCGTCGCCATGCTCAGCAGCCGGCTGAGCTCCACCCGGATGTCGGCGCCGGATTGCGTGTGCCATACAAGCTCCCGCCGAAGCAGGCCGCTGGAGAAATCCAGCTCCCTCCTGAAATCGGAGAACCGGCAGCGGGCCAGGTCCAGGGCCTCCCCCCCGGCCTCCAGGCGGATGGACAGCCAGTCCACCGTGTTCACCATGAAGCGGATCCTGTTCGAGATTCCCTTGTATCCCAGGGGCTCCTTGAGCACGTGCTCTTCAAAGACGCCGCCCAGGTAGCAGCCCCGAAGGGTGTCACCGGAATAGCCTTCTTCGAAGTATCCCCTCACCCCCTGGTACTCGTTGCCCAGGGAGAAGAGCGACTCGGAGACCCGGCTTCTCTCGGGGTGGAATCCCTTCTCCGCGATTTTCCATGGGTGTGTCTCGATGTATACGTCTGGGGTTTTCGCCATGCGATGTCTCCGGATCTCTGCGTGTGCGCGGCCCGTGCGCCCGCTAACCTTTCAAGCCTGTCATCGTGACTCCCTGCGTGATGTACTTCTGGAAGAGCAGGAAAAGCAGGAGCGGGGGAATGATGCAGAGAAACATCCCGGCGAGCTGCACGTTCATGGGGGGGTTCCCGCCGATGGAGAAAGTCCTGTACCAGAGCATGACCGCCGTGGTCCACCGGGCCTGCGTGGGGAGGATGAGCCTCTGCCAGAAGAAATTGTTCCACACCTCCATGAAGGCGAAGATGCAGATCACCGCGACGATCGGCTTGGCGTTGGGAAAGATCAGTTTCCTGAGGATGCCCATCTCGGACGCGCCGTCGATCCTTCCTGCCTCCGAGATCTCCCGCGGTATCTCGTCGAAAAAGCCCTTCATCAGGAGAAGCTGCAGGGAGCTTGCGCCGGCCGGCAGCCAGAGCGCCCACCACGTGTCGTACAGGCTGACCTTGATGAGAGGAAGCTCCTGGATCACCAGGTACTTGGGGACGAGGTACGCGGCTTCGGGAAGGATCAGCGTGGCAAGAAAGAGCATGTAGAAGCCGCGCCGGAACGGAAGGGGCAGGCGGGAGAGGGCGTACGCGGCCGGCGTGATGACCAGCAGGCGGGAAACGACATAGCCGACGTACACCACGGCGGTGTTGAGAAACATCCGGGGTATCTGGTAGCTCTTCCACGCCTCCGTAAAGCTGTCCCATCGCCATATGGCGGGCAGGAACGTGGGCGGCATCCTGGCGATTTCACTGGACTCCTTGGCCGCGGAGACGAATACCCAGAAAAACGGGTACAGCATGACGGCGGACAGCACGACGGCAATGATGAAAAACAGCCCGTACGCGATTGCGTAGCCCGGGCTCCTGTAGTCGTGCTCCGAGAGGATGCCGCGCGTCCGTGCCTCCACCTTCAGGCTCCTTTTGCCTTTGCAAGGCCGCTCCGCTTCACATAGAGGTACGACAGACCGAGAAGGGCCAGGAAGAGGAGCGAACCGAGAGCCCCTGCCCTGCCGAACTCGACATCCTCGAAGGCGTAGTTGAAAGTGAGAAGCATGACCGTCAGGCTCGCGTTGTTCGGGCCGCCCGCGGTCATCACGAACGGCTCCTGGAGGACCTGGAAAGTGGCAATGAGCTGGAGGACAAGGAGCAGGTTGATCGTGCCGGAGATGGCGGGCAGGGTCACAGAGCGCACACGCTGGAGAAAGCCCGCCCCTTCGAGCTCCGCCGCCTCGTAGAGCTCGGCGCTCACCGTTGTGAGGCTGGACATGTAGAGAACCGCAGTCCCGCCGAAGCCGGCCCAGGTGGCCATCAGGCTCAGGGAGGGCAGGACCTGCCGGGATGAAAGCACCCATTGCTGGTGCGGCACCCCGAAGATGCCAATGAACTGGTTGAGGAGCCCGAAATCAGGATTGAAGACCCATCTCCAGATGATGTACAGGGCGATGCCGGGAATCATGTTCGGAATGTAGATGGCCAGCCGGAAGAACCCGCGTCCCCGCCGGATCTCCATGACGGTGATGGCCACGACGATGGGAACGAAAAAACCAACGACAAGGCAGATGCCCACAAACTCCAGAGTGTTGAGGATTGCCTTTGGCAGCCGGGGATCGTGCAGGATGTAGAGGATGTTCTTCAGGCCCACCCATTCCTTGTCAAAACCCGGGACATAGCTTTGAAATGCGAGGAGGAAGTTCTGCACGATCGGGTACCATTGAAAGAGGCCGAACACGAGCAAAGCGGGAACCAGGAACAGGAGCCCCATTCCATACTTCCCCCGGCCCTTCCCCAGCGCCTGTTCCATGCATTCTCCTCCGGAAGCATCCCCCCGTCGAAAGACGGGGGATGCGAATCTTCTTACTGGTCCTTGGCAGCGTTGAGCGGGTCCAGCACTTCGGCCTGGAACCTCTTGTTCGCGTCCTTCATGATGGCTGCGGCATCCGCGTCCTTTTCAGAGAACAGCACCTGCACCACGTTGTTCAGGTACTTTCCATAGACGTCCTGGGCCGCGACCGGCGGCTCGATGTGTGCCGTCCCGGGCAGGGCGGACAGGAATGCAGGATCTCCCCAGGCCACTGCGGCGTCGGGGTTCTCCACCAGGATCGCCCGTTCCTTCTGCACGTACGGCGCGTTCGGGAGAAGGGGCGAGTACTGGAACTGTGCGCGGAACTGCTTGTTGGCCCGCGCGTCCTTGATCTGGGCCTGCAGGTCCGCGAGCCCCGCGTCGTCCCAGCGCTCGAAGATGATCCATTTCCATGCCGCGTCCCGGACCTCCTTGCTCTTTGCAAGACCATTGGTCACCAGGAACGTGCCGCCCAGGACTCCCGCCTGCCGGCCCTTGGAGCCAGGGCCCTTCGGCATCAGCGCGAGCCCGATATTCGCGGGGTCCATCTTCAGCGAATTGATGGCGATAGCGCGGCCGTTGTCCGCGTCCAGCACCATGGCCGCCTGCTTGGAACCGAACACGTTGTAGACATCTCCCCACCCGTTGGCCCAGTTGGCGGGAATGGCGTCATACTTCCACCTCAAGTCCTTGAAGAACTGCGCCGCGGTGACTGCTTCGGGGGAATCGAAAACCGCGTAGGTCTTCCCGTTCCTCACCTGCTCCACCTCGCCGCCGGCCATGTAGATGAAGTCCGTGAATCCCCAGCCGCTTTCCGCGCCCTTACCCATCGGCGCGAACCCGGCCACGCCCTGCGCTTTGTCCGTGGTTTTCACCATGGCGTTCGTGAAGTCCGCCCAGGTCCAGTTGAGCTTCGGCGCGGGTACGCCCTTTGCCGCGAACATCTGCTTGTTGTACAGCACGTGCTTGATGTAGTTCTGGTCAGGCACACCATAGCGTATTCCGCCCACCACGAACGGCAGGAATGCGTCCTTGTTGTACCAGGCGGTCTTGTCCCAGGTCTTTATGTAGTCTTCAAGGGGCACGACCCACTTCTTTGCCACGAGCATCTGAGCCTCGGTGGCCCACACGCTCATGACATCCGGCGCCTGCTTTGCCGCCTGCATGACGAGGAACTGCCCGGTGTTGTCGTACTCGAAATTGACGGCAACGCAGTGGATGCCGGGATTCGCCGCCTCGAAACGCTTGATCTGCGCCATCTTGGCGTCGATGCGGTACTTGTTTTCCGGCGTGTTGGCTGGGATCGGCACCTTGAGCTCCACCGGAGCCGCATACACGCCAAGGGCAATGCAGGCGGCCATGATGATGAACAACACTCTCTTCATAAAGCGACCTCCTTCGTTCGGTTCGCGGGAACGGATGCCCCTCTTCTCCAACGGAGACGGGGGGCTCCCTGATGAAATACCTGCGCAATCCGGCACCGCCCGAAGGGCGGTATCCGCAGGGCGGCAGGCGCGCAACTCCGCCAACTCTGCCAGGAGCAGAAGGGAGCGGAAGGCGCGCCGGGAGCCCACGCGCGGGCCCGAGGGCCAATTGCGTGCCATCGCCCTGCACGCTCCTACTCCCCGAATACCTCCAGCTCCGCGATCTGCCCGGCCGTGGCCCCGTCATTCGCGGTACACAGCAGCTTGACGAATCGCGCCGTGATCGTGATCGGCACTGTGACCGTGTTGTCCCTGGCGGCGGGATCGAATTTCCAGGCCGCGGGCTCGGCAGCCGTGATGAACGTCTCTCCCTCCGCGCTTGCCAGCACGGCAAAGGTCTGTGTCCGGGCTGCCCATATGCGCTGGGGGTTCAACCTGATCCGCACAGCCGAAAGTGCGCGCGGCTGGCCGAGGTCCACCGTGATTTCGTTCGGGTACGAGTTGGCGGCTCCCTCCCAGTACGTGCGGACATCCCCGTCCACGGCGTTGTCAGCGGTAAACGCGAAAATGTGATTGTTGGAGGCGACGGGCCTGTGGAGCGCCAGGTTGGCCCTGGCAGCAAAGGGATCTGCCGGCTGCGCTGTCTCCGCGGCCGCCTGCGGCCCCTTCTGCGATGCACGGGCCGCCACGCGCGCGTTGTACGCGGCAAGAGGCGCTCGCAGGTCTTCCCGGCTCGCGGTAAAGGAAGGATCCAGGCGGCGCCTGAGATCCTGGAGAGTCTCCAGGTCCCGGTAGCCGTTTTGAACAGTGGGCTCGATCATCGTGCCTTCGCCATAGTCGTTCCATGTCACGAGCTGCACCACGTCGGCTCGGGCCGCGACCGCCGCCTCCAGGGTCATGCTGAAAGTGTCTCCGAGATAGTCGTCCAGGTAGCCGTAGCTGGGCCGGACGCCGGCCTGGGAGTAGAAATCATGGAACCCGGGAAAGGCCGAAGAAACCAGGAAGGGGCCGTACTGGTTCCTTCTATAAAAGTCGTTGAGATACCGAACCAGCTCACCGGGGGAAAGCGCGCCTCCTGAAGAGGCCTCCATGGGCGGCCAGGGGAAAGAGCCTTCAGCCGCGGCTCCGCCTGCCCCATTGAGCGTGACCAGGAGGGGCCGCGGGTCCAGACCGGAGAAGACCGCGTCCCACTGCCCGGCGTCCCTGAAATACTGGGGCCCGAAACACAGGACGACAGGACGGCCTCCTGCTTTCAGATAGGCTTCTTCCTTGAACCAGGTCCTGGCCGCCCAGCTCATGTCCGCTTTTGCAGCTTCGGCCGCCGCCGCGGAATCGATTTCGTGAGACTCCACCCGTCTGCCCACGCTCTGGTCTTCGTAACAAATTGCGAACTTCAGGCCCGCGTCGTGTACGGCACGGAATAAGGCCTGGGAGCTTTTCTGGAGCTGCGGGTAGTCGAAGGAATGACTGGTGCCATACCAGTCCACGATCACCCCGTCCACACCGGCCGCTTTCATGAGGGCGGCCTGGTACGCCAGGAGGTCCGGATCCCCGCTGTCGTAGGGGCCGGTCAGGGGATAGTAGTGCGATGCGATGCGCGACAGCCCGTGCGCGTCCTTCTGGTACGGGTCCGTGGATCCCATGTGCCAGTGCCACCCGAAATTGCCCGAGACAGGCGGCGCCTGGAACCACGGCATGTAGTGGGCAAGAAAGAGGGGACGGGCCGATGAGCGTGAAGCCGGCTGTGCGATGCGCAGGCCGGCGCGCGCCCTCTGCAGCTCGGCGCTTTTCCCTTCCGGCATGTCCGATGGAGTGCCGGTCACGCAGCCGCTGAGGAGGACGGCAAAGCCCGCGCACATGGCGAACAGGGACGCGCGATACACCGTGTCATCTCTCCTTGATGATCCCCTGGACAGGGCGATTGACGAACGCCTGGTGGCTGGTGGAGTAGTAGTCGAGGTTTTCCCGCATGACCACTTCCAGCCGTGTGAAGACCTCGTTCGTGGGGGGCATGATCGAGTCTATTGTGTAATCCAGGAGGATCTTTACCGGGTAATATCCCTGGTAGAACGGCTCCTGGCACACCACCGCGGTGATCGTGTTGTCACGGATCATCCTGCCGTGCTCGTCATTCAGGTCGTGCCCCAGCAGAACCAGGGAGCCCGCGCCGCCGGTCCGCTTCAAAGCCCTGCCGGCGGCGGCCAGGGACTGGTTGACAACGTAGATTCCGACGAGCTTCGGGTTCTCGCGGATGATGGAGGCAATCTGCTCCTCGTCCTCAGCGGGGGACTCGGGCAGCTTATAGGGTCCGACGATGTCCACGGATGATTCGCGCGAGACGACATTCCGGAACCCCATGATGCGCTGCTCGAGAATCGATACGCTTTGTTTCTTGGTGATGACGGCAACCTTGCCCGATCTGCCGCGGACCAGCTTTGCCATCAGCTCCCCGCAGAGCTGGCCGGACTGGAGATAGTTGGGGCCGATGTAGAAAAGGCGCTTGCTCGTCGGAACGTCGACGTTGAATGTAGCCACCGGGGTGCCCGCGTCCACCAGCTCGTCAATGAGGCCTTCAAAGTACTGGGGCTCGTAGACGGATAAGGCCAGGGCATCACATTTCTTCGCCAGGGCCCTGATCTGCGTCACCTGGGCCTCGTAGGACTGGCATTCGCCGCGCACGAGCATTGACAGCCCGTAGCCTTTCATCTCCGCGAAGGCCTGCTCGCACCCGTCCAGGATCTGCGTGGCGAACCACGGCGGCAGGTAGTAGGAGACTCCGATCGTGCACTTGGTCTTTTTGGAAAGATGGCGCGCCGCCCGGTTTGGCGTGTACCCCATCTGCTCCGCGGCGGCCCGGACACGTTCGGCCGTTTTCTCGGAGACTCCGCCGGAATTGTTCAGGGCCCGGTAGACGGAGAGGAGGGAGAGCTTGAGCTTGTCCGCCACGTCCTGGGCGGTGACCGTTCTTCTGTCCATACTCGTTTAGATATACGTCTATCTAAATTACGATATACGTATATCGTTAAACAGAGAATATACCCGATTTTCCCCCGTGTCAACAATTATTTTTCACGGTGCGAAGACCACGCCCGGGGGCGCGGGCTTTTGCCGTCCCCGCCTGCCCGCGAAGTGAAAAGGTCGAAAACCGCACACGAACGCGCTATACTATATATCGAATCCATTCCATGAGTATCTCAAGAGCGGGCCGACTTCTCTTCGTCACCCTCCTGTCCTTTGCCCCTGCCATCGGCTGGAGCGTCGACCCGGCATTTGCCGGCAGAAAAGCCGTCATCTTCCCGATCACCGACCTTTCCGCAAAGGGAGCCGACACCGAACGGCAGGACAGGCTCTCCGCGGCGGTGGACGCCGAGTTCCAGGCCGCGGGCTTCCGACTGCTCTCCAGCGGAGAGACAGGCGCTTCGCTCGCGGAACCTGGGGGGAGTATTGCCGGGTCGGCAGCAGCGGCCGTTGCCCGCAAGACCCAGGCGGACGTGGCGGTAAGCGGCTCCTTCACCATCGACAACGATCAGATCGTGGTGGTCCTCTCCTGCTACGAGGCAGAAACGGGCGCCCTTGCAGCAGGATTCCTCAAGTCGTGGCACTACAACCTGACCTTCTACAACAACCTGCGTGCCGAAATCGAAGACATGCTCACGCGTCTGACCCTTCCCGCGCCCCGGGGACAGGAGAAGGGTACGGCGGGGCCCGCGGACATCACCTTCACCTCCCGGCAGGAAGGCATGGAAGTGTTCCTGGGCGGCGAGCGCAGCATGGGCACGATCCAGAAGGGAAAGCTCGTCCTGCCTGCCGGTCCGGTCAGGCTCGGCTCCCCTCTCCTGGTGGAGAAGCGGATGCCGGGCTACCACAGCTCCTGGCAGACCGTGCCCGCCGCGCCGGAGATCCCCCTTACACCGCTGGCGCGAAAGTCCACCGTGGCGCTGGAAGCCTCCTGGACCGCGGGTGAGTTCCTGGGCGGCGGCGTTGCCGCGCGCTTCTACCTCCTGCCTGACTCCCTGTTCATCTCGCCGGGGCTGAATGTCTCCTTCGATCCCCCGGTCTCATCGAACGCCAGCTCGGTCTTCCACTTCGACACGCAGGTCACTATCGGCCAGTATCTCATCTTCCCCCCGGACGCTCCTTTCCGCCTGGGAGTCGGGACCGGATTCGGCACCATCTTCACTTCAGGGGCTGCGGCAGGGCCGTCCGTCTACACGGACGTCTTCTGGGATGTCGCCGCGGTGTGGGTGGAATGGAATCTGCCGCGCGTCTCGCTCTTCCTCCGTTCCGACATGAAATACACGCTGGGGATCGGCACCAACCTGCTGGGACGCGGCATCCTTACCTGGAAAGCCTCATCCTCCTCCGGAAAAGGTCCGTCCGCCAACTTTCCCCCGCTGACGCTGGGAGTCGTGGTCAAGCTATGAAACGATACATCGGGCGCGCCATCGTCGTCCTCTTCGTGCTCTGCACCCTGTCGACCTGCAGGTTCTACGGCGTATTCTCACCTGCGGACCCTGGCCTGGGATTGATCAAGGCACAGGTGGACCTGGCGGCAGCCATTCCCGCGGCGGCGGCAAGCTCTTTCACGTTGAGCGCGGTGGAGGATTACGGCAAGGAGTTCGTCGTGCTTGCCAATGACCAGCCTTCCAGCGGCACGCAGCTGTGGCTCATGGACCCCAACCTGAATGTCCTGCAGACCCTGACGTATGCGGACCTCACGGCCGGCGGCTTCCCGCTTTCGGGCTCGCATGCATGGTTCGACGCGTGGCATCTGGAGCCGCACCGGATCATCGTCGGCAACCAGCTTTTCACTCTCACTCCTGCAGACACACTTTCATGGATCGGCTGGTCTGTCCCGCAGGGCCCGGGGCAGCAATACTTCGCCGAGCACTCAGTGGGGGACTACAACGTTGCCCAGGTCTCCGTCACGGGAACCATGCTGAATTATTCCACGTATGCGGACACGTGGATCCCTTCCGTCAACGTAACAGCGACGATCGGCCCGGCCTCGGCGTACTCGCTGCGTGCCGTTTTTTCCGATGCAAACGCCACTGACGCTGCCCACCAGGCGGCCTTCTTCGTGTTCAGGGACATGGACACCGGCACGGACCATTTCGTGAAGATCCCATGGACCGACATCATGGGAAGCGTCTCCCAGCCATTGCTGGGCAGCTACGAGCTTTTCTCGAAACCGTCCGACAACGGGCGGCCGGAGTTCCTCGGTTTTGCAGCCGACGCGTTCTTTTCCTACAGCCAGGGCAGCAACGGCAACTCGGGTGACTTCATACGGTTCGACCAGACAGGCGCAGCCCTCCCGGGCTCGCTTCATTTCGAAAAGCTTCCCGATATGCAGGTTGCCTACAGCCTCTCGGGTACTCACTACTTCACATTCGACCGCGCAACGCGGGTGCTTTCAAGGAGGGCGGCATGGTGGTAATCAAAGGCCGTCTTCTGCTGTCGCTTGCAGCCCTGGTTTTTCTCCTGTCTGCCTGCTCGAACCCTTTTTATGACAGGGTACGGCAGCTGGTTGACGGGCCAAAGGCCCCGGGAGTCGCGGCCCCTGGCTCTACTCAACCGCTCTTCCTCTATTCGTTGGGCATCACGGGAGCCGGGGTGGATGTGTTCTCGCTGGATCCGGTCACGGGCGCGCTCTCGCATACCAGCACTTTTGGTTTGCCGATCCCGCCCGGGGGAATGGGCATTGATTCGATTGGCACGCTGATGTTCGTGACGGCACCCGCACTGAATCAGGTATGGGGCTTCACGATCAACCCCGCCACGGGCGCGCTCACCACGACTGGCACCCCCTTCAGCACAGGCACTCCGGGAGCAATTTACGTGCGCAAGTCCAACGATGCGGTCTATGTCGCCTATCCGACCTCCGGCACTATCCAGGCCCTGACTATGGCCGCAAGCGGCGTGCTCGGCTACCTGTTGACCGTCACTGCGGGCAGTACGCCTGTGGCACTTGTGACTGATGTCTCCAGCCGGTTCCTGTACGCGGCTGCAGGGGGCTTTGTCTATGGCTACACCCTGACCCTCGCCGGAATGCCCGTGCCTATGAGCTCGCCCTTCACAGGAGCCGCGAGTCCTGCGTCGATCACGATTGATCCGACCGGCTCTTTTCTCTACGAATCAGATCACAGCACCGGAATGGTAAAGCTCTGGACCATCAATTCCATAACGGGGAACCTGACATTCGTCAACCAATACGGCCTCACCGGCAATCCGGGGAAGATGGCCATCGATCCGTCCGGCAAGTACCTGTACATTGCCGACTCGGGGGCAAACCATGTGGTGATGGCACCCATCACCGCAGGAACAGGCGAGCTTTCAGGCTTCACCGTCTACAATACAGGGACGCTGCCAATAGGAGTTTTCGTGGACCCGTCGGGCAAATACGTCTGCGTGGCAAACAGCGTGTCGCAGAACATCTCTGTGTTCTCAATCGATGCTGCCACGGGGCTACTGACGGCTGTCCCTGGGTCCCCATTCGCTACCCCTACCGCCGATCCTGAAGACATTCTGATCACAGGGACGCACTAGTGAAGAACCGGGCGCGGGCGATTGCTCCACTCCTCATCCTGCTCGCAGCGGCCCTGCCCGCCGCGGCGGAAGCCCCGGCCTCCGGCCTCACATTCGCTCTTGCCCCTGGTCTTGCTATCCCGCTCGGCCCGGGGGCGGACTTTTTTTCACTCGGCGGCGGCGCAGCGCTCCTGCTGGAATACCCGCTGGCAAGGTGGCCCGGTCTCTCTCTTCGAGGAGGGCTTGGCTACAACTATTCCACCTTGAAGTTCGATGCAGGTACAACGTCAGAGGTTTCCGCCATGGCAGGGGCCGCATGGGGGATTCCCCTGGTCGGCGGGCTCTCTGCGCGGCTTTTTGCCGGTGCGGGGTATTCTTTCGGTGTCGTCAATGGGGACAGCCTTTCGCAGGGCGGCGGGAGCCCTGTACTTCAGGCGGGAGCAGGGCTTGCATACGCACTGAATCCCCTTATCGCCCTTCGTCTCGAAGCTTCGTACCTCTACAACGTCGGCGCCCACGGGAGCCTGGACATTTCCCTTGGCACTGCGCTGAGCCTTTCCGGCATTGGCACTGCTGCTCCCGCCCCCTCGCTCCCTCAAAAGCCGTCGCCGCTGGGCCTGGAGATCAGCAGCGTATCCCTTCGGGAAGTGTTTCCCGTTGAGATTTCCCCCGGCGCTGACACGCCTGTCGGCACAGCGGTGATCCGCAACCCGGGGTCGGAGCCGCTTGCCCAGGTACGGGTAAGCTTCCTGGCCCGGGATTCGAGGGTGAGTCCGGTTGAAAGCGCCCCGATTGCAGTTCTGGAGCCGGGCCAATCCCGGGAGGTGCCGATCTCTGTTCGATTCAACAGCTCCCTGAGGCATGCGGCGGGACCGTCGTCCCTCGCTGCTGAGGTGATCGCCACGGCCGACCAGGGCGGGGCGCAGCGTACCGTGAGGCAAGCTGTGCGCCTCCAGGTCTCCGGCAAGAGCCGGGTGTCATGGAGTGACGCGCAGTTTCTTGCAGCCTTTGTCCAGCCGGATGAACGCGCAGTAAAGGATCTGGCAGGTTCGGCTTCAGATACGGCTGCTCGCTTTCATGAGGCAGGTCTTGACCGGATGCTCCAGACGTCAATCGCCCTGTTCGGCGCAGTTCAGGCCGCGGGCGTGCGCGTGTCGCAGGGCCGGCAGACCGCGTATGCGGCGGCTTCCAGGGACCCCCACGGCGCCGGCATGCTGAAATATCCGGGCCAGACCCTCAGATCCGGGATGGGAGACCAACCGGACCTCGTCGTATTGTACGCCTCGCTTTTCGAAGCCCAGGGGATGGAGACCGCTCTCCTCGCAGCGCCCGGGCACGTGCTGCTTGCGGTACGGCTCGAGATGACACAGGCAGAGGCGGACACGATCCTCCAGGGACTTCCCGGCCTGATCCAGCATGGCGGCGCCGCGTGGATCCCCCTCGACCCCTCTGCGCGGAGCGGCGGACTGCTGGCCGCCTGGGAGGAAGGCGCGCGGATCTGGGGCAGCCTTGGAGCCGACCCCTCTGCTTCTTTCATCTCTGTCCGCAAGGCGCGGGACTCCTACCCCCCGATTGACGGACCTTCCCCGGATCCCCTCTACTTCCCGCCTTCCCCTGACGCGGTGGCGCGGTCTTTCATCCAGGGCCTGGCCCCGATCGTGGACCGACACTGGAACGCTGTGGCAATTGCGGGACGGCCCGACAGGAGCACGGCCAGCTTGAGCGCCGCGGACTCCCGGCAGCTCCGGCTTCTCCTGTCCGTGGCAAGGAACAACGGCAGTGCGTACTCGGCCATGGACTCCCTGATCTTTGAACAGTCGATTGCCCTTGCCCTGCGCTCGATCGACGGGCTCACTGTGATCGAGAACACGCAGGAACGCGCGCAGGGGGACGCGAATGGCCTGGCAGAAGCGGCGAAGACCCAGGGTGCGGACTGCTGGCTTCGCGCCGAGTTCTCCGGCGCGCGTGATGCTCCCCTGGTCCGGGTCCAGCTCTATGACATGGCGGCAAAATCCATGCGGGTGGATCACACGGTCTCAATGGACGCGGACCTGGACGCCAGGGGCGCGGCCCGGGAACGTTGGTCCGACCTCGTGGACTCGGTGTCGAAGACGTATCCGGGAGTCCGCGGGGCTCCGGCCGGGTCCCCGGGGACGCGAGGCATCCTTCTCACCGTGCACGCGCTGCCGGGCACTCGAATCACGGGGGGCCCCGGCGGTCCGATCACCACGGGGCCTGAAGGGACCGCGCGCATCACCATGAAGGAAGCCGCGGCCTGCGACCTGCACGCTGAGCTGACCGGGTATGTCCCTGCTGAGCGCTCCGTGTTCGTGGACGCGGACAGGGACCTTTACCTCCCCCAGGAGCCCCGGTCCCCGCTGTCAGTGGAAACCGGATTCGAGAACTCTTTCTCGCCTTCTGTCGCTGCAGTGCTGGCAGTGGTTCCGGAACTGGCGTGGTTGAGGCTTGGCGTCACCGCATTCGGCTTCGGGCTGGTCCTGGATGAAACCCAGGCAGTGAAGAGCATCCCCTTGTGGAACCTGTCCCTGCAGGCCGGCATGTATTTCCTGCCCATGGACTCTCCGGTGCGTCTCTATGCAGGGCTGGGACCTTTTGTGCGCCTTGTCCAGCTTCCCGGGTCAGCCCTCCGCACCGACCCCATCTCACCTGCTGGTGTCCAGGCAGCGGTCGGCGCGGAGTTGCGGGCCGGTCCGCGTGCGCGCCTCTTTCTTGAATATGCCCCGGTCTTTTACTGGTCGGCATTCCCCGATCTTCTTGCCCAATCCTTCCCCGGCAACCAGCCGCCTGCCGGATACGTCTTCACGTCCGTGGGGGCCGTCAGCTTTTTCGATATCCATTTCGGCGTGAGGTGGCTGCTGTGAAGAAAATCGCTCTCCTGCCTGTCCTCCTGCTGTTCTGCCTCTCGTGCTCCCCGCCTTTTAGCGCGGACCTGAGCCTTGCGGCCATCACCCTGTCACGGCTGACCTATCAGTCCGCAGTGGACACCGGTATCCGGATCTGGCCCGACTCCCCGACATACGATGCGGTATTCATGCCCTTGAAAGCTCCCCTGGGCACGCTGTCCACGATCGATCCTTCACGCGGGTTCATCCAGCTCACCTCCTCCAACCAGGTCAGCCTCATGTATGTTGAGCCTGACGGGAAAGGCGGGTATGTGCGCATCCCGGATCCCGCCACCTCGGGACCGGTTGGAATCGGCACTCTGTCCGGACGGGACCCGAATTACCCCGGTTTCGAGATGCGGACCGTGCCGGACGGCGTCTATGCCGCGGTATTTTCGTTCGATTCTTTGCAGCCGGCAAACAACTCGGCGCTCATCTACTGGCAGGATTTTCCCGGCCACATCGCGCCGGCTTCCCCGACCAACTTTTCGAGCCTCCTTGCCCCCATCATGTCCGCGCCCGTGGTCATAGGGGCGCAGTACGTGCCGTCCAACACCATCGGTGGAGACAGCATGTACCTGCTGGTTCGGGACAACAGCGGCGGCTACATTCACGAGGTCGGATTGGTGACCGTCAACATCGCCGGATTCTCCGGAGTGACGGATACATACGGGGCGTACCCCCTCAGCTTCTCCCTGATGTTCGCAGGCCTGAACCGGGTCCAGTACTATCACGATGCAGGCACGGGCGTAAGCTACGCAAGCTTCTACGCGGCCGGGGCGTGGCAGTGCTGGCGCTGGGAGGCATACGGGGTAAACCTAAGGCAGATTGCGGGGATCACCTGCCGTATCGACGCGCTCCTCACCACGGGGGAGCTCCTGTCCACACAGGATGGCGTGGGCAGGCTCTTCGACCCGCAAGGGAACCTGCTCACGAGCTTTCCCTTCGGGGCCCTGCGCTTCTCGATGGAGGCGTATGTAGACGGGACAGCCACGGTGTTCTTCTCGAGGAGCGTGGTGACCGACGGATCACTGTCCGTGGACCTTTACTCTACTCCGACATCACGGCTCAGGTCGCTGTCGTACTAGGAGCGTGTAGTGCGATGGCAAGCAAAAGACAGCTGGACCCGCACGTGGGCTCCCGGCGCGCAAGCGCGCCTGCCGCCCTTCGGATACCGCCCTTCGGGCGGTGCGGGCCAGCGCGGCGCCCTACTTCAGCAGTCCCTGCAGCTCCTTGAGGAAGCTGGTCATGTCGGCGTCCCTGCGGAATGACTTGAGCTGATCGTCCAGGATCTTCTGCCTCTTATCCGGCGCCCTCTGCCTGGAAATCTGAATGACCACGTCAAGGGCGTCCTGCAGCGCGTCAGACCTGCCTGCAGACTGGAAGCCGTCATTGTAGCGCTTGATCCTGCCCAGGAGCCCGGGGAAGGCACTATCCAGCGGCTTGGACCCGAGGAAAGAATCAAGATAGGTCTTGGTATCCACCAGGCCCTTGTCCCCCTTGCCGGAGAGCACGGGGTCCTCCTGGGAAGTGTAGGTCTTGTAGGCCTGTTCGAGGGCGGAGAAACGGTCCTGGAAATCCTTGAGCCTCTGCATATCCGCGGCTGAAAGCGCAGTGACGTTCGAGCCCATTGACGGATCGACCACGGGCTGCCGGGTGCCGGCCTGGGACGCCTGCTGACGCGCCTTTGTCAGGTCTGCCTGCAGGGATGCGATCTGCGCGCCGAGGTCCGCTTCCGTTTTCCCCCTGTCCGCGGCAGCCTTCTCATTCATGCTTTTCACTGTTCCTTGAATGCCCTGCACGGCGCCCGCCACCTGTGCGCTCTGGGGATAGCGGGAGACGACCTGGAGATACGATGAGAGGGCTTCATCGAAACTGCCCTTTGCCTGCAGGCCCCTGGCCTTTGAAAGCGCGGCGGCCGCTTCCGCGGCCTGTGCCTGGCGGGACTTCTGCGCCTCCGCGTCGGAGCCAGCGGCGGCCATGTTGGAAAGAATTCTATCGATCCGCTCCGGAGTCTCCGGAAGATAGGCAAATGCATCCCGATAGGCGCTGACTGCCTGGGAGAGCCTGCCCGCGTCAAAGGCTGTCTCTGCCCGGGCAAGCTGATCCCGCAGTCGTGCCTGGCGCGCGGCCTCCGCATCGTGGTCGCGCTTCACGAAATACGCGTAGGCGCGGGCGATTTCCGGGATGAGCTGCAGGGCCTGCCCGTAGGTCTTCTCCGCTTCGTCCACCTTGCCTGACTTGAGAAGCGCGTCCGCGTCACCGACGAGCTTCGCGAGCTGGGCCGTCTGGCTCGAAGGGGCTGCCGTGGATGCCGTGTCGGCATTGCCCTTGTCCATTTCACCCTGCACGAGTGCAGTGAGAGAGTCCACGACGAACAGGTCGAAGTCGCGCCTCTTTGCGATTCCCGGCAGCGCGGCAACATCCTGGCTGTTCACGTAGTTTCCAACCGCCTTCAGGCTCTGGAGGGCCTTGGGGTAGTTCTTCTGGGCGATATCGGCACGGGCAACTGCGTACAGCCCGATGAGCTGGCCGGAGACCAGGTCTTCCTGCTCCTGCCGCGTGGCGAGTGTATTCAAGGCCTGCTGCGCCTTTGCCTTTTCGCTTTCGAGCACCTGGGTCTTCTGCTCGAGCTGGCTGCGCAGATCCTCTTCCCGTTTGCGCGAGTCCGTGAGGACCTGCTGGCGCTCCGTGTTCGCCCGGGCAAGGTTTGCGTTGAACTGGGTCTCCTGGTTCCGCAGTGTCTGTTCCGCCTTCACGCGGTCAGCCTCCGCCTGCTGGCGGAAACTTTCCAGCTGTCGGGCCGTCTCCGCGTTCTTCTGGGCCTCGAGGTCCTGCAGCCTCTTTGCGATGGCCTGGTCAGACAGGCCCTGGTTCTGGAGTTTCGCCCTCTCCGCTGCGAGCTCCTGGGCAAGGGTGGCGCGCAGCTCCTGTTCCTTCTGGCCGACCTTCGCGTCCATGTTGGACTGGAGATCCTGTCTTTGCTTGTCGATCTCCGCCAGCCGGCCCTGGATCTCGTTGATCTGCTGATTCTTCGCTTCCAGGCGCGCGGCGGAATCCTTCCTCACCTGCTCGATGAGCTTGCCTTCCGCCGTAATGGAGCCGCCCTGCTCCGAGGTGAGCTGTGTTTCTCCCTGCTGGAACAGGAGATAAAAGGTGAGGACTCCGAGCCCGGAGGCCAGGACCGCTGCCGCAATGACGATCAGGGGAAAGAGCACCCCGCGCTTGACCGCGTGGACCCTGAAGAGGTCGGGGGTGACCTTCATTCGGTTCTGCGTGGCGATCCCGTCTATCTCCTGGAGAATGTCCCTCTGGTCCTCGCGGGAGATGCCCGAATCGGGATCGAACGCGATCTCTTCCCGGCCGCCGCGGAGTCGTTTTGCCCTTGCAAGAAGTCCGATCAACTCGTTTTCCCCCGGACCTATTTCGTCAGCATGACCTCGACCCCCTTCCAGTCTGCGGGGGGCGGGTTCTTGATGTATTTCTGGCAGCGCTTCAAGAGAAGATCGCTCGGGTAGTCGCCGGGGAGGATTTCCCCGACGCCGCGGAACATCTTCGCTGCCTTGTCGAAATTGCGCTTTTCGTATTCCTCCATTGCAGAGTTGTGCAGATCCCAGGCTTCACTCTCCGTGCCTGCAAGGGCTCGCTTGCCGGTGAAGATTTTCACGCCGGTCGTTTTTCCTTTCACCTCCACCCTGTCGATGAAACGGCAGGGCAGATTCTCTTTCACCTTCATCTGAAGGCTCTCGGAGAATATGAGACTCTGGTGGTACTGCTTGGTGAGCCCCTCCAGGCGGGAGGCAAGGTTCACAGGATCCCCGATCACCGTGTAGTTGAGTTTCTTTTCCGCGCCGATGTTTCCCACGGTTACTGCGCCGCGATTTATCCCGATGCCCGTCAGGAAAGGCTTCCTTCCTTCCCGCACGAGCTGCGCGTTGAAGCCGGCAAGCGCTTCGCCCATCTCTATGCCGGCCATGACCGCCTTGAGGGCGTCGTCGTCCCCTTTTACCGGCGCTCCCCAGAAGGCCATGATGGCGTCCCCGATGTACTTGTCCACGATACCGCCCCTTGCCATGATGATGTCCACCATGACCGTGAAATAGCGGTTGAGCGTGGTCACCAGGTCATCCGGGGTCATGCCTTCCGAGATCGTCGTAAAGCCCCTGATGTCGGAGAAGAGGACAACGAGCAGCCGGCTGTCTCCCACGAGCGTGGACTCGGGATTCTTGATGATGGTTTCGATCACGTCCGAAGGCACGTACTTCTGGAAGATGTTCTTGATCTTCTGCTCACGCTTCCTGCCGAGGACCGCATCGAAGGCGAACTTTCTTATCTGCCCGTGCGCCTTCTCCAGCTCGCTGACCATGAGGTTGAACGTCTGGGCAAGGCTGCCGATCTCGTCGGGATATTCGACAAGCACCCGCGCGGACAGGTCGTTCGTGGAGATGATGTCCTTCATGGTGGCCACCACCCGGATGAGGGGCCGGGTCAGCCAGCTCGCGAACAGCAGGATGAGGGCAACCCCGAGGCCAATGGACGCCAGGAGGATGATGGCCGTGCGTACGGACATGGTGTTCACCGGAGTGTAGAACGCTGCGCGCTCTTCAGTGACCGCGATGTACCAGGAAAAGGGAGCGAACCAGAAGCCTTTCTCCACCCTCTCACTGCCCCCGAGGCGAAAGCTCGGCACGAGCGTGGAAGTGCGTGAGGTGACGAGCCGGCGTATGTCCGCCTGCTCGCTGGCCAGGGGCTTCACGTCGGAGGTGCTCATGACGACGTTGCCTTCAGCGTCGAAGGCGGCAATGACCTCCGAAGGGCTCGTGAGGATGCTCCCTGCATAGCCCTCCACGGCGGCCTTGGTGGCAGCCACCATGTCCGTGTTTGTGGAGAGGCTGTTATCCACGAGCAGTTTCCACTGGCTTTCCGCCTGGTTCTGCAGCTCCCTGGCCTTGAATCCCAGGAAATCCTTGGCAATCCGTGTAATTGCATTGGTGGAGGAGAAATACGAGGAGAAGCCGGTGAGCACGAGCGTTGCAAACAGAAGGGGAATGACTATCAGGATGATCTTCAAGCGGATATTCATGGTGCTATGGTAGTTTTCGGACTTTTCACCCTTAATATGGAGGGGACCGGGTCAAATTCCCGACGCCCGGGAGCATAATTATATGTCCGTTACATGCGCGTTGCAAGCCTTGCGGCAGCGTCGGCGCATGCTATATTCGAGCCGTGGGCCGGGCAGTCATCCTCTGCATGCTCTTTGTACTCAGCTCGGTTCTGGCCGCGGGCGCGGAGGCGGTGAGGTGGGAACAGGCGGAGACAGAGCATTTCCGCTTCATCTTCGAGCCGCGGGACCGTCCCGCGGTGGATGAGCTTCTCACGTTCTGCGAGCCGGTGTACGAAAAAATCACCGGATTTTTCCACTCGTACCCGAAAAAAGTCCCTGTCATCGTGCGGGGGAGGATCGACCAGGCAAATGGTTTTACCGCGTTCCTTCCGGCCCATATCGAGTTGTACATCACTGCCCCGACCGATCATTTCATGGGAGCCCGCACTGAAAACTGGCTGAAAATCCTGCTGACACATGAGCTCACGCACTTCGTCCATGCGTCAATGGACTCGGGGTTCTTTTTCACGCTGTCCCGTCTGTTCGGCAATGACATCTCTGCTGCAACCATCTTCTTTCTTCCCGGATGGATGATCGAGGGGCCGAGCACGAACCTGGAGACCAGGTTCACGGAGGGCGGCCGCGGAAGAAACCCGCTGTTTGAGATGTACACCAAGGCCCCGGTGGAGGTGGGCAGGCTGTTCAGCCTGGAGCAGGGCGCGTACGGTTCCGCCTTTCCTCCCCCGGATCGCATCTACGTTGCCGGCTACATCCTCGTCGACTATCTGCTGACTGCCTACGGCGTGGACAGCTTCCGGCGCATCATGGAAGAGTACCTGGGCTTCCCCTTCCTCGGACCATGGGGCGCAATCCAGAAGGTAACAGGACGGAGCGCCTCCCAGATATTCAATGACCTGAAGGAATACCTGACGGACAAATACAGGCCATTCCTTTCCGCGGCGTCGGGGGCGCGTGTCACGCCGAAAGGGCCGGGAGACTGGGTCCATCCCCAGCCCACTGACCGGGGCCTGTACGTCTACCACGCCTCGCCGTACCACTTCCCCGCAATCGTCCGCTATGATCCGGCAACCGGTAGTGAGCGCGTTCTTCACCCCGTGGTCAATGACGCCGTTTCCTTCAGCGCCACGAGAGACGGCCGGACAATCTACTTCTCCTCCATGACGCAGACCTGGGCGGACCCTGCCACACCGGACGTAGACTCCGACCTCTACAGCCTTGACACGGATACCGGCGTGACAAAACAGATCACCCGCGGCGCACACCTTTGGCAGCCGGCGGTCTCACCTGACGGCGCAGCGCTCGTTGCGGTCCAGGGAGCCGGGCCGTACTCCCGGCTCGTATCGGTGGATGTCCGGACCGGCGGCCTGCGGGTTCTCTATTCCCTGGCTGAAGCCAATGTCTACACGCCTGTCTTCTCTGCTGACGGCAGGCGGATGGCATTCACTGTCAACGTACGGGGATACCAGGACGTCTACGTGGCTGAGTATGGCCCGCTTTCGCAGTCTTCCACGGCGCTGGAGGACTCGAGGCTTGCCGTTGCGGTTGTAAATGCCGATGTGGCCCGGCCCGTCCTGGGGCCTGACCCTTTCGGAGAGTATTTTCCGAGCTTTCTCGACAATGACTCAGTGTTGTTCTCCTCAGATCGCGGCGGCGCGCTCGCGCTGTACAAAGCGGATCTCGGGACCGGAGAAGTGGCCCGGATCCAGGAGGACCCGGTTGCCGCAATCTCCGCGGTCGCTGATGGAGACAGTATCCTGTACTCCAGCTACTCGGCTGACGGCTGGTGCCTGAAAAGGACGCCGATTGCGGACCTTGCCGCAGCCGCCGTGCCGCCGGCGCAGATCGAAGCTCTCGACTATCCGGCGCAGTTCGAGTGGACGGGAAGATCGGTGCCGGAGAAACCCTACATCGACTGGCCGGCTCCCCTGCTGTGGCTCCCCTACCCCACGCTGACACGCACGGGGCCGGCCTCACCTGGCGTCGAGCTCGGGCTCGGGGCAACGGCATACGGGGCTTCCCTCCTGGGAAGGTCGACCTGGGTTGCAGATGCCGCGTGGTCCTTCGGGTCCCAGCAGCCCCTTGCCGATCTCACCGTTTCCGCGGTCACGGGCCCCTTCACCCTCTCAGCGGCCAGCAGGCTCGCGTACGAGTACTCGGATGACTACACGCAGTCACTCGTCAGCACCCTCACGGTGGGGCTGCCGCTGTTGAACGAGACCGCTTTCGACACACAGAAGGCCTTCACTCTTTCCGTCGGGATCGGACACAGCGCCCAGCTCGAATCTTCCGCCCCGTTCACCTTTTCCCAGGCCGTCGGGCCGTTGGCGGGAGCGTGGCAGAACAGGCTCTTTGCAATAGGCGGCGTCTACTTCCAGTGGGCGCGGAGCGGCGGACAAATAGATTTCACGCCTCCCGTCGCGCTCACCATGTCCCTGCAGAACTCCACGTACCTGCCCGTGCTTTACTATCCCGCACCGGAAAGTGATTTCTTCCTTGGACTGGGTCTGAACATTCCCTCGATCATCCCCCACCAGGTGATGCGGCTCGGATTCAAGGCAACCGACGTGCTGGGCGGCCCGTTCACCACGTACAAGGACAGTTTTTCATCGCCTCGCGGTTTTTCAGGGCCCATGACAAGGAGCGTCTCGGGCCAGGTGCTTGCCAGCATCGACTATATCGCGTCAATCGCACTCTTCGACCAGCCGCTGCTCTTCAGCGTTGCCGCCACGGGGGCGGCGCTGGGCGTGCACGCTGAAGGCATCGGCCAATGGGATGATGCGCGGCCCTCGCTCAGCATCGATCCCGCCCTCTACGTGGGCGGGGACCTCACCATTCACATGGCATTCAATGCCGTGCCGTTTGCGCTCACGATCGGAGTGGCGGCCCGCATCCATACGTCGGCCTCCCGCGCATTCGACTCGGGCCAGGACCTCGGAGTGTATCTCTCCCTGGGCCAGGAAGGCTCTGCCGGAGGCCTCACGCGTTCGGCGCGTGAAGCTTATACATCTCGTAGCTCGACTTCAGTCCCTTGAGGCTCGTCGTAAAGGGCTCGCTTGCCCAGCCTTTCCTGCGAAGGTAGTCCTGATCGTGATTTCCGCCGGGCCTTCCTTTGCAACCGCGATGGTCAGCAGGGGCAGGCTGTCCTTGTACCTGCAGGAGATCTTCTGCGCCTCCGTGGATCTCCCCGCCGTCACGACGAGATTGAGCGCTTTCTTCTGGCCGTCGACAAACAGGAAGTAGTTGCCCTCCTTGAGCTCGGTCTTCAGGTAATGGCTTTCACCACGGTCCAGCTCGATGTTGATGCCCGGTTCCAGCTCGATGATGATGTTCTGCCGCACGGCCCGCACGGCCCGCGCGGCCTGCGCAAGCTTCTCATCCAACGACTTCTGATTGAGGATCTTCGTCCTGCGCTCCTTTCGTGAAAGGTAGCCGCGGCCGGAAGGGGAGTCAAATCGCCGTGCGGCGGAGGGGTGTCCGGCGGGCAGGATGTCGTTGAATTCGCGTGCCGGGAGGCGGCTGGCATGAGTACCTTGTGTGAAAGGAGAACAGGCATGCTTAATCTTCGCTACCATGGCCACGACTGCTGGGAAATCGATGACGGGACGCACCGGGTGCTCATTGACCCTTTCCTCCAGGGAAATCCCCTGGCCACCGTGAAACCGGATTCCTTCACCAAGCTCGACGCCATCCTTGTGACGCATGGTCACGGAGATCACCTTGGAGATGCGGCGCAGATCGCTGTGAAGACGGGCGCGATAGTGATCTCGAACTACGAGATCGTCGGATACCTCGAAGCCAAGGGAGCCAGGGGGCACCCGATGCACATCGGCGGCGGGCGGCAATTTGCCTTCGGCCACGTGAAGCTGACGATCGCGCATCACGGCTCCACCGGACCGAATGGGGAAGCCCTGGGGAACCCCGTGGGGTTCGTGCTGACCATGGGGGGGAAGAAAGTCTACCACGCTGGTGACACGGGCCTGTTTCTGGACATGCAGCTCATCGGTGAAGCGTGGGGTCCCCTGGACGTTGCGCTCCTTCCCATCGGAGACAATTTCACCATGGGGATCGACGACGCGGTGCGGGCAGCAGGCTTCCTGAAAGCAAAGGTCTATATCCCGATGCACTACGAAACCTTCGAACTCATCAAGGCGGATCCGGCGGAGTTTGTCCGCAAGGCCAGGGAAAAAGGGCACACGGCCGTGGTAGTCAAGCCGGGGGACACCTACAAGGTGGAATAATCGACAGCGGCCGCGGCGCGCAGCGCTGCGCGCTGCAGTGATCCCTTGATCGAATCGCCATCTCCGCTATAAGGTAGGACACCTATGGCGGACAAACTGAGAGCAGGTATCGTCGGAGCCACGGGAATGGTCGGCCAGCGATTCATGTCGCTCCTTGCTGACCACCCCTGGTTCCAGGTCGTGAGCGTCGCGGCAAGCGCGCGCTCGGCAGGCAGGCCTTATGCCGAGGCCGTCGGCGCACGGTGGGCCATGGCCGCGCCGGTGCCGGCTTCCGCGGCCGGGCTGGTCGTGAAGGACGCGTCGAAGATCAACGAGGTTGCCGAAAGCGTGGATCTCATCTTCTGCGCCGTAGACATGCCGAAAGAGGAGACCCGGACCCTCGAAGAGGCGTACGCAAAATCAGAGACCCCCGTCATCTCCACCAATTCGGCGCATCGAATGACCCCTGACGTGCCCATGGTGCTTCCCGAGATCAACCCCCATCACCTGGATGTCATCCCGATCCAACGCAGGCGCCTCGGCGTGAAGCGCGGCTTCATTGCGGTCAAGCCCAACTGCTCCATACAGAGCTACGTTCCCGCGCTCCATCCGCTGCGGGAGTTCGGCATCGACAAGGTGTTCGTCTGCACGTACCAGGCCATCTCAGGGGCGGGAAAGACCTTCAAGGACTGGCCGGAGATGGTGGACAACGTGATGCCGTTCATCGGCGGAGAAGAAGAGAAAAGCGAAATCGAGCCGATGAAGGTCTGGGGATCCGTGGAGGTGGACGGGATCATGAACGCCAGCTCACCGGTCATCACCAGCCAGTGCATCCGCGTGCCGGTCACGGACGGTCACCTGGCCGCGGTGTTCGTTTCCTTCCAGAGGAAGCCTTCTCGGGAGAGGATCCTGGAGCTGTGGAAGACCTTTGAAGGCAGGCCGCAGAAGCTCGGCCTGCCCAGCGCGCCCCGCCCCTTCCTGCAGTATTTTGCGGAAGAGAACAGGCCGCAGACACGGCTGGACCGGGACGCAGGCGCCTGCAAGGACAACCCGCGCCCGGCGGGCATGGGCATCACCATCGGAAGACTTCGTGACGACCGGCTCCTGGACTACCGGTTCGTATGCCTTTCTCACAACACCATCAGGGGCGCTGCGGGCGGAGCCGTGCTGACCGCCGAGCTGCTGAAAGCCGAAGGATACCTTACGCGGAAGTAGGGGCTGGCGCGTCGGCGGTCTGCACGCTCGGCGGCGGCAGGGCTGGTCTCTCCGCGTCCCCTGCCGGAATGGAAGCCCCCCCGGGCTCTGCCGCGTCATCCTCGATCTTGAACTGCTCGGTGAGCTTCTGGAGCTCCTGCGCCATGCCGGCAAGCATCTCGGTTGCCC
Organism: uncultured Spirochaetaceae bacterium; assembly: GCA_964437385.1. GTDB lineage: Bacteria > Spirochaetota > Spirochaetia > SZUA-6 > Fen-1364 > Fen-1364. The sequence goes on from CAYTGX010000008.1 coordinate 77,756, forward strand.
GGGACATTTCCTCCGCGGCGGACGCCGCGCTCTGTGTCAGCTCATTCACGTTCTCCACCGCCTTGCTGACCTGCCGCGCATTGGTGGTCTGTTCGTCCGTGGCCGCCGTGATGCTCTGGCTCATCTCGCTCACGCTTGCGAGCGAGCCTGCCATCTCCTTTGCCGCGTTCATCTGCACCGTCATGGACTTCGAAAGGCCCATGATCATTTCCTGGACCTGCTGGGAGGCGGCCCGGATCTGCTCCATGGCGAACTGCGAGCCCTTTGCCTTTTCCACGCCCTTTGCCACGTCCTTCACGCTTTCCCGAATGAGGTTGGAGATCTCCTTTGTCGATGAGGAGCTGCGGTCTGCCAGCTTGCTGACCTCCTCCGCGACAACGGCGAACCCACGGCCGTGCTCGCCGGCGCGCGCAGCCTCGATGGAGGCGTTCAGGGCCAGCAGGTTCGTCTGATCGGCTATGTCGCTGATCACCTCCACGATCCCGCTGATCCTTTCCGAGCTGCCGGCAATAAGGTTGATTCCGTCCACCACGTCAGAGACCGCGCGGGCGCCCTCCAGGGCATTCTCCACCGAGTGGCTGGCCAGCGTCGAGATCTCTGAAAGATTCCTGGTGACGACTTCTATCGACTCGTGCACCTGCACCATCGCGGAGGAGCCGCGTTCCACCGCCTCCGCCTGGATCCGCGCGTGATCGGCCACCTGGTCCACCGAGGCGGCGAGCTCTTCCACGGAGGCGCTGGTTTCCTCCAACGTGGATGCCTGGCTCTGCGCTCCCTCGGACAGCTTCTGCGCGTTGGTGAAAATCTGGTCGCTCGATTCCGCCACCGCGGACGCATTCTTCTGCACCGTGGCAATGGCCGTCTTCAGCTTGTGACTCATGAGGTCAAGGGCTTCCGCCAGGGCTCCTATTTCGTCCTTCTGGGAAATGTTCAATTGCACAGTGAAATCGCCGCTCGCCACTGTCTGTGCGAAGGCGAGGCTCTTCGAGAGCGGCCCGGTGATCGAGCGAGTGATGCTCAACGCAATGGCGATTCCCAGGAGCACCGCTGCAGCCAGGCCGATGAACAAAAGGATGTTGGCAGTCACGAGACGGGAAACCGTGAGACCCGCTATTGCCCCCGCGTCCTTCACCCCTTCCTCCGACGTCTGCGTTGCGGCGTCGAGCACTGCCTGGGACGCCGCCTCCCCCGATGCGATGACGTCCGTCATTTTCTTCATGCTGTCAAACAGATCGCGGCAGGCCGCCGCAAGGTCCTGGCCGGAGAACGGAAGCTGCTGGATGCTCGCCTTGTCTTCCTGGTCGCTCACCTGCTCGAGCCTGGCTGCCGCCTTGTCGAACTCGGAAAAGGCGTCGATGCCCGCCTGCAGGATCGTCGGGTCGTTGAGCGCCGCGGACTTGTACACCGCCTTGGCGAGGCCGTCCACCAGGGTGTCGATCTCGTGCAAGGTATTCACGGCGGTCACCCTGCGATTGATCTCCGCGGAGGATGCGCGCCTGTTGACCGCGTCTGCCAGCTTGCGGCTCTGGGATTCGAGAGAGGAAGAAATCAACTTCTGCAGACCGGTGACAGCGACCTCCTGGGACCCGCGCGCGCTATGGATTGCTCTTTCTGCAAGACCGGTATCGCTGAGGATCGTATTGAGCTCTGTGAGCTTGTCCCCTGCCGCGGCCGCGCTGTTCCGCAGCACGTTCAGCCGCGCGTATTTTGCGGAGAGCGTCTGCGCATCGGCAATACACTTCCCCATGTCACCGAGAAACTGCATCGCCTTGTCGTAGTAGGCCTGATCCAGCGTAATGCCGAATGCCTGCATGTTCGAGCTTGTCAGCTCGGCGGCCCGCGCCATTGAGTTTGCAACCGCAACCTGGGGGACCGTCTCCCTGTCGAGCCTGCGCACATCCCCCTGCACACCCGCCATATTCACGTATACGAGAACACCGAGGCCGAGCATGATTGCGATGACCAGTCCGAACCCTACGCCGATCTTCGCCGCCATTTTCAGATTCTTCAACTGGTGCCCCCTTGGAACGATACGCGAGTCGTCCCGGCAATTAGTCACAACCAGTATAGGACCGTTGGCCGGATTCCGCAAGAAAACAGGACAACGCCGGCATTCATCGCGCGGCTTCAAGGACTTTTCTTGCTAGTATCATATAGCTATACCAAATAGATTTTGCGGCCTGGAGCATGCGCATGTTATACTCTGACGGGAAGCAAAGACATGGCACGCGACACCCCCGCATGGATTCGATCAGCCGCTCTCTACCAGATATATCTCAGGAACTTTACGCAGGAGGGAACTTTCTCAGCGGCAATTCCACGGTTGAAGGCAATTCGCGGCCTCGGCTTTGATATTGTCTACCTGACGCCCATCCATCCGGTCGGTGTGACAAATCGCAAGGGACCGCTGGGCAGCCCATACGCCATCGCGGACTACCGGGCAGTGGACCCCGCGCTCGGTGGAATGGACGACCTCCGGCGTTTCCTGGCAGAGGCGCACGGCCTCGGGCTCAAGGTCCTCATGGACGTCGTGTTCAACCACAGCGCCTGTGATTCAGTGCTCCTGGGCGCTCACCCCGAATGGTACCTGCATGACGCGGAAGGCCGGCCGACCCGGAAGGTGGCGGACTGGTCGGACGTGCTCGATTTCGACTTCGCGCACCGCGGCCTTCGCGACTACCTTCTGGAAACTCTCCTGTACTGGGCAGAGGCCGGGTTCGACGGGTTTCGATGCGACGTGGCGAGCCTTGTCCCGCTCGATTTCTGGGTGGAAGCCAGGACCCGGCTCAACGCAAAGCGTCCCCTCATCTGGCTGGCGGAGAGCGTGGAAAGCGATTTCGTAAAATACCTGCGGGGCGCGGGATGGAGCGCGGCCTCCGATCCCGAGCTGCACGAGGCCTTTGACATCACCTATGATTATGACGGTTTCGGGTATCTGAAAGCGTACTTCCGCGGCGCGGTCGCACTTGATGCGTACCTGCGCCACCTCCTGGTGCAGGAGAGCCTGTACCCGTCACACGCGGTCAAGGCGAGGTTCCTGGAGAACCACGACCAGCCGCGCGCGGCATCGGTTTTTCGCGGAACAGAGAGGTTGATGAACTGGACCGTCTTCTCCCAGCTCCTGCCGGGCCTGATCTTCGTCTACATGGGGCAGGAGTGCGCTCTGGCCGGCCGCCCCGACCTTTTCGCAAAAGATCCCGTTCCGTGGGAACAGGGCTCTGACGATTTCCTCGCCTTCTTCCGCAGGCTCCTCCCCATCAGCACACGCATCAAGTCGGATCCCCGCTCGTTCGAGCTGGTTGAGCTCACCGCCGGTGTGCTCGGGCTCCGGTGGCGCAGTCCTTCGCAGGGTCCGCGCGTCACCGCGATAGTGAACCTCGAAGACCGGTTCGGCGAGTGCACGCTCCCCTTTTCGCTGAAGGGACGTGACCTGCTGGACGCGTCGGACTCTCCGTCCGTGGAGGCTTCGGAGGGTGCACGAATGACCATCCCCGGGAAACCGCTGATCATCCAGGAGAGGTGAAGCGGCCCCGGAGCGCGCGGCGCGGCCGGCCCTGGATGGGCACAGCGCGCCGCGGCCCCGCGTCTGCTACTGCCGGGTCAGGACCACATCGTCCAGCTTTCCCCAATCCCCTCCCGACAGGTTGCCCTCGAAGCCGATGACCAGCTGACCTGGCGCGCCCACCGTGATACCCGAGATCGTGTACTGGGCCCATTGCTGCCAGCCTGTGTTGGTGACCGCCGCGGTGAGCTTGGTCCCGTTGTCCGCATAGATATCCAGCGGGGTCGCAATCGAGGACGGAGCGGTGACACCCATCACCCACGCGGTCATCACATATGTCCCGGCCGCCAGACCGGTGACCGTCTGGTGCACGTCGAAAGTATACGGAGAACCATACCAGTATGATCCGTCGTACGAACCGGTATGGGTATTTCCTGAAGGCGAGCTGTTCTCCACGCTGAATGCACTGACCGGGGATCCCCCGGACATCGCGGATGTCGTCCATGGAGCCAGGGAGCCGGTCTCGAATCCCCCATTGACCGCGAAATTGAGCACCACCACCGTGACGTTCGCCGTGGCATTGAGGCTGGTTCCTGTGACCGTGCCGCTGACAGTGAAGGTTCCGACTGCCGCGTACTGCGAGGGGTTGACGGCGTCCCACGCCACGGACACCGGGTTGAAGGAGGCATCGCTGAAGCCAGCCACCACGGTGGCAGGAAGCGCGGGAACAGTACCCACGGTCGTCTGCACGGCTATCGGCGGTATGGAGGTGATGGTCACCGGGAGCTTGCTGCCCGGAGACTCCGAAACGAGGCGGTAGGTCCACATGGACTCCAGCGGCTTGCCGTTGAAATCCCACCAGGCCTGGTTGTCCCACCCGTCTCCTTGACCGGTAATCCAGCCGGCCCCTTGCACGGGGATCCAGTCAGGCTCCCAGTAGAACGCCCCCAGGCCCGCGCCTCGGGGAACATTCGACACCGCCTCCATGATGTTTCTCATGGCGGTGGCCTGTCCCTGGACGCTCACGTCAAAACCTCCGGAGATCGGGTCGGTGCCTGCCCAGGAATTGCCCTGCGAGTCTCCGTTCGCACTGGTGAACGCATACGCCATTTCCGCGATGACGATAGGCTTGCGGTACCGCGCGCTGAGGGTGTTCATGATCATCTGCAGGTCACCCAGCGTCCCATGCCAGTAGGGATAATAGGAGAGACCGATGATGTCATAATCCACGACGGGATCGACGTTGTCGAAAAATGCCTGGGCCCCGCTCAGACCGCTGTCATTTGCAATGTGAACCATGATCTTGGTGAAGCGGGAAGTGTCGCGTACGGCCTTCGCACCCGAGTTCAACAGCCTGTTGAACTCCACGTACCCGGCGGGATCGGTCTTGGCCCCCGCTCTCTGGCCAATCGGCCAGAGCATGCCATTGTTCACCTCGTTGCCGATCTCCACCATGTCCGGCGCGGCCCCGTCGGACTGCATATCCCTGATGACCTGCTTCGTGTAGTCATAGACCGCCCTTTCGAGCTGGGCGGCAGTCATGCCTCTCCAGGCAGCGGGGGTATCCTGCTTGCCGGGATCAGCCCAGAAATCGCTGTAGTGGAAGTCCAGATACACCCTCATGCCCAGCGCCCGCGCCCGCCTGGCCAATCCGCGGACAACGGTCTCATTATCATTTCCGCCGCCGGCAGGCCCGGGGCTGACCGGGGTCCCATGGTACGATGTGGTTCCCGGAGGAAAAACCGGATTGTTCCAGATCCGGAGTCTGACCCAGTTCACGCCGTGTTCCCGGAGTATCTGGAGGGCATCCCGCGCCCTGCCGTTTTCCTGGTAGAAGCGGCCGCCGGAAGCCTCTATCTGCGCCAGCATCGAGATGTCGACGCCTTTCATGAAATGCCGGCTCAATCCCCTGATCTTGTTGACCGTGATGCTCAAGTCTGAAGGCATGGGTCCCCGCCAATCTCCCGGATCACCCCAGGCTGCCCAGTTGTCATAGTCTCCCCAATCCCTTGCCCATCCTGCGTTATTTGCCAGGGAACGCGCGGGGGCCGGGTTGTTCGCGTCCATTACCGGATTGGGACAGGATGTTATCAGGAAAGCGGCTGCGACCGCGGTCAGAGAAAGCCAGGTTCTCCGTTTCATAGTTTCCTCCATATAGGACGGTCTATTATTGTAGGTTCACCTGGCTGGGACGTAAACAGGATTTTATTTCGAAATACTTGAATTTATTTCGGCAGAGTCTTTCTATCTCCGCTGCATGCTGTTGGCCAGGACCTCCGCGCTTTCGGTCCGGATGGCTTCCATGATTTTCTCTGCAACCATCTCCGCCGTTTCCACCGGCGGCATGTCGGGACGGGCGGCTGGCGGGCTCCCGGGGGCAGAACCGCCCATGCCGGCAGGCCTTGTGCCGAGCGAGTTCTTGCCGAAGTCAGTCGCGGTCATCCCGGGGAGCATGATTCCCACCCGGATATTGTCCGAGGCAAGCTCTGCGCGTGCCGTGAGGGAGATCGCATTCAGCGCGTATTTCGTGGACGCGTAGGCGCTCAGACCGGGGATGAACATCCGGGAAACTCCCGAGCTGATATTGATGATGACTCCCCCGCCCTGCTTCCGCATGAAGGGAATGACGGCCTGCATGGCCGCCAGCGGTCCAAAGACATTGAGATCCATCATGCCGCGATACTGGTCGAGGTCGGTGCTTTCGGCGCTGTTCCACATGCCCCTTCCGGCATTATTGATGAGAACGTCTATGCGGCCGTAGTGGTCGTGCACCGACTTCACCATGCTCCTGGCATCGGACTCCCGTGACATGTCAGCAGTCACCACAAATGAACCGGGCAGGGTACCGGAGATCGCTTTCAGCTTGTCGGTGGAACGGGCCACAAGGGCAACGCTGGCGCCGTTCTTCGAGAGGAGCCGCGCGGTCTCCAGGCCGATTCCTCCCGACGCGCCCGTGATGATAACTACTTTGTCGTGTATTTCCATGGGTTACCTGTACGCACCAATGTAACGGCGCCGCGCAGGGGCGGCAAGTTTCGGGCCCGACAGGCGCTCGCTATTTGCCGCGTCCGAAACACCGCGTAATGACCGCGCTCATCGCGGCGGCGGCAGGGCTCAGCGCCCGGGAGTCCCTCCGCGCCAGCAGGATGGAGCGCGAAGGGGTCGGAGGAACAATCTCGACATAGGCCGGGCCATCCGCCCGGCGCACCATGGTCGGGACCAGGCTGAGGCCGAGTCCTGCCTCGACAAGAGCCTGCACGGTGTCGATGCCATCGCTTTCATAGACTATGCGCGGCTGGACACCGGCCCGGGCAAGCGCGTCGAGGACGATTGTGCGGAAACCGTGCCCGCTCTTCATGATGACAAGAGGCTCTCCGGACAGCTTTCCCAGCTCGATTCTCTTCCGGCCCGCGAATGGGTGACCCGGAGGGACGGCGACAAGCAGCGGCTCGCGGAAAAGAGTCTCCGCGCGCACGCCGGGGCCCAGGCCCGCCTCATCCATGATCGCAAGGTCCACCTCGATTTCCCGAAGCGCTGTGCCGAGGGTCGGCGAGGATTCCTCCCGCAGTCTCACCTGGATGAGCGGATGGGATTCGCGAAATGTCCTGAGAATCTCCGGAAGGAGATACGCTCCTGTCGTGGGAAGACAGCCCAGGGTCACCTGGCCGCGCGTGAGACCTGTCAGCTCCTCCAGCTCGCTTCGGCCGCTCTCAAGCTGGGACAGTGCTTCCAGGGCCCGCGGACGAAAAACGAGACCTCGGGAAGTCAGACGCGAGCCGTGCCGGGAACGCTCGAACAGGGCGCCCCCCAGCTCGTTCTCCAGTTTTGCAACCTGGGCGGAAAGCGACGGCTGTGAGACGTTGCACGCCTCTGCCGCGGCAGTAAAAGTTCCGTGCTGGGCAACTGCAAGAAAGTAACGGAGTTGATGCATTTCCATAGTTTAGTCCTATGCTATCTATAGATAACATATCTTTTACAAATAGTCATTGCTGAGCTAAGCTCGCGTCATGGAAGGACAAGGAGGTCTCTCATGGCGGTAGGAACGCTCTACAACAAGGTCTGGGACGCGCACGCGGTGACTGTGCTGCCCACGGGCCAGACACAGCTCTTCATCGGTCTTCACCTCGTGCACGAGGTCACCAGTCCCCAGGCATTCGACATGCTCCGCGAGCGCGGCCTGCGGGTGGCCTATCCTGATCGGACCTTTGCCACCATGGACCACATCGTCCCGACAAAGAGCCAGAAGCGCCCGTTTGCGGACGGCGAGGCCGAGCAGATGATGCAGGCCATTGAGCGCAATACGAAGGACTTCGGCGTGAGCTTCTTCGACTTTGCCAGCGGCCGCCAGGGCATTGTGCACATCATCGGTCCCGAGCTCGGTCTCACCCAGCCGGGCATGACAATTGCGTGCGGCGATTCCCACACATCGACCCACGGCGCGTTCGGTACGCTTGCGTTCGGCATCGGCACATCGCAGGTCCGTGACGTGCTTGCCACGCAGTGCCTGGCAATGGACCCGATGAAGGTCCGGCTCGTCCAGGTCAACGGCAGGCTCAAGACGGGCGTCACGGCAAAGGACGTCGCGCTTTTCATCATCAACCGGCTCGGCGTGAAAGGCGGGCTGGGGTATGCGTACGAGTACGCGGGCCAGGTATTCGAAGAGATGAGCATGGAAGGCCGCATGACGGTCTGCAACATGGCCATCGAGGGCGGGGCGCGGATAGGCTACGTCAATCCGGATGAGACGACGTTCGCCTTTCTCAAGGGACGCGAGCACGTTCCCGCGGGCGCAGACTGGGACAAGGCAGTCACCCGGTGGAAGAGCACCGCTTCGGCAAAGGACGCCGTGTACGACGACGTGGTGAAGTTCGACGCGGCTGACATCGAGCCCATGGTGACCTGGGGCATCACCCCCGGACAGAGCGTGGGGATATTGCAGAACCTCCCTGACCCGGAGTCCATCAAGGACGACGCAGAGAAACAGTCGACCCTGCTTGCCTATCGCCACATGAAGCTCACGCCGGGCCAGAGGGCGCGCGACATCAGGATCGACGTGGCGTTTGTGGGAAGCTGCACGAACGGGCGCATCTCCGATCTGCGCGCCGCCGCTGCAGTGGCAAAGGGACGCAGGGTGGCCGCCGGGGTAAAGGCCTTCGTTGTCCCCGGCTCCATGCGCGTGCGCAGTGAGGCCATGGCCGAAGGCCTGGACAGGGTCTTTACCGAGGCCGGCTTTGAATGGCGGGAGGCGGGATGCTCGATGTGCCTGGCCATGAACCCTGACCAGCTCACGGGGGATCAGATCTCCGCCAGCTCCAGCAATCGCAATTTCATAGGCCGGCAGGGCAGTCCGACCGGACGGACCCTTCTCATGTCACCGGCAATGGTGGCCGCCGCCGCCATCACGGGCCACGTGACTGACGTGCGCGAACTCTCACCCATAGGAGCATCACATGTCTAAGGTCATACAAATAAAAGGCCGCGCCGTGCCGGTTGTCGGCAGCGACATCGATACCGACCGTATCATCCCGGCCCGGTACCTCAAGGAAATCACATTCAGCCGGATGGGCCAGTACCCGTTCTATGACGAACGCTTCACGCCGGACGGGGGCTTGAAGGACCACCCCTTCAACAAGCCGGAATACCAGGGCGCTTCGATCCTCATTGCCAACTCGAACTTCGGCTGCGGCAGCTCGCGCGAGCACGCCCCCCAGGCCCTCGTACGATGGGGAATCAGGGCGATCATCGCGGAGAGCTTCGGCGAGATCTTCTCCGGCAATTGCGCCATGCTCGGCACCCCTGCCGTAACGGCGTCGAAGGCCGACGTGGCCGCGCTGGAGGAACTGGCCGCGAAGAATCCATCAGCCGAGCTGGTCGTGGACCTCGAGACCATGGTGGTGCGGGCGGGCAGCATGACCGTGCCGGTGACCATGCCCGGCTCGCGGCGCAACTCACTGATCCAGGGCACCTGGGACAGCACCGCCCTTCTGATTGCCAATGCCGACCTGGTGAAGGCGGCCGCTGCCAGGCTTCCACATCCGTCGGGGCGCCGCGCGTAGGGCGCGCTTCAGCGTTCCATCGAGATGCGAAGGCACGCGGCTCGAAGTTCAAACCCTTCCCGCCGGGAAACTTGAACAGGCGGCAGCGGTGACGGGGAACGCGCGCTATGCCGGCGCGGGGCGGGAGATGGAAGACTGTGCCCAGGCCTGGCGCGGGCTTGCCACGCCGCTGGAGGGCGCGTTGGAATCGACGGACCCCGCCGCGCTCGTGCCGGCAGTGGTCAACGGCCTGGAAGAGCTGTACAGGAAAGAAGGCAGCGTCTGGCAGGAGATTGCCGGTCTCTAAGGCGCAATTGCACTTCGACCTTGAACCTAAGCGGGCCTTACGCCCTTTCCTCCAACGTCAATTGACTCAATGTTGCTTTGCCGAGCGCCTGGCGGCGCGATATTTCGCCCGGTGCGCAT
>CAYTGX010000009.1:0-81840 GCA_964437385.1 uncultured Spirochaetaceae bacterium
TGCCGCAGCATTTCTTACCGCGTCGTTTGGAGCCGGGCGGATCGAGATCAGCACTCGTCCGATGGATACCCGACAGAGGGATGAGCAGTGGATGCAATCGCAAAGGAATCAGGAAAGGGAACAGCAGCAAAGGGATCAGTGGCAGCGAGACCAGTGGCAGAGAGACCAACACCAGCGGGCTCAACGGCATGAGCGGTCGCAGGACTATGACAGGTGGCTGCAGGATCACCAGCGCGACTACGACAATAGACGCTAAGCGAAGGCCTGACAGGCGCTTTCTGACACCTTTGCAGGCGCCGCAACAAACAGCGCCAGGGCGCCCCTCCAAGCGGCGGCCGGGCGCTGTTTCTTTGCCCGCCGACGTGCATCCCCCTGGATCCCGATCTTCTGGGACCCCGGTATTGAAGGCTGTGCCGTGTTGTGGCTATTATCTCACTGAGAGGTGTGATGGCCATGAAACTGTACAGCAGGCGACGGGTGGTTGTTCTCTCTGCGCTGCTCGTTGCATGCGGGCTGGCCGCGGGCGGGCTGGTCACTGACCTTCTCATTATCCCGCGCCAGGGGCGGCAGGCCGCAGGGACTCTAAAGAATGACACGCCGCTTTCAGTTACTCCCATACAGTTCACCAACAACGTTCCCTCGCTCAAAGCAGGTGACCTGACCCCTGACGAGCTGAACAATATCCAGATCTACGACAAGTCAAACAAGGCCGTCGTCTATGTCACGACCGTGACCATGCAGTACACCTGGTTCTACCAGGCCGCCCCCCAGGAAGGGACAGGGTCGGGCGTCGTCATTGACCAGCAGGGTCATGTTCTTACCAATTATCACGTGATAAGCGGCGCGGACAAGATCAGCATCGCGCTGGCAGACGGCACCGTTGCGGAAGGGAAAGTCACCGGAACGGATCCGGAAAATGACCTGGCGGTTGTCCAGTTCAACCCGCACGGAAAAACGCTGACCACTATTCCGTTCGGCGATTCCTCTGCGCTCCGGGTGGGAATGAAGGTTCTTGCCATCGGCAACCCGTTCGGCCTTGACCGGACGCTCACCTCGGGGATCGTGTCAGGGCTTGCCCGCCCCCTGCAGACGGAAGACGGGTACCTCATCAGGGAGACCATCCAGACGGACGCGGCCATCAACCCCGGAAACTCGGGGGGGCCGCTCTTGAACTCTCATGGAGAGCTCATCGGCATCAACTCCGCCATCAAGTCTCCCAGCGGCGCTTCGGCAGGTGTGGGGTTCGCAATCCCCGTGAATGTCGCCAAGCGGATCGCGCAGGAACTGATCACCTACGGAGCGGTCAAACGGGGCTGGATCGACATCGACCCCGTGCAGCTCTTTCCCCAGCTCGTGGACTACTTCGGCCTTCCCGTGCAGAAGGGTGTGCTCGTCAATTCGGCGGGTGCCGCCGCACAGCAGTCCGGTCTTCGCGGAGGGGACCAGAACAAGGCAGTGCGTTCGGGGAGAAAGATCATCTACGGCGGCGGGGACATCATTGTCGCCGTCAACGGCCAGTCCGTGGAAGAGCTGACCGACCTTTACAACGCGCTGGAAAGCACCAAGCCCGGAGAAATCGTGCAGGTGAAGGTCGTGAGGGGAGGCCAGACCAGAACCTTCAACGTGAAGCTCGTGACTGCCCCGGCGGCCAACCAATAGCGGGTCCGGCCCGTGCACACGCTCAAGGTCGTATCATCTTTCTCCCCGGCGGGAGACCAGGGACGCGCAATTGCCCTGCTTTCCAAGGGAGTGAAGGAAAACATCCGGTTCCAGACCCTCAAAGGCGTCACAGGATCCGGCAAGACCTTCACCATGGCAAAGATCATAGAAGACGCACAGCTCCCCACCCTCGTGCTGTCACACAACAAGACCCTGGCTGCCCAGCTCTATCGCGAGTTCAAGGACTTCTTCCCGGACAGCGCCGTGGAGTATTTCGTGTCCTACTACGATTACTACCAGCCCGAGGCATACGTGCCGGGCAAGGACCTGTATATCGAGAAGGACGCGTCCATCAATCAGGAGATCGAGCGCATGAGGCTTTCCGCCACCACGTCGCTGATGGAGCGGCGTGATGTGATCGTGGTGGCAACCGTTTCCTGCATCTACGGCCTGGGCAATCCTGAAGACTACCGTGAAATGCGCATCGAGCTGAAAAAGGGAGACACGGTGGACATGCGGGAGATCATGCGCCGCCTGGTTTCTCTGCAGTACGAGCGCAATGACGTGGCGTTCGAGAGATCACGATTCAGGGTCCGCGGGGACGTGCTTGAAATCTTCCCTTCCTATGCCCGGGATGCAATCCGGATCGAGTTCTTCGGGGATGAAATCGAGAAGATTCGCAAGATCGATCCGCTTACAGGCGCTGCGGTGGAGGAGATGGAGTTCGTGACCGTGTATCCGGCCAAGTACTTCGTAATGCCCCAGGAGCGTCTTCGCAATGCGCTTCGACTCATCCGTGACGAGCTCGCCCAGCGCTACAAGCAGTTCTGTGACGAGGGCAAGCCCCTGGAAGCAGAACGGATCAAGACGCGCACGGAATACGACCTGGAGATGCTGGAGCAGATGGGATACTGCTCGGGCATCGAGAACTATTCCCGGCACCTGAGCGGGAGAAAAGAGGGGGAGAGGCCGGCCGTTCTCCTTGATTTCTTCCCGGAGAAGTTCCTTGCCTTCATTGACGAATCGCATGTCTCCCTGCCGCAGGTGCGCGGAATGTATGAAGGGGACAGGTCGCGGAAGCTTTCCCTGGTGAAGTACGGTTTCCGGCTGCCTTCGGCGCTGGATAACCGGCCGCTGATCTACAACGAGTTCGAATCCCTCCTCGATCGGGCGATATTCGTGTCCGCAACGCCCGGACCGGAGGAAGCGGTCAAGTCACGTCAGCTGGCCGAACAGGTTATCCGCCCGACAGGGCTCCTGGATCCGCGCTTGGAAGTAAGGGCTACAGAGGGGCAGATGGAGGACCTCTACCGGGAGATCCAGACGCAGGTACGACAGGGCGAGCGGACCCTGGTCACCACTCTCACCAAGAGGATGGCGGAGGACCTCACGGACTACCTGGGGGAGCTGGGGCTGAAGGTGCGCTACCTCCATTCGGAGATCGAGACCATCGAGCGCGTGGAGATTCTGCGGGACCTCCGAATGGGCGCCTTCGACGTATTGGTCGGCATCAACCTGCTGCGCGAGGGACTGGACCTCCCGGAGGTCTCCCTCATCGCGATCCTGGATGCTGACAAGATCGGGTTCCTGCGGTCCGCCACCTCGCTTATCCAGACGATTGGCCGCGCCGCGCGGAACGTGAACGGACGGGTGATCATGTACGCGGACAGGATGTCGGATGCCATGCAGATCGCCATCCAGGAAACCACGCGCCGGAGGCTTGTCCAGGAGAAGTACAACACCGAGCACGGCATCACGCCGACCACCATTTCCAAGTCGATCCAGGATATCCTGGTCCGCAAGCGGGAGGAGAAGCGCAGGTCAGAAGAGGTGAATATCGAGGTTCTTACCCGGAGCTATAATGTCCTTGTGCCCAGTGAGAAGCGGCAGCTCATCCGGGCGCTGGAGGAGGAAATGTTCGAGCTGGCCAAGAACCTCGAGTTCGAGCGCGCGGCTGTTGTACGGGACGAAATCAGAAAAATCAAGGAAATGTCCTCCACATAGCCGGGCAGCCAGCCCAGTTGTCCTGTCGGCGAAAATGAGGAATAGTGAAGGATGTGACCGTCCTCAAACCTGCCTTTGTCTTTCTAGTCCTCGCGGTGTCCCTGACGTCTCTCGTCTCGTGCAGCCGTTCAGGGGGAACAGAGCGCGTCATACTGCCTCCCACTCCGGTTCTCAGCATCAGGTCCACCTGGGCTGTTGTAAAGTCGCCCCTGCTGAGGGTGCGGCAGGAACCTTCCAACCAGGCCACAGTCCTTTCGCATATTCGGCTGGGAGCCATCGTTGAGGTGCTCACAAAATCGGACAAGGAGGATTCCCTGGAGAACGAATCCGCCTTCTGGTACCGAGTGGACTACCAGGGTCTCAAAGGCTGGGTCTTTGGCACATATATCGAGATCTTCGATTCAAGGACAAAGGCGGAAAACTTCGCGGCAAAGCTTCAGTGATACGGGAGTGCGCGAGCACGCGCTCGGCCCGAAGGCCCCGTACCCGTTCGGCGGAAGGGCAACGCCGGCCGCTCCCTTCCACTCCTGGTGGAGTTGGCGGCATTCGCGGCCGCTCCTGGCGGCATTCGCGGCCGCTCCTGGCGGCATTCGCCATTGACCGCCACCAGATTTTACCGTAGATTGCAGGAACTACAATGTCCCCGACTAATGTTCTGATCGTGGAAAACGACAGCGAATGTCTGGCTCTGGTGGAGCAGGCGCTGCAGGATGAAGGGTATGTCCTCCATACTGCAGGGACGGGAGAGCAGACCCTGGAGCAGCTCTCTACCCAGGACATCCAGATCGTGCTCCTTTCCGTCGATCTTCGGGCAGCGGATGGCTACGCGCTTGCCCGGACAATCCGCAAGGTACAAAAGGAGAAATCGTTCCAGCTTCTTCTCCTGGCCCCTTCCCAGGAAGGGGCGGAAATGCGGCAATCAGTCGAAGCCGGGTCGGATGACTTCATCCACAAGCCTTTTGATCATCACGAGCTTCGGGCACGCATGCGCGCGGCGCAGAATCGCTGGCAGAATCAAGCCAACCTCGTGAAAGAGCGCGAGTTTTACAGGATCGCGGTTGCCGAGGAGGAACGGCTTTCCTCCCTCGTGCTCGACCAGAACCAGAACCTGAAGGATGCGTATGACAAGATCCGCAGGCTGAATGCGGAGCTTGAAAAAGCGAACAGGGAGCTGGAACAGATTGCGGCGTACGACAGCCTTTCCGGACTTCTCAACCGCCGGAGCCTTTTCACTCGAATTTCAATCGAAATCGAACGGAGCCTTCGTCTTGACGTTCCCCTGACGGGCCTCATGATCGACATCGATCGATTCAAGAGCATTAATGACAACTACGGGCACCAATGCGGTGACACTGTCCTGCATGAGATCGGGGGCCGTCTCCAGGCCGGGCTGCGCAAGTACGATTACGCGGGGCGATACGGGGGAGAGGAGTTCTTTGTCGTCCTCTCCAATTCCAACGAGCAGCAGGCATTCGGAATCGGCGAGCGCTTCCGCAAGGACATGGAGGATTCGAAGTTTTCCTGCAGCGGGGAGCGATTCACAATAACGGTCTCCATCGGCGTGGCGCGCTATGCGCCCGGTGAAAGCCAGGAATCCTGGATCGAACGTGCGGACCGCGCCATGTACCAGGCAAAACAGGCCGGGCGAAATACAATTCTTTCCAGTTCCACGTAGCCAGGATCACTCGGGCAGCACACGACGGCGCGCGGGGTCGAGCCATGCTTCCGTGAGCCCCGCATCCTCTGTGACGTCGCGCCGGCCCGGCCTCCGGGTCAAGGAGCGCGGGGCGTTACAGGCGGCCCTTGAGCCAGTCAGCCATTGCGATGAGGCGGTTTGCGAGCGACTGCTCCCTGCTGTGCCGGTCTCCAATGGGCATCGACGTTCGAAGGCAGGCGACGCCGTAAAACAGCAGGTCCTTGTCCACCGGGATCACCACCACGTAGCTCACCAGGTTGTGAGGAGTCGCAAGAGGGAAGATGAAGAAGGAAATCGTGGAGAGATTTTCGATTTTCGCCACGAGGTGGTCGGTCCGATACCGGAAACTCTCCTGGTAAGGTATCCCCCCGAAGCTGTTGTCTTCCTGCCACGTGTAAAGAACGTCATCTTCGGGAATCTCGGTGAACACGGGGTCCTCGATTTTTTTTCGTTCGGTGGGTGAAGCGATCGCGTAGGATTTTGAGAAAAGCACTTCCGTTTTTCCACGCGTCACCGAGTAGTACGTGATGCCGCGCATCGAGCTCACCGCGTGAAAGGCATTGTAGATTTTCAGCCATGCCTCCGGGCTGTTCATCTGTTCGGCCAGATCAGGAAGAAGACGCAGCATCTCGACTCCCACCGTGGGGTGCAGGGCACTGACATCCGCGGAGATGCTGGCCTGCGTTGTGACGGAGGGAACAAGCCGCAGCCCGCCATCCGGAGAGATGCTGGAGGAGACGGACGAGCCGGCACGCAGCTTCTGAACGGATTCGGGATCAACGTAGCGGGAGAGCGGGTCATCTGCCCGCGCCGGAAGCCCGAGCAGCGCAATCAGGATTGATAGCAGGATGAATCTCATGATAGTGTCAAACTACAGTATGGCAAAGCCCCTTGCAAGCGCGGAGAAATCCGCCCGTTGCGTCCGCGCAGATGTACCGGACCTCCCCGCCATTGCCTTTACCGGCGGAGGGACGGCAGGTCACGTCTTCCCGGGGATCGCAGTGGCGGAGGAGCTTGGCCGGCGTGTCCTGTGGATCGGCTCCCAGGGCGGAGTGGAGAAAAAGCTTGCAGAGGATGCAGGCATCGAGTTCAGGGGAATCCCGGCGGGAAAGCTTCGCCGATACTTTTCCCTTCGTAATGTGAGCGACATTGGCAGGATTATCTTCGCCGTAGTCGCGGCTGCGCGAATTCTGAAAAAGGAAAAGCCGGCATTTCTCTTCTCCAAGGGCGGGTTTGTCAGCGTGCCTCCCGTTGTGGCAGCGCGGCTGTGCGGGATTCCCGCCTATACGCATGAATCGGACTTCGATCCCGGGCTCGCGACCCGCATCAACCTGATGTTTTGCGAGAAGGTGCTGGTCTCCTTTGCTGAGACGGTGGATTTTCTCCCCGCGCGCTTCAGGCAGAAGGCCGTCGTGACGGGCAATCCAGTACGCCGCGCGGTTTATGCCGCTGATGCCGGCCGGGGCCGCCGGTACCTGGGGTGTGATCCCTCCGCCCAGATTATCCTGGTCCTTGGCGGCAGCCAGGGTTCCTCCTTCATCAACGGTCTGGTTGCCTCCTGCCTGGCCCGGCTCGTGCCGCGCTTCTTTGTCGTCCACCAGATGGGCGCACAGGACTATACGGCCTCCACGCTGCGCAACTATCTTCCCGCGGCGTTTTTCAGCGCTGAGCTGCCCGATATCATCGCCGCCGCGGACCTCGTGATATGCCGGTCCGGTGCCAACACCCTCGCTGAACTGGCCGCGCTGGGAAGGCCTTCGATCCTGGTCCCGCTTTCAAGAAGCGGCAGCCGCGGAGACCAGCTGAGGAATGCCGAAGTATTCCGGGCCCGGGGCGCCGCCCTGGTGCTGCAGGAGCGGGACGCCGCAGCCGACACGCTGCTCTCCATGGTCTGCCCGCTGCTTGCAGACACACTGCGGCTCCAGGAGATGGGCAGAAACGCGCGCTCTCTGAGCGCGGGCAGGCCCGCTGAGACCATCGCAAAGCTTATCATGCAGAGGCTTTCCTGATGTTCGAGAATATCATCGGGCATGTGACAACCGTGCAGGTGCTGCGTGATGAGCTGGCACGTGGAAGGTTTCCGCGCGCTTCCCTTTTTTTCGGGCCGCCGTACACGGGGAAACTTTCCACGGCCCTCGAAGCGGCACGAGTCCTCACATGCCGGGAAGGGCGGGCTGAGTGGTCATGTGCCTGTCAATCGTGCAGGCTCCAGAAGGAGCTCGCCCATCCCCACACGGTCCTGCTGGGCACGCGGTATACGGACGTGGAGATCGCGGCGTGCGCGGGCGTGCTCATGAGAAGCCGCAAGCAGCCGACGCAATATCTTTTCCTGCGCGCGGTGCGCAAGCTCACCCGCAGGTTCGATCCCGCAATCCTTGACACGGACGACGCAAAAGTGAAGGGAGCGCTGGACAGGGTCGCTTTCATCGAGGAACTCCTGGGAGATCTGGAGCCGGGGAAGGAGCTGCCGCCCGAGCGGGAACTGGGAGAGCTTCTGGAAAAAGTGACAGCGGCCTCCATGCAGCTTGCCGCGCAGGTCCGCCAGGACGGTATCACCGTGGGACAGGTGCGCAAACTGGCCGCATGGACCCACATGACCGCCACCGAGTCCCGCAAGGTTGCAATAATCGAAAACGCCGACAGGATGCAGGAGTCGGCGCGCAATGCCCTCCTGAAACTGCTGGAAGAACCGCCGGAGGCTGTGAGCATCATCCTTCTCTCCACGCGCCGTGCTGCAATCATTCCCACCATCCTTTCACGCCTGCGTCCGTACTCGCTCGACCAGCGCAGCCCGGCGGAGGAAAGGGAAGTCATGGCCAAGATCTTCCGCGAAGAAACGCCGGCTTTCGACGACCTTCGGGGATATTTCCTTGCGTGGAAGGAGATCAACCCTGAGAAGCTGGCGATTCTCGCCGGTAAGTTTCTCGACCAGGTGGTGGGCGCGGATTCCCCTTCTTTCGACATTGCCGAGGAGCTTTCCCAGCTGCTGCCTGTCCGCAAAGGCAGGCGGGAGCGCTCCCCGAAAGAGACGATCGCTTCATTCCTCGAAGAGCTGACGCTTCGATTCCTCGCGCTTCTCCGTGACGGCCGGGAAGGCGTGGAGACCCTCGAAGAGTGGAACACTGCCGTGCGGGAGGCGCTCATGCGCCTGGATATCTACAACATGAGCCCGCAGACCGTGCTGGAATCACTTCTGTACCGCATGCGGCGTGCCGCGCGTCAGGAGGCAGCGGGGTGAAGAAATTCATCCGCAAGGCGCTGGAAAAGCTCGGCAAGATGGACCTGGACCAGGTTCGCGCCTTGATCGTGCGCATGTCGGAGGAGAACGATCTTCTGGGCATGCTCCTGGAGTCCATGACCGACGGCATCATTGTCACCGACCGCGAGCACCGCATCATGCTGTACAACAAATCCGCGGAGCGCCTCTTTCCTTTCTCCCAGGATGACATCGTGGAACGGTTGCTGTGGGACTGCCTTGCGGACAGGGATCTCAGTGCATTCTTCTCCGCGAACCTTCGCAGCCAGGAAAAGGTCTCGGACAGGGAGTTCACCCTGGATGGCGCGCCGCCGCGCATCCTCTCGGTGAGTCTTTTGCCCCTTGTCAGGGACGGGAGCGTGCAGGGGAACGTCGTACATGTCGAAGACGTGACGGAGAAACGCTCCAAGGAGGCCCGTCTGCGAAGAGCGGAAAGCCTTGCATCCCTGACCACGCTCGCTGCGGGCGTGGCCCATGAAATAAAGAACCCTCTCGGATCCATGGGCATTCATCTGCAGCTCATACAGAAAAAGATCGCCGGAAAGGACTGTATCGAGGCGAAGGACATCGAGCAGCACCTCGGCGTGATGAGCGAGGAAGTGGACCGGTTGAACCGGATCGTCGTGGACTTTCTTTTCGCCGTGAAGCCCATGGACACTCGTCTGGAGGACAGGGAGATCAACCCTATCATCGAAGAGCTTCTCCAGTTCGTCCAGCCCGAGCTCGACCAGGCGGGCGTGAAAATCGAATCGCATCTCTCCGCAGTGCTGCCGGTGCTGCGCATCGACGCCCGCTACATCAAGCAGGCCTTCCTCAATCTCATCAAGAACGGAGTGGCGGCCATGCCGGGCGGAGGGATCCTGACGGTGGAAACGCTGCGCGCCGGGGAGGACGTCCTCATGCGCGTTTCCGACACCGGTACCGGCATTCCCGAAGAGATCATGGACAAGATCTTCGAGCCGTACTTCACCACGAAGCCGTTCGGCACCGGGCTGGGGCTCACCATCGTATTCAAAATCGTGAAGGAGCATTTCGGCGATATCTCGGTCAGCTCGCGGCTGGGAGAAGGCACGACGGTCACCCTTGCGCTGCCCATGCCGCAGAAGGAGAAGATCCTCATCGATTACAAAGGGGAGGCGCGATGAAGCTTACCGTGCTGGTGGCCGACGATGAGAAGAACATCCGCGAGGGTTTGCGCGAGGCGCTGATGCTGGATGGGTACGATGTGCTCCTTGCCGCCGACGGAAAGGAGGCCCTGGACACGGTGAACCGCGGTGACGTGGACCTGCTCATCACGGACCTGAAGATGCCGCGACTCTCCGGCGAGGAGCTCCTGAAAAGCGTTGCGTCCCAGTTTCCCACTGTGCCGGTGATCATCCTCACCGGGCACGGGACAATCGAGTCCGCCGTACAGGCCATGCACGACGGTGCATACGATTTCCTCACAAAGCCGGTGAACCTGGACAGGCTGTCCCTTCTCGTGAAAAGGGCGGTGGCCAACCGGGAGCTTGCCGTGCAGAACCGCGCCATGCAGGAGGAGCTGGAGCGACGGAGCGGCTTCGCCAGCATCATCGGCAAGAGCGCGGAGATGAAGCAGGTATTCGACATCGTGCGCCAGGTGGCCCCCTCACGCAGCTCCGTGCTCATTACGGGGGAGAGCGGCTCCGGCAAGGAGATGATCGCCGAGGCACTGCACTATAACTCCCCTCGCAAGGACAAGTCTTTCATCAAGCTCCATTGCGCCGCGCTCACGGAAAGCCTGCTGGAAAGCGAGCTTTTCGGTCACGAGAAAGGCGCCTTTACCGGCGCCATCGCCAGGAAAAGGGGCAGATTCGAGCTCGCCCATCTCGGCACCCTCTTTCTGGACGAGATCGGCGAGATAAACCAGAACGTGCAGATCAAGCTTCTCCGCGTGCTGGAGGAAAAGAAGTTCGAACGCGTCGGAGGCGAAGAAACCATCGAAGTGGACGTGCGCCTGATTGCCGCCACCAACCGCGACCTGAAGGACGCCATTGCGAAGGGCCTTTTCAGGGAGGACCTCTACTACCGGCTGAACGTGGTCAACATCCATATCCCGCCGCTGCGCGAGCGAAAGGAGGATATCCCGCTTCTCGTGGCGGCGTTCCTGAAGGAGTTCAGCCAGGAGAACGCGAAGCCCATCGAGGGGATCGATCCGAAAGCGCGCCTGGCCCTTTACAACTATTCGTGGCCCGGCAATGTACGTCAGCTGCGCAACTCGGTGGAGAGCGCGGTGGTGCTGTCCAAGGGGTCGACCCTCACGCTGGAGGATTTTCCCCCCAATATCCGCAGTGAGACGGGGGCGGACTCTCTGCGTCTTTCGCTGGGGACGAGCCTGGCCGAGATGGAGAAGGAAGTCATCCGGTCCACGCTGGCGCGGGAGGGGGGCAATAAGAGCAGAACTGCCGAAATACTGGGTATAGGGCGCAAAACGCTCCATCGCAAAATCGAGGAGTACGGACTATGAAGAGTTCAATCATGACAAAGCTCATCGGCGGCACCGTGCTCCTTGTCGTCACGATCGTCCTGCTGGCCCTGTGCTTCGGCGCGGGCATGATGGTGGACGCGACCGTGACCAATGATGCGAGCTCTCTTACGTCCGTCGCGGAAAAGCTGCGGCTCATCGATCTTCGAGTTCGTGCTCTTTCTGCGAGCACGGATCCGGCGTCGGCCCGTGCCGCGCTCCAGGACATCCGAGCGGCCGGCACCGATATAACGCGATTGCTCGACTCCCGGTCTGCCTCTCCCCTGGACGCGTACATCTATCCGCCGGAGGTGCAGACGGCCGAGCGCGGGATCGACGAATCGCTGCGCAGCGGCTGGCAGGCGGCGATGCTGAGTTTCACGGACTCCCTTGCGCGGCTCGCGGAGAGCACAGAGGCGCGGGAGCGTTTCGACCCTCTTGCCGCCGCCTTCATCGATGCCACGGAGAGGTTGACGCGCGCCGCAAGCGACAATGTCTCCCGGATCTACGACGCACGGAGAAATATCGCTCGGTCATTCCTCGAGCTTTTTGCCCTGTTGTCTGCGGCGGGCATCCTGTCGGCGTTCCTATACTCGCTCACAACCCTCCTGGGAATGCGAAGAGATCTTACCCGTCTCATCTCCTTCGGCCGCCGGATCTCGGAGGGTGACTTCAACGCCTCGGCCGGCGTCACACGTAATGACGAGATCGGCGAGCTCGCCGCCCAGCTTCAGAATATGAGCTCACTGGAAAGCTCCACGGTGGCCCTGCGTTCGCTGGGGGACAGGCTCACCAGGGAATGCTCACGTCTTACGGAAGGAATTGCAGGCGCGGTTGCGTCGGCGAACAGCCAGACCCAGCTCATGGAAGAAGCCAACAACGGGTTCGAGGGGATTGTGAGCTCGGTGCGCAAAGTGGCGCAAAATGCGTCCGTGAGCTTCGAGGCGGCCCAGGAAGGCGGCCGGGCCGTGGAGAAGTCCCTGGAAAAGATCTCACTCGGCATGGAGGCCACCCGCGTCCTGGAGGAGCGGACCGCGCGCATCGAGGAGGTCGTGTCACTGATCGGTGACGTGGCGGACCAGACGGAGCTCCTGTCTCTGAATGCGGCAATCGAGGCTGCGCGCGCAGGTGAGGCGGGCAGGGGGTTCACAGTCGTGGCCCAGCAGGTGCGAAAGCTCGCGGACCGCAGTGCGCGCGCCGCCTCTGAGATCGCGGACCTCGTCCAGGCGGTTCTCGACGCCGTGCGAAGGATTGCGGCGGACGCGAAGGAGTCCTACGAGGTGAGTGCCGCCCTGAAGAGCATTCTCGAGAGGATATCCACCACAATTCAGTCCATCACCGACCTGGCCCAGGCCGCCACGGAGGGCGTCGGTCAGGCGGATTCGTCCCTCGGCGGCATGGTCGGATTGTCCTCCGACACATCGGGTCTGGTTGCCGAGCTGGCAGGCTCCAGCAGGACCCTGGCCGAGATCGTTCAGCAGATGGAAGCACTCATCAACAATCTCTCCCATGGAGAACGGCCCGCCCAGGCTGCCGAGCCCGCGGAGGTCTCACCGGCCAGCGTCCCGCCTCTGCCTGCCGAGCCCGCGGATGTTCCTCTCACCTCCGATTTGAAAGGGATGTTCCCTGAGGAGACCCCGTCTCCACTCGCACAGGGCATGGCGCAGGAGAGTCTCGACGTCGAGGAGATCGAGGAATTGGAATCTGCTGAAGATTGAGGATTCCCCGGCCGGTGCAGTGAGGCGGATTTGTCGCCTTACCGGCTCTCCAGGCCGGCGGGAAGCGATTTCCTTTTCTGGTTCATGGAGTGCAGCACGGCATAGGCGATGGTGGCTGTTGCCCACACGGCTGCCAGCAGCACAGCAGCTTGTCCGCGCCGCATGAAAAGTGATATCGCTGCCGCTATCCCCGCATATGCGCACCAGCCGTAAAGAAGCAGAAGAATCGACGTTTTTTTGAGCCCGAGCGCGAGGAGCTTGTGGTGAATATGTTCCTTGTCGGGCTTGTAGATCGGCCGTCTGGCCCTCACCCTTCTGGCGATGGCCGCAACCGTGTCTATGATCGGGATCAGCAGAACGGTAGCAGGGGCGAACATGTCGACGATGGAGGTGGCCCCTGCTCCAGCCATGAGGGGTATTACGGCGAGCACGAACCCGAGGAGGAGGCTGCCCGAGTCTCCCATGAATATCCGGGCCGGCGGGAGGTTGAATGCGAGGAAGCCGAGGACCGCTCCCAGAAGCGAGAAAGCAATGAGCGCGGGCATTACCTGCCCCTGAAGCAGGCACATGATCCCGAGCGAAAGAGCTGAAACGCCGGTGATTCCCCCGGCCAGCCCGTCGATTCCGTCCACCAGGTTGATGGCATTGCTGATTGTCACGATCCAGAGTGCCGTGATGGGATATGCGAATATGCCCAGAGAGAGCTCCGGCAGGCCGGGAATCCGGACAACGGAAATGGTGAATCCGCCGATGGTGACCAGCACCGCGGCAGCTATCTGGAGAGAGAATTTGAGCTCTGCGCGGAGGTTGTGAAAATCATCCACGAGCCCCAGG
The DNA here is from genome assembly GCA_964437385.1 of uncultured Spirochaetaceae bacterium. GTDB lineage: Bacteria > Spirochaetota > Spirochaetia > SZUA-6 > Fen-1364 > Fen-1364. Next base: position 13,650 of record CAYTGX010000009.1, read on the forward strand.
ACGAAGATGAGGCAAAACGCGACAAAGACCGGCACGTATCGGAGGTTGTAGCCTACGGGCCATGAATCCGGAAGGAGGGCAGGGAGAACCAGGGGCACGGCCACGGAGGAAATCAGCAGGCCGAAAAAAAGCCCGATCCCGCCCAGGCGCGGTATGTGGTCAGTATGGATCTTGCGCTCATTGGGGATGTCGAACCATCGCCGCTTGTGGGCAACGAAAATCACCAGCGGCATCATCACTATACTGACTATAAGTGCCAGTGCACCGGCGGCTGCCAGGGCGCTTGCCGTTTCCATACGGGCCAGAGAATAGGGCGTTACGGAGTCCGTGTCAACTCGAAGGTCCGCCCTGCCGTGACCTGATGCGTTCGTATGACTGGTTTATTCTTTTCGTGATATCGAGTGCGATTTTCTGCTTCTCCGGATCTCCGGAGTGCTTGTCCGGATGGTATTTCAGAATAAGGCTCTTGTAGGAGGCCATCACCTTTGCCATGTCCGCTCCGAAAGGCACCTCCAGGTTCGCATAGTCCGCGCGGAGGGATTCGTCCACAGCCTGCGCCGGCCGCCTTGACTGGTCTTGCCGAGGCCCGCTTCCCGCGTCCTTCTTTGTGCCCCGCATGTAGTCGTCCAGCTCTTCCCACGCACTTTGTACGTCAGGATCGCGAAATCGGGTCTCCTCCCCCCCGACGTACGGGGTATTCCCCGAACGGGTACTCCCGTACCCGGCGGATTTCTCCCCGCCACGGTTCCGTCCGCGCGAGGTGTGCTGCTCGTCTGAAAAAAGCGAACGGAGGAATTCGGCGAACTTGTCGATGAATCCGTCCACGCGCCCTACTCCGTCGCGCCTTCCGCGAAATCATACGTCCCGGTGAACACGTAGCCCGCCGGACCGGTCAGCCAGATGTGGTTATCGGACTCTTCCCACTGGAGAAAGACGTCGCCGCCCTTGAGATGCACAAAGACTTCGCGGTCGGTGAAGCCATTTACCACAGAGGCAACCAGGGCGGCCGCTGCGCACGCGCATTCGTCTCCCGGAGCGGTTTCGTTACCTTCCCACACCCTCATGCGCGCTTCCTCGCGGGAGAACACCTGCACGAAACCTATGCCCGTGCCCTCGGGGAAGTCCGGCTGAGCCGCAATGGTGCGGGCGGTCTTCTTCAATGGAAATGAGAAGTCCGGCACGAAGAGCATGGCGTAGGGGCGGCCGAGCGAGATCGGCGTATAGGATACCGTACGCCCCTCCACGAGGATGCTGCGTGTGAAGGAATCCTTGTTGCTCTCCCGGATCTCTTCCTGCGTCTGCCGACTGAAAGGCAGTCCCATGTCGACGCGGACATTTGCGCTGTCGATGATCTGGACACGCAGCCGGCCGGCCGGCGAGCCGATCATGAAATCATTTGTTTTCACCGCTCCGGAGTCCGAGGCATAGCGCGCGGCGCAGCGCGTGGCATTGCAGGAAATGCCGGTCTCGTTGCCCTCGGGGTCGAATGAGCGGACGGAAAGATCTGCATCATCCGAGGTGCCGAGCAGGACGAGGGCATTTCCCCCGACGCCGAAACTGCGGTCAAGGCTGCTCCGCGCCAGCAGGGGGAAGTGCGCATGTGCCTCCAGGGGGAGGCGGGCAGCATTCACGATGAGCACGTCATCACCGCAGCCCTGCATCTTGAGGAACTCGATCTCCATGTGGTACCACGCTACCCCGTGTAGGGACTGAGTTCAAGGCGCAATGCCACAGGTCCGCCTATCGTACATACGGGAGTACCCGTTCGGCGCGAACGCCGTCCCTGTACTGGGCGCCGACCGGGTACGAAGTCCGCTCCAGGCGACCAAAGCGGTACTCGGCACTCGGCGGACCTCGCGGCTCTCGGCGTCGGCTTCGCAGCCGCCTGCCGCCCTCCGCGCGCGTTCGCGCGCTGCGCATCCCTGTCTACGCCCGCTATTTACCAAAGAACTCCTCGTGCAGGCAGCGCACGGATTCCTCCGTGGACTCGATTGGCACGACCAGGGAGAGGTTGATGTCGGAGGCTCCGAGACAGATCATACGTACAGGCGTGCTTTTGAGGGAGGAGAAGACTCGGGCAAGGAAGACGGTATCTTTCCAGAGGTCCTGACCGACCAGGCAGATAATGCTCTTCTCCGCTTCCACGCCGACCGTGCCGATCTCCGAAAGGTCCCGCGCGATGTTGTTGACCGCCGCGGGGTTGTCAATGGTGACAGACACGGATACCTCCGACGTGGCAATAAGGTCCACCGGAGTGAGATACTTCTCGAATATTTCGAATATCCTGCGCAGGAATCCGTATGCCAGGAGCATTCGCGAAGAGCTGATGCTCACGAGGGTGATTCCCTTCTTGCATGCGATTGCCTTGAGCCCGCTTCCCGGAATGCTGGGCACGATTTTCGTGCCTGCGTCGTCGGGGCGGAAGGTATTCTTCACCCAGACGGGAATGCCGAGATTGATTGCGGGCTGGATGGTCGAGGGATGAATGACCTTGGCGCCGAAGTACGCGAGCTCCGCAGCCTCACGATAGCTTATCTGGTCGATGGTCCGCGCGCTTTTGACAATTCGGGGGTCCGAGGTCATGATGCCAGTGACGTCCGTCCAGATCTGGACTTCCTCCGCCCGCAGGGCCGCCCCGACGATTGTTGCCGTGTAGTCCGAGCCGCCGCGGCCCAGCGTGGTGGTGGCGCCGCCTGAGGTGGATGCGATAAACCCCTGCATGATGGCCAAAGTGCCCGGCTGGGGACGCACGCGCGAGGAAATGAGCCGATTGGTGAGATCCTCGATGGGCACGGCAGACGTGAAGCTGTCGTCCGTCTTCACCAGCTCACGGGAGTCGAAGAGCTCCGCCTGCATGCCGCGCTCCCGGGCGCGGTGGAACAGGACGATCGTAGCGAGTCTTTCCCCGAAAGAAAGGATTGCGTCGTTGCTGCGCTTCGACCATTCCTTGAGCATCGCCAGGGCCTTGATGAATGCATGCAGCTCGCCGCATACCGCATTCAGGTCCGCTTCGCAATGCGAAAGGTTTTCTCCGGTGAGGAAGGAGCGCGCGCAGCCGAGGTGCCGCTCCCGCACGGCGGCGAGTATTGCCTCTGCCTCCGCCTCATTGCCGGCTCCCACGAGCTTGGCAATCTCCTGCAGCTGGTCGGTGACTTTGGCCATGGCGGAAGACACGAGCACGGGCGCCCTGTCGATCTGGCGCTCTATGATGGAGAGCGTGGCATCCATCATCTCCGCGTTTTGAACAGATGTGCCGCCGAATTTCAAAACGATCATTAATCCACGTATCCTTTCATCACGTCGTCGTTGATTTACGACAGCTACCATATACACGCTGTTGTGTCAATAATTTGCATGCGAATCCTGCATAAACTTGCACCTGTATTGCTATTTTCGCCCTGTCCCGCATAATCGTTCGTGCAAATGGAAATCACGATCATAGGACCGGGGGCTGTCGGCACCCTCATGGGCGGCCTGCTTGGCGTGAGCGGCCACCAAGTGACGCTTCTCGGCAGAAAGCCTCCGCAGAACGCTGACATCCCTGTGCGCATCATCCTGCCCCGGCAGTGGCTGCGGGCAGATGGCGTGCGCCATGCCGGGCCGGGGGAACCCGGCAGCGGCAGCGGCAGCGGCGCATATTTCGTGACCATGGGAAGGCATCACCTGCATGCCGCGCGCCGGCCGGACGTGCTCCGTCTGATCGGCACAGGGGATGCGCCGGTGGCATTCTTCAACTGCGATCCTGCCGAGCCGGTCAGGCTCGCTGTGCCGGAGGACCGTGTGCGGCTCTGCCTGACGCTGATGAACGCCGTCAAGCTTCAGGCCGCTGATGTGGAGCTCACGACCGATAAGCCGGTGATTATCTTCGAACGCTCCCCTGTTCTTGCCCAGCTCTACCGAAACCTGGCCGGGTTCGGCTTCCAGCTGCTCCCCGTGGATGACGCCAAACCCTTCCTGAACTCCCTTTTCGTAGCCCAGCTCCTCTTTCTGCCGGTAGCAATGTGCAACACGACGCTGAACGGCTTCCTTGCGTCTGCGCAGGGTCGGGAGCTTGCCTCGAGCATTCTGTCGGAAGGGTTTGCCGCCATGGAACGGGCAGATATGCCTCTGGCTCCGCTCCCGCTCATGGACCCGCGTGAGCTTGCCGCACGGCTGGAGAAAAAGCCAGGTGCTTTTGATACGGTTCCGCCGTCTCCCAGCCGGGAATACAACAGCGTGTTGCAGTCGCTCCTGCGGGGGAGGCCGACCGAGGCGGCCCAGCTCAACAAGCGCATGGTGGAAATCGCATCTTCCGCCGGCCTGCACCTCACGTGGAATTGGCGCATACTGCAGAAGGCCAGCCGGGTGGCAAGCGTAGGCTTCTACCGGGATCCGTCTGAGCTTATGCGGTCCCTTGTATGACAACTGTCACGGGACTGCGCGGAGTGCCGCGCAAGCTGCCGTGACCGGAGGAGGAATCAATGGAACCCGGATTTGCCCGGAAACTCGATAACGCCTGGTCCGCGCTGTCCGCACTTCATGACCGAACACCTTCGATCGGCGTCATCCTCGGCTCCGGTCTCGGGGCTTTTGCCGCACAAGCGGGCGGAGTCGAGGTTCCCTTTTCATCGATTCCCGGCTTCCCCCGGCCCACCGTGGCAGGCCACGCGGGGCTCATCAAGCTGGGAAGGACCGTTGCCGTCATGGCGGGGCGCATCCATTACTACGAAGGCCACCCGATCGACGACGTGGTGCTCCCCGTTTTTGTGCTGCACCGTTTTGGCGTGCGCACGCTCATCGTCACGAACGCATCGGGGGGAGTCAACAAGGCGTACGCGCCCGGGGATCTTGTCCTGATCAGCGATCACGTGAACTTCATGGGCGTGAACCCCCTGCGGGGGCCCAACCTCGAGATCGGGCCGCGGTTTCCCGACATGACCGCGACGTATGATCCGGCCCTCCGCGCTCTTGCGCGCGCGGCTTCCGGCCAGGCGCTCCAGGAAGGCGTGTATGCGGCGTTTGCGGGGCCTTCGTACGAGACCCCCGCCGAGATCCGGATGATGGCAGCCATCGGCGTCGACCTCGTGGGGATGTCCACGGTGCCCGAGGTGATCGCGGCGGCGTATCTGGGGATGCGGGTGCTGGGCGTCTCCTGCGTCACCAACCCGGCGGCAGGGATCCTTCCCCAGCCGCTGGATCATGCCGAGGTCATTGCCCGCGGGAAGGAGGCAGCTCCTCGGTTCATACGGCTCCTGGAAGAGACCATCGGGCGTCTCGGGGGGAGCCTGAGTGAGGGCTGAACAGAGAATAGCTCCCCGAGTGATCGAGGAGATGCGAGAGGCAATTGCCGACGCGAACGGGAATGAAGTGTTCTTTGTCGGCAAACGGGGCAGCGACGGAAAAGTGGAATCGGTGACCGTGGGGGCCCGCGGCAACGAGGAAGCGGTGCCCGTTCTCTCTCCCCACCTGGAGGAAGGGGACGTCATCATCCACAATCACCCGTCCGGCGGGCTCACACCGAGCGGGGCGGACCTGGCCATCGCCTCACGGCTGGGAAACCAGGGCATCGGCTTTTTCATCGTGGACAACCAGCTCGACGAGGTGTACGTGGCCGCGGAGCCGGTCGAAGCGCACGAGATAGCACCCCTGGACGAAGAAGAGCTGGCAGCAGGGCTTTCTCCCAATGGAGCGCTGAGCAGGCTGTATCCCCTTTTCGAGGAACGGGCAAGCCAGGTGGACATGCTGAGACTCGTGTGCCGCGCATTCAACGGAGATGAGATTTGCGCGGCAGAGGCGGGCACGGGCGTGGGGAAATCCCTCGCATATCTTCTTCCCGCGGTCGCCTGGGCTGTCCAGAACGGGGAGCGGGTGGTCGTGTCCACGAACACCATCAATCTCCAGCAGCAGCTCATCGAGAAAGACATCCCGCTGGTCAAGAAGGTCCTCGGCCAGGACCCGAAGGTGGTGCTGGTAAAGGGACGGAGAAACTATCTCTGCCTGCACCGCTTGAATGAAGCGATAGACGAGCAGACACTCTTCGACGAGAGGGACCCGGACCTCCTGGAGATACGGGAGTGGGCGCGTACCACGGAAACGGGCAGCCGCACCGATCTCTCTTTCTATCCTTCCGAAGAGACATGGTCCAAGGTATGCTCGGAGGCCGACGCATGTCTGGGGCTGCGCTGCGGCTTTCATGAGGGATGCTTCGTGCTCAAAGCGAGGCGCGAGGCATCCTCCGCGAAGATCCTCATCGCCAATCACCATCTTCTCTTCGCCGACCTTGCGTTCCGTATGGCCGGGTCCGGCTTCGACGACCCGGCGGTTCTGCCGCCCTTCCGCCGGCTGATTTTCGACGAAGCGCACAACGTGGAGAAAGCGGCGAGCTCTTTCTTTTCCCAGAGCTTCTCCCGTTTCATGATTCTCCGTTTCCTCGGCCGGTTGCGCCGCACACGCAAGGGCAGGGCGACCGGCCATTTTCCTGCCCTGGCCCGCAGGCTGGGGAGAAGCCCGCTCGCAAAACGGGTGCCTGAGCTCATCGAGGCGGTCACGGCCCGCGCCGAGGAGCTGGACGAGGCAGGTCTGCGGCTGATGGGGGAGGAGAGCGCTCTGCTCCTGGACACCGAGGTGATGCCGGGCTTTCGAGAAAACCTGGGCAGCGTGCTGGGCAATCTCTCTTTTGCTATCAGGGAGCTGGGGCAAGCCTTTTCCGAGGTGTTTGAAAAGCTCGGCGCCGGCGAGCCCGAAGGCGCCCGCGAAGAGACCACCGAGCACGACCTCATCTGGGATTGCCGCGTCCAGCTCGCGCGCCTGTCCGGGATTGCCGACATCTGCGACCGGTTCCGGACGGAGGAGATCGGCGGCAATGACGTCTTCTGGATGGAAGCCCTGAAAAGCGGGCGGGGCGAGCGGGAAGGGAAGGAAAAAACGATCCGGCTTGTCATCACTCCGCTGGATATCGGGCCGCTCATGCGCGAAGCCGTCTATGAGCCGATCAAGACCGTGCTTTTCACTTCTGCCACTCTTACCGTCGCCGGTAGCTTCTCCTTCTGGGCGGGGAGGATCGGGCTCTCCGGGTCAATCGGGCGCGAGCCGCTCTTTCACTCTTTCCCTTCTCCCTTCAACTACCAGGAGCAGGTCCTCCTGGGTGTGCCCATCGATGCCCCGTCCCCGGATTCGCCGAAGCACAAGGAGTTCCTCGCCAGATTCATTTCCAAGGCGCTTCTGAAGAGCCGCGGGGCGGGCCTCGTTCTCTTCACTTCCTATAGCCTGCTCCGCGACGTCTACGCGGCCTCACAGGAGGAATTGGGCAGGGCGGGCATACGAATGTTGAAGCAGGGTGACGACGACCGGGCCCGGCTTCTTGACGCCTTCCGGGCCGAAAGATCCAGCGTGCTTTTCGCCACTGATTCGTTCTGGGAGGGCGTGGACGCCCCCGGGGAGACCCTGCAGGTCGTCATACTGTGCCGGCTCCCGTTCAGGGTTCCTTCGGAACCGGTGCTGAAGGCACGAATGATGGCGATCGAAGAACGGGGCGGGAATCCGTTCGGAGAGCTTTCCCTCCCAGATGCCGTGGTCCGTATGCGGCAGGGCTTCGGCAGGCTGATGCGCCGTTATGACGACACCGGGGTCGTGCTTATCCTCGATCCGCGGATCGTCACCAGGCAATACGGCGCGGTATTCCTGGACAGCCTGCCCCGCACCATGCGCTCCATTGCCCCTGCCGCCGAGGTCCTGCGCTCAGTGGCAGCGTTCTTTGGACAAAAAAAAGAGGAGGAAGACGATTCCGTCTCCTCCCCTGCTGAGGCGTGACTGGAGAGATCTCTACTCCACCTTTGCCAGCACATCGGCTGCTTTCAGGATGAGCTGCTCTTCTCCGCCGACCTTGATTGTCGTCCCGGCATACTTGTCGTAAATCACGCGATCCTTTGCCTTCACCTTGATCGCTTCATCCGTTCCGACCGCGATCACGACCCCTTCCTGGGTCTTTTCCTGTGCGGTCTGGGGAATGAGGATCCCGCCCGCGGTCTTGGTTTCCATTTCCACCATCTTCACGAGAATGCGATCTCCAAGCGGTGTTACCTTCATATACAGTTGTCCTCCCTTGCGTTGTGCTGAGCGTTGCGCAAACTCACATTGAGTGCGAGTGATTTTAGGTTCAATATAGCCAAACAGCCCCGCCGACGTCAAGGATATCTTTCCCCTTGCCGCGGCTGGCCGGCCGGGTTATTTTATTAAGAGATGTTAACATCCGGCTGGGCCATTCATTTTGACAAAGGATTGCGGTCCCTTGCCCGGCACAGGCCGGGTGACGGAGTCAAGTCCCTTCAACAGGCCCTGGAACATTGTCCACCTTCCCGCCCGAGTGACCTGTACCGCATCTGCTTCTATCTGGGAATCGGTCTGCGCCGGATGGGGTTCCCGCAATCTGCAATCAAGAGCTGGATTTCCTGCCAACGCCTGAACAAGAGGGGCCACACGCGCAAAATGCTTTCCCGGCTCACCAACTGCTATGGCATGGACCGCCAGGACTCCACAGCAGAGGACGACTGGCAGGCTTTTTCGGCGATACACACAGCCCGCTACCTGATGAGCAAAAACAAGCGCACTTTCTCAACGCGCGCGGAACAGGACATGATCAGCGATCTTATTCGTGACAACTGGGATGTCACGAGGCTTTCGGGCGCACTGGAAGGCAAGTTCGGCTGTGACAAGCTGGAGGCGTTCCGAAGCGTGAAGATCGTTTTTCCGAGCGTGGTGCGCGGTGAGCCGCGCGTCAACGAACCGGTGATTGCCGTCAACTTTCAGACGCAGCGAAGGGTAAGGCCCCGGGACCGTTGTATTTGTGGGTCAGGCCTCGCCTTTGTCATGTGCTGTGGTCGAACGCCTGGCAAAGAAGAGCTCTTGAGTGGTCTATTTTGATTCAGAATCCAGGCGATTGTAGTAATTTGTGTCATTTTGACCCTCCTGATGGGCAAAATGAGAGTATCGGAAAGTTAGCTTTATAAAGTATTATCAGGTATATAATTATAAACAGCACTGCGTAAGGCCTTGGCACGTTCTTTGCTCTTATATAGCCACGAGGTAGATATGAGCAGTGCAGTAATGTTGGAAAAGGATCGAAAAGTTTCGAGAGCCGATGAGAACATCTTATCTCTTTACCTGAAGGAAATCAACAAAATCCCGTTGCTTACCCGGGAAGAAGAAGAAAGGTACGCAAGACGCGCTGCAAAGAATGACAAGTCGGCCAAGGAAAGCCTGATACGGGCAAACCTTCGATTTGTGGTGAATGTTGCCAAGAAGTATCAGAATCAGGGGCTGCCCCTGGCTGACCTCATCAGCGAAGGGAACATCGGGCTGATGAACGCCATAGAGCGCTTTGACGTGGAGAAAGGCTATCATTTCATTTCATACGCCGTTTGGTGGATTCGACAGGCCATACTGAAGGCGATTTGCGAGAAGTCCAGGATGATCCGCCTTCCACTGAACAGGGCAAATGAGCTGGTGCAGATCGAAAAGGTCCGCAAGGACCTCCAGGGTGAGCAGTTTCTGGCTTCGGAAACCGACATGATCGCCAAGAAGCTCGACCTGGACAGGGAGCATGTGTCCGACTTGATGAACATTTCGAGGGAGCTGATCTCCCTTGATACGCCGGTCTACTCGGAGAAGGATTCTTCGCTGCTCGGGGACTTCGTGGAGGACAAGAACCATACGACCCCTGATGACGTTGTAATCGCAAACTCCCTGCAGCAGGACATCAATGGGGTCCTCACTTCCCTGTCCCAGAAGGAATCGGAGATCATCCAGTACCGATTCGGGCTGAACGGGAAGCGCCCGATGTCCCTGAAGGAGATCGGAAGCATGTACAAGCTCACCAAGGAGAGGATCCGCCAGATCGAGAAGAAAGCCATCAAGAGGCTTCAGCACCCTTCGCGCAGCCATACTCTGCGGGCCTACATGTAGGACACTTTGTTTTTGAGGACGGGAAAGGCGCGGCAACGCGCCTTTTTTTGCATGCCGGTCGTTTGACACGCCTCCTTCCCGAAAACATACTCTCTCGCAGATTCGAGCAGGGGATGAATTCGATGAACGATAATCAATCCGAAGACGTACGAGCGGCAATAAAAAGGCTTGAAGAAGAGGCTGCCCGGCTGAAAAGCGAAAATGAGGGCATCCGCCTGAGCGAAGAAAGATACCATGCCCTGTTCGAGGCCCTGCCTGTTTCCGTCCAGGTTGTGGACCGGGAGGGGATAATCCTTGAAGTGAATCCTTTTCATGTTGCACGAATGGGGAAGGGCCGCACGACACTGGCCGACTACCAGGGCCGGAATATCACGACACGCAGGAGCGTACAGGCTTCGGGTCTCACCCGGGACTACAAGGATGTGCTGAATGGTGTGCCATTCGAAAAATCCGAGGTGCTCTACCCGGCGCTTTCCGGCGGAGGAGAGGGCTGGTACAACGTGCGCGGAGTGCCCCTGAAGAAGGGCAGTGAGATTCTCGGGGCCATCTATATCCTGGAGGACGTCACAGTGCTGAAGACGGCAAAAGACGAGCTCACGCAGGCAAATGACAGGCTCAAAGCGCACGTGGAGGAGATCCAGCGGCTCCATGCCGAATTGCGTGAACAGGTGATTCGGGATCCCCTGACCACTTTGCACAACCGACGCTATTTGAATGAAACTCTCGAGCGCGAGTTGGCCAGGGCAGGCCGGGAAAAATACAGCGTCGGCCTGGTCATGATCGATGTGGACAACTTCAAGGAGATCAACGACACATACGGGCACGACGCAGGGGACCTGGTCCTGAAGAATGTGGCTCAGCAATTGACCCGCCAGATCCGGTCAAGCGACCTGGTATGCCGGCTCGGCGGAGACGAGTTCCTGCTGGTCCTGCTGAATGCAAACGCCGCCAATACGGTCAAGCGGGCAGAGCAGTATCGCAAATCCTTTCAGGAGTCAGTCGTCGTTTTTGACGGGGTGGAAATTCGGTCGACGCTTTCTCTGGGAGTCGCCATGTTTCCCGATAAAGGCCCCGCCAGCCGCGACCTGATTGCCGCGGCAGACCGCGCGTTGTACGAGTCAAAAAGGATGGGTCGCAATCGACTCAGCGTCTAAAGGCGCGCGGAGGTACCATCCTGCCGATTACTCTTTCGCGATTTTCTTCCAGGCATCTGCAAAGTCAGGAGTGAAATCCTTCTCTTCTGCCTGCATGGTGAGGCAATCCTGGGGAATCTCGTCGAGAAAGGGCGACGGAAGCGCCTCCACCGGTTTGCCCATGCGCCTGCGGGAGGAACAGCAGGAGAGGAACAGCCGTTTTTGCGCGCGCGTGAGCGCCACGTAAAACAGCCTGCGCTCTTCCTCGACGTTGGCGTCACCCTCCGTGACCGACCGCACGTGAGGAATGATGTCCTTTTCGACGCCGGCCACGAAAACCACGGGAAACTCCAGTCCCTTGGCTGAATGAATCGTCATCAAGTTGACGCGGCCTCCGGTTTCCTTCGCGTCCAGGTCATCCCGACTGGCCAGGGACACGCGCGCAAGGTAGTCAAAAAGGCTGGGGTTGACGGCGTCCGGGTCCTCCTCGAAATCGGCAAGCGAGCCTGCAAGGGACTCGACATTGGCGAACTTCCATCTGACCACGTCCTTGTCCTTCGCATCCTTGTTCTCAAGAAGCAGGTAACCCCAATAGTCGATTGCCTCGACAAGGTCCCTCATCGCCTGCGCCAGCGCGGCGGTTCCTCCAAGGAACTTCGAACGGTACTCAGTGACCAGTTCGACAAACTCCCCGGCAGCCGCGCGCGATTTTTCCTCAAGGCCCAGGCCCGACTGGGTGCCGAATGCGGCGATTGCAGAGAAGAGTGAGCAATGGTGGGTTGTCGCGTACTCGGTGGCGCGTTCGAGGAGCTTCTTGCCGATGCCCCTTCGGGGCGTGTTGATGATGCGCAAGAGGCTCGTGTCGTCATCATGGTTGGCAATCAGCTTCAGATACGCCAGCATGTCCCGCACTTCCTGCCTCTCGAAAAAGCTCATGCCCCCGGAAACGACATAGGGGATGGTCTCCTCCCGGAATGCCTCTTCGATTGCGCGCGTAAGATGATTTGCCCTCACCAACACCCCGAAATCCTGCAGAAGGAAGGATTCTCTGATCATGAGGGTGCGAATTCGCGACACGATATACTCCGCCTCCTCCTGCTCGGTGGGGGCATTGAAAAGCTCGATCAGCTCCCCTTCAGGGAGCCCGGTCCACAGCGCTTTCGGTTTGCGATTGGTGTTCCGCGTGATCAGCGCGTTGGCTGCCCTGAGGATGGTCCGGGTGGACCTGTAATTCTGCTCCAGCTTTACCACGCGCACGCGCGGGAAATCATGCTCGAATCTCAGAATATTCTCATAGCTCGCCCCGCGCCAGGAGTAGATGGATTGGTCGTCGTCCCCCACGACGCAGACATTCTCTTCCGGACCCACCAGGAGCTTCAACAATTCGTATTGGGCCGATGAGGTATCCTGGAACTCGTCCACGAGGAGATAGCGGAACCTTTCATGGATCTCTTTACGCACTTCCGGGCTCGTGCCCAGCAGTTCCAGCGGCAGCATGAGCAGGTCGTCGAAATCCACCGCGTTGTAGAGACGGAGGTTCTTCTGGTACTCCTTGAACAGGGGCTTCAAATGCTTTGTTTCCGGGCTCCACCGGGCTCTGCCCGTCTTCAGGGAGGAGATGAATTGAGCCGCAGCCTGAAGATCGACGGACTCCCGCTTCAAACCGATTTCCCGCGCGGTCTCCCGGATCAGGCTCGCCTGGTCCTGGGAGTCGTAGATGCTGAAGTTGGCCCTGTACCCCATGAGCGAAAAGCGCTCCCTCAGCATCTGGGCGCCGAAAGCGTGAAATGTGCAGATGGTGAGACGGACGAGCTTGCGCGGGATCAGGGCTTTCACGCGCTGGGCCATCTCCCTGGCCGCCTTGTTGGTGAAGGTGACGGCCAGTATTTCGGACTGAGGGACCCCCTGTGAAAGCAGGCGGGCGATCCTGTATGTGATCACCCGGGTCTTTCCCGAACCGGCACCAGCCACGATAAGGAGCGGCCCGTTAGTGGTTTCAACCGCCTCGGCCTGCTTGTCGTTGAGAATCGGGGGAAAATCGACTTTCATCTCTGCCATTGTGCCTTTCTTGCTTCGGCCAGCGGCGTTACGGCGCTAAAATTGTTTGACACGTCCCCTCCTGGTGCCCTACTATATCGTTCATGCAATTGTTTTCGCCTTTTTGCCCGAGCTGCAGGGAGAGTCTTGCCCGCAATGGAGATTCGTTTACCTGCTCCAAGTGCGGAAGGGTGTACCCGCTGAAGAGCGGCATGGTGGACTTCCTTACCTCGTTGCCGCTCTCCGATGTTCAACAAGTCGTTCAGAATACTTTTGATGCCGTGGCTCCTTCTTATGACAACGCGATTGTGAGGCTCGTGGAGAGCCTTTCCTGCCCCTGGAGCACCTATACGGCAAGGCTTGAAGCCTTCATGGCGGATGCCGGCGGCAAAGTGATCCTCGACGTGGGGTGCGGGACGGCCTTCCCCGTGGGCTCTTTCATTCCCCAGACCTCGATCTATCTCGGCGTGGACATCTCTCTGGAGATGCTTGGCCACGCCAAGAGCCTTCTGGGAGAGAACCTCAATGCGGCCCTCTGGAATGTCGATGTGGAGCGGATCCCGCTCCCGGACAGTTGTGTCGATCTCAGTCTCTGCCTGATGTCCTTCAATGTATTCCCCAACCCCCACAAGGCTGCCACGGAGATACACCGGGTGCTGAAGAAGGACGGAAGCGTCTACGGCACTGCATTTCTGATCTCCCCGCCGGAAGAAATCCTCAGTGAAAGACCCATCCAGGACGGCCTCATTCGGGAGGTTCTCTCCGTATTCGATCCTGCTCTCTGGGAGCTTTCCATCGAGACGGTGGGGGGTATTCTCTTTTTCCACGTTCAGAGAAGCGTCAAGGCCTGAATCGACGCGCGTCGCTCCCTTGACGCGCTGCTCCGCGCCACTTGTTTCCGCGGTGCGGTACTCCACGCCATTTGTGCTACCTCGTCACCGTGACCTTGCGCAGCCCTCGGGGCGAATCGGGATCATACCCCTTGGCCACGGCAAGGTGGAATCCCAGGAGCTGACCGGGGATCACCGCGAGGACAGGAGAGAGCCAGTCCGGCGCTCCTGCGGCAATCGGGAGCCGCGTGGTCCCTTTTTCAAGGATGTCTTTCGAGTCGCTGATTGCTATCACCTCGGATTGCCTCTCCTGGAGCGTATTGGCAAATTCCGCCATATGGGAGAGCAGGACGCCGCTCGTGGCAATGAGTATGACAGGAAAGCCCGGCTCGAGCATTGCCATGGGCCCGTGCAGAAAGTCCGCAGAGGAATACGGTTCCGCGGTGACATATGTGAGCTCCTTGAGCTTGAGGGCAACCTCCATGGAGATACCATGGCAGAATCCACGGCTGATCACGACGCACCGCTGCATGTAGCGGTAGCGCTCCGCACGGGCCGCTGCCACCGGGCCGGAAAGAGCGATTGTACGTTCGGCACGCTCCGGGAGCTCCTTGACGCGTGCCATTCGCTCATCGTCCTTTTCCAGCACGGCTGAAAGGGCAGCCAGCACTGCCAGTGACGCGGTAAAAGTCTTGGTAGCAGCCACCGCTTTTTCGGGGCCAGTCTTGAGCAGGAGCGCATGGTCTGCCTGTTTCGCCAGTGGAGAAGCGCCGTCAGCGGTCACAACAGCCGTGAGCGCCCCCTGCCTGCGCGCGTCCGTCATCACCTCCACGATGTCCTCCGACTGCCCGGACTGGGAAATCCCGAGGACCATGAAATTCTTGAGCCGTGGAGGCTTGTGATAGAACGTGTACAGGGAGGGGGTGGCCATCATGACGGGCAGCCCGTTGAATGCCTGGAACAGGTATTTCGCATACACCCCGGCATTGTCCGAGCTTCCGCGCGCCGCAATCATGACGCCGGTGACATCGCGCGCCCGCATATCACGCCCAAGGAGGCCGGTCTCCTGCGCGCAGGATTCGACCGTCCTCGCGATGGCCTCGGGCTGCTCCCCGATCTCGCGCTCCAGCACTGATTTTGATTCACCCTTCATGTGCCGCATGGTGCTGATTCGACGCAGGGTTGTCAATTCTCATACCTGCCGCTATAGTCGATCAACCACACATGGCACACACGGCAGTACTCTTCGATCTTGACGGCACTCTTCTGGACACGCTGGCAGACCTCGGGGACTCGATGAACGCGGTTCTGAGCGGCCTCGGGTTCCCGGTTCACCAGACCGACGCGTATCGCTATTTCGTAGGGGACGGAGTTGAGACCCTGGTTCTCCGCTCCCTGCCGGAGGCGGCGAGGGCCGATCAGGCCCTGGTCAGCGAATCTGTCAGGAAAATGCGGGCCGAGTATTCGGCGCGCTGGAAAGACAAGACACGGCTCTACGACGGGATCGCGGAGCTCCTGGACACGCTGCTGGCCTGGGGGGTGAAGACGGCGATTCTTTCAAACAAGCCCCACCCCGCGGTGCTAGAAGTCGTGGGTCACTTCCTGGGGAAATGGCGGTTTGATGCTGCCCTGGGGGCCCGTCCGGGCGTTCCCATGAAGCCGGACCCGGGCTCGGCGGCAGAAGTGTGCAGGCTGCTGGATACCCCGCCTGAGTCGTTTCTCTACCTGGGGGACACAAACACTGACATGATCACGGCTGGCTCGGCAGGCATGTTTGGCGTCGGAGTTCTCTGGGGTTTCCGCACCGAAGACGAGCTGCGGGCGTCCGGCGCCAAAGTGCTGATCCACCGGCCCCTCGAGGTGCTGAGCCTGCTCTAGAAGGGGGCAATTTGATTTGACAACCGCCCAAGGAACCTTATATTTAAACCACCTTGCATTACGAATATTCGTGCCTCTCCCCTGGCAAAGGGCTATAAAACGGTGAGCGAGACCCCAGGTGGCGACAACGGCGACATTGTCCTTCGCGCGGAAGGGGTGAACAAGGACTTCGGCGGAGTTCCGGTCCTCAAGGACATACGCCTCGACGTGCGGCGGGGTGAGATTCTCGGGATCATAGGCGAGAATGGCGCCGGCAAAAGCACCCTGATGAAGATTTTCAGCGGGATATATCCGCCAAGCTCAGGCCGCATATTCGTCGAGGGGCGGGAGACCAAGATCGAGTCAGCGATAGACGCGAGGAGGCTGGGAATCAGCCTCGTCCCCCAGGAGTTCAACCTGATACGGGACCTCCCCGTCTACAACAACGTCTTTCTCGGTTCCGAGCTCCGCACCCGGCTGGGCTTCCTGGACAAGGAGGAGATGCGCCGCAGGACGCGTGCTCTCCTTGCGGACTTGAGCGTCAGCATCGACCCGGAGGCGAAAATCGAGGCGATGAGCGCCGCCGAGAAACAGATGGTGGAGATATGCAAGGCGCTGGCCTTCGAGGCTCGTGTCATCATCATGGACGAGCCCACTACCATGCTCACCAAGTACGAGATCGAAATCCTGTTCAATCTCGTTGTCAAGCTCCGCGCGAACGGCATGACGGTGATCTACATTTCGCACAAGCTCAAGGAAGTCAAGGCGCTCTGTGATCGCGTGGTCGTGCTCAGAGACGGGGTCATCGTCCTCGACTCTCCCACGGCCTCGGTCTCCGTAATGGAGATGGCCCAGCGCATGGTGGGGCGCGAGCTTTCATCGATATTCCCGGCCAAGCGCGTGCCGGATGCCGAGATCGTCTTCGAGGCGCGCGGGGTGACCGTGCCCGGCGTCATCGATGACGTCTCCTTCACCCTTCACAGGGGTGAGATACTCGGCCTCGCCGGTCTTGTGGGCGCCGGGCGGACCGAAGTAGCCGAGACCGTGCTGGGGCTCCGCCGCAAGACCACGGGGCGGTTCCTCAGGGGCGGCGCGCCCGTGTCTCTGGAGGCGCCCGCCGACGCCGTTCGGGCCGGGATTTCCTACCTCTCTGAAGACCGCCAGGGCGCGGGAATCGTCACGGGCTTCAGCGTGCTCAAGAACATCACCCTGGTGTCGCTCGGGCGTTACTGCAGATCCCTTTTCGGCCTCGTGGACAACACCGCGGAGCGGACCAAGGTCCAGGGCTATGTCGACTCTTTTCGCATAAAGACCGAATCGCTGGACAAGAGGCTGGAGAACCTGTCGGGCGGAAACCAGCAGAAGGTCTCTCTGGCCAAGTCCATCGACACGGAGCCCGACATTCTTATCGTCGACGAGCCGACCCGGGGCGTGGACGTGCAGGCGAAGCACGAGATCTACCGGTTCATCAACGACCTTGTCGGGAAGGGCATTTCCTGCATCCTCATCTCCTCCGAGCTCGAGGAGATCATCGGCATGTGCAACAGGGTCGCCGTGATGCGCGACGGGAAAATAGTCGGCACCCTGGAGGGCGCCGATATCAACGAAGAGGAAATCATGTTCTACGCCACAGGGGCTCGCGAAGAGGCGGCATCGTGACGCTCGCCGCCCGCGTCTCCAGGATCGATCTCGAGAAGTACGGCTCTCTCCTCGCCCTCGGCGGCCTTTTCGTTCTGGCCGCCGTGATAGGGTGGCCTTATTTCCTCCAGATCGAGAATCTCGTCAACGTCATGCGGCAATCCTCCTACACGGGAATCATGGCGCTCGGCATGACCTTCGTCATCATCTCCGGAGGCATCGACCTTTCTGTAGGCGCGATGGCCGCCTTTGTGGCCTCCTGCGGCGTCCTCGTGATGAACTACGTCATGAAGGCGGCGGGAGGGGCAGAGGTCGTCCCCATACTGCTGGGCATCGGCGTGATGGTTCTTCTCGGCCTGGTGTGCGGCGCTCTGAACGGCATCCTCGTGACCAAGGGCAAGATCGTGCCGTTCATCGTCACCCTCGGCACGATGTCCATCTTCCGCTATGTGAGCCTCCAGATGGCCAATGCGGGCGAGTTCGCCTCGCACAGCCAGGCCTTCGGTGAGCTGGGCATGTCGAAAGTCATCTCTTTCGACGTGGCCGGCTCGAACGTGTCACTCCCGACACCGGTGCTCGCCCTGTTCCTCCTGGCTTTCGTGCTCTCATTCGTGCTCAACAATACGCGCTATGGGCGCTACCTCTGCGCCGTCGGTTCCAATTCCCGGGTCGCGCTCTACTCGGCGGTCCGCGTGGATCGGGTCCGGTTCTGGGCCTACGCCATCATCGGTGCGTGCATAGGGCTCTCGGCGGCCTTGCTCGCTGCGCGCTTCAACACGGTATCCACGCCCAACTTCGGTCTCGGCTTCGAGCTGGACGCCATCGCGGCAGTCATTATCGGCGGGACCGCCATGACCGGCGGCAGGGGCTCGGTCTGGGGGACGGTGATCGGCGTATTCATTCTGCAGATCATCCAGAACATGCTCAACATGGCGGGGCTTTCGCCCTACCTGCAGGGGGTGGTAAAGGGCATCGTAATAATTGCGTCAGTGTACATCCAGAAGCAGCGCCAGTAGGGAAGGGGCGCGCGTATCAGGCGGTGAGAGCCCTCGTTGAGGGCTTGCCCTCAGGGGCAATCTTTCCATTTCTTATGTCCAAAGGAGGACAGGATGAAGAAACTGCTATTGGCAGTCCTCATTGTGACGGTGGCCGTCACGGCGGGTTTCGCCCAAGCCAAGTACAAGATTGGTGTGTCCATGCCGAGCGCAACCCACGGTTGGATGGCAAATGCCAACTGGTGGGCGACAACGGCAAAGAATGACTGGGAGGCGAGGGACAAGAGCCTCAGCATCGAGCTCAAGTTTGCCGGCAACGCGGCGCAGCAATCTTCAGACATCGAGGATCTCCTCGTGAAGAAGGTCAATGCAATCGTGGTCTTCCCCTTCGACACTTCGGTGACGAGCGTGGTGGAAAAGGCCTTCAACCAGGGCGTGTACGTCGTCGTTCTGGACCGCGGCGTCTCAAAGGAAGGAATCTACGACGTCTATATCACCAACGACGACGAGGCCTACACCCGCAAGGGCATGGAGTGGCTCGCCAAGCAGATGAATTACAAGGGGAACCTGCTTCTCATCACCGGCATCCCCTCGCCGATCGACACCACGCGCACTGACACGATCAAGACCGTCGTTGCGAAATATCCCAACATCAAGATCCTCGACGTGCAGCCCGGCGACTGGAACAGGCAGAAGTCAACCACGGTCATGGAGAACTACCTGCAGAAATACAAGCAGATCGACGCCGTGTACACTGCTGACGACGACATGATGATCGGCGCCGAGCAGGCGTACAAGGAATCCGGCCGCAAGGACATCAAGTTCTTCCTGGGCGGGGGATGCCTCAAGGACATCATAAAGGGGATAATGGACGGGACGAACCCGATGGTGCAGGCCGACGTGACCTACTCGCCTTCGGTTATCGCGACCTCGATCTCCTACGCCGCCATCGGCGTCAAGGGCGACAAGCTCAACCCCAACGTGTACCAGGTCCGCGCCCTTCCGCGCCGTGTCATACTCCCCTCGGAGCTCGTGACCAGGGATAATGCCAAGGACTTCTACGTTCCGAACGCCCCGTTCTAGTCGATGAAAGCGCACTCTGCGCCTGGGTAATCAGGCGCAGAAGGCTGAGCACAATCGGAGGGAGAGGACAATTCGTTCGTGCCTTTCCCCTCCCTCCTTTGGCTTCCTCATAAAGGGTAACCCCATGAAAACCGAGGGTCTGTGGTATCTGGGCGAGCGAAAGATCGAAATCCGAGCGCTGGAGATCCCAGAGCCCGGTCCGGACGAAGTCAGCGTTGCCCTGGAGGTATGCGGGATTTGCGGGTGGGACATACTGTCATTCAACGGCAGGTTTTCCCGATACCATCCTTATCCCTTCATCGCAGGCCACGAAGGCGTGGGGCGGGTGGAGAGAGTGGGTGAAAGGGTCCGGTCGGTGAGACCAGGCCAAAGGGTGGCGATGCAGGAAGTACCAATTGGCACACCTGGAGGAGCACTCATGGCGCGCCACGCCGTGCGCAATGAAAGGCACGTGGCAGCCATTCCTGAGAGCGGGGTCCCGGTGCAGCACTGGATCGTAGAGCCTGTGGTGTGCGTGTTGAACGGCATACTGTTTTCAGGAATCCAGCCCGGGGACAAGGTCGCGCTGGTGGGGGCGGGCTACATGGGATTGCTTTTCGTGCAGGGTTTGAGCCGCAGCCTTATCGGATCGCTGACAGTCTTCGATATCGACTCGCGGCGGTTGGAGACTGCCTCCCGGTTGGGAGCCCGCGAGATCATAGACTCCCGCGCGGGCAGTGTCTCGGAAGCCCTGAACAAGCAATTCGACGTAGTGGTGGAGACGGCCGGAACGGGAGAGTCGATCAATCTCGCGTTTTCCCTCGTGAAGCCCGGCGGTATCGTGGAGAACTTTGCCTGGCACCATCATTCTCATACCTTTGATCTGGATGACTGGCATACGAACGGCATGAGGATTCTCAACATTCAGCCCGGAATGAATCCCCATTTCGGCGATCTCTATCCCAGAACCATTACTCTCATGGAAAACGGATCCTTCACGAACGAACCTCTGGTCACTCACGTGGAAAAGATAGAGAAGGCGTATCAGATATTCTCCGCAGCCGCAGACAGGACGGGCGGCTACGTGAAGGGCGTGGTCACCTTCTGACCCACCGGGCCATGGAATCAGTTCTCGCGGTTGACCTGGGGGGGACGAAAACCGCAGTCGGGATGATCGGGGTCAATGGGAAGGTCCTCGACAAGGAATCCGCTGCAACGCCCCTGGGAGACCCGCGGGAGGCGGTGGCACTCATCGCCGATCTGGCGAGGCGGGTGCAGGCGCGCACGGGAAGGGCGTCGTCCCTCGGGTTGGCCTTGCCGGGTGTGGTTGACCGAAAGGGCGGGATCCTTCTGCGCTCGGCTTCTTCAGGCTGGGACCACGTCCCCTTCGTCCCCCTGATCGAGGATGCCCTGGGTCTTCATGCCGAGGCCGACAATGACGTCAATGCCTGCGCATGGGCAGAGGCCCATTTTGGTGCCGGGAGAGGCCTGGATTCCTTCTTCTGGATGACGGTGAGCACGGGCATCGGCGGGGCCGTTGTCTCCGGGGGGCGGATCGTGGGCGGGGCAAGCGCGATGGCAGGGGAGATCGGGCATCTCGTGGTGAACCCTGGCGGAGAGCTTTGCGGCTGCGGCAACCGGGGCTGTCTCGAAGCCGAGGCGGCCGGCCCCGCCTGGAGGCGAAGGGCGCTGCGCCGCCTGGATGCTGACGGCGGCTACCTCGCGACGCTCCCGCGCGCGGACGTGACTGCCCGGGCTATAGCCGAGGGCGCGCGGGCAGGCGACCCCCTGTGCGTGGACGTGCTCCGCGAGTCCGCGGTCGTGCTCGCCCGGGGCGTCGCCGCCGTGTATACTCTCCTTGACCCGGAGGCGGTCTTCCTGGGAGGCGGTGTGGCCGGCGCCCTGGATCTCATCCTGCCGGTGATTCTTGGCCATATCCCTTCCCTTGTCCTTGCCGCGGGAGCACGGAGGACCGTCCTGGGCCCGAGCCGGCTCGGCTACGACGCGGCCCTGATCGGGGCCGGCTCTCTCGCGATGTTTCCGTATTGAAAGAGAGGCATGCATGCATCCCGACTTCGGCCCCGACATCCTGAACTACTTCGAAAGGCTCAAGGCGACCATAGACAGGATATCGCGCGCGGAGGTGAACCGTTTTCTCGGTCTGCTCCTCGACGCCCTCGAAGAAAGCAGGACGGTGTTCACAATGGGCAACGGGGGATCGGCCGCCACCGCGTCACACTACACAGCGGATTTCAACAAGGGACTTTCGTACGGCAAGGCGAAACGATTCCGTTTCATGTGCCTGTCCGACAACGTCCCCACGCTGACGGCATACGCGAACGATGTGGCCTACGAGGAAGTCTTCGTCGAACAGCTCCGCAACTTCCTCGAGCCCGCCGACCTGGTCATTGCCATCTCCGGATCGGGCAATTCGCGCAACATTCTCAAGGCCATCGAATACGCCAACGGGCGCGGCGCGGTCACCGTCGGCCTGACCGGCTACAACGGGGGCGAGCTCAAGCGGATTGCGCATCACGGCGTCCATATCCCGATAGACGACATGCAGGTCACGGAAGACCTCCACATGGTGCTCGACCACCTCGCCTACGCCGTGCTGGGGCGCGCCCTCCCGGAGGCTGACCGTGGCTGAGCGTGACTACGCCGCGGCCTGGCCCGCGCCCTCCCGCACGAGCTTCATCCCCGGCACTTCGATAGAGCTCGTGCGGCCCCGTGCCGGCGGCGTGGCCCCGGAGCACGCTCTCTTCGATTTCGACGGCACGCTGAGCCTCGTGCGCGAGGGGTGGGTGGACATCATGGTGCCCATGATGGTCCGTGTCCTCCTTCCCCTTGCCCGGACGGGCGAAGACGCTGAGTCGATAAAGGCACTGGTCCGGGACTTCATCACCGAGCTCACCGGCAAGCAGACGATCTACCAGATGATCCGGCTCGCCGAGGAGGTGAAGGCGAGGGGCGGCGTGCCCCGGGATCCGCTGGAATACAAGGCCGAGTACCACGAGCTCCTCATGTCGCGCATTGCGTCCCGAAGGAATGGACTCGCCGATGGATCCATTTCACCCGACGAAATGCTCGTCCCGGGCTCGCTCGAGCTCCTCGCGATGCTTCGCGCGAGGGGCGTCGCCATCCACGTTGCCTCCGGGACGGACGAACCCTACGTGCGTGAGGAGGCGCGGCTGCTGCGCATAGACGAGTACGCCCCTGGGTCCATCCACGGCGCTCAGCCCGACCACAGGACCTACTCCAAGGAGATGGTCATCCGCCGCATCCTCGACACGAATGGGGTGGACGGTCGGAGGCTCGTGGCCTTCGGGGACGGCTACGTCGAGATCGTCGACTGCAAGGCCGTGGGCGGGCTGGCGGTCGGGGTGGCGAGCGACGAAGCGGGAAGGTCGGGAAAGCCCGACGCGTGGAAGAGAAACAGGCTCATCGGCGCGGGAGCGGACATCGTGATTCCTGACTACCGCGAAGCGGGGCGGCTCGTCGACTACATCTGGTCCGGAGGCGGAGAGGCAGCGGTGTGAGCGGCGCGAACGTCGAAGCCGGGCTCCGCGGCTTCAGCCGAGATTCCCTGGCTCGGATACTTGGGGCATTCTCCTCGGTCAGGGTGGCCGTGCTCGGGGACTTCTTTCTGGACAAATACCTCGAAGTCGACCCCGCCCTTGCCGAGAAGTCACTGGAGACTGGGAAGGTCGCCCATCAGGTCGTGGCCACCCGTCATAGTCCCGGCGCTGCGGGAACCGTGGTCTGCAACCTCGCGGCCTTGGGCGCAGGAACGATCCGCGCCATTGGCTTCACTGGGGACGAGGGGGAGGGATACGAGCTGCGCGCCGATCTGACCGCTCTGCACTGCGGCACGCACGCCCTGCACCTGGACCGTGACAGGCGCACTCCAACCTACCTGAAGCCGCGCGACCGCGACGTGGTGAGCCTCGAGGGCGAGCACAGCCGCTACGATCTCAAGAACCGTCTCCCGACGGGCCGCGACCTGGAACAGAGGATCCTCGCTTCCCTGGATCAGGCCCTTCCGGAAATAGACGCCCTCATCGTCATGGACCAGGTCGAGGAGACGGACGTTGGGACCGTGACGCGTGCGATTGTGGAGGCGCTTCCGGCCAGGCTCGCTTCCTATCCACGCGTTGTGGCCTGGGCCGACTCGAGGCGGCGCATCATGGACTTTCGCGGCCTCATCCTCAAGATGAACCAGTTCGAGCTGGCAGGGATTCCTGACCCCAGGACAGGCTCCTCTCTTCCCGATGCTGTCATCGCGGCCGCTCTCCCGCGCGCCGCCGAGCGGGCGGGGGCGGCGGTCTTCGCCACGGTGGGCGAGCGCGGCGTCTGGACCCTGGGGGCGGAGGGCGGCTGCCCGGTCCGCGTGCCCGCCGTCCGGGTTACCGTCCCCGTCGACCCCACGGGAGCGGGAGACTCTTTCACAGCGGGTGCCGTTCTCGCCCTCTGTGCGGGAGCGAGTCTCGAGGAGGCCGCGCTCGTCGGCAACCTCGTCGCATCTGTCACCGTGCGGCAGCTTGCATCGACGGGGACGGCGAGGCCCGAGGACTTATTCCCGGCCCTCGATCTCTGGATGGAGGCCGAGGCATGAAGTCGTTCTTCAACCGGGAGCGGATCGAGTTCCGCCCCCTCTCCGAGAGGAAGAACAAGCTCGATCTCGAACGAGACATGGTGGAGCCCGATTCCTTCGAGCCCGATCTCTCCCCGGAGGCGCGGGTGGACGTCGCATCGGGGGCCGCGGAGATTCGGGCGGCTCGGGCACGCGGCGCTGCGGTCGTCCTGGCTTTCGGAGCCCACACCATCAAAAACGGGCTCTCGCGCGTCCTCGCGCGGCTCATGGAAGGCGGCTGGGTGAGCCACTTCGCCACCAATGGGGCCGGTGTGATCCATGATTGGGAATTCGCCTTTCAGGGCAGCTCCGGGGAGGACGTGAAGCGCTACGTCGCGGAAGGGCAGTTCGGCATCTGGGAAGAAACAGGCGCCTACCTCAACCTCGCCCTCGCTGTCGGTGCCTGGCGCGGCATGGGCTATGGCGAGTCGATCGGCGCTATGATCGCCGAGGACGGGCTCGAGCTGCCGGCGGAGTCCCAGCTTTCGGCCGCCCTTCGCGCGGGCGCGGAGGCTGCATCCGGCCCCGGGGGCACTGCGGCGCTCACCAGGGCAGCCGCGGCAGCTGATCTTGCCGCCATCATGAGAAGGCGCGGCCTCGCCGCAGGGCGAGTTGTCATCTCGCATCCCCACAAGCGCTCTTCGGTCGCCGCCGCCGCCTGGTCGGCGGGGGTGCCGTTCACCTGCCACCCGATGTTCGGCCACGACATCATCTACGCGCACCCCATGAGCTCGGGCGCCGCCGTCGGAAGGACCGCGGAGCTCGACTTTCTGTCATACGCCGACTCGATTTCGCGGATCGAGGGCGGCGTGTACCTTTCAGTCGGGTCGGCGGTCATGTCTCCCATGATCTTCGAGAAGTCACTCTCGATGGCGCGCAATGCGGCGCGGCGCGAAGGCAGGAGGATCGACAACTTCTCGATCCACGTGGTGGACCTCGCCCGCTCCACCTGGGACTGGCAGTCAGGCAAAGAGCCCGCCCAGGATGACCCGGCCTACTACCTGCGCTTCTGCAAGACTTTCAGCAGAATGGGCGGGCGCATGAGCTATGTGAGCGCTGACAATCGGTCCTGGCTCGTCGCCCTGCTTACTGCGCTTTCCTCTGTCGATCGATAAGCTGTGCGGTATCGGTGGAAGGATCGAGCTTGTATCCTGCGTCGAGGGCAGAGCGCGCGGCTGCCTGGTCTCCGAGACCTTTCTGGCTGCAGTACGTGAGCAGGTAGGCCACCTGAGTGGCCTCTCCCGTGGGGAAGGCGTTGATGAACGGAGAGAGGATGGACAGGGCGTCCTTGAAGTTGGACGTGTCGACCAGGACCTGCGATTTGAGAATGACATACCGCGCGTACCAGCCGGTCTCCGGATCCGGCGAAATCTGCTGCAGGACCTTGTAGGCGCGGGCGGTCTCTCCGTTGCCATAGTATGAAAGGGCCATGAGATAGGTAAACTCCGCCTTGTCTGTGTCATCGGTGGAGTCCTTCATGGCCTTATCCAGAACCTTCAGCGCGTCCGCGAACTTCTTGTCGTCCAGGAGGGCCTGCACCTTCTCGCGGGTTTCGTCATTCTCGTCCACCCAGGTCACGGGCGCCTGACCCTGGAGCTCGCCGCGCACACCGGCGGCCTGGGCTGCCCTTGACTTTTCCGTGGTCAGGGACGCCAGCTTCTGAGAGATGGCGCTGCCAATGCCGCCGGCCCCGGATTTGCCGGCTGCCTTGGCAAGGGCGGCCACGTCGTAGACGCCGTCCTTCAGGATCGTGATCTTGAGCTTGCCCCTGAAGAGCTCGAGCGATCCGCTTTGAGAGATCCGCACGCTTCCATCAGCAGGGACCTTGTCGCCGATAGAGAGGGTCATCCATGCTTTGGCCGCCTGCAGCTCAGCCACTCCGTCAAGATAGCTGACGGAGAATGCCTGTGCGCTTATGCCCGCCGTGAGCACAAGGGCGAAAACCGCCGGAAAAAGTATTTTCTTATTCATGATGCGATACTACCACGGCAGTGACATCTCCACAAATCAGGCGGGAGGATTTCTAGTTGCGAAGCTCTGCCGCCGGTTCGCGGGGCACCGCCTGCAGGCCCACACGGGCCGAATGCCGTATCACGACAAGCTCTGCCGACCTGCCAATGCGCTCGTCTGTGAGCTGGCGGTGCAGATCGTCGATGGAGGATATGGTCTTCCCGTCAAACTCGACCAGCAGGTCGCGCACCTGCAGCCCGGCGCGCTCTGCCGGGCTGTCCGGCTCCACGGAAATGATCAGCACCCCGCTTTCCGCGCCCAGGCCTAGAACGTGAGCCGCATGGGGCGGGACCTTCATGTTCTGGCCGCCGATCCCGAGCCACCCCCGCCGGATCCGGCCGTCTCGGATGAGACGGGGCGCGACATACTGCGCCGTGTTGATCGGTGTGGCGAAGCACAATCCTTGCGCCCCGAGGATGATCGCCGTGTTCACCCCGATCACCTCGCCGTGTGTAGTGACCAGAGGCCCCCCCGAGTTGCCCGGGTTCAACGCCGCGTCGGTCTGGATGACGTTGTCGATGAGCCGACCGGACTGCGAGCGGAGGGACCTTCCCACGGCGCTTACAACTCCCGCGGTCACCGTGCACTGAAAACCCAGCGGGTTTCCGATGGCAATGACAAGCTGACCCACCCGAAGAGACTCGGAATTGCCCAGGCGGGCAGTGGGAAGACCCGATTCATGGACGCGCACTACAGCGAGGTCGGTATCAGGATCATCGCCGACAAGCTCTGCCTGAAACCTGCGGCCGTCCGTGAGAATGGCTTCCACCCGGGTTGCGCCGCGCACCACGTGACTGTTGGTCAGGATGAATCCGTCCGGGGCAAAGACGAAGCCGGATCCGCTGCCATTGCTCTCCCCGCGCCGGCCGTGGCCGCTCACCTGGATGTGCACGACCGCCGGGCTGGCCTTGTCCACACCTTCCACGACCGCTTGCGAATAGGCGTCCAGAAGGGCGATATCCGACTGAATGGGTCCGTTCATGACCTGTCAAAGATACGGTGCCGGCCTCCTCAGGGCAACCGCGGGTGACCCGGCCGTGCCGCGCACGTGTTAAACAGGCATGAGGAATCTGGCCGCAGCGATGCTCGCAACGTGTGTCCTGTCCTGCGCCGCATTCGGTTCCGGGGCGAGCGAGGAGGAGTCGTTCTCCTGTCCCGGCATAGAGACGATTTCCGTCAATGCAGAGTTCCTGGACGTGGAGATAAGTGGGGACGATGGCGCGGCCGTGTCCATGAGCTCGGATCTGCCTTCAGATTCCCCTTTTGGAGCTCGCGGCTACAAGCTGCTGCACAAAGTGGACGGTGCGCGGCTCAAGGTGTGGCTGGAAAAAGACTGGCCCTTGGAGTGGCCTTCAGGAGGAACGCTTTCGCTCCAGTGCCCCCGCAGTGCCGTATTGAAAATAGAAACCGTATCCGGCCGCATCAGGGTGGAACGCATGGGGAGCCGAAACTGCGCACTTCGCACTGTTTCCGGCCAGATCAGAGTGAAGGAAAGTCACGGCAACCTGAACGCGGCCAGCGTCTCCGGGAAAGTGGTGCTCGACGCGGACGAAGGGAGAGTGACGGTCAGGACCGTTTCCGGGGCAATTGAGGGCCGAGGGCTCGATCTCCAGGAGGATTCCTCGTTTTCCACGATTTCCGGAAACGTCGATATCAGGCTTGATGCGCCGCTGGATATGCTGCGTTTCGACCTGCGCTCGCTGTCTGGAAGGATCGTTGTCGGAAATATAAGGGCTGAAAGGGGCCTGAAAATGGGGACCGATGGGGCGCTGGTGCAGGCGCACAGCGTCTCTGGAGCGCTGATCTTCAGGTAAAATGGCGCGCCCGCAGGACGGACGGCGGGCTGAACGCTATTTCAAAGGATCGCGAAAGAGCTCAACGGGCAAGCCTGCGAGCCGGCCGATCTTCGCGTTGCGCTGTTTCTCTTCTCTTTCTCTCCATTCGCGGAGCGCGGCGGCCTGCGCCCGAGGAATGTCGAGCCGAAGATTCCCTGTAGAGCCTGTCGACTTTTTTTTTGCTATGGCCTCTGCAGGGTCCCGGGCGCCGAGGTCCTGGAGTCCGCGGCCGATCTGCTGATACGCGTCCCTGAACGGGACGCCGTCGGAGACGAGCTCGAGAGCCCTGTCAGTCGCGAAAATCTCCGGAGTAAAAGCCGCGCGCAGCCGGTCTTCATTGACCACGAGCTTTTCGATTGTCAGGTCCATTATCCGTACGGACCCCAGCCCCGCCTCGCAGCCTCTGAAAAACGGCCCTTTGGTTTCCTGGAAGTCCCGATTGTATCCGCTGGGGAGTGAGCGGATGATCGCCTTGATCCCCATGACATCCGCCGAGATGGCCGCGCTTTTTGCCCGTACAAGCTCCAGCCCGTCCGGGTTTCTTTTCTGGGGCATCATGCTCGAGCCGGTGCACAACTCATCCGGGAGGGTAAAATAGCCGATCTCCGGCAGGGAAAAGAAGATGAGGTCCTGGGCCATCTTGGAGAGCGTGAGGGCAGCCTGTTCGACCGCCTCCAGCGCAATGGACTCGAATTTGCCCCGGCTGTTGTTCGCATAGAGCACGTTGTTCTGGACCCGCGAGAAACCGAGAAGGTCCGCCACCATTTCCCTGTTCGCAGGAAGGGGCGATCCGTAGCTGGCCGCCGAGCCGAGGGGACAGCAGTCCAGCATGGAAAACGCGCTCTGCGCGAGCGCCGCATCGTCCAGCAGCTCCTCCGCGAACGCTCCCGCCCACAAGCCGACCGAAGAAGGCATGGCGAGCTGGGTGTGCGTCCTCCCCGGCATGGGGGTGAGCGCGTGCGTTTCGGCGAAATCGAGCAGCCTCGCGACTAGATCCAGGCATGCTTTTTGAAACGAAAACAGGAACCCACGGCTCCAGAGCCGAAGCGCGGCGAGCACCTGGTCGTTCCGCGACCTGCCGGTGTGGATGCGTTTGCCCGTGTCTCCAAGGGCGCGCACGAGGTGGTTTTCGATCGCCGTATGCACATCCTCGTCCGATCGGCTGATGAAGAACTTTCCCTGTTCGTTCAGGAGGATGATGCCGGCAAGCTCTTTCACCAGTGAGTCACATTCCGGCACGGAAAGAATGCCTATGGAGGAAAGCATCCGCGCATGGGCCATGCTGGACACGCAGTCTGCGTTCACGAGCCTCGCATCGAGCACAGGGTCGCTGCCCACGGTGAAAGCTTCCATCAACGAATCGAGGCTGTACGTTTTTTCCCAGAGCTTGGCCATAGAAAGCAATACTAGGCGTCGGGTTCCGCTCTGTCAATCAATTCGTCGGACTGTTCTTCGGCGCTGAACTTCGGATTATTGCCCGCAATCACGACCGTTATTTCCCCGCGCACCTTCACGTCCTTGAACTGCAGGGCGAGCTCGCTCAGGGTGCCCCGGTGGGTTTTCTCGAATTGCTTGGTAAGCTCGATGCACACGGCTGCGCGCCTGTCTCCCAGCATGTCCCGGGCGTCCTCCAGAAGCTTCTGCACGCGGAAGGGGGACTCGTAAAAGACAAGGGTATGGGGGAGGTCCTTCTCCATGGCGAGATATCGCCTGCGAATTCCTGGTTTTCTGGGCGGGAATCCCTTGAATGTGAAACTGGAGGTGGGCAATCCCGACGCAAGGAGCGCAGGCTCGACTGCCCCGGCCCCGGGCAGAACCTCGACTGAGTATCCCTCCTCGAGGGCCCGGGAGATCACCCTGTAGCCGGCGTCACTGATGCCGGGGTAGCCGGCGTCCGAACAGATTCCCACCGATTGCCCTGCCTTGAGGAAGCCGATAATCCTCGCGCCGGCCTGCGCTTCGTTCTGCTCGCGGTAGGAGATGATCGTTTCAGGACTGTGAATGCCGTGTTTCTCAAAGAGGATCCGCGTGTGCCGGGTATCCTCACAGGCCAGAATATGCAGCTCTCCGAGCACACGTATGGCCCGAAGGGTCATGTCCTCCAGGTTCCCGATAGGCGTTGCGATGATGAAAAGCTTCGTCATGTGGGTAATTCCGCGCGAGTATATCTCATTTCTCTTGATCCGGGCAGAGCGGCGGCAGTATCTTCGCTTGTGAATGTTGCAGCGTGCGCGCGTTGCGCGGGCGCTGAAGCGACTGGCGTTTGAAGATGGGCACACCATCGGGGAGCTTCTGCGGGTACGGCGTCGTACGCCTGGGCGTCTGCCGCGAACTGCTTCACCTGGGGATTACCCCGGAGGCCAGCCCATGCCCGCCAATCCGCTTGCCGATTACCTGAAAACGTGCACTTCACCTGATCCCGGTGCTGTGGCATACATCGCGTCTCTGCAAACAATCGCGCAATCATCCCCCGAGATCGCGCGGTCCATCGTATCCGAGCTGGAGAAGCAGCGCTCCAACATCAAGCTGATTGCCAGTGAGAACTATTCCTCCCTTGCGGTCCAGCTCGCCATGGGCAACCTCCTGACGGACAAGTACGCCGAAGGCTCCCCGCGGCACAGGTTCTACGCGGGCAACGAAAACGTAGACGATATAGAGGAAAGAGCGCAGGCGGAGGCGCGTGCCCTTTTTGGTGCGGAATACGCAAATGTGCAGCCGCACTGCGGGGCGGACGCCAACCTCATGGCGTACTGGGCCATCCTTACAACCAGGGTCGAGGCGCCCGCGCTGAAAGCGTTCGGGGAATCGAACCTCTACAAGCTCAAGGACAGTCAATGGATGGAGCTTCGGGCGGCCCTGGGAAACCAGCGCCTGCTCGGGCTCAACTATTATTCCGGAGGTCACTTGACTCACGGCTACCGGTACAACTTGTCCGCCCGTATGTTCGACATTTATTCCTACTCGGTGAGGAAGGATACATCACTTCTTGACTATGATGAGATCGAAAAGACCGCGAATGAGGTGAGGCCGCTCATCCTTCTGGCCGGCTACTCGGCGTATCCCAGGAAGATCGATTTCCGCAGAATGCGGGCCATCGCAGACTCTGTCGGGGCAGTTTTGATGGTCGACATGGCTCATTTTGCCGGCCTGGTCGCAGGCGGCGTTTTCACGGGGGATTACAGCCCGTTTCCCCATGCCCACGTAGTCACGACAACCACCCACAAGACCCTGCGCGGTCCGCGCGCCGGCATGGTTCTTTCGACAGGGGAGTTCGCAGATGCCCTGGATAAGTCCTGCCCGCTGATGATGGGAGGTCCGCTCCCGCACGTCGTGGCGGCCAAGGCTGTTGCCCTGCGCGAGGCCCGTTCAGAGGAGTTCAAGACATATGCCCGCGGAATCGTCGAGAACGCGCAGGCTCTTTCCGCGGCCTGCATGGCCCGCGGCCTGGAGGTCGTGACCGGCGGAACGGACAATCACCTGTTTCTTGTCAACGTCGCCTCGCTTGGCTTGACTGGCAGGCAGGCGGAGGGCGCCCTCCATGAGTGCGGCATCACGCTCAACCGCAACGCGCTTCCGTACGACCAGAACGGTCCCTGGTACACGAGCGGCCTTCGCATCGGCACCCCTGCGGTGACTACGCTGGGCATGGAGCCTGAGCAGATGCGGGAAATTGCGTCGGTGATAAGCCTCGTTCTCAAGGCGACACGTCCGCAGAGTGCGCCGGACGGCACACCAGGTAAAGCAAAATACCAGGTGGACGCTGGAGCGAGGTCGAAAGCACTGCAAAAGGTCAAAGCCCTGCTGGACCGTTTTCCCGTCTATCCCGAGCTCGACCTCGACTTCCTGAAAAGTGCCTTCTGCGCGTCACCCGTCCGAATGCACGCGATGGCTTAGTAGCGTATAGGGCGATGGCAAGCAAATGCCAGTCGGACCCGCGCGTGGATACCGCCCTTTGGGCGGTGCCTGTTAGTAGACGAATCGCACCGCAGCGTACACCATGCCCGCGCTGGCCGGGCAGAATACCACCTTGTGTCCGCGTTTCAGACATCCATCGTTCTGCGCCATGTATATGCCCATGGGTATACTTGCAGAAACGATATTGCCGAAAGTCGGAAACACTTTGGCGTACATCTTTTCAGCGGGAAGCATGTGTGTCTTGCTCGCAGTGAGATACGCTGCGTCAGATGCGGCGTGGGGGAAATAGATATCCGGTTCGTTCCAGTCGCTCACCAGCTCTCTTACAACGGGAGCCAGGTATTTGTTTGCCGCGTCGAACAGCTCCTTGCCGTACGACACAAAGTTGTTGATCCCATTCTTTCCCAATCGCTTGGAGGGCTCGACGAAATTCTCATACCCGTCCAGGGGGATGGTACACAGGTCTGCCAGCGCGGGAACCGACTTGTACGCGAACTTCCATTCCCCATCGGTCGGGCTGAGAATCGTGGCGGTGGCCGCCTCCCCGATGGTGTAGGTCGGGAACGTGTACTCGATCTGCCGAAGGTGCTCGATTTTGAAATTGTCCGGGTACCCGTGGTAGATATTGAACTCGCCGTTCAGGATCATGATGTGCTTGTAGCGGCCGCTCTTGAAGAACTCGTAGGAGATCTCCAGGGCGCGTATCCAGCTCATGCATGCGTCCACGATATCGAAGCAGGAGCAGGTCATGTGCATGTTCTGTGCGTAGAAATAGGCGTTGGCGGGCTCAAGGAATCCTTTTCCCACTCCGCAGTAGATGAGCAGGTCGATGTCCCCGGCTTTCAGCTCCGCTTTTTCCAGGGCTTCTTTCATCGCGCCGATGATGAAGTCGCCGGCCTTTTCATGCTTCTTTTCGTCACGCGCATAGCGGACCTCGGATCCTGCCATCGTAAAGAGCCCGCGCACCATCCGTTGATATGTTTTCAGCAGGATGGGAGAGACTCCGTTGCTGTGCTCCTCCAGCATCTGGAGGATGTCCGCGTTGGTCACTTTGCGTGACGGCACCTTTACTCCAACTGAATCAATTCTCATGTTTACCCCGTATATTCAAATTTGTTGTTGGGGAGTTGATCTCCCCGGTGCATTGCTGTACCAATGCATGGCTCGACATCGGGATATTAATTCCATGAGTATACCCCTTATATCCCGAATTGCATAGTATGGAGCAACAATGCATATCACGGTGATAGCCATCGGTTCTCAGGGAGACGTGCAGCCATTCGCCGCACTGGGCGCAGGCCTGGCCAAGGCCGGCTTCACCGTAAGGCTTGCCAGCCACGAGTCATTTCGCGGGCTTGCGCTCGCGGGGGGCCTGGAGTTCGCGCCGATTACCGGCAATCCGCGGGACATCGTGCAGGGCGAGCAGGGACAGGCCTGGCTCCAGTCCACGGACAACTACCTGCTTTTCCTCAAACAGGTCTCAAAGATCGCCCGTGGCATGATCGGGAAGCTGTCCAGCGACATGCTGGAGGGAAGCAGGGGAAGCGACGCGCTGATCTACAGTCTTCCCCTGGCGGTCTCGGGGTACTCGACAGCCGAGGTACTCGGGATTCCCGGGATCCCTGCCTCTCTTTACCCGCTGCACCCGACCACCGCCTTTCCCTCCATCATGACTCCAACCCTCCCGCTCAATTGGGGTCCCCTGAACTGGCTGAGCGGAGCAGGCGTGGCTGAGCTGTTCTGGCTGATTGTCCGACCGCTGCTTGCAACCCGGACAAGAACCGAGTCGGGTCTCGGCCGGCTGCCGTTCCGCATTCCCCTCAAGGCATGGAGAAACCGCGGCCAGCCATTCCTCTATGGCTACAGCCCTGCTGTCATTCCTTCGCCGGGAGATTGGCGCGAATCAGAAGTGGTCTGCGGCTACTGGTTCAGCAAACGGAATGAGGAATGGAAGGCCCCGGCTGACCTGTCGAAGTTTATCGCGTCGGGACCGCCCCCCCTTTACGTCGGGTTTGGAAGCATGGCGAGCGGGGATTCTACGCTTCTGACGCGGTCCGTGCTTGAGGCGCTGAAGAGAACCGGCCTGCGCGCCATTATTTCCTCGGGCTGGGGCGGGCTCCGGACAGAAAGCCTCCCTGCCAGCGTTTTTCCGGTGGGGCATATTCCCCATGACTGGCTCTTCCCGCAGTGTTCAATGGTGGTGCACCACGGCGGGGCAGGGACAACGGCCGCGGTGCTGCGCGCGGGAATCCCTTCGATAGTTGTGCCGTTTTTTGCCGACCAGTTCTTCTGGGGTCACCTCGTCCAATCACGCGGCTTGGGGCCGGCGGCCCTGCCGCACAAGAAGCTCAACGCAGATGCGCTCGAGCAGCGGATTCAGGCAGTGCTTGCGGCGGACGAAATGCGGCAGCGCTGCGCGGATATGGCCGGCAAAATTGCGCAGGAGGACGGGATCGGCGCGGCTGTGGCAGCCGTGGAGCGCTACTTGCGCAGCACCACTTTCAAAACAATCCACTGACGGAGCCTGCCGGGGGCCAGGGGCGCCACGTGCCCCAGGAAGCGCGAGTCCCAGCCTACCGTGTAGCGGCTTCGGGGTCTTCGCGCTGAGAGGGCCTTTTCCACCGTCAGTGCCACGCGC
Organism: uncultured Spirochaetaceae bacterium; assembly: GCA_964437385.1. GTDB lineage: Bacteria > Spirochaetota > Spirochaetia > SZUA-6 > Fen-1364 > Fen-1364. The sequence goes on from CAYTGX010000009.1 coordinate 48,172, forward strand.
CTGGCGGAGATTCCGGTTGCCGACGCATGGTCCGTGTAGCGCTGAAATGCCTCTGCGGCCGCTCGATACAAGTCCCATTTCCCGGCATTGAGGTCTCCTGCCGTGTCCATCGCAGTGCTCTTTGACTTGTTCCAGATCGGGGTTGCGATGTTGCCGGGCTCTATAATGGAAACCGAAACACCGAATGGCCGGACCTCCATGCCAAGGGATTCCGCAAGAGCCTCCAGGGCAAACTTAGCAGCGGAATATGCCCCGACAAAAGGCAGGGCCAATCTGCCGAGTATGGAGCCCATGATGATCACCCGGCCGTGGGCGGCGCGGAGCATCGGAAGGAACGCCTGGGTCACGGCGATCTGGCCGATGACGTTCACGTCCAATTGTCTCCTGAGCGCATCAAGGGGGAGCATCTCCAGCGGACCGGCAACTGCAATCCCCGCATTGTTGACCAGCCCGTGCAGGCTGTCTGCGTCCAGAGCGCGTGAAACGCTCTGAGCAGCCCTGGCGATTGAGGCGCTGTCCGTCACGTCCAGCAGGACCGGTGTGACGGAGCCTGACGCCTCCGCCTTCAGTCGTTCACCGTCCTGGTCTTTACGAACTCCGGCAAATACGCGAAAACCGCTTGATGCGAGTCTGAGCGCACACTCTTTCCCAATGCCGGACGACGCGCCGGTGACGAGGACTGCCTTGCTGTTCTGCATAGGCTACAATAAGTAGTCGAAAACCACGCAACTGTATAGAACCGGGCGGGCGTTGAGCTCAGTACGTATACACCACTCCCAGGCTCAGATAGTTGTTCAAGGCGTTTGACGTGGTCAGATCGACGTTCAGGACGTACTGCAAAGTGTAGCCGAAATCCACCTGAACATGACCTATTGGAGTATCCAGATTGAGCTTGGCATCGATTCCCGCCTGGAGCGACTTTTCCAGCACTGACTGCGTCAGAAACCGGGTGTAGACCATCCCAGCGGGAAGTGCATAGCCCGGGGCGAAAGTTGCCTGGCCGTTGATGTCGTAGCCAGGGTCGAAGATGCTTCCGTCGGCCGGTCCAGCCACATTGGGAATGCCATACGATCCATTGCCGTGCAACGTCAGCCGGCCAAAAATGTTGAGATCCAGATATGTGACGGGCCTGAGAAGTGCGCTCACTTCGAACCTTGCTGAATCCGGTTGGATGGACGGGCCGATGTTCTGGCCGGCATTGGTATAGTTCAGGTAGTTGTTGTCTGTCGGCTGATTTCCGCCGTCTTTGTGTGAGTACGTGTAAGGGGTGACCAGAAGGATATTCGCGCTCAACCTGGTGAGAAAGGGGAGATTCGGCGTCCAGGAAGCACCCGCCTGGAAAGACAAAACGAGCATTGTATTGAAATGAAGTCTCAACAGATCGTTGAAGCTGGCGTCATCGATATAGAGAAGGAAATCTGCTTTCACAGCTTCCGGCAGCTTGACTCCCCCTGAGACTCCTATGAACGAGTTGTCATGATAGCCGGCCATCCCCTGCGCGTAGAAGGAGATCACGGGCAGAAGGTACAGCGGCTCGAATCTGGGACCCCAGACAATTGCCTCGTACACGCCGAGGGTCAGCCAGTCCGTGGGATAGAGCTCCAGCCCGTTGAGGGCCATGAACTTGGTCGGTGCGCTGCTTGTTCCGCCGTCGTTTGTGGTTCCTGAAATTTCCATCAAGGCCATTGTGACGGTGTATGAGCCCTGCTGCAGGGTCAGGGCGAACTGCCCTGACTGCGGAGCGGACGAGCTCAGGATGGCATTGTCTCCCCAGAAGGGGCCAAAAGAGCCGCGCAGAACGCCGGCCTGAAAATAGTCAGACTCGTTGCCGAGTGCGGCGCCCGCCGTCATGCTCATCCGGGGGGTGAGGCCTGTTGACCCGATAGGATGCACGGAACCGTCGTTGACATAGTCCAGGTTGGTGCGCCCGAACTCCGGCAGGACTTCATTTCCCGACCCTTGTACGGCAACGATTCCGGTAACTGTCGAGTATGTAATGGAAGGAGCCAGGCTGCCCTGCATGGTGCCTTCGACACCCACCTGCGCGTAGCCCCTGTTCAAGTCTGTGCGTCCGAGGCTGCTTATGATCGCATGGAGGTGGTTGCCGTCTCCCATTTGCCCGAGGTACATATTGGCGAGCTGCTGGTCAGCCTCATTCCCCCGTTGCACAACATCGCCAAGAACCTTCTTTACCAGTTGAAGAGGATAGGGCCGCAGGGGCGGCAGGTTGCCGATCAGGCCGCGATTCTGCCACAGCTCGAGATCCGTATACAGGCGGTCATTCGGATCAGCGACGATCTGCGCAAAGGCCACCTCTGCGAACAAGAATATGAGAGAAACAACCAGAACGGGGCACGCTATTTTCTTCATCGGGACTCCTGTTCTTCAGCCATTACTATGTAGCATTTGCAACAAGAATGCCAAGTGGGGAATCTGGCGCGATCCTAACTACTTCTTCTGCAAGCAATTGGAGGGCAGAAAAAACGGTCCGCCGTGAGAACCCCGTTTTCGTCTGCTATTGTGTAATAAGAGTTCTGATTTTAATATTATGCGGTTGTGTGCGGTTCACGCTTGATTTTTTTCTGTGTCGATATATAATGTTCATAGATTGAACACCTTGGAGACAGCTGACCATGAGTATGCTCTACTGGAGAGCATATACCACCATGACGATTCAAGGCCCGTCAAGCAGCGGGATCTTGCAAGAATAGTCGGCATCTCTCTCGGCATGACCAACGTCATCCTTCGCAAGCTCGCCCAGAAAGGGTGGGTGATCGTCCGCAAAATCAACAGCAGGAACATACAGTACGCCGTCACGCCAGCGGGAATCGATGAGATCAGCAGGAGAGGCTACCAGTTCTTCAAAAGGACGGTCCAAAATGTGGTTTATTACAAGGATGCGCTCGAGCGGTTCCTCCTGAGCGCCAAGGCGAAGAATTTCCACGCAATTGTGCTCGTCGGCAAGAGTGATTTCGATTTTGTCCTCGCTTTCTTATGCCAGAAGCACAAGATAGAGTTTACGCAGTCAGATACGAGTGCCTGCGATGAGGGCGTCCTGACGGCATTCGCGGAAGACTATACTCCCCCGGGAGACGGCGCAGCGGGCCCGCCGGACGGAGTATATCTGCACGACATACTGATCGGTCACTGAGCAGCTCGTTTCGGCGGCGTTCAGCAGTCCCCTCAGGTTTTCGCACGCACGAGATTGCCCGGCGCCCTGCCGTCAGGAAGGACGCATGGGGGATCCTGCGCGGACTGCGACAATGCAACTGAACAAATGTATCCCGTCGTCATACTCTGCGGCGGCCTGGCAACACGGCTGCGGCCGCTCACAACCAACATTCCCAAGTCCCTCATCGAAGTAGCAGGAAAACCCTTTATCGAGCACCAGCTCGCTGAATTGCGCAGCCAGGGGGTTCGCCGCGTGATCCTCTGCGCAGGCCATGGCGGAGGGATGATCCAGGAAGCGATAGGGGATGGCGGACGATTCGGAATGCAGGTTCAATACGTGTTCGATGGGCCGCGGCTGCTGGGAACAGGGGGCGCACTGAAAGCTGCCGGCCGTCTTCTTGACGGGACATTCTTTGTGCTGTATGGAGATTCCTACCTGTTTGTAAACTACGCGGCCGTCGCCGGCTCCTTCGATGCGGCGGGAACTCTCGGCTTGATGACCGTGTATCGAAACGATGGAAAGTGGGATAAGAGCAACGTGGTCTATGAGGGGGGACGGATTCTTGTGTATGACAAGAAGAACCTCGCGCCCGCCATGCGGCACATAGACTACGGGCTCGGCATGTTGAAGACAACGGCGCTGGAAAGAGTTCCGCCGGACACGCCATATGACCTGGCTCTTCTGTACGCCGGCCTGGTGCAGGAAAGCCAGCTGGCCGGCTTCGAGGTTTTCCAGAGGTTCTACGAGATCGGAACGATCGACGGCCTGACCGAGACCAGGGAATTGTTTACAAATATGAAAGGCGGGAAAATGGACACCTACACGACGACCCACTTGAATGAAGCTTCCCGGATCATCCCCCTCATCGACGCGGCAAAGATCGAGACCATCGTGCGCATGATCGCCGATCTGCGGTCCCGCGGCGGACGGCTTTTTTTCCTTGGCATCGGGGGAAGCGCGGCCAACGCGTCCCACGCAGTCAACGATTTCCGCAAGCTCGCCGGTATCGAGTCGTATTCTCCTACCGACAATGTTTCGGAGCTCACCGCCCGCACGAATGACGAGGGATGGGAAACCGCTCTTGTCGGGTGGCTCAAAGTGAGCCGCCTCACGAAAAATGACATGCTCTTCGTGCTCTCCGTGGGGGGCGGCAGCCTGGAGCCTTCCGTCAGCCCCAACCTCGTTCGCGCCATCCAGTTCGGGAAAGAAGTCGGCGCAAAGGTGGTCGGCGTGGTGGGCAGAGACGGCGGCTACACGGCCCAGGTGGCGGATTGCGCGGTGATCGTGCCCACGGTGAACCCAAAGACCGTCACACCGCATTCCGAGGCCTTCCAGGCAGTCATCTGGCATCTCATTGTTTCGCACCCCGCGCTCCAGGCGAACAGCACAAAGTGGGAGTCGGTACGTTAGGGGAAAAGCAGGCAGTATTTTTCGACCGGGACGGCGTGCTCAATGAGGCGATTGTCCGCGACGGGAAGCCTTATCCACCGGCTGATCTGGCTGAAGTAAAGCTCGTCGAGGGAGCGAGAGATGGGTGCCGCCTCCTCAAAAGCGCGGGCTTCCTGCTCATCGGGGTGACAAATCAGCCTGATGTTGCGCGCGGCACTCGCAGGAAAGAAGCCATCGAGGAAATAAACGCCTTTATCCGCGCAGGCGTCGGGCTGGATGAGTTCCGCGTCTGTTATCACGACGATGCGGACCGCTGTCATTGCAGAAAACCCGAGCCCGGGCTGCTTCTCGACGCCTCCAGGGACTGGGGCATCGACCTGGGAAGCAGCTTCATGGTCGGTGACAGGTGGAGGGACGTGCAGGCCGGTGTACGGGCAGGGTGCAGGACAGTATTCCTGGACCGTGACTACGCCGAGCAACTTCGGGACATACCAGACGTGACAGTGTCTTGCTTTGAAGACGCGGTCTCCTGGATTCTTGAGAGGAGTGGGAAATGACCCTGGAAGCAATCGGGAAAATGAAGACCAAAATCTTTGCGGATGGCGCGGACAAGGACGCCATACTCGCACTGTACAAGAAGCCGTACATCAAGGGCTTCACGACCAACCCGACGCTGATGCACAAGGCCGGCATCACGAACTACAAGGAGTTCGCGCTCGATATCTTGAAGGAAATTCCGGACAGACCGTTCTCATTCGAGGTGTTTGCGGATGAATTGCCCGAAATGGAGAGACAGGCGCTCACGATTGCCAAGTGGGGAAAGAACGTCTACGTGAAAATCCCGATCACGAACACTCGGGGAGACTCCACGAAGGAGCTCATCCGGAAGCTCTCCGCTCAAGGGCTCAGGCTCAATATCACCGCAATCACCACGCTGGACCAGGTGCGGAACATTATTACCTGCTTTTCGGGCAGCCCTTCAAGCTATATATCGATTTTCGCAGGGCGGATTGCCGACACGGGCGTGGATCCGTACGAGCTCATGAAAGAAGCAGTGCAGATCCTCAAGCCGTATTCGAATCTCGAGCTCATATGGGCCAGCCCGCGAGAGCTGCTGAACGTATTCCACGCGGAGAAGATCGGCTGTCAGATCATTACGGTCACGCCGGACATCCTGAAAAAGCTGGACCTTGTGGGAAAAGACCTGACTGAATACTCGCTGGACACGGTCAAGATGTTCCACGAAGACGGCCGCAAGTCGGGTTTCACGCTGTGAGATGTCTCGTCACAGGCGGGGCGGGCTTTATCGGCAGCTCTCTTGTGGACAGGCTTCTGGCCCAGGGTGAAGAGGTCGTCTGCTTCGACAATTTCGACACCGGCCTTATCCAGTTCCTCTCCGGCGCGCAGGAAAACAAGCGGTTCACCCTGGTAAAGGGGGACACGCTCGACGTGGCGGGCCTCAAAGGCGCCATGAAGGGCTGTGATATCGTTTTTCACCTGGCAGCAAATGCCGATGTCCGGTTCGGCTCCGAGCATCCCCGGAAAGATCTCGAGCAGAATACGATTGCAACGCACAATGTGCTGTCGTGCATGAAAGAAACCGGAGTGAGAAGGATCGCTTTTTCCTCAACAGGGTCTGTCTATGGGGAAGCGACAGTGATTCCCACCCCGGAAGACGCACCCTTTCCGGTGCAGACTTCCCTGTATGGGGCGTCCAAGCTCGCATGCGAGGGGCTGATCTCAGCATTCTGCGAGGCGTACAATTTCCAGGCCTGGATCTTCCGGTTCGTCTCGATCCTCGGGGAAAGGTACACCCACGGGCATGTGTTCGATTTTTATCGGCAGCTCTCGGGGGACTCGGGTAAGCTCGCCGTGCTTGGTGACGGCACGCAGAAAAAGTCTTATCTCTACATCCAGGACTGCATCGACGCAATCCTGATGGCAATCCGAAAGGCCCAGGGTAAAGTCAGTATTTTCAATCTCGGGACTGACGAATACGTTGAGGTCAAGGATTCCATACGTGTCATCACTGAAGAGCTGGGCGCAAAACCCGCACTCTCGTTTGCCGGTGGATCCCGCGGGTGGATAGGCGACAATCCTTTCATCCTGCTGGCCTGTTCCAGGATCAGGGCGCTCGGGTGGGCGCCAAAAGTATCGATACGGGAAGGCATCGTACGCACGGTTCGATTCCTGAAGGCGAATGACTGGGTTTTTGCGGCACGGGAGACTCCTGCATGGTCATGACGAGAAGCCCCCTCCGCATCACGCTGGGCGGCGGGGGAACCGATCTGCCTTCATACTACCGCGCGCACGGCGGATTCCTCGTGGCGGGGGCCATCGACAAGTATGTCTTTGTCACCGTCAATCGTCCGTTTTACCCCGGCATTTTCATCAAGTATTCGAAAATGGAGCAGGTACAGCGAACGGACGAGATCCAGCACCCCATTATACGGGAGTCTCTGAAAGCGCTCGGGTTCGAGAACCCCCAGATCGAAATCAGCACTTTCGCCGACATTCCCGCGGGGACAGGTCTGGGCTCTTCCGGGAGCTTCACCACGGCACTGCTCCGTGCTCTGAGCGCCCACAGGATGCAGCCCATGCTGCCCAGCCACCTGGCAAGGCTTGCGTGTGAAATCGAGATCGAGCGCCTGAAGGAGCCAATCGGAAAGCAGGACCAGTACATTGCCGCATACGGCGGGATCACGTGCTTCACCTTCAACCCGGACAACAGCGTCGAGGCTGTTCCGCTCCGGCTGGACAGCGAAACCCTGTTCGACCTGGAAGACAACCTCCTCCTCTTCTTTACCGGCATTTCCCGCAGCGCGGGAAGCGTCTTGAAGGACCAGGATCAGAAAACCAGGAGCGCGGATGACCAGATGATCGGAAACCTGCACTATGTCAAAGAGCTGGGAATACGCAGCAAGCAGGCCCTTGAGGAGGGGAAGCCGTGCGTGGTCGGCGAGCTCATGCACGAGCACTGGCTGAACAAGAAGAAAAGGTCGCAAGGGATGAGCAACCCCCAGATCGACGAATGGTACGAGCTGGGCAGGAAGAACGGCGCGCTCGGTGGGAAGCTCGTGGGCGCCGGTGGCGGCGGCTTTCTGATGTTCTATACTGAAGATCCCTCCAAGCTTCGGCGTGCGATGACAGGGGCGGGGCTTTCCGAGGTACGTTTCCGGTTCGACTTTGAAGGAACAAAGGTAATCCTGTGAGCTCGATAGCAATCATCGGGACGGGCTACGTGGGCCTGGTGAGCGGGGCCTGCCTGGCGGACTTCGGCAACCAGGTCACCTGTGTCGACAGCGATCAAGGCAAAATTCAGCGTCTCAAGTCAGGGGAGATCCCAATCTTCGAGCCAGGACTGGATGCGGTTGTGGCGCGGAACGCCTCCGCAGGCCGTTTGTTGTTCACCACGGACCACGCCTCTGCCGTTCGGGCGAGTGATGTCGTTTTCATCGCGGTGGGAACGCCACCGGCGGATGATGGAAGCGCCGATCTCACACATGTCGAATCGGCCGCCCGCGCGATTGCGCGGGCGCTCAACGGATACAAGGTGGTGGTCGACAAAAGCACCGTGCCGGTAGGGACGGGGCGCAAAGTGTCCGCGTGGATTGCGGAAGAGCTTGCCGCGCGAGGCGCGTCCTTTGAGTTCGACGTGGTGTCCAATCCGGAATTCCTGCGGGAGGGCTCCGCCGTGCAGGACTTTACTCATCCTGACCGGGTGGTGATCGGGTCGGACCGTCCACGCGCGAGGGATGCCATGAAAGAGGTCTACCGCGCCCTGTTCCTGAACGAGACGCCGTATATCGAAACCGGTCTGGAAACCGCAGAAATGATCAAGTACGCGTCGAATGCCTTTCTTGCCGTAAAGATCACGTTTATCAACGAGGTCGCGAACCTCTGCGAGGCTGTGGGCGCAAATGTGCAGGACGTGGCGCGTGCCATGGGCAAGGATGGGCGTATCGGCTCAAAGTACCTGCACGCGGGGCCCGGCTACGGCGGTTCCTGCTTTCCGAAAGACACGCGGGCCATGGCCCGCACGGGGCGCGATTTCGGCGTGCCTCTCAGTGTCGTGGAAACGACCATCGCGGCCAACGACAGCCAGAAAAAACGGATGGTGCGCAAGATCACGGAAGGAATGGGCGGCGTAAAAGACAGGACTATTGCGGTGCTGGGCCTTTCCTTCAAGCCGAACACAGATGACGTCCGAGAAGCCCCTGCGCTGACAATCTGCGAAGGGCTGGCCGGGATGGGCGCGCAACTGCGCATCTGGGACCCTGCCGGGATGCAGGAGGCGGCCTGGCGGCTCGAGCATATCCGCAGCCGGATTTGCTTTGCGCGCGACGAATATGACGCGCTCCAGGGCGCGGACGCGCTCGTGATCGTGACGGAGTGGAATCAATTCCGCAACCTGGACCTGGACAGGGCAAAGGCACTGATGAGGTCTCCGCTGTTCTTCGACCTGCGAAACATCTACACGCCGCAGGACGTGGAGGCAAAGGGCTTCCGGTATTTCGGAGTGGGGCGGTAAAGATTTTCTTATGAAGGAAACACTTTTCACAGTCGGACCGGTTGAAATGTATCCGGAGACCCTCAGGCAGGGCAGCGAACAACTGCCTTATTTCCGAACCGAGGAGTTTTCCCGGATAGTCAAGGAGTGCGACGGAGACCTGCTGACACTTTCCGGCGCTCCTGAAGGGGCGCGTACCGCCATTCTGACATGCTCAGGTACCGGGGCGATGGAAGCTGCGGTTGTGAACTTCCTCACCAGGTCCGACAAGGCCCTGATCATCCGCGGCGGATCTTTCGGGGAGCGTTTTTGCGAGATCTGTACGGATGACGGCATCCCCTTTGATGCCGTGCCGGTCGAGCCGGGCAGGGCGCTGGATATGGAACAGCTCGAGTCCAGGGATCTTGCTGGCTGCAAAGCCTTGTACGTCAATGCATGCGAGACTTCGACAGGGGTGCTCTACGATCTGGAGGCCCTGGGCGACTTCTGCCGCCGCCACGATCTGTACTTCATGGTGGACGGAATCAGCGCATTCCTCTGCGACCCCATCAGCATGGAGAAGATGGGGATCGATGCGCTCATCTTCAGCTCCCAGAAAGCCCTTGCGCTCCCCCCCGGCCTTTCGATGATTGTGCTTTCCCCGCGCCTGGTTTCCCGGCTGGAAAAGTCCCAGCCGTGCGCGCACTATCTCGGCCTCAAGCGCCACCTTGTGGACATGCAGCGAGGGCAGACGCCTTTCACGCCGGCGGTGGGGATCATTCTCCAGCTCCACAGCAGGCTGATGGCACTGACGGGAATCGGCGCAGAGGCCAGCGTCAGGCGGGTCTGCACGCTGGCGGCACACTTCCGCAAAGGACTCACCGGCCTGCCGCTGCGCATTTTTCCTGATCGGCCCTCCAATGCGCTGACTGCTCTCACCCCTCTGAACGGCAGCTCCGCATACGGGATTTATGAGACGCTGAAAAAAGAGCATGGCCTGGTAGTGACTCCCAACGGAGGCGCGCTGCGCGACAAAGTGTTCAGGGTCGGGCACATGGGAAACCTCGGTGAGCGCGACCTGGACAAAGTTCTGGCCGCATTGCGGAAAATCATGGAATGAGGGCAATCATCCTTACCGCCGGACGAGGCACGAGGATCAGCCGGCACATCGACGACAAGCCGAAGTGCATGGTTTCCCTGGATGGAAAAACGACCCTCATCGGCTACACCGTTGCTGCGCTTCGGAGGAACCGGATCGACGACATAGTCATCGTGCTGGGATACCGGGGCGCCGTGATACGCGGGCTGCTGGGAGATGGCGGCATCGAATATCGGACAAACCCGTTTTACGACGTCACGAACAGCATCGCCTCGTTGTGGTTTGCCCGGGATGTCCTGAACAAGCAAATATCCGGCGACGGGCGGCTCCTCCTGATGAACGGGGATGTCTACCTTTCGGATGAAGCATTCGACGTAATCCTTTCCGAGAAGCGCGATCCGGTGATGTTCTACGATGTGACCCGCCGCGCCGAAGCGGATTACAAGTTCCTCTGTGACGGCGAGCGGCTGGTGAAATACGGGAAAGAATTGAGCCTGGAAGAAACCACCGGCGAGTATGTCGGATGCGCCACCTTTGGAAGCGGATTTGTGGATCTGTTTGGGGCAAGGCTGGATCAGCTCATCGCCTCCCAGCAGCATTCCCTGTGGTGGGAAAACGTGCTGTATTCGATGGCCGCCGATCGCCCGATCATTGCACGGGATATCGCCGGCGCGTTCTGGGGCGAGGTGGACTATATCGAGGACTATGAACGCATCATGGAGCATTATACGAAGCGGGGAGCCGCGCATGGGTGATACGAAAACAGGCGGGAACCGCGACACGATAGTGCGATGCCGGCCTTTTATTCCAGGGAGTCCGCGGCATGTCCCGTAGAGAGAACGCGAAAGTGGAGCGTTCCCCGCAGTGGACGATGACAATCAGACCACGCGTGGGATTGTTGAACCTGGATCTGGCAGATCTATGGCGTCATCGCGACCTCATTGGCTTGTTCGTCAGACGGGACTTTGTTTCGGTCTACAAGCAGACGCTGCTGGGTCCGATCTGGTTCCTTATCCAGCCTGTTTTGAATACGATTGTCTACCTTGCCATTTTCGGCGGCCTCGTGCACATGTCCACTGACGACATACCCGGACCTCTTTTCTATTTCTCCGGATCGATGCTGTGGCAGTATTTCTCCACGTGTGTCACGAAGACCTCCGACACATTTCTGGCCAACGCGAGCGTATTTGGGAAAGTCTATTTCCCGCGCCTGACTGTGCCCATTTCGAACGTTGTGGCCAACTTGATAACGTTCAGCATCCAGTTCGCGCTTTTCATTGTTCTGCTGGGTTACTACATGCTGAGAGGAGCACCTATCCACCTGACCATCGCCGCCCTGGCGCTCCCCCTCATCCTGCTCTGCATGGCGGCTTTAGGGCTTGGTACCGGTGTTCTCGTATCTGCCATGACGACCAAGTACAGGGACCTCAGACAGCTTGTTTCATTCGGGGTTCAGTTATGGATGTATGCGACCCCCGTGGTTTACCCTCTCTCTCAGGTCCCGGGAAAATGGCGCTGGGCGGTCGTCATCAATCCCATGACGCCGCTTCTTGAGGCTTTTCGGCTTGCATTCATGGGCAAAGGCAGCGTGGACTTCACGCAGCTCACGATTTGCGGGGTCGTGACAATTCTGATTCTCATTGTCGGCATCCTCATGTTCAACCGGGTCGAACGCACATTTATGGACGTGGTCTGACGCAGAGAGATGCCGTCGAATGAGTACATCAAACGAGGAATGATATGTTGAATGGGAAGTCCATGCTCGTGACAGGCGGAACCGGCTCCTTTGGCAACAGGTTCATCAAGACCGTGTTGGAGAGTTACCCGGAAATCCAGCGTATCGTCGTCTTCTCCAGGGACGAGTTCAAGCAATTCCAGATGTCAAATCTTCCCTGGATCAAGGGAAACAAGAAGATACGGTTCTTTATCGGAGATGTCAGGGACAAGGACCGGCTGCTTCGCGCCTTCGATGGTGTCGATATCGTTGTGCATGCTGCGGCGCTCAAACAGATTCCGTCCTGCGAATACAACCCTTTCGAGGCAATCAAGACGAACGTTCTTGGAGCGCAGAACGTCATCGATTCCGCGATCGACCGCAACGTAAAGAGGGTCGTCGCGCTCAGTACGGACAAGGCGTGCAATCCCATCAACCTCTACGGGGCGACCAAGCTCTGTTCAGACAAGCTCTTTGTTTCCGGAAACGCGTACGCGGGCTTTCACGACACGGCGTTCTCCGTCGTACGATACGGCAATGTCGCGGGCAGCCGGGGTTCTGTCATACCCTTCTTCAAGCAACTCATTGCTGCAGGCGCCCGTGAGCTTCCTATTACAGATCGCCGGATGACGCGATTCTGGCTCAAGCTGGATGAAGCAGTCGACCTGGTGCTCAAAGCGCTGCGGGACATGCGCGGAGGCGAGTTGTTCGTGAAGAAAACCCCTTCGATAGAAATCGCCCGGTTGGCCGAGGCGATGGCCCCTTCGCTGCCCCTCATGGATGTGGGGATCAGGCCGGGAGAGAAAATCCATGAAATGATGATCTCGAAGGAAGACGCGCGCAATACGGTCGAGTTTGACAAGTACTTCGTCATTCAGCCGGACTTCGAGTGGTGGAACCGGAATGGGGAGCCGCTCAAAGGAAAGGCGGTCGCTGACGATTTCGAATATCACAGCGGGAACAACACCGAATGGCTCTCGGTGGGCCAGATAAAATCGCTTATAGAAGAGCTGGACGCGGATGCATAAGGTCTATTCCTACGGACGGCAGTCGATTTCTCGGGGCGACATACGGGAAGTTGTTAAGGTCCTCAGGTCTCCCTGGCTCACGCAGGGTCCCAAAGTGGCGGAGTTCGAGCGGGCCCTCTGCACGTACACGGGGGCAAAATACGCCGTGGCAGTTGCAAACGGGACGGCGGCGCTTCACCTGGCCATCCTCGCACTGGGATTATCCCCTGACAAGGAAGTCATCACGTCTCCGCTTACATTTGTCGCGTCGGCCAACTGCGCGCGCTATGCGGGATTGAGCGTAAATTTCTCGGATATCGACGAGGGCACTGCGTGCATGGACCCGGTGAGCCTCTCGAAGCAGATCGGTCCCCGAACCCGGGCAATTGTGCCTGTACACTTTGCCGGGCGGCCATGCAGAATGCAGGAAATCGCGACCCTCGCGCGTGGGGCCGGCGCGTACATCATCGAGGATGCTGCGCATGCAATCGGCTCGGATTACTCTGGAAGCAAAGTCGGGTCGTGCGCGTTTTCGGACATGACTGCTTTCTCGTTTCACCCGGTGAAGACCCTCACCACGGGAGAGGGGGGTGCCGTCACGACGAACGACGGGCATTTCCACGAGAAGCTGGTACTGCTGAGAAATCACGGGATTACCAAGGACCCTGCAAAGTTCAGCGGGGAAAGCGATGGGCCCTGGTATTACGAGATGCAGGAGCTCGGCTACAACTACCGGATCACGGACATCCAGGCAGCGCTGGGCCTCTCCCAGCTGAAGAGAGTCCAGAAGTTCGTCGCACGGCGTCGAGAAATCGTACGTGTGTACCGAAAAGAGCTTTCCGGGCTGGACGGATGTTCTCTTCTGTCGGCAGACGACGACCCCCATACTGCCTACCATCTCTTTCCGATTCTTGTGGATTTTTCGAGGCTCACGATCTCCCGGAAGAAGATGTTCGAATTGCTCGAGGCAAAAGGGCTGCGCCTGCAAGTGCATTACATTCCCATTCATTTGCAGCCGTACTATCGTGCCCTCGGCTTCGGGCCAGGTATGTTCCCTCGCGCGGAAGCGTACTACCAAAAGACGATATCTCTCCCTCTCTACCCGGCCCTCTCGGATGGAGAAGTCAAAAAGATCGCCGCAATAGTGCGTACCCTCGTGGCAAGCCATTATGCTTGAGATAGGTTTGAAACTCTGGTCTTCAAATCTGAGCTTTATACCTGTCGCGCAAAGACTCTACGATCAAGGTCTGTACCGGTACATCGAGCTGTACAGCGTGCCAGGGACTTTCTCCGATCATATCGGCCCGTGGAAGCGGCTGCCGATGCCCTTCGTGATTCATGCCCCGCATTCCGGCCATGGGGTGAATCTATCGCGCGCTGAATGCGCGGCGGCCAATACGAAGTTGATCGCCGAAGCGAGACGGTTTGCCGATGAGCTTGAATCCGAATGGATCATTCTTCACCCGGGAGTGGCGGGAAACATAGACGAGACGGTGCGGCAGATCAAGACCATTGCGGACTCGCGGCTTCTCATCGAGAACAAGCCCTATTTTTCTGTCTATGATCACGCCGTGTGCAATGGATACTCACCCCGGGATATCCGGCATGTCATGGACGAAACCGGGCTCGGCTTTTGTCTCGACTTTTCCCACGCTCTCAGTGCGGCGAACGCTCTGAAAGTAGACCATCGGGAATGGCTTGCGCAGTTCGCGCAAATGAATCCCAGGATGTTCCACCTCAGCGACGGAGACAACGACGGGGTAGACGACAAGCACCTGAGCCTGGGCCAGGGCAGCTATGATTTGCCCGAGATCGTCGCCTTTTTGCCGGGCAGCGCCAAGGTTACATTGGAGACGGAAAAGGACGAAGGGCTCCAGCGGTTCCAGGCCGACGTGCGCGCTTTGGATGCAGCGCGCGGGGCAGCGTAGTGCACGTACTTATGCTCGAAAGCAGTGACATTTCCCTGCCGCTCAGGCATTGGCTTGCGACGACGGGAGGCGCACAGGTTACACCGCATTTCGATCCGCTCTCTATTCAGGTCTGTGAGGCGCTTCATCCGGACATGGTGGTCAGCTACAATTACCGTCACATCATCAGACCTGACGTGGTGGAGCGGATGCGGGGAAGGGCGGTGAATCTTCACATTTCGTACCTGCCCTGGAACCGCGGCGCCCACCCTAATGTCTGGAGTTTTCTTGAGGATACGCCCAAGGGCGTGACAATCCATCTCGTCGACGAAGGCGTCGACACGGGAGGAATACTGGTCCAACGGGAGCTGCAATTCGATCCGGCGAAGGAAACCTTCCAGACGAGTTACCAGAAGCTGCATGCGGAAATTCAAAGGCTTTTCATTGAGAGCTGGGATCGCCTGCGCACCTTCTCTGTTCCAGCCCAACCGCAGGATCCCCATGAGGGATCGAAACATTACGCCCGGGGACTCGACGAATTGATGAAGATCTTCGGAAGCAATCTTTGGACTACCCCCGTCGCTGAGGTCAGACAGAGGTACCGCGGAGCGGCATCATGATTTCAATAGGAAGGACACGCATCGGAAGAGACAGCCGCCCGTTCATCGTCGCTGAAATGTCGGGCAATCACAATCGCTCCCTTGAAACTGCCCTGGCCATCGTGGATGCCGCTGCATCATGTGGCGCGCACGCCTTGAAGCTGCAGACCTATACACCTGACACGATGACGCTCGACCTTTCCACGGCTGATTTCACGATCACAGATGAGAAGAGTCTTTGGAAAGGCGAGACGCTGTATCGGCTGTATCAGAAGGCCCAGACTCCCTGGGAATGGCACCAGCAGATCTTTGACAGGTGCAGGGAGCGGGGCATTATCGGATTCAGCACACCCTTCGACGAAACCGCGGTGGATTTTCTGGAGTCGCTCGATGTTCCCTGCTACAAGGTAGCGTCCTTCGAACTCAACGATCTGCGTCTCTTGCAGAGAATCGCGCGGACAAGAAAGCCAGTCATCCTCTCAACTGGCATGGCAAGCCTCTCGGAGCTTGACGAGTCCGTGTCCATCCTTCGCGGCAACGGCTGCGAGAACCTGGTATTGCTCAAGTGCACGAGCAGTTATCCGGCCCCGCCTGACTTCAGCAATCTTCTGACCATACCGCATATGAAGGAGCTCTACGGCTGCGAGGTCGGGTTGTCTGATCACACGAAAGGGATAGGGACTGCCGTGGCGGCCATAGCGCTGGGCGCGTCGGTCATAGAAAAACATTTCACCCTTGCTCGCGCCGACGGCGGAGTGGACGCGGAATTCTCCGCCGAACCCGGTGAACTGTCCTCGCTTGTCATTGAAAGCAATTCCGCCTGGCAGGCGCTCGGCACGGTCAGGTATGGCATGCTGGAGGAAGAGCGAAATTCGATCAGGTTCCGCAGATCCCTCTATGTATCGCAGGATATGAAATCAGGAGACGCCTTTTCAGAAGCAAATGTGCGTTGCATACGGCCTGGCATGGGCCTTGCGCCGAAGTACATAGAGATCATCCTCGGTATGCGCGTAAACCGCGACGTCGCCAGGGGCACACCGGTGAGCTGGGACCTCGTTCAGTAGTTCGCCACAGCAGGCAGTGCGAAAGGGAGGGTGAATGACCGACAAGGCGGTTGCGATAATTACGGCGAGGGGCGGGAGCAAGAGGATTCCGAGAAAGAACATCAAGAGCTTTCTTGGGGCCCCGATCATCAGCCACTCCATTGCATCTGCTCTCGCTTCCAAGGTCTTCGAAGAGGTGATGGTATCGACGGATGATGAGGAGATTGCTGAAGTGGCCATTCGCCATGGTGCAAAGGTCCCCTTCTTCCGATCGCCCTCTACCTCGCATGATCATGCAATGACCGCTGAAGTAGTAATTGAGGTTATCGAGGAGTACGCAAAGCGTGGACATGACTTCGCATACGCATGCTGTCTCTACCCCACGGCCCCCTTTGTGACGGCGCGAATGCTGGCGCAGGGGTTCGAGATCCTGAAGACGACACACGTGGACTCTGTGGTGCCGGTTGTGCGATTCGGATACCCCATTCAAAGGGCTATGAGGATCACAGGCGGGAAACTTGAGATGATCTGGCCCGAGAATCTTAACGTGCGATCGCAGGATCTTCCTGCGGCGTTTCACGACTCAGGGCAGTTTTACTGGCTGAACGTAGAGGCATTCATGGACCAGAAGCGGCTTTTCATGCGAAACACCGCCGCCCTGGAGATACCGGAGTCGGAAACGCAGGACATTGACAACGAAGAGGACTGGAAGATCGCTGAAATGAAATACTCAATACTGAGGAATCGATCCGGACTTGGCTCCGCCGACCTTCGATGAGCCTCAATGCTCTGATTGTCGGGGCGGGAAAGATAGGCGCACTGTTCGACAGCCCCCACGACAAGAATGTTCTCAGCCATGCGCATGCCTACGCTGCCCACCCCGCCTTCGAGCTTGCGGGGTTTGTTGACGTCGACGTCGACAAAGCTGCGAAAGCGGCTGGCCTTTGGGGGTGCGGTTATTTCAGCTCCCTCCAGGATGCGTTCGATCGGCAGAAGATCGACGTCATCAGTGTCGCAGTACCCGACGAACAGCACTTCGCGATTCTGAAGGCGCTCAGAGGCTTTTCGTTTTCTGCGGTGATCGTGGAAAAGCCGATCGCACGAAGCGTCGACGAAGGGAACGAATTGGCATTGCTCTACCACGAACGGACACCCCTGGTAGCCGTCAACTATTCACGCAGGTACGTGCCACAGTTCGCGGAGCTCAAACGAAGAATCAAGAGCGGCGAATTCGGCCGCTACCTTACGGGCTCGGGCTATTACGGAAAAGGGATCGTTCACAATGGATCACACCTGGTCGATTTGATCAGATTTTTGGTAGACGAGATAGCGGATTTCGATGTGGGGGCAGGGGAGTGCGACTTCTATCCCGACGACCCCTCGGTGGAAGGGGTGCTTCGCTTCGAGAACGGACGAACGTTTCACATTCTGCCAGTTTCCTGCCGCGCATACACCGTTTTCGAGCTGGATTTGTTCTTCGAACGTCGAAGGATCAGAATAGTGGACTCCGGCTTTGGGATTGAAGAGCAGGCAGTTGAGAATAGCGAGCGGTTCCCTGGATATCTTAATCTATCCTCCGCCCAGGCTGCTCAAACCGAGATGGGCAAAGCGATGTTCTTTCTAATGGACAATCTGCACACCTCGCTTCTAGGACGGTCGGAAGTCGGGTGCACCATCGAAGACGCATTGAAAGATTTGGAAATCTGCTCGACGATGGCGGCCTCTTTCAGGAACATCTAACATGGCGCGGATTCTGCTCATGTCGCGAGACCCGGGGGGCGCAAATGTAATCATACCGCTTGTGCGCCCCCTGCGGGCCCGAGGTCATGAAGCGCTGCTGTTCGGGAAAGACTTTGCTCTTGAAAAGTACGCCAGGGCTGGGCTGGAGGCCATCGACATCAGGGATCGGGTGGGTGATGTCACCCAGGAGTCGATAACCAGGCTGGTGGCAGCAGTAAGACCCGATATGATATGCACCGCGACGAGTGCCGACGACTTTTCCGAGCGGTTCCTTTGGAAAGCCGCGGGCATTTTCGGCGTTTATTCTATTGCGATTCTGGACCAATGGATCAACTATGGGATCAGGTTCTCGGACTTTCCGGTGTCAGAGATCGGCCTCTATCTTGCGCGACCTTCCCATCCTTATCTGCCCTCAAAGATACTGGTGATGGATGAGACAGCAAGGACCGAGGCAATAGCCGCCGGGCTGGATTCCGCTCGGCTCGTTGTGACAGGCCAGCCGCATTTCGAATCAGTCTTGAAGACCATGGATTCAATCGAGCCACGAGAGCTGGAGGGCATCCGCGCACATTTCGGGGTCGAGCACGGTGACAGATTGGTGACGTTCGCCTCAGAGCCAATCTCAGACACCTATGGGAGCGAGGAAGCAGGACGGGAGTTCTGGGGGTATAGCGAGCGAACGGTGTTTGCCGCGCTTCTTCGCAGCGTCGCAGAGATTGCCGAAAGGCACTCGATGCGGGTAGGAATCGTCATCCGCCTGCATCCCAAGGAAGACGCCGGATACTTCGAAAACCTGATGGTCACTCAGTCCGGGAAAAGGACCTATTTGAGGATCGACCGGGAAATTGACGCGGTCAAGCTCATGAAGGCTTCAGATCTTGTATGTGGGATGTCATCCATGTTCCTGATTGAAGCCGCAGTTGCGAATGTTCCTGTGATAAGTGTGCAGATCGGCCTCAAAAGAGAGAATCCGTTTGTTCTTGACCGTTCAGGCGCTATTCCGAGTGTTCTGGAGACATCAAGCCTCCAGCGGGAATTGGAACGGTATCTTGTTCGACATGAACAGCCTCGCTACGGATTAGGCCAATCACGCGACGCAGTAAGAAACATTGTAATGGAAATGGAGGGATCTCTGTGTCGAAACTCGCAATAAATGGCGGCTCCCGAGTTCGAAACGACAAATTTCCCGCCTATGTGACGGTGGGAATCCAGGAACAGGAAGCGGTGAAGAACGTCCTCCGATCCGGCGTCCTCTCTCGCTTTCTGGGAACATGGCATGAAGATTTCTATGGCGGGCCGGAAGTGCAGGCATTCGAGAAGGAATGGGCCGAGTATTTCGGGGTTCGCCATGCTATCGCGGTGAACTCCGCAACATCCGGGCTGTATTGCGCCGTCGGCGCGGCAGGAATCGGCCCTGGGGACGAGGTGATCGTATCCCCCTACACAATGTCAGCTTCTTCGGTTGCGCCTCTGATCTACAACGCGATACCGGTGTTTGCTGACATCGAGGAGGACTGCTACTGCTTATCCGCGGATTCAATCGAGAAAAGGCTCACCAGCCGGACTCGTGCTATCATTGTCGTGGATATATTCGGGCAGCCATATGATGCGCGGCGGATCAATGAAATCGCCAGAAGTCGCGGCTTGCTTGTCATCGAGGACTGCGCGCAGGCGCCGGGAGCCATGTACGGAGACCGCTACGCGGGCACCTTGGGAGATATTGGAGTCTACTCCCTCAATTACCACAAGCACGTCCATACCGGGGAAGGCGGACTGGTCGTCACCGACAACGAAGAGTTGGCCAGGCGTGTTCGCCTTATCCGCAACCATGCGGAAGCAGTTGTCGAAGAGATGGGCGAAGCGGATATCACGAACCTTCTCGGTTTCAACTATAGAATGACCGAAATTGAGGCCGCGATAGGCAGGCAACAGCTCAAGAAGCTCAGGACCCTGTCTGCTTCACGAATAGCAAACGTGGAATACCTGGCAAAAGGGCTCACGAGGATACCATGCCTGCAGCCAGCGAGCACGCGCGCAGACTGCACGCACGTGTTCTATCTGCACACCTTGAAATTCGACAGCAAAGTCGCAGGGATGCATCGAAATAGATTCATAGAAGCAGTCAAAGCCGAGCTTATGCCGACCGAGCTGAGAGAAACGGAAGGCGTCAAGGTCGGCTGCGGATATGTAAAGCCGCTCTATCTTCAGCCTCTCTATCAGAAAAAAATAGCGTACGGCAAGAGCGGATGCCCGTGGACATGTGATAAGTACAACAGGCCCATCAGTTATGGAAAGGGCTTATGCCCGACGGCAGAGGACATGCACGACAACGTGCTGGTCACACACGAGCTCATGCGGCCGCCGATGAGCAAGAAGGATCTGGATGACGTCCTTGAAGCCTTTCAGAAGGTCTGGGAAAACAGAAATGAATTGTGAAGGCGCCGTGCCCACTGAATCCCGTCTCGTGGCAGTGAGCGAAAGAAAAGATGGATTTCCCACAGCAGAAATCGACTGACTTCAGAGAGTGGGTGAGCTTCATGGAGGGAGAACAGACGCTCAACTCGTGGGGCTACACGCGCAATTTCCAGGGACAATGCTGTATCCGGAACAAAGTTGAAGATTACAGCTTCGCAGTGACGGAAAATAACAGTGTTCTTGCGATTTGCCCTCTTGTGGTTACGGAAAAGGACGGTGTGCGTTCCTTCACAAACGACGGCAGTTACCTCCGCGGACCGATAATCTCGAGCCAGGTTGAAGAAAGACGAAGAAACGGGATCCTCGATGACATTCTGGCGCATGTTGACGAGCTCGCTTTGGCGAGTTCAGCCTCATATGTCGGCTTTTTCTTCGATCCTCAGCCTACCTATCGATTTCATGCAAATCCGCTGCAGGAGCATGGATATATCGATACGACTTTGAATACTCAAATATTGGATTTGGGTCTCTCCGAAAAGGAGATGCGCGCAAGCCTTAGAAAAAGCTACAAGGCGCTGATCAATAAGGGATTGAAGACGTATGAGCTGCGCGTGATATCCTGTGCAAATGCCGACCCCTTGATTCACGAGATATACCGGCAAACTCATATCAAAGCCGCTGGTCGGGAAACCCGTCCAAAATGGACTTTCGACCTCCAATTCGAAGAGCTCAAGGCCGGCGAAGCCACCATGATCTGCATGACCTACGAGGGGCGGTTTGTCCAGCTCGACTATTTCAGTCACAGAAACGGCTATGTCTATTATTCATCTGCAGCGGACGATCCGGAATTCTCGGAGTCTTGTGAAGTTCCGCTCGGTCACGCGATTCTGTGGTTTGCCCAGGACTACTTCCGTTCCCAGGGCATGAAATACCTTGAAATCGGCTGGCAATTGTATGGCACGCAGCTCTTTTCTTCTCCAAGCCGAAAAGAGATGAACATAAGCTACTTCAAAAGAGGATTCGGAGGGTTTGCAGCATCGTTGTATCGGGGACTCAAATTTTACGACCCTGCCATCAGGGAACGTATTGTTCGGGATGCGGTCGCGCAGTATCTCGAAGCGCTGCCACAAGGATAGAGGAGCCCTGACATTTGTGCGGAAAAATAGCGGCCTCATCGAGTCGAGCGAGGAACCATGTCTGATACGGTGATACGAGTTGAGCATCTCTCCAAGGAGTATCGTCTTGGAGTTATCAACCACGGAAGACTCACCAAGGATATTCAAAGTTGGTGGGCGAAGATAAAGGGAAAAGATGATCCCAACCGGAAGATCGGCCACGCGCAGGCCAGGACTCGAGATCTCAAAAGCGACAGATTCTGGGCACTGAAGGACATGACATTTGACGTGCGAAGTGGAGAACGGCTTGGCATAATTGGAAGCAATGGCGCGGGAAAGTCGACGTTTCTGAAGATTCTCTCGAGGGTCACCGCCCCGACCATTGGCACCATAAAGCTCAAAGGGCGGGTTGCCAGCCTTCTGGAGGTCGGCACGGGCTTCAACCCTGAGCTGACAGGGCGTGAAAACGTGTACCTGAATGGCGCCATACTCGGTATGCGAAAAGCCGAGGTGCAGTCGAAATTTGACGATATCGTTTCATTCGCGGAGGTGGAGAGGTTCATCGACACGCCGGTGAAGCGCTATTCGAGCGGCATGTACGTTCGACTGGCATTTGCGGTCGCGGCCCATCTCGACGCAGACATCATGGTCATCGATGAAGTCCTTGCAGTGGGCGACGCGCGTTTCCAGCAGAAATGCCTCGGAAAAATGGAAGAAGCAAGTACAAAAGAAGGGAGAACGGTGCTTTTCGTCAGCCATAATATGACCGCGGTGAAGAACCTGTGCAGCAGAGCCATTCTGCTTGAAGGGGGCAGGCTCACTGCGGACGGCGAAACATCGAGGGTTGTCCATGACTATCTTGCCAATCAGCAAGGTGTACTCTCCGGTTCCGTTGCGCATGACGACGATGTGGGCATTGAGAAAGTAGTGCTCAGAAACAGTCGCGGCGAACAGACCTCAGAGTTCGCGCCCGGATCGGATCTTTCAATCGAATTGACGTATGTCGCGAAGTACAAGATCAACAGGCCGTCGTTTTGGGTTACAGTCGGCTCAACCGAGGGGTCGCACTTTGCCGCGAACATGCTCATTGATGGGCACACTCCAAGCGTCATCGAAGGAAGAGGATCGATTCGCTGTGTATTCCATAATTTACCTCTTCTTCCAAAGACCTATATAATTTCGCTCGGAGTGCGGTCAACAGAAGGCTCGATAGTTCTGGCAAAATCGCAGACGGTCGGCACTTTCACCGTATTTGATGACATGCGCCGTCTCGGGCTGGAGGGCGGAAGCGCGGCAAGCTTCGCGGAGAGCTCCGCGCCAATTGTTGTTCCCTACGACTGGTATTTGCCAACTGGTGAGCACATTCAAGTGTCCTATCCTGCTCTGCAGAAACAGTCATGAGGCGCATATGAAAGTAAAGAATTTTCTTAAGAGTCGCTTGCCAAAAGAATTGCAGAATCGGCTCAGGGAAAATCGTCGCTTCGTCAGGAATCTGGCAAGAAGCGTCAAGGCTTTTTTCAAGCCATCCCGAATAAATGAAGACTGGTCGCGATGGTACAAGAAGGATTTCCTAGGTCCGGAGCGGTGTTTTGGCGAGCTGAAGACATCAATTCCGTCTCATGTCAAGAATGTGATTGATTTTGGCTGCGCAGCGGGGAGAAATCTGTCGGCGTTCAACGGCGAATACAACTTATACGGAGTTGATATTGTTGATAAGGCAAATATCGAATGGCGCATGCAATTCCAAAGCCTGACATATATTCAAAGTCCGCTGCAGGATCTTGCAATAGAAGAGCCGCTCGATGACTTTCTTTGCATTTCACATGGTTGCATAATGTATTTGAATAAGAATCAGCAACGAGAATTCATGCAATACCTCGTTGACAAGGGATGCAGGAACTTCATCTTTCAGGAATACGATAGAAGAACTCTCCACCTCAATGCATACTCTGAAAAGGGCCCAAAAGTCGGATACCCCTTTGAAAACTTCCTGAACCTGAGAAAACAATGGTTCAGAGAGGACTTGCCAACCTGGATACGGCTGGAGGGGCGGCCGTAATTGCCCAGCGGCGCCTGCGCGAAACGCTGAAAAAGGGACCTGGCTGTCAGAATCCCAACGGCAAATACCTAAAAGGAGCACGCATGCCTTTCACAACCGAAGAGGAGTCTTTCTGGAACGGCAGATTTGGAGATGAGTATATCGAGCGCAACCAGGGAGAAGACTTGGTTGCAGCGAGCCTCTCGTTCTTCAGCAAGGCTCTGGACCGGACGAAAGCAGTCCACTCAGTGCTCGAGATGGGGTCAAACGTCGGCATTAACCTTGAAGCCATTACAAGATTGCTTCCCAAAGCAAGACTGTCGGCTATTGAGATAAATCATAAAGCGGCCCGGGAACTAAAGAAAAAGTTGCCGAACGTCGATCTGCACGTCACCTCCATTCTGGAATTCCAGCCGGAGAAAAAGTGGGATCTGGTCTTTACTAAAGGCGTTCTCATTCACATCAATCCCGAAAAGTTGTCAACAGTATATGAGCTCATGCATCGAAGTTCTTCTCGCTATGTCCTCATTGCCGAATACTACAATCCCGAACCAGTGGAAGTGGTCTATCATGGGCACGAGGGGAAGCTTTACAAGCGTGATTTCGCCGGAGAGATGCTTGACTCATTTCCGGACCTGTCCCTTGTCGACTACGGATTTGCCTATCATCGAGAAGCCAATTTCCTGCAGGGGGATCTGACATGGTTTCTGTTGGAAAAAGACAAAGACAGAACAGGCCCTTTTTGACAGGGATCGGGCAATTTTCTCTGAAAGATCGTGGAGCGCTGCATGAATGGAATGACTGAAGCCCAGTTGGAACGACTGTGCGAAGACACTAAATGGTCATGGGCTCGCCGCGAATCGCCCTACTGGACTTCAGAAATCTATGGCTTCGGGAAGTATTTACGAGAATACGGGTTTTATCCTTCCTGGTTGCCGCTCTACGTCTACATCGACCATGGAGCCGCCACTGCCGAGATTCCGTTTCCACATGAATTGAACTCTGGTGCACCGGTCATGTTCTATCACTCCGCCCGGTCAGTCGAGAAATGGAAGGAGAAGTCGGCGAAACCTTGCTACGTGTTCTACTCACCGTTTGTGTACTACCGACACAGCCGGAAGATCGAAATAGCGCCTGATGCGAAGGGCACTATCGCCTTTTTGGGCCACTCAACGCCGTCCGTTGAGGATATGTCTGACATAGACGACTATGTGCGAGCCCTCTCTGAGTTGCCATCGACTTTCCAGCCTGTTGCTGTCTGCCTGCACATGCACGACATAAGGAAGGGAGTTCACAGGGAATTGCTGAAGCGTGGCTTCCCAGTCTTTACAGCGGGAAATACTTCTGACGACAGGTTTGTGGAGCGCTTCTACGATCTTATACGTAACTTTCGCTATGCCACATCCAACCTGGCTGGCTCCTACCTCCACTATTGCGTGGAGATGGGAATACCATTTTCGATCTACGGCAATCAGCCCAAATATATCAACCGTGGCGACCCGAATGTCGCCTCGGGTGAATACGATCCGTACCAGTTTGACGCGTTCAGACAGCTCTTCGAACTATTTCGCGGTCTGACAACCACGATCAGCGAAGCCCAGCGAGAGGAGATTGCTAGACGCCTTGGTTTGAAAGACGGCATATCGCGTTTCAAGATGGCGACCCTTCTCTACGGCGCCTTCATGCAGCAGGGCGTACGGGCATTTCCGCGCGCGATCTTAAAGAACACGATACGGCAAGCCAAAAGACTGCTACTGTCCTTCGCCTCCGGCAAGTTTCCTTTTTTCTCCACGCTGGTGGAAAAGGCGATACACAAGAGACGCATTTCGAGGGGCAAAACCAAACCATAGAACGCTTCGAAGAGGGCGCAATTCAAACGTCATGATAAGCGAAAGGCATATGAAAGCAGTCATACTTGCGGGCGGACTTGGAACAAGGATCATGGAAGAAACTTCCATACGGCCAAAGCCAATGGTTGAAATTGGCGGGAAGCCGGTTCTCTGGCATATATTGAAAATCTACTCAACGCATGGAATCAATGATTTTGTAATCTGCTGCGGCTATAAAGGGTACATGATCAAGGAATACTTTGCGAATTATTTCCTGCATATGTCTGACATTACATTCGACCTCTCCAACAATTCGATGCATGTTCACCAGAAGTTCGCAGAACCGTGGAAGGTGACGCTTGTTGACACGGGCGATGGCACGATGACCGGAGGCCGGCTCAGAAGAGTACGGGGATACCTGGACCAGGAAGACTTTTGCTTCACCTATGGTGATGGACTGGCAAATGTGGACGTTTCTGCGCTTGTCAATTTCCACAAAGCACAGGGGGTCCTTGCAACAGTGACCGCGGTCCAGCCGGCGGGCAGATTCGGCGAACTTGACGTCGAAAACAATCGAATCACGGGATTCAGGGAAAAGCCAGAGGGAGGCAGTGCGTGGATTAATGGCGGATTCTTTGTTCTTTCACCCAAAGTAATCGAGCTGATTTCGGGAGACTCGACGGTCTGGGAGCGGGACCCGGTAGAAACGCTTGCGAAGGCGAATCAACTCGCTGCATATCGACACACGGGCTTCTGGCAGCCGATGGACACTGCGAGGGACAAGGTTCGATTGGAAGAGCTGTGGAACTCAAACAAGGCGCCATGGAAAATCTGGCCATGAATCCTTTCTCTGGAACCTATCGCAACCGCAATGTATTTCTCACGGGTCATACCGGGTTCAAGGGAAGTTGGATGGCAGCCTGGCTTCAGAAGTTGGGAGCGAATGTATCGGGTTTCGCGCTCCGGCCGCAAGGGTCGCCCAATCATTGGGACATGCTTGGGCTCGATATGAGTTGCACGTATGCTGATATTCGAGAACTCCAGGCTCTGCAGCAGGCTCTTTTGAAAGCAGCGCCGGAAATTGTCTTCCATCTCGCTGCCCAGGCCCTCGTGCGTGTCTCCTATGCTGAGCCGCTGTCCACATGGAGCACAAATGTGCTGGGCACTGCCAACCTTCTCGAGGCCTGTCGAAACACGCCGAGCGTTCGCGCTGTGGTGGTTGTCACGACCGACAAATGCTACGAAAACAAGGAATGGTGGTGGGGTTACCGCGAGACAGACAGTCTCGGCGGGCACGATCCGTATGGCGCGAGCAAAGCTGCCGCGGAGCTTGTGGTTCAAAGCTATCGAAGATCGTTTTTTCAGGCGCCCGGCTCCCCGCTGGTGGCGACCGCACGAGCGGGGAACGTCGTAGGGGGAGGTGACTGGTCAGTTGACCGGCTCATTCCTGACCTGGTCCGCGCCGTACAGACCAATGGCTCCCTGGAACTGAGATCTCCGAAGGCGACCCGACCGTGGCAGCATGTTCTGGAGTCCCTGTCAGGCTATCTGCTGTTGGGTCATAAGCTCTTGGAAGGACGGCACGGCTTTGACGAGGCATGGAATTTCGGTCCTCAAGATTCTCTTGATCGAACGGTAGAATGGGCTCTCGGTGTGCTCAGGCGGGAATGGCCGCATCTACGCTGGCATGTCAGCGACGCAGAGCAGCCGCATGAGGCATCGCAGCTTGGATTGGATAGCAGCAAGGCCAGGCAGCGATTGGGATGGGTACCGGTGTGGAGCAGCGATGAAGGACTCGAGCGCACCGCGCATTGGTACCGGAAGTACTACGAGCAAGGCGAGGTATCAACGAGCGGGCAAATCGACACCTATGTTGCCTGCGCGGCGGCAAAGAACATCATTTGGATGGTATGAAATGAGAGTTCGCGAAACGGGTATCCAGGGAGTTCGTCTTGTGGAGACCGCGCCTGTTCGCGACGCGCGGGGTGCGTTTGCACGGTTGTTTTGTGAAAATGAGCTGTCCGAAATAATCAAAGGGCGGCATATCGTTCAGATCAATCAGTCCTGGACAAGGATTCCTGGAACAGTCCGCGGGCTCCACTATCAGCGGCCTCCCTATGCAGAAATGAAACTTATCCGCTGCTTGAAAGGAAGAGCATGGGACGTGGCGGTGGACCTGCGCAAAGGATCCCGTACCTTGCTGCAGTACTTTACGCATGTATTGGAACCTGACTCCCTGATAATGGTCGCGATTCCTGAAGGATTCGCCCACGGGTTTCAGGTTCTGGAGTCTGATACCGAGTTGCTCTACCTGCATACGACACCCTTTGTTCCGGATTCTGCCGGCATTATCCGATTTGATGATCCCAAGGTAGACATTGCATGGCCTCTACCGGTCGTAGAGGTCTCGGACCGGGACAAGGGTGCCCCTTTGCTGGACGCTGTATTTGAGGGTTTCGAAATATGAACTGTCGGCACTGTGAAGCCCCTTTGAAGCATGACTTTCTCGATCTCGGCCACGCTCCGCCGTCGAACGCATATCTCTCCGCAGCTGATTTAAACAAGCCCGAGATATATTATCCGCTGCGGATAAGGGTCTGCACAAATTGCTGGCTGGTTCAAACAGAAGATTATGCACGTGCGGACAGCCTTTTTTCTCCTGAATACGCTTACTTCTCCTCTGCGTCCTCCAGTTGGCTGGCTCATGCCAAGCACTACTGTGAGACAATAATACAACGACTCAAGCTCGGCCCCGAAAGCCTGGTAGTCGAAGTCGCCTCAAACGACGGATATCTCCTTAAGAACTTTATAGCAGCAGGAATTCCCTGCCTGGGAATCGAACCTGCTGTTGAAACGGCAAAGGCTGCGGAAAAGCTCGGCATCAGGGTGGTGAAGGAGTTCTTCGGAAAAGCACTTGGAGAAAGGTTGGCGAGAGAAGAGGGACACGCTGACTTGATCATAGGGAACAACGTATTCGCGCATGTTCCAGAAATCAATGATTTCACGCAGGGCATGAAAGCCGCGCTCACGGGAGGAGGCACAATCACGCTTGAGTTCCCGCATCTGATGCGGTTGATCGCGGGAAAACAGTTTGACACAGTGTATCATGAGCATTTCTCATACTTGTCGCTCTCAACAGTTATTGCAGTTTTCAGCAAAGCAGGTCTGAGAGTTTTCGATGTTGAAGAACTGCCAACTCATGGCGGAAGCCTTCGTATTTATGGTTGCCACAACGAAGACCCCCGCAAGACACGTGAGTCGGTTTCTCAATTGCTTCAGGAAGAAGCTCGTCATGGATTGCGTGATCTTTCAACCTATCTCACTTTTCAAGCGCATGCGGATAGAATAAAAAACGAGCTTGCGACGTTCCTGATTGAGCAAAAGAGCAGACAAAAGCTGGTCATCGCGTACGGCGCGGCAGCAAAAGGAAATACGTTATTGAACTACGCGGGTATAAGAAAGGACCTGTTGCCTTTTGTAAGCGACGTTGCTCCGTCGAAGCAGGGAAAATACATGCCGGGATCACATATCCCGATTGTACCCCCGGAAAAGATACGCGAGACCAGGCCGGATTTTGTTCTTATCCTTCCGTGGAACATCGCCCATGAAGTAATTGGCCAGCTTGCATACATACGGCAATGGGGCGGGCGGTTCGTATGCGCTGTTCCAAAATTGTCTGTGGAGAATCCCGGAGACCTCTGGCAGGACGCGTCGCGGTAGTTCAGCATGGGAACCGAGGACGCGAGAAAACTGATCGTATGGGGAGCAACAGGCCAGTGCATTGTGCTTGCAGAGTTCGCCGCCCGGGCCGGCTATTTGATCGTCGCGGTTTTCGACAACAACCCGCGCGCCGCGTCACCAGTTGAAGGAGTTGATGTCATAATCGGCATCAGAGGTTTTCAAGAATGGTGCGCCGTGGAGGACGTCCGCCAAGTCTATGGAATCGCGGCAATCGGCGGTTCATCCGGCAGGGATCGATGTGAAATCCATTCGCTTTTCAAGAATGCAGGTGTGCGGGTCGCGACGCTCGTGCACCCGCAGGCGTACGTAGCAAGGGATTCGGTCGTTGGCGAAGGATGCCAGATTCTTGCCTCTGCAACGGTGTGCGCACGAGCCATCATCGGCAGGTCTTGCATCATCAATACCGGTGCAAGCGTCGACCATGAATGCAGTATTGCTGAGGGCGTACACATTGGGCCAGGGGCCCGGCTCGCTGGACTCGTCCAGGTGGGCGAGCGATCTTTCATTGGGACCGGGGCTATTGCTCTGCCAAGGGTGCGGATCGGGAGCGATTCAATTGTAGGTGCCGGCTCCGTGGTGACGAGGGATATTCCTTCCGGGGTAGTTGCATTCGGCTCACCGGCAAAAACCGTACGGCAAAACAGGCGATCGTGAGTGGAGGAGAAAATCGCGATGTCCCGCATTTACTACTGCAAACCGTCAATAACTGACCTGGAAATACGCTATGCCGGCGATGCAGCTTCCACTGGATGGGGTGAACGATGCTACGACTATATAGTCCGCTTCGAGAATCAATTCTCTCAGTACATCGGGGCCCGGCATGCCATTGCAACGTCAAGCTGCACAGGCGCTTTGCACCTGGGATTGGCTGGTCTGGGCATTGGCCCAGGCGATGAGGTGATCATTGCAGATATCAACTGGATTGCTTCTGCTGCACCTATTGTCTACATGGGAGCCAAACCGGTATTCGTCGACATTCTGCCTGACAGCTGGTGCATAGACCCAAGGAAAGTTGAAGAGGCCATCACGCCGCGGACAAAAGCAATCATTGCGGTTCATCTGTACGGAAACTTGTGTGACATGGATGCGCTGAGAGAGATTGGCGTCCGCCGCCAGATACCCGTAATAGAAGACGCCGCGGAAGCTATTGGTTCACAATGGCGAGGAAAGCCTGCGGGTTCGATGGGCGTGTTCGGAACTTTTTCTTTTCATGGCACGAAAACAATGACCACGGGAGAAGGGGGAATGTTCGTCACACAGGATGATGCCCTCTTTGAGAAGGTCTTGTCCTTGAGCAATCATGGACGCGTGCGGGGTCAATCAAAGCAATTCTGGCCAGATCTCCTGGGATTCAAGTACAAGATGTCAAATATGCAGGCGGCAATAGGCTGCGCTCAGGTGGAACGCATTGGCGAACTTGTTGCCGGCAAAAGACGCGTCTTCAACTACTACTACGATCACTTGAGAGACTTGCCTTTGAAAATGAATCCTGAACCACACGGTACGATAAATGGGTATTGGATGCCCAATGTTGTAATAGATGAAGGCGTGCCCTTTGACAGAGAAGCCTTACTCAAGACGTTCAAGGCGGCAAATATCGACGGGCGATCGTTCTTTTGGCCGCTCAGTATGCTCCCCATGTTCGAAAAGAAACCGCAGAATGTCATAAGCTATCAGTTGTACGCGCGGGCCATTAACTTGCCGACGTATCATGAATTGACTGATGAGGAAATGTCACAGGTCATTCGTCACGTGCGCGCTCATCTTGGGCGGTAGGTGCGATTTCGTCTGTCACTGCGAGAGGAATCTGTGAGTTCGCCTAAATATTCGATCCTTCTTCCAACCAGAAATGGGATAAAATTCCTTCCCACATGCATACGATCAATAGTCAGCCAGAAATACGATGACTACGAATTGATTGTCAGTGACAACCATTCAATTGACGGCACAGCCTCTTATCTTCATTCCATAAATGACACACGAGTGCACGTGTTCAAGCCTGAAAAAGAATTGGCGATGGTAGATCATTTCGAATGGATTACTTCCAAGGCATCGGGTAGATGGGTCCTCTATATCGGCGACGACGACGGACTGCAGCCTTACTTCTTCAGACTCGCAGACCGGCTTACCGAGCTGGCAAATGCTCGTAGAATAAGGGCAATTACAAGCAGAAGAGCCTATTTCTTCTGGAAGGGCTGCGAAGAGATATACGGGAACATGTGCATTTCCTACGACGCTCAAAACGCTGTGCGGATAAAAAGGACCGTTGTGGAGTCTCTGCGAGCCCTCTCCGGGAGAATATCGTACTTCGAGCTTCCGCAATGCTATACGTACTCCCTGTTCAGAATGGATTTGATATCTGAGGCAGCGCGGCGACAAGGAAGGCTTTTTACATCTGTGAATCCTGATGCGAATCTTGCCTCAATCGCCTGCAGTCTCGATCGGTATTTTCTTTATTGCGGAATTCCGCTCGGATGGGTTGGATCATCTCCCAAAAGCACTGGCTTTTCGCACGCCGTGATCCCGAATGAGACTGAAGCTCTGACAAAAGGCAGGCAAAATGAGGAAAGGCTATCAAGGTTTGCAGATGCATCATCCGTGGGCTACAATGCTGCCGCGGGCGATCTGAGGCTCCAGTCAGTCACCCTATTCTATTGGGAGTCTCTGCTGCAGACGAGGAAATTGCGGAGCTGGGCGAAGAATTTGTTGTTTCTGGCATTTCCTGCGCGATTGCTGGTATTCTCTTCGGCATTCATTCAAATTGTCACGCGCAAGGACATATTCGCGCAGTCGAAACTCGACATGCTGCGAAAAGTCGTTGAAACAAATGGCGACAGCTACCTCTTCATACTTCTTTTCTCCAGGCTGCTGAAATCGTATGCCAGAGCGGCCAAGAAGGTCCTGAGAATAACCCGACGTTTGCATCCGCATCCGGAAACCGATATTGCGATACGACATTCGTGGGCGGAGTCACAAGAGCTTTCGATGGAATCTGCGGGAGAAGAGGTGGCGCGCAGCCTTCTGGCCACGAATTTCCTGGCCAATGCACAGGAAACCCGACAAAGAAAGCATGCGGTGCAATGAACGCGCCGATAGTCGTCTTTGCGTACAATCGCCCGGACAAGTTGAAGCTCGTTCTAGAGGCTCTCAGAAGGAATCCGGAAGCGCATTCAAGTGAGCTTTATGTATTCTGTGACGGACCAAAGAAAATTGAAGAACCTTTGAAGCAGGAGCGGGAGATATCCCGGCACAGCGAAGTATCCAACCTTGCACAACGCGTTGAAGGGTTCGAGCGTACCCGTGTCATTCTCAGAGAGAAGAATCTCGGTCTGGCTCGGTCGCTCATTGCCGGTATCACTGAGGTGTGCAGCCAGCATGGCACGGCGATCGTTGTGGAAGACGATCTGGTGGTCTCAGAGGAGTTCCTGGCCTATATGAACTTTACTCTGCAGCGCTATCGAAATGAACCGAGGGTCGCCAGCATCAGTGGATACATGTATCCTACGGCCGAGCGTACAGATCTGCCGGATAGCTTTTTCCTGCGCGGAGCAGAATGCTGGGGCTGGGGAACGTGGAAACGAAGCTGGGATTTGTTCGACTCCGACGGGACGCGCCTGCTTGCGCAACTGAGGGAACACGGCCTCGAGACTGAATTTAACCCCGGTGCGCGAGGCCCCTACCTGGAAATGCTCCGCTCGCAGATTGAAGGGAAAGTGGATTCCTGGGCAATCCGCTGGCACGCATCGATGTTCGTCCGGAATATGGTCACGCTGTATCCAAAATGCAGTCTGGTAAAGAATATTGGCTTCGGGGCCGACGCCACACATACATCGGATGCCGCGGAAAAGAAATACGCGGTTGACGGACGGGGACATCTGCCAACCCGTTTTCCTGATCTGATTGAGGAAAACGCGGAGGCCCGACATTTCATGCACAACTTTTTCAATCAAGGTGCCAACACGGCGGCTGGCGGACCCCGGAATCTGTACAAGAAGATGCGCGCAATTGCAGGAATGGCACTCCGAGCAACTGGCGTGCGAAGAAGAAAGCCGTGACGCCCCCGCATGGGCGGTTGTCCGCAGGGAGAAGGGCCGGTGAAGGCACGGAGGCCATCATGGAACCAGTAGAGACTATTCGCCACAACGATGTTACGTATGGGATTATTGTACGTGCAGAGTTCAATCGCGCGGGGATAAGTTTCTTTACGCCGAATGATTTCTCGCAACAACTTGGATTCATGCGCCACCCCATGGGAAAGGTTATTGAGCCCCATATTCACAAGCCGATCACAAGGATGGTGCATTTCACAAAGGAGGTCCTCATTCTCCGGAAAGGTCAACTTCGCATAGATTTCTACACGAACGAGGGACAG
>CAYTGX010000010.1:0-808 GCA_964437385.1 uncultured Spirochaetaceae bacterium
TGCCGTAGGCGCGGCCAAGGTCGTGGTCACCGGGCGCACGTGGTGGAAGAGCGGCCTGGAGATGATGGTGATCGGCCTGGGCGAGGCAGCCATCACCTATGGCATCGGGCTTCTCGTTGCTCCCCTTCTCGGGTGATGCGCGAACCTTGATATTCAAGCGGTTCTGTGGCAAACAGTGCTGGAGGTGACGCATGGCTGACAGGAATCCCCTTGGTGAAAAGGTGCGCACGATCCGCGAATCGCGGAGCATGAGCGTGGAACAGCTCGCGGAACGGGCGGACCTTGCCCCGGAGCTGGTGGCGCAGATCGAATCGGGTGCGCTCGTGCCCTCGCTGAGCCCGCTGATCCGGATCGCGCGATCCCTCGGCGTACGCCTGGGTACGTTCCTGGATGACCAGGAGCACGTGGGCCCGGTCGTCTCGCGCGTGGGCGAACATGAGACGGTGGTGCGCTTTTCCGGAAGAGAGAGCCCCGCGCGGAGTGACCTGGACTTTTTTTCACTTGCCGCCAACAAGGCCGGGCGCCACATGGAGCCGTTTCTCATCGACATCCACCCGGGCTCAGCGCAGGGAGTCCGGCCTTCCACGCACGAGGGGGAGGAGTTCCTCTACGTCCTTTCGGGGGAGGTGGAGGTCACGTACGGCAAGGACATGTACCGGCTGAAGACGGGCGACTGCATGTACTATGACAGCATCGTGCCGCATCACGTGCACAGCGCCGCCGGATCCGAGGCGCGCGTCGTGGCCGTGGTGTACGCGCCGTAGCCAGGGACGGCGAGGTCGGCCGAGGCCATGGATGGCCGAAAGGC
>CAYTGX010000010.1:908-80476 GCA_964437385.1 uncultured Spirochaetaceae bacterium
CGACCCGTAGGCCTTCCGCGGTACCCCGCGGAGTTGGATGGCGAGGTCGGCCGAGGCCACGGATGGCCGAAAGGCCGACCCGTAGGCCTTCCGCGGTACCCCGCGGAGTTGGATGGCGAGGTCGGCCGAGCATAGGAGGTTTCAATGGAAAACGTCAGTGACACATTGGGACAGGTGCTGGAGCGCCAGGTTGCACTTTATCCGGGAAAGGAGTTCATCGTTTTTCCCGACCGGAACCTGCGCTTCACCTACGCGGAGTTCGACCAGCGCGTGGACAATCTTGCCCGGGGGCTCCTGGCAATCGGCATCGGCAAAGGCGATCACATCGGCATCTGGGCGACAAACGTCCCTGACTGGCTCACGTACCTGTTCGCCGCCTCCAAAATCGGCGCGGTGACCGTCACGGTCAACACGGCCTATCGTACGCACGAGCTTGAATACATTGTGCGCCAATCCGACATCAAGGCGCTGTGCCTGATCGGCGGCTGGCGGGACAGCGACTACCTGGCCATGGTGAACGAGCTGATCCCCGAGCTCAAATCCTGCCAGCGCGGCCAGCTCGTGAGCGCCCGTTTTCCCGCGCTGAAATCAGTGATCTTCATCGGACCCGAGAAGCATCGAGGCATGTACACCACACCCGAGCTCCTGCTGCTGGGAAGTCACGCGCGGGACGACCAGATCGCCCGCGTTGGTGGCGCCAGATCCACCGGGTATGGGGATACCCGTTCGGGGAATACTCCGTACGGTGGCGCCCAATCCACCGAGTACGGTGGCGCCCAATCCACCGAGTACGGTGGCGCCCTGGACTGCCATGACGTGATCAACATGCAGTACACCTCGGGCACGACGGGGTTTCCGAAGGGTGTGATGCTCACGCACTACAACATCCTGAACAACGGCTTTCATATCGGGGAGCGCCAGAAGTTCACGGAGAAGGAGCGCGTGTGCCTGCCGGTGCCGCTCTTTCACTGCTTCGGTCTTGTGCTGGGAATCATGGCGATCGTGACCCACGGCGCCACCGCGGTGGTGAACGAAAGCTTCGATCCTCTCATGGTCCTTGCCTCTGTCCAGAAGGAGCGCTGTACGGCCCTGTACGGGGTACCGACAATGTTCATCGCTGAGCTCAACCACCCCATGTTTCCGATGTTCGACCTTCGCAGCCTGCGCACGGGGATCATGGCAGGCTCCCCGTGTCCTGAGGAGATCATGAAGCGCGTCATTTCCGACATGCATGCCTCCGAGATCACCATCGCCTACGGCCTCACTGAGGGCTCGCCGGTCATGACCCAGACCTCCACCGATGATCCGCTGGAGCTGCGCGTCTCTACCGTGGGCCAGCACCTGCCCGGCATCGACGTGCGGGTCGTGAGCCCGGACTCAAACCGCGCGGTGCCGGCGGGAACGCAGGGCGAGGTGGTCTGCCGCGGGTATAACGTCATGAAAGGGTACTACAAGCTCCCCGAGGCCACCGCGCAGGCAATCGACGCGGAAGGATGGCTGCACTCCGGGGATCTCGGCACCGTGGACGCGAACGGCTATTTCAGGATCACCGGCAGGATCAAGGACATGATCATCCGCGGCGGGGAGAACGTGTACCCCCGGGAAATCGAGGAGTTCCTCCTCACAATGAGCGGTGTGAAGGACATCCAGGTGGCGGGCATCGCCAGCCCGAAATACGGGGAGGAGGTCGGGGCGTTCATCATCTGCAAAGACGGGGCGTCCCTGTCGGAGGAAGATGTACGCGATTTCTGCCGCGGCAGGATCTCACGATTCAAAATCCCGAAATACGTGTTCTTTGTCGGCTCGTATCCCATGACGGCGAGCGGAAAGATCCAGAAATACAAGCTGCGGGAAACAGGGCTGGCGCTCCTCGGGGAGCGCGGCGTGCAGGTCGTATGAACGAAATCCGCTCCCCGCGCCGGAGCGATGCTCCTCACCCTAGAACTTGAACACGCCCAGAAGCGCGGTGGTCATCCACGGCACATAGGTGATGACCAGGACCGCGGCGAGCATGACGAGCTGGAAGGGAATCACGTCCCTGTAGATCTGGATCACCGGCTTTTCGAACCTGTAGGAAGCCAGGAACAGGTTGAGGCCGAGCGGCGGGGTCACGTACCCCAGCTCGAGATTGGCCAGGAAAATGATCCCCAGGTGCACGGGGTTGATTCCATACGCCACGGCCAGCGGAGTAATGAGCGGCACCACGATGGTGATCGCCGAAAAGATGTCGATGAAGAATCCCTTGATCAGCAGAACCAGGTTCAACAATATCAGGAACACGTAGGGCGAATGCACGTAGGCGCGCAGCCACTGGGTGAGCTGCTGGGGGATCTGGGCATCCACGATGTAGTAGGACAGTCCGCTTGCGCACGCGAGGATGATGAGGATCCCCCCGAGAATGACGACGCTTTTCAGGAACACGGCCGGAAGCTGGCGGACTTTCAGGTCCCTGTGAATCACCACTTCCAGGAAGAGCGCGTAGATCACGGCCACCGCTCCTGTCTCCACCAGGGTTGTCACGCCGCGCAGGAACAGAACAAGGATGAGGACGGGCAGGAGGATCTCTCCGAGGGATTTCCAGAGCGCGGAAAGGGCCTGCCGGAGATCGAGGGCGGTGCGCGGCACCTTGTCTTTCCGCGCCCTCCATATCCCCATTGCGGCGAGGCTCAGCACGAGAAAGGCGCCCGGCAGGATTCCGCCGACGAACATCTGTTTGATGTTGGTGAGCGAGACGACGCCGTAGAGGATCACGGGCAGGCTCGGCGGGAAGAGCAGGCCGATGCTTCCGGATGCCGTCAGCAGACCCCGGCCGAACCGTTCGTTGTATCCGCCGCCCTTCAGGATGAACAGCAGCAGTGTCCCCACGGCGATGATGGTCACACCCGAAGCTCCGGTGAAGGTCGTGAGGAACGCGCAGATGAGGATGCTCATGAGGGCAAGGCCCCCGGGAAGCCAGCCGAAGAGCGTGCGGAAGAGCCCGACAAGCCTCTCACCGGACCTGCTTTCCGAGATGATGTAGCCTGCCAGGGTGAACAGGGGGATCGAGGGAATGACGTCCCCTGTGATCATCGTGAAGGCCTGGTTGGCGGCGGTTTCCAGCGCGCCGTCCGCGTGAAGGAAGAACAGCAGCGCAAGGCCGCCGACCAGCACAAAGATGGGCCCGCCCAGGAAAACGCTCGCGATCAGGAGGACGATCAGAGGCAGGTACAGAGCGGAGAGAACCGGTCCGACCGCGGCCGCGCCTGCAGGCCCTGCCGTGGAAAGCCACACGGCGGCGTGCGATGCGCCGGGCAGAAGCACCTGCAGGGCGCTGACAAGGGGCATCCACCCGATGACCGCGCCTGCAGGCACCCCCAGCAGCGCGATCCATCTGCGGCCGTTGCCCGGGGCAGGCGTGAGAACGAACCGGAGGGTCATGAAGGCGAAACCGACGGGCATGATGAGCGCCGCGATGCGGATGGGGATGAACCCGACGCGCTGCGCAGGGTCGAAGCCGGAGAGCACGAACGAGAGTGCGGAGACGGACTGCACGGTGCAGATGGCCACTGAAACGAAAGAAGTGCCTGTCGTCACCCACAGCCGTGCTTTCTCCGGAATGCGGTCGATCCCGATGCTCAACGACAAGTGGCTTTTCTCCCGGGTGGTGATCATTGCGCCGGCAAAGGAGATCCACAGGACGAGGTAGCGGACATAGTCGTTCGATGCGCGCAGGGTGGGAAGACCGACAGCGCGCGCAGCGATGGTCAGGGCGAGAATCAGGGTGATGAGGATGAGCAGGGCCGGTGTAAAGGCGTTTTCCGCCGCCCGGCCGGCGCTGCGCAAACGCTCTTTCAACATCCCCGTGAAGGTACTCGCCGCCGCGGGGAACTTCAAGCCGGCAGTACCCGCAGCCGATAGCCGACGCCCGGTTCGGTGACGATCAGCTCGGGCATCTGGGGATTGGATTCGATCTTTTTCCTGAGACCCGTGATATACACGCGCAGGTAGTTCGTTTCTTCATCCGTGTTCGGGCCCCACACCTCCCTGAGGAGCTGGCGGTGGGTGAGAATCCGGCCCGCGTGCTGCACGAACAGCCGCAGAAGCCCGTATTCCGTGGGTGTCAGCTTCACCGGCTCCCCGGCCACTTTCACTTCCCTTTCCAGAAGGTCCACGGTGAGCCGGCCTGTGGCGAAGACCGCCTGAGCCTCCTGGCCCGCATGGTGGCGGATGGCCACCTTCATGCGGGCCATCAGCTCGCCTGTGTTGAAGGGCTTGATGATGTAGTCATCCGCCCCGGCGTCAAGGAGACGCACGATATCCTCTTCCGAGTTCCGCACGGAGAGGATGATAACGGGGAGCGTGGACCATGACCGGAGCTCTGACAGGACCGCGGTCCCGTCCTTGTCCGGCAGCCCCAGGTCCAGCAGGACGAGGTCCGGCTTCTTGCCCAGGACCATTTGCAGACCTTCCCCGCCTGTGGCAGCCTCGTGCACAGCATATCCCTGCTTTTCCAGCGTGACCCGCAGAAACCTGCGGATCTGGATCTCGTCATCTATCACCAGGACGCTGGTCACATCGCCTCCGGGCGCGCCGCGGCCGCAGCGGGGACAACGCTGTCGGGCAGGATGATGCTGATGGAGAGACCACCCTTGCGGTTGACGTACGCGGCGATACGCCCCCCGTGCGCCTCCACAATACCCTTGCAGATCGAGAGACCCAGTCCGACCCCGCCGGTCGCCGCTCTCCGGCCCCGGAAGAAGGTGTCGAAAAGGTGGGGCAATTCCTCGGGAGTGACCCCGGGACCTGCGTCCGCCACGGTGATTCCCACCCCGTTCTCGATCTTTTCGACGCTCAGCTGGATCGGCGTGCCGGCCGGAGTATGTTTCGCTGAGTTGGTGAGGATATTGGTAAGAACCTGCACCATGAGGATGAAATCCATGGATACTGCGGGAACCGATTCGTCGATGCTGATCGACAACGGGTGATCTTTCGACTGCCGCCGCAGGGCGTCGGCCACAACGGACACAAGATCGAAGATATCCGTCTCCGATTTTTTGAGCCGGAGCATTCCCGACTCGAGCCGGCTCATGCTGAGCAGGTTCTCCACGATCGCGTTCAGACGGTCCGTTGCGGTGAGCGTTTCCGCAAGGAGCAACCCTCTTGTCTCGGGGTCTTCAGCCGTTGCGGCGTCCATGAGCGCGGTGATTGAGCCCTTGATCGCGGTGAGCGGCGTGCGCAGCTCATGGGAGACCGTGTTGAGGAGGACCCTGCCCAGCCTCTCCGATTCGCGTGCCATGAGGTTCCTGCGGTTCTCCTCCGACAGGAGCTCTCGCTCCATGGAGACGGCAAGGGACCTGCCGAGCATCTGGAGGGAATCCTCATGGTCCTTCGACCATGTCTTTCCTTCCGCCAGGTTGATACCCAGAACCCCGACCGCGGAATCAGGGGTCAGCAGCGGAATGTAGTGGAACCGCGCCATGTGCAGCGTGTCCGTGTACCTTCCGCAGGGGGTGCGGCTGTCAAAACACCAGCGCGCCACGCCGAACTCCTTCTCGTCGATTTCCACGGTCTTCATTGTTCGCGCGTTTCTCTCCAGCCCACCCGTCTCATCCCTGAGGAATACGATCATGTCGGCTTCTATGTAACGGGAGATGTATTCCAGTCCTGTGAACACGATGTCGGACAGGGTGTGGTGGACGGAGAGCGCCTGGGAAAAGTTCAGGAGCAGAGACAAACGGCGTGCCCGCACTGAGAGCATCTGCTGGTTGGCCCGAATGCGCGACATGAGGAAGGCCAGCGCTGCGGCGGTCACGAAGAAAAGGAAAAACATCAGCACGTCCTCGAGCTTGCTGATGGAGAACGTGAAGCGTGGAGGGATGAAGAAGTAGTCCCAGAGCAGGGCGCTCAAGCCCGCAGAGATCAGCACGGACATCCGATTGGTGAAGAACGCAACCCCGATCACCGAAAGGAGATAGAGGATCGAGACGGAGCGATAGCCGATCACCGGAAGGGCAAGAAGGCTGACGCCTGTCACCACTGCGATAGCAATGAGCATTTTGGCAATGGACGCACGCTCGGGTCGCAGGTAGGAGGAAAGAGTCATGCGAGGCCTGGACAGGGTTGCCCCCTTCTCTTGGACCACGGCCACGTCGATGTCACCGCTCATTCTCAGGAGATTCTCGGCAATGCTCCGTTTGCGGAACAGGCGGGCCCGGGCGATAAAGCCGGACTTGCCCACCACAATTTCAGTGATCGCGTTGGCCCGCGCATATCGAATAACGGCAAGGGACACATTGTCCGACGGGATCGTGACCACCGCCGCTCCAAGGGAGCGTGCGAGGTTCATGTTCTTCCGAAGGGATTCCTGCGCGGTCTCAGCAAGGGGCGCGCCGGTCTCCACGTAGAGGACCGTCCATTCCGCCTTCAGGTTGAAGGCTCGC
Organism: uncultured Spirochaetaceae bacterium; assembly: GCA_964437385.1. Taxonomy (GTDB): domain Bacteria; phylum Spirochaetota; class Spirochaetia; order SZUA-6; family Fen-1364; genus Fen-1364. The sequence goes on from CAYTGX010000010.1 coordinate 7,328, forward strand.
TGCCGTGTCCAGCGGATAAGGTGCGCGGAGTTCGGGCTCGGACTGATGGCAACAAGGAGGCGTTCACCCGACAGAGGGGAGGCCCGCTGGCTGTGCTCCTGGGCGTATGTTGCAAGCTGGTGGGTGACAAGGAGAGCAGTGTGGCGCAGGGCCATTTCCCGCAGAGCGGTCAGGGTGCTCTTTTTGAAAAAGTTGTCCGCGGCCGACTGCGCTCTTTCTCCGAGGTACACCTTTCCCTCGGCAAGACGCTTCAGGAGCTCTTCGGGGGAGATGTCGATCAGCACGACCGTTTCTGCCGTGTCGAAAACCGAATCCGGTATCCGTTCCGCGATCGTGATGCCGGTGATCTCTTCCACGGTGTCCGCAAATCCTTCCAGGTGCTGCACGTTGACCGTCGTGAATACGTCGATGCCGTGCTCGATGAGCTCCAGGACATCCTGGTATCTCTTCCTGTTGCGCGCCCCGGGGGCGTTGGTATGGGCGAGCTCATCCACGAGCACCAGGCCGGGCCTGCGGAGAAGGACCGCGTCGAGGTCCATCTCCTGAAGTATTTTCCCCTTGTACTCCAGGCTCATTCGGGGAAGAACCTCGATTCCCGCGGCGAGCTCGTCCGTCTCTTTTCTCTGGTGACTCTCCAGGTAGCCGATGACCACATCGACGCCTTCTTCTTTTTTCTGTCTTCCCTCTTTGAGCATGGAAAAGGTTTTACCGACCCCCGCGGCCATGCCGAAGAAAACTTTGAGCCTGCCCTTTCCGCTTTGTTCTCTCTCCGCGACCCGCAGAAGTGCATCCGGATCCGGACGTGCTTCATCAACCATCGACGTTCATCCTTATGGGCAAGAGTACAGCGGGCAATGGATTCTGGAAAGAGGTGCAGCTACCGGGTTGCCCGTTGAAGCGCCTGATACGCAGCAGAGTCCCGCACACTTTTATTGCCGGCAGCCAGATCCAGCGCCTTTCTTCCTCCCCGATTCTTCGCGTTCGCGTCCGCTCCCGCATCGAGGAGAAGGCCCAGCACTCGGGGGTTGGCGTTGAACTGCGCGGCGAGCATGAGCGGCGTCATGCCTGTCTCATCGGCCGCGTTCACCGCTGCCCCCGCCCCAATGAGCACGCCGAGCACCTCCTCGTTCGTATTGTGCTGGGCGGCCATCATCAAGGCCGTGGTTCCGAAGAAGTCCCTGTCCTCCACCCGGGCACCGGCCTCCAGGAGCGCCCTCTGGATCTTCGCGCTCGTGTTGGAGCGCGCCGCGTACAAGAGCGGGGTATCCTCTATCGAATCCCTCTCCCCGACCTGCGCTCCTGCCGCAAGGAGCACCGACACCACGTCGGGGTCCTGATTGCCCGCTGCCGCGGCCATGAGCGACGTGACGCCGAGCCTGTCACTCTGCGCCGCACTCGCCCCCTCTTTGATCGCCGCTACCACCTGTTCCAGGGTCCCCACGGCGGCTAGATCGTAAAAGCTGGCCTGGGCGGCGAGCAGTGAGCCGAGAAAGAGGAGCACCGCGCATGCCGCGGGCCTTTTCATTTCTGCGCGGGGAACGCCTCGTCAAGCGCGAGGTTCAGCCGGAGCACGTTGACGCGCGGCTCGCCGAGGAATCCAAGCTGCGGAGCCTCCTCATACCGTCTTACCAGCGCGAGCAGCTGCGCCGTCTTGTCTGCGGACAGGCGCCGCGCCGCCGCCACCCGCGGCACCTGGATCTCCGCCGCCTCAGGGCTTACATGCGGGTCCAAGCCGCTGCCGGAAGCGAAGAGCATATCCATTGGCGGCTCACCGGCTCCATAGGCTTTCTGCCAATCCGCCTTGTTCTGGGTGTACGCCTTTTTCAAGTCCGCACTCGTCCACCCCCAGTTGCTCGCCCCCGAGGAGGACGGATCGTACTTGATTGCGGATGGTCGGGAGTGGAAGTAGGCGTCAGTGGAGAAGTCCTGTCCGATCAAGGAAGAGCCGACTACCTTCCCATTCCTCGTGAGGAGGCTTCCCTGGCTCTGGTGGGGGAAGAACACGGTGCCGACCCCATACATGAGCAGCGGGTACATTCCGCCCACCACGATTGTCCAGAAGATCGTGACGATGATTGCCGTTCGTACTGGTTTCATACAATTTCTCCTATCACGCAAGGCCCATCGCGTGGACCAGGAGGTCGATCGCCTTGATGCCGATGAATGGGGCGATGATTCCCCCCACACCATAGACGAGAAGGTTCCTTCTCAGGATCCGAACCGCCCCGATTGCCCGATAGCGCACCCCCCGGAGTGCCAGCGGGATCAGGATCACGATGATGAGCGCGTTGAAAATGACCGCCGAAAGCACCGCGCTTTGCGGAGAGGCAAGCTGCATCACGTTCAACGCCCAAAGCGGTCCAACGCCCCCCGCCACCGCGTACAAGCCGAGGAACATGGCCGGCAGGATCGCGAAGAACTTGGCCACGTCGTTTGCGATGCTGAAGGTGGTGAGCGCCCCGCGCGTCATGAGTTGTTCCTTGCCCACCTCCACGATGTCGATGAGCTTGGTGGGGTTGGAATCCAGGTCCACCATGTTGCCCGCCTCGCGCGCCACCTGGGTGCCCGAGCTCATCGCCACTCCCACGTCGGCCTGTGCGAGGGCAGGAGCGTCATTTGTGCCGTCCCCGATCATGGCTACCAGGTGGCCGTTTTTCTGCTCGGCGCGGATGCGCTCCAGCTTTGCCTGCGGCGTGGCCTCCGCGATGAAGTCGTCCACACCCGCTTCGGCCGCAATGGTAGCGGCTGTCAGCGGGTTGTCGCCGGTGATCATGATCGAACGGATGCCCATCAGACGAAGGTGGGCGAGCCTGTCCTTGATTCCTCCCTTCACCACGTCCTTGAGGTACACAACTCCCAGCACCTCGTTGTTGCGGGCAACGGCCAGCGGTGTCCCCCCTTCGGCAGAGATATGGCTGACCTGGCTGCTCACTTCCGCCGGGAAGGTCCCTCCCGCGGACATGATCCACTCCTTGACGGCCTCCGCCGCGCCTTTCCTGATGCTCTTCCGCTGGTCGCTGAAATCCACGCCGCTCATGCGTGTCTTGGCAGAGAAGGGCACGAACCTGCCCCCGATCTCTGTCATGCTCCCGGCCTTGACTGGATAGTTCTTCCGGGCAAAGTTGACGATGGATCTGCCTTCGGGGGTCTCATCCGCAAGGGAGGCGAGCAGGGCCGCTTCTGCAAGGCTGTTCTCCTGCACCCCTTTTGCGGGGTAAAAGGCTGATGCCATCCTGTTCCCCATCGTGACGGTGCCTGTCTTGTCCAACAGCATCACGTCGATGTCGCCGGCGGCGTCAACAGCCCGTCCGCTCAGGGCGAGCACGTTCTTTTTTATGAGCCTGCTCACGCTGCTGATGCCGATGGCGGAGAGAAGTCCTCCGATCGTCGTCGGGATGAGACAGACGAGCAGGGCGAAAAGGACCGCCGTTGTGATGAAGGCGCTCGTGCCTGACTGCTTCACGCTGTAGTCGGAGAAGAACCACAGTGTGCCCACCGCCGCGAGGAAGATGATCGAGAAGGCGGAGAGGAGGATCAGGAGGGCGATCTCTCCCGGGGTCTTCTGCCGGGTAGCGTTCTCCACCAGGCCGATCAGGCGGTCCACAAATGTTTTTCCCTGCTCCGCGGTGATGCGAACGACGATTCTGTCGCTGATGACCCTGGTTCCGCCCGTGACCGCGCTTCGGTCACCGCCTGATTCGCGTATGACGGGAGCGGACTCCCCGGTGATCGCCGACTCGTCCACACTGGCGATTCCCTCGACCACTTCGCCGTCGCCGGGGATGACGTCACCGGTTTCGCACACCACGCGATCATCGACCTTCAGCACGGCGGAGGCTACACTTTCCTCGTTGCCGTTGGAAAGCAGGCGTCGTGCCAGCGTCTTTGTCCGCATGGCCCGCAGGGCATCCGCCCGGGCCTTGCCCTGAATCTCAGCCATGGATTCGGAAAAGTTGGCGAAGAGGACAGTGAACCACAGCCAGATTGCGATCTGCAGGTTGAACCCGTTGAAAACCCCCCGTACCAGGCCGGCGATGAACACCACCGAGATGAACACAGAGCCGACCCAGACCATGAACATGACCGGGTTCCTGATCTCCACGCGGGGATCAAGCTTTCGGAAAGCCATCACCGCCGCGCGGCTCAGGATCGGGAAGCTGAACAAGCGTATTTCTTTTCTCATATCCGGCTCCTTAGAACACCATGCCCTTGAGCATCAGGAAATGCTCCAGAACGGGCCCCAGGGTGAGCGCGGGGAAGAAGTTCAACCCCGCGAGAATGATGATCGTGATGATGAGAAGGACAACGAACGTCGTGTTGTTCGTCGCAAAGGTTCCCACGCTGGGCGGGATGGGCGTCTTGGCGCCCAGGCTGCCCGCAATGGCAAGCACCGGCACGATCACGACGAACCGGCCGACCAGCATGGCGAAGGCGAGGGTGACATTGTAGAAAACCGTGTTTACGTTCAATCCCGCAAATGCGCTTCCGTTGTTGCCGATCGTCGACGAATAGGCGTACAGGATTTCCGACAACCCATGAGGGCCTTGGTTATTGAGAGAAGAGAGTCCGACTTTCGTGACGACGGCGGCGGCCGCCAGGAACAGGATCGTCACGGTCTGGCCAACGATGGCCAGGACGGAGAGCTGGACTTCCCGGGACTCGATTTTCTTGCCGATGTACTCCGGGGTACGGCCCACCATCAAACCCGCGAAAAACACCGTGATGAAAACGAACACGAGCATGCCATACATTCCGGCGCCAACGCCGCCGTATACGATCTCGCCCAGCATGATGTTGATAAGCGGTATCATGCCACCCAGCGGGGAAAAGCTGTCATGCATCGCATTGACTGAACCGTTGGACACCACCGTGGTGGCCTCTGCCCACATGGCGCTTGCGGGGATACCCAGCCGGACCTCTTTTCCTTCCATGGTTCCGTGGCCGCCTGTCATGGAATTGAACCCGAGTTCAGCGACCAGGACCACGACCATTCCTATTGCAAAGACCGCCGTCTTGGCGGCGAAAAGTGCCCGGCCCTGGCTCCTGTCTTTCACCATGCGTCCGAATACAAACGGTATGGAAACGGGGATGAGGAGAATGGCGATCCATTCAAGGAAGTTGCTGAAGGGCGTGGGGTTCTCAAAGGGGTGTGCGGAGTTCACTCCGAAGAATCCTCCGCCGTTGGATCCCAACTGCTTGATGGCGATCTGGGACGCGGCCGGGCCCATGGGAAGGATCTGGTCTTTCCCCTCAAGGGTGACCCCATGCACGTAGGAGGAGAAGTTCTGCACCACTCCCTGCGACATGAGCAGGACAGTGAGTATCAGGGACAGGGGGATGAGAACGTAGAGCGTGGTTCGCGTGAGGTCCACCCAGAAGTTGCCCAGCCCCGCAGCTCCCGGTTGTTTCGCCCCCTGGGCGAACGGCCGGTTCCTGATCCCGCGGATGAGCGCCAGCGCAGCGGCCATGCCCGTTGCCGCGCTCAGGAAGTTGTGAACGGCCAATCCCGACATCTGAGAGAGGTAGCTGGCGCTCACCTCTCCGTTGTAGGCCTGCCAGTTTGTGTTGGTCATGAAGCTGACGGCCGTGTTCAGGGCGAGGTGCCAGGTCATGTTGGGGATGTGCGCGGGATTGAGCGGCAGCCATTGCTGCGTCATGAGCAGCGCCATGAGGCTGATGAACCCGAACGCGTTGAAGATGAGGAGCGCGGCGAGGTACTGCTTCCAGTCCATCTCGCGCTCGGCACGGATCCCGCTGATCCGGTAGATGCCTCGCTCAACCGGCGCCAGAAATGAAAGGATGTGCCGTTCCCCCTCGAAGACCCGGGTCATGAACTTCGCGAGAAACGGGGCGAGAGCAAAGACGATGCCCAGGGATACGAAAAGTTGCACCCAATTTGCCGTGGTCATGAATGCCTCCTAGAACTTGTCCGCACGGACGATCGAGTACACCAGGTACACGAGGAGAAACACGCCAAGGATGCCCGCGATGATCAATTCGATACTCATGCCTGAATCATAGGGAGGCCGGGGTCAAAAGGGAATTTTGACTGCGCTAAGGTTTGGACGGTATACGTTAAGAATACGCTAAGAACTGCGTGAGGAGCCGACCGGAGGGGAGAGACCGCCCCGCTCCAATTGAACTCCCCGTCCGTACGCGGTATACATAGCGTCATGCCGACCTCCATCCGCGCGGTGATCTTCGATTTTGGAGGTGTGCTGGGCCTGCCGCAGGACCCTGCGAGGGTCGCGACCATGGCTTCGTTGTGCGGCCTTTCGATGGAGAAGTTCCAGTCGGCGTATCGCCGCGACAGGTCCGAGCTGGACAGGGGCACCCTCCCCGCCGAAGAGTACTGGGGCCGGATTCTGCAGACCGCGGGGGTCGCAGCCGACCCGGACCTGATTGCGCGCATCGAGCGCGAGGACTCATTGGGCTGGACAGGCATCAATCAGGCTGTCGTAGACTGGGGTGCCGAGCTGCGGGCAACGGGGTACATCACGGCGATCCTCTCAAACATGCCTGAGGCAAAGCTTTCCTTCATGCGCTCTACCGGCTCTTTCGGCTGGATCAACGAGTTCCGGCCGGCCATCTTTTCCTGCGACTATCTCCTGGTGAAACCCGAGCCCGAGATTTACCGTCTTTGCCTGGAGAAGCTTGCCGTGGATCCCGGTGCGTGCATCTTTCTGGACGATGTGCTGCAAAACGTGCAGGCAGCTCGGGACCTCGGCATGCACGCGATCCATTTTCGCTCCCCGGCCGAGGCGGTTTCTGCGCTGAACGGGCACTGGGGGCTTCCGGTTACGGCACTCAAGGGGGGACGTCAATGAATGAAAAAGTGAAGAGTGACGGGAAGCCGCGCCTGGGCTTTGGCCTGCGCCTCAAGATCACGCTCACGTTCCTCGTTGTCGGAGCTGTCGTGAGCGGGATTCTGGCATGGTCGATGTACCGCATCCTCAACGAGGGGTTGTTGAGCCAGGTCCAGACCCGGGTTCTGGACCTGGCGCAGCTGGGCAGCCGGCTCGTCGACACGGATGCCCTTGCGCGGCTGGTGAGCAGGATGAGTCCTGACCTCTCTCCCGAGCAGGTGGATAAAGTGGAAAGCTCGGTGGACTATCGCACGGTCTCCGATGTGTTGAACCAGGTGCGCGGCGTGGAACGCGAGCTCGTCCACTACATCTATCTTTTCGCCCCGACGGCCGACCCCAACAACGCGCTCTACGTCGTGGACGGGGACGTTCTCGCCGACGATGCGCGGCTCAAGGCAGGTGAGACGGTGGGAGACATCTCGCATTTCGGCTCGGCTTTCGACCTCAGCACTTTCCCCGTGCCACGCCGGGTCCTGGCGGGAAAGCATCCCCTCGTGGAGGACCACTGGTCGTATGATCCTGATTTCAAGGTGAACTCGATCTCCGGCTATGCACCTCTTTTCGGCCGTCACGGAGAGCTGCTTGCTGTCCTGGGGATCGACATGGTGGACACGGACGTCCGTCTCATCCTCTCCAACGCCACGAAGATCGCGCTGTACGTCATTGCTGGCGCCCTCATCCTGACCGTGGCGAGCTCGATTCTCCTCGGCACATTCTTCACTCGAGGGATCATCTCCCTTGACCGGGTCGTACGCACTTTCGACGGGAAGAACCTCGACATCCGGGCTGACGTACACTCGCGCGACGAGGTAGGGAGACTGGGAGGCAGTTTTAACGCAATGGCGGACACGATCCAGCAGTACAGCATTCGGCTGGAGAACCTCCTGGTCGCCTACGGGCGATTTGTGCCCCACGAGCTCCTCCGCCTTATCGGCAAAGGAAGCATTCTGGACGTGAAACTGGGAGACCAGAGCCAGATGAACATGACGGTTCTTTTCTCAGACATCGTCGGATTTACACGGCTCTCGGAGACCATGACCCCGGAGGAGAACTTCAATTTTCTCAATTCATATCTGGGCAGGATGGGACCGGAGATCCGCTCCCACCGAGGCTTCATCGACAAATACATCGGCGACGGGATCATGGCGCTGTTTCCCCAGACCGCAGACGATGCACTGGCGGCGGCGGTAAGCATGCACGAGAGGCTGAGGGAGTACAATGTGCACCGTCACTCGAGCGGATATCAGCCCGTCGCGATCGGGGTGGGCGTGCACGCCGGCAACCTGATGTTCGGCACCCTCGGGGAGCACGCGCGCATGGACGGCTCGGTTATCTCCGACACGGTCAACCTGTGCTCCCGGCTGCAGGGCCTGACCCGCGTCTACGGGTCCGCGGTCCTGACGACCGGCCAGACTCTGAAGGCTCTGAAGGACCCTGCACGGTTCCGCTGCCGGTTCATCGATCGGGTGAGGGTCCGTGGACGCAAGGAACCGATCCTGCTCTTCGAAGTCCTGGACGCCGAGCCGCAGCGCCAGCGGGAACGGAAACTCTCCTACAGGTCCGATCTGGCGCGGGCGCTTCGCCTCTACTACGGTAAAGAGTTCACAAAAGCGTACGTGCTCATTTCCGAGCTCTTCGAACGGAACCCGGAGGACGAGGTCCTTCGCGTCTATCGCAAGAGGTGCGAGCTCATGGTGAATCTTGGCGTTCCCGATAACTGGCAGGGTGTTCAGGAGATCGACGCTCACGACTAAGTTCTGTATTTCTTTACGCAGCATAATAATGTGGAAGTACAACGAATCGTGATGAATCAATCAATTTTTTTCACGCTATATTGACATTTTCATCACGAAATGGTATCCATTATATTGTGAATTAGTTCACAATATAAAAAATCCCACATCATATTGTCGCAAGGAATTCTTTCAGGGGGATTCTATGGAAATGACGCAGCAGGCAAGACCATTCGAAGAAGTGATCGCCAAATATCCAAAGAGCCGGGAACATCTTATCTCCATTCTGCAAGAGGTCCAGGCAGAGTACGGATACCTGTCGAAGGAGAGCATCAACAGGATTTCAGACTATCTGGGTCTGCCCTCTTCGAAGGTCTTCGGCGTGGCGACTTTCTACAACCAGTTCAAGCTCAACGCTCCAGGAAGGATCCAGGTGGCAATCTGCCGTGGAACGGCCTGCCACGTGAAGGGCTCGCTGAACCTGCTGGACAGCTGCCGGCAGCTCCTCGGGATCGAGGTGGGCAAAACCTCCAAGGACGGTCTGTTCTCCCTGGAGACCGTGGCCTGCCTCGGGTGCTGCTCCATTGCCCCGGCGATGATGGTCAACGGAAGGTTCTTCGGCCGCCTGGACAAGAAGATGCTTGAAGAGCTGATCGAGAAGTGGCGCGCCGCGGGGAGGGTCGAGGAATGAGCAAAGTATTTATCGGCATGGGGACCTGCGGCCTGGCAACGGGCGCCGGACAAGTGAAAACCGCGGTCGAGAAATGGGCCGCGGCCCGCGCCATCAACGTGGAGATCACGGCCACGGGCTGCATCGGCTACTGCAAGGCAGAGCCCATCATGGATGTGGTCACCGAGTCAGGTCACCGGGTTTCCTACAGCAATGTCACCCCCGAGGTCGCCGGCTTCATTTTGGACGAGGTCCTTGTCAGGAAGAACTACAGCCTGGACGGGCTCCTGGGACAGTTCAGAAACGGAAAGTCCCCGCTCCCCGGCATTCCCCTGATTGATGAGCACCCCTATTTCAGGAAACAGGTGAAATACGTGCTGCGCAACTGCGGCGTAATCGACCCCGAGTCCATCGTCGACTACCGGGCACACGGCGGCTTTCAGGGTTTCGAAAAAGCCATCGGGATGACACGGGAACAGGTGATTCAGGAAGTCACCAGGTCCGGGCTTCGAGGCCGCGGCGGAAGCGGGTTTCCCGCAGGCAAGAAGTGGGAGCTCGCTCTGGCCTCCAGGAACGAGAAGAAGTACGTGATCTGCAACGCGGACGAGGGTGACCCCGGCGCATTCATGGACCGCTCGATACTTGAAGGGGACACCTACGCGGTGCTCGAGGGCATGATGATCGCCGGGTATGCCATCGGGGCCAACGAGGGCATTATCTACTGCCGCGCCGAGTACCCGCTCGCAATCGAGAGGATCAGGAAGGCCATCGAGGTCCTGAAGGGCGAAGGCCTGCTGGAGAAGCCGGTCGGCCCGTCCGGTTTCCAGTTCAAGCTTCGCATCAAGATGGGCGCAGGCGCGTTCGTCTGCGGCGAAGAGACCGCACTCATGGCCTCCGTGGAAGGAAGGCGAGGCATGCCGCGTCCCCGGCCGCCGTTTCCTTCCGTGGAAGGTCTCTTCCAGAAGCCCACGATCGTGAACAACGTGGAAACCATGGCCAATGTTTCCCACATCATGCGGGAAGGGGCCGAAAGCTTCTCCTGCATGGGCACCCAGAACTCCAAGGGCACAAAGGTGTTCGCCCTCACCGGAAAAATCACCAACGCGGGGCTCGTCGAAGTTCCCATGGGCATCACCCTGCGCGAGATCGTCTTCGACATCGGCGGCGGCATCCCCGGGGGCAAGGCGTTCAAGGCCGTGCAGATAGGCGGACCCTCCGGCGGGTGCATCCCGGCAGATCACCTTGACATCCAGATCGACTACGAGTCCCTCAAGTCGGTCGGGGCAATCATGGGATCGGGGGGACTGGTGGTCATGGACGAGGACACGTGCATGGTGGATATGGCCCGCTACTTCCTCTCCTTCATCACCTCCGAGTCGTGCGGGAAATGCATCCCCTGCCGCGAAGGCACACAGAGACTGTATGAGATCCTTGATTCCATCGTTTCGCCCTATTCCAGCATGAAGAATGAAACGGAGAACCTCCTGCGGTTCAACCGGGTCCTCAACATGGAAGGCCTGGCGCAGGTGATCAAGGACACCTCGCTCTGCGGTCTGGGCCAGAGCGCTCCCAACCCGGTCCTTTCGACCCTGCGCTTCTTCCGCAAGGAGTACGAGGCGCACATCTACGACAGGAAGTGCCCCGCGCACCAGTGCAAGGGCCTGCTGACCTACTCCATCGACACAAACGCCTGCACGGGCTGCACCCTGTGCGCCAAAAAGTGCCCGAGCGCCGCCATCGTGGGGGAGAAGAAGAAGGCCCACTACATCGTGGATGAGAAATGCATCCGCTGCGGGACCTGTCTGGATGTCTGCCGCTTCGGCGCGGTGTCGGTGAACTGAGAAGACAGAGAAAGAAGGAACGACATGGTCACTTTTACGATCAATAACAGGAAGCAGCAGTCAAAGCCGGGAGCCACGATCCTCGAAGCTGCCCAGGCGGCCGGGGAAAAGATCCCTACCCTCTGCCACATCAAGGACATCTTCCCCAGCGGTGCCTGCAGGATGTGCGTCGTGGAGGTCAAGGGCAAGCCCAATCTCACACCCTCGTGCGCGTTTCCCGTTGAAGAGGGCATGGAAATCCAGACGCGGAGCCCCCGGGTCATCAATGCCCGCCGGACCATCATCGAGCTTCTTCTGGCCAGCCATCCGTTCGACTGTCTCACCTGTCCGAAGAACGGCTATTGCGAGCTGCAGTCCCTGGCCTCGGAGTACGGAATCGACAGGGTGCCTTTCCAGGGAAAGACCCGCCACCACTACACGGACTTCTCCTCCCCGTCGATCATCAGGGAGCCGGACAAGTGCATCCTCTGCGGACGGTGCGTGAGGATCTGCGAAGAGATCCAGGGTGTTGCGGCTATCGACTTCACCCATCGCGGCTTTGACACGATGGTTCTTCCCCCGTTTGAGATGGACCTGAGCGAGACGACGTGCGTGAACTGCGGTCAGTGCACGCTTGCCTGCCCGACAGGCGCACTGCACGAGGTGCGGGCCCTGGAGAAGGTCATGCAGACCCTGCAGGAGGGAAAGAAGTACCTGGTGGCGCAGGCTGCTCCTGCCATCCGGGTTTCTCTCGGGGACTTCTTCGGGCTGCCGCCGGGGACGAACGTAACGGGCAAAGTGGCGGCCGCGCTGCGGCGAATCGGCTTCCGCCAGGTGTTCGACACTGATTTCGCCGCTGACCTTACTATCATGGAAGAGGGGACCGAGCTCGTGGAGAGGATCAAGAAGGGGGAGAACCTGCCCCTCTTTACCTCCTGTTGCCCGGCGTGGGTGAAATACGCGGAGATCTATTATCCTGAGCTGCTGAAAAACATCTCCACCTGCAAGTCTCCGCAGGAGATGATGGGCGCCACGATCAAGAGCTACCTGGCAAAGAAACAGAATATCGATCCGAAGGATATCTTTGTGGTCTCGGTCATGCCCTGCACTGCCAAGAAATTCGAGGCGCAGCGGCCCGAGCTCTCCTCGGAGGCAGGCGTCGCGGACGTCGACGCGGTGATCACCACCCGGCAGCTCAACAGGATGATGCAGATATTCGGCATCGACTTTGCAAGCCTTCAGGAAGAGGAATTCGACAGGCCTTTCGGGGCGCCTACAGGCTCGGGTGACATCTTTGCCGCTTCCGGTGGAGTCATGGAGTCGGCCCTCCGCACCGCCTACCACCTGCTGACCGGAAAGGACCTGGCAAAGGTAGAGTTCGAAGACGTGCGCGGCATGAGCGGGGTGAAGGAAGCCCGGCTCACGATCGGGGACCGGACGCTGAAGATCGCCGTCGCAAACAGGCTTTCCAATGCCCGCCAGATCGCGGAGAGGGTGAAGGCAGGCGACTCGCCCTGGGACTTCATAGAGATCATGGCCTGCCCCGGAGGCTGCGCAGGCGGCGGGGGGCAGTTGTTCGGCTATGACCCCGACAAGGTTGAACAGCGCATCAAGGCGATCTACGCTCTGGACAGAACCCGGACGGTGCGCATGTCTTACAAGAACCCGGCCATCACGGCCGTGTACAAGGAGTTTTTCGAAGCCCCGGGATCCCACAAGGCCCACGAGCTTCTGCACACCGACTATGCGCCGAGGGCGGCGCACCGGTAGCGCTCCCGAACAGAGCCCCGGCAGGGCCGCGAGAAGAATGCGCCCCAGGAGGTCGCCGCGATGGTATCCGTCTACACGGTCGGAGAGATCTGCAAGAAGTGCTACTCCTGCGTTCGGTCCTGCCCGACCAAAGCCCTGCTGGTGCGCGGCGGGCAGGCCGACATCATCGAGGACTTCTGCATCTCCTGTGGCTACTGCGTCAATGTCTGCTCGCAGGGGGCGAAGCGCGTGGTGTCCTCCCTACCGGCCGTGCGGGAGATCCTGGCCGGGCCCGCAGCCAAGTACGCTCTTCTGGCGCCCTCGTTTCCCGCCGCCTTCCTGGACCTTCCGCCGGAAAGACTGGTCGGCGCCCTGCACGCGGCAGGATTTGACGGCGTGTACGAGGTGGCCTTCGGCGCCGACCTCGTGGCGCAGGAATACGCGCGGCGCTTTCACGAGCTGCTGGAGCGAAGCTCGGAAGACTTCCTGATCTCCACGCCCTGCCCCGCGGTGGTGCAGTACGTGGAAAAAGTGCTGCCGGAACTTGCCCCTCACCTGGCCGGCATTGCTTCCCCCATGGAAGCGATGGCCCGGGTGGTGCGGCAGAAACTGTGCGGACGGGAAGAAAAAGGACGCGCGAAGCTCGTGTTCATAGGCCCGTGCGTGGCGAAAAAGGTGGAGGCCTGGCGGTCCGGTGAAGTGGACGCCGTGCTCACTTTTGCCGAGCTCGCCGAGCTCTGGAGCGACACCCGCGTGGATCCTTCCACGGCGCCCCCGGCGGATTTTCTGCCTCCTCATGCCAATCTCGGCCGGATCTACCCGGTGACGGGCGGGCTCCTGAAGGCGGCAGCCATCGATGCGGACATCCTGGAAAGCCCCGTCTACGTGGTGGAGGGCGCCGAACGGGTGATGGACATTCTTCGGGTCCTCTCCCAAAGAGTAAGGACCGGGCAGAAGGTGAACTACCGCCTTTTTGATCTCCTGTTCTGCGAAGGGTGCATCGGCGGCCCGGTCATGGTGAACGACCTCACATTCTTCGAACGCAAGAAGTACGTGGTGCGCTACATGGCAGAGCGCCCGATCATTCGTGACGTGGAGGAGTGGGCGGAAGAGCATCGGGATTACCTGGCGGTGGACCTCAGCGCGTCATTCCACCCGGTGATCCGGGAGGAGGTGGCCGCACCGGAGGAAGAAATCCGCAGGATCCTCAGCCTGACGGGCAAGAACTCCCCCTCGGACGAGCTGAACTGCGGCGCCTGCGGGTATGCCTCCTGCCGTGAGAAGGCGCTGGCGGTATTCCGCGGAAAGGCCGAAGTGGAGATGTGCCTTCCCTACCTGATCGCCCGGGTGGAGAAGGCAATGAAGGACCTTACGACAAACCAGGCGCGGCTGATCCAGGCTGAGAAACTCGCCTCCATGGGTCAAATGGCCGCCGGTATTGCGCACGAGATCAACAACCCCCTGGGTGTGGTGCTCATGTACTCGCACCTGTTGAAGGAGGAGCTGGCAGATGCCTCCCGGCCGCAGGAGGACGTGGACCGCATCATCGCGGAGGCGGAGCGTACCCGCGGCATCGTGCGCGGGATCCTGAACTTCGCCCGTGAGGAGAAGGTGGAACGTTCTCCCACGGACATCAATGCCCTGCTGAGCAGGGCGGTGGAAGGGATCCTGGCAACTTCACCAGAGGGGAAATTCCGTGTAGAGTTCCGGCTTGATCCTGCCCTTGGACCCCAGCTGGTGGACGGGGGTCAGCTTCGACAGGTCTTCGACAACCTTCTGAAGAACGCAGGGGAAGCGATGCCGGACGGGGGGACCATCCGGGTGGCCACGGACGAGGGAGAAGGAGAGTTCACCGTGACGGTTTCCGACACGGGGGCCGGCATACCCGAAGAAAACCTGCCGAAGATGTTCTCGCCCTTTTTCACGACGAAGAAAGTGGGCAAGGGCACCGGGCTCGGGCTTTCCGTCTGCTACGGTATCGTCAAGATGCACGGGGGCACCATCCAGGCGGCGAACATGCCGGACGGGGGCGCCTGCTTCACCGTGCGCATCAGGCACTTCATGCCCGCTGCCGCCGCCGTCGGCGTTTCACAGGTCTAAGGAGGAAGGATTTGGCTCGCATACTTATCGTTGACGATGACACGGATCTCCTCGAGGGACAAAGGCTGTTCCTCGAAAAGAACGGCTACACGATCGAGACCGCGCTCACCATCGAAGAGGGACTGGAAAAAGCGAAGGCGGCCGCCCCCGACATGATCATTGCCGATCTCATGATGGAGCACTACGATTCGGGATTCGTATTCTGCAAGAAGGTGCGGGAGATTCCCGGGCTGCAGAAGGTGCCCATAGTCATGCAGACCGCCGCTCCCCGGAAAGTCGGGTTCGCCTTTGAAGCGGGCGCTGCCCCCGGCCGCGAATGGATGAAGGTTGACGAGGTCCTCACCAAGCCCGTGCCGCTGGAGCACCTCCTGGGCAAGATCGAGCAGTACCTTTCCGGCACGGCGCACAATGCCTGACCTGCAACCCGCTGCCCCCGTCACACCTCAGGGCCCGGCGTCTGAAGCTGCGGGCGGAGACCGCGACGCGGTCCGGGTGATCGTCATCGACGACGAGGAAGGCATGCGGGAGGGAATGCGCCGGGTCCTCGAGCGGCGCGGATTCATCGTGCGCACGGCAAAAGACGGTGAGAGCGCCCTGCGCCTCCTGGAGGAAGCCCCGTCCGACGTAGCGCTCGTGGACCTGAAGATGCCCGGTATCGACGGCTTCAAGGTCACCGAGCACATCACGCGCCGGTTTGCCGGACGCACAGTGGTGGTAATCGTGTCTGCGCTTGCCACCGTTGAAGCGGCCGTGGAGGTGACCCAGCACGGGGCATTCGATTTCCTGGTCAAGCCTTTCACGCCGGAGGATCTTTTGCAGGTGATCAACCGGGCCGTCCAGCAGTCCCGTCTTCTGCGGGAACGTGAGAGGTATCTCTCGGAGCTGGCCGGCGAGCGCAATCTCTCCCACCAGATGATCTCCTCGATGCATGAAGGGGTGGTTGTTCTCAACATCCGCCGCGCGCCGGTGCTGATGAACCCCCGCGCGGAGCATCTGCTGGGGAAGCGCTTCCGGGAAGGCATGACGCTGCCCGAGCTGTTTCCCGACCTGGACGCTGCCGCGGCAATCGAGGCGGTCATCGACTCGGCGCCTGCCCGCTCCGAGTGCCGGGTGGTCCAGCTCTCCTCCGGGGAAGGCAGGCTGCAGGTGAGCATCTCGCCGCTTCTGCGCGACGCGGAAGCCGGCGGCGCCATCGTCATTCTTTCCGATATCACGGAGAGCTGGAAAGCGGAGCAGGACAAGAATCGATTTGTCTCCATGGTAGCCCACGAGCTGAAGAGCCCCCTTTCCGCCATCATCAACTATATAAACGTCATCCTGACCGGCATGTTCGACGACAACACCCCGAAGGTCCGGGAAATGCTCGAGCGCTGCAAGGTGCGGGGGGAAGCGCTGCTGGACCTCGTGCGCGACCTGCTGTATATCAACAGCCGCGAGGTGGGCAAGGTGGAGCGTTCCCTGGAGGCCCTCGACCTCAAGGCGGTCATTGCCGCGCAGCTGGAGTTCTTTCGCGTGCAGACGGACAAGCGCCGGATCAGCACGACCTTTGAAGCGCCCCTGGCGGCGTACCCTGTCAGGGCGGACCGCGGCGACCTGGACCGGATCTTCATGAACCTCATCTCCAATGCAATCAAGTACAACAGGGAGCAGGGACGCCTTACCGTCTGCATCAGGGATGGCGGCGCCGCGTGGGAGGTTGCCGTGAGCGACACGGGCATCGGGATGAGCGATGTGGAAAAGGGAAACATCTTCCAGGAGTTCTACCGGGTAAAAAGCCACAAGACATCAGGTATCGCGGGAACGGGTCTCGGTCTGGCTACGGTAAAGCGCGTCCTGGGAGAATATAATGGCACAATTCTAGTTCAGACGAAGCCGGACGCCGGCTCCACCTTTACCGTCGTCTTTCCCAAGGAGTGAGGGGAGTGGCCGACAAAGTGCCGCCCGTCCGGCCGGGACCTTCCGGCATCGCGGCGATTTCCTTCATCGGGTTCCTGGGCATCTTCTCCACGACGATGTCGAAAAACCCTGTACTGCCCCTGTTCGTGAAATCACTTTCAGGAAGCGACGCAGTCATAGGGCTCATTGCCGCCATTTCGCCCATGGCGGGCATCTTTTTCAGCTTTCCCGTGGGCATGCTTGCCGACCGCTGGGGGAAGAAGCGGCTGCTGCTGACCGCAGCTCTCGTGCTCCTCATTGCGCCGCTTCTGTACCTGCTCGTCTCCAATGCGTACTGGCTCATCCCCATCCGGTTCTTTCATGGGATAGCCACGGCCATTCTCGGTCCTGTTGCCTCAGCCTTCATCGTGAGTGTGTACCCCGAGAGCAAGGGCGAAAAGCTCGGGCTTTATTCTTCTGCCACGCTTATCGGTCGCACCCTCGCCCCTCTCCTGGGCGGAGCACTCATCACCGCCTTCATGTTCATGGGCGGCAGCCTGAGCTATCGCGCTGTGTATGCGGCGGCATTCCTGCTCGGCATCCCGGTTCTCGTGCTCACACTCACCTTGAAGAGCGGCGACCAGGCGGCGGGCACCGCAGCGGTCAAGCGGCCCACGCTCGCTGATTTTGGAAAGAGCCTGGCGGAGTTCACGCGGAACAGGCGCCTGTTCAGCACATCCCTCGTGGAGGCGGCAACCTATTTTGCGTTCGGCTGTCTGGAGACCTATCTCCCCGTCCTCTTGTTCAGCAAGGGCGTCCCTGCCTACCAGATCGGGCTGATTTTCTCCCTGCAGATTCTCGCCATTGCGCTCACAAAGCCCCTGTTCGGAAAGCTCGCGGACACGGTGGACCGCAGGATCCAGATCCTGTTCGGCATCGTTCTCCTGGCTGTCTTCATCGCCGCGATCCCGGTGTTCGGGGGAACAATCTCGATCGCGGTGATCGGCGTCCTCTTCGGTCTGGCCATGTCGGTGAGCACGGTTGCAACCAGCACCTATGTCGCAGACGTGGCCAGGCAGGAGAATCTCGGCGCATCCCTTGGCGCGCTCAGCTCCATCATGGACATAGGCCATTCTTCGGGACCGTTCATCGCCGGCATGGTCATTACCGCGACGACCATGGCGGGCGGCTTCCTCGCCGCGGGTATCGTCTGCTTCCTTTCCGCAGTCCTGTTCGCCGTTTTCACAACAGGCACACAGGGCCGCCGCCCCTGAGTTGGCACGCCGCCGTTCGAAGTGATACTATCCATCCCCTTGCGATGGTGGCGCGCACAGGTCAGGGAGGGTCGTCGTGGCGGAAGAGCTGAAGAAGTTCACCGTGGAGGAGCTGAAAGGGTTCGACGGCGGGAATGGGAAGCCGATCTACATCGCGTACAAAGAGCGGGTGATCGACGTAACGGGAAGCAAGATGTGGCGGGGCGGCCAGCACATGAAGCGGCACACCGCCGGCGCTGACCTGACCTCGGACATCGCACAGGCGCCGCACGGCATCGACGTGCTGGATCGGTTTCCGCAGGTCGGGATCCTCATACGCGATCTGCAGGAGCAGCCGAACAGGGAAGAGGAGGCGCTGCCGGCCGCGCTGGAAAGGTTCCTGGCGCGCTATCCATTTTTCCAGCGCCACCCCCATCCGATGACCGTCCATTTTCCGATCGTCTTCATGATGTTCGCCCCGATCTTCACGCTGCTGTACCTGGCCACGAGCCTGCCGGGGTTCGAGTTCACCGCCGTGAGCTGCCTGGCGGCGGGTCTTCTTTTCTGCCTCATTGTCATCCCGACGGGCTTCTTTACATGGTGGGTTAACTACATGGCGCGTCCCCTCCTGCCCGTGACCATCAAGATCGTGGTCTCCCTCATAATGTTCGTCGATGGCCTGGCGGCGCTGATCTGGCGGTTCGTCGACCCGACCGTGGTGGCCCACCTCACCGGGCTGAACCTCCTGTACCTGCTCCTCGTTCTCCTTCTGCTGCCGATGATTGTCGTTGTCGCCTCCTACGGGGCAATCCTGACATTCCCGCTGCATACGCGTGATGGAGAGGAGCACGCGAAGCCCGACTGACGTCGAGAGGCCACTACTCGATCCCTTCCCGGGTCAGTAGATTAGTGGCGTACCACGCCATGGGCCACCACACGGTGCTTCTCTCCCGGCTGCAGTTCGGGATGACGACCCTCTATCACATGATCTGGCCGACCTTGTCGGTGGGCTTGAGCCTCGTGCTCGTGCTGCTGGAGATCCTGTGGCTGCGGACCAGGGACGCCGCCTACTACCGGCATCTTCGATTCTGGAGCCGGCTTTTCCTGCTCAACTTTGCAATCGGGGTTGCCACGGGGCTCGTCATGGAGTTCCAATTCGGGACGAACTGGGAGCGTTTCAGCGCGGCCACGGGGGGGTTCTTCGGAAACATCCTGGGGCTGGAGGGCACGCTGGCCTTCATGCTCGAGGCAGGATTCCTGGGTATCATGATGTTCGGCTGGGAAAAGGTGCCGCGCGGCCTGCACCTGCTCTCCACGATCCTGGTGGCATTCGGCGCGTCGCTGTCCGCTTTCTGGATCCTCGTGGCCAACTCGTGGATGCAGACGCCGGCCGGAGGCCATTTCGAAAACGGGCGCTTTGTCGTGGATGACTTTGCCGGCGCTCTTTTCAACTCCGACATGGTCACGTCGACCATGCACATGTGGGTGGCCTGCATCGAGACCACCGCCTTTGTCGTGGGCGGCATCAGCGCAGCCTACATCTTGAGAAAACGGGAAACGGGTTTTTTCATCAAGACCCTGAAGCTCGCCCTCGTGCTGGCCATCGTGATGACACCGCTGCAGATCTTCCTGGGGGACGCGCAGGGCATTCACATCTACCACACCCAGCCTGAAAAACTCGCCGCGGTCGAGTCCCATTGGGAGACCAATCCTCCGGGCGCCTCGGCCCCTTTCAACATCCTGGCCTGGCCGGACCGCAGCGGGGAGCGCAACATCGTCGAGATAAAGGTGCCGTATCTCCTCAGCCTGCTCGAGACGCGGTCCCTTGCCGGACAGGTGAAAGGCTTGAAGGAGTTTCCCCCGGAAAATCGCCCGCCCATTGTGGTCCCCTTCTATTCATTTCGAATCATGGTGCTGATCGGGTTCATCCTTTTTGCGGTAATGGTCTGGAGCCTCGTGGTCTGGCTGCGCGGCGGGCTCAAGGCCGGGAGTGTTCAGTTGCATCCATGGCTCCTGAGGGCGTGGACCTGGTGCCTGCCCCTGGGTTATGTCGCCGTTGAAACGGGGTGGCTGACCCGGGAGGAGGGAAGGCAGCCGTGGATCATTTACCACGTGTTGCGCACCGAAGATGCGGCGAGCAGTCTTCCATCCTGGGCGGTGATCGTTTCATTTTTCGGCCTGCTTGCCGCGTACGCCCTGTTGAGCGTTTTCTTCCTGATCTACGCGGGACGGATGCTTCGGAAAGGACCTGACCTTTCCCTCCAGCCCCCGCAGGGCAAGGCCCGTTCCACGAAGGGGGCATGAGGTGGAGCACTCCCTGCTTCCCGCAGTCTGGTTCGCGATTCTCGGATTCATCCTGGTCCTGTACACGATGCTGGACGGCTTCGACCTCGGCGTGGGCGTCGTCTCTCTCTTTATCAGGGATGAAGACAGCCGCGGCATCCTCATGGGCAGCCTCGGCAGCATCTGGGACGCCAATGAGACATGGCTTGTCCTTTTCGGCGGGATCATATTCGGCGCATTTCCCACGGTCTACGGCCTGGTAATGTCGGCGCTCTACCTGCCGCTCGTGCTCATGCTCCTGGGACTGATATTCCGGGCGGTGTCTTTCGAGTTCCGCGCTCTGGCCACCCGCAAAAGGCCGTGGAGCCTTGCATTCGGCTGGGGGAGCCTGGCCGCCTCCGCAAGCCAGGGCCTTGCGTTCGGCGGTCTTCTCTGGGGCCTCGACATCAGGGGCGGCAGATACCTCGGCGGGGTGATGGATTGGCTTTCGCCCTTCTCCTGCCTTACGGCGACAGCGGTGCTGGGCGGCTACGTCATGCTCGGCTCCACGTACCTCATCATGAAGACGGGCGGCACCATCGCCGCTTTCGCGCGCCGCAGCGCCATTGCCGGCGCGGCAGTGGCCGCCGCCTGTGCTGTTGCCGTCACGATGCTTGCCGTTTCGAAATACCCTTCGCTCAAAAACAAGTGGCTTGTGTTCCCCGGATTCCTGCTGACCGTGGTGCCTTTTGTTCTCGGGGTAGCAGCATTTATCGCAATGCTCCGCGCCATACTGAAAGGACGCGAGCGGCGTCCCTTTTTTCTCGCGCTTGCCTTTGCCTTTTTCGGCTACCTCGCGCTGTCCGTCAACTACTTCCCGATCATCGTGCCGCCGTCTCTGACTGTCTACGACGCGGCTGCGCAGCCTTTGACTTTGCGCGCCATGCTCATTGCGGTGGGCATCGCGCTGCCCATCCTTCTTGCCTACAATTTTCTCCAGTACTGGGTCTTCCGGGGCAAGACCACGAAAAGCGGCTACGAGGAAGAATAGGGCGCGATCCGGCGCGCGCTGCGGGGATTACCGGAGGAAGCCCAGGATCGGAAACAAGTTGTCCCACTTCGACCCCCCTTGCGACACGGCAGTCAAAGTGAGCAGGGCGGCGATCTCTGCAATCTCGATGGACGCGCCCAGAGCGTCCCCGGTACATCCCCCGATCCTGTTCCAGGAAATCCTCCAGAAAACAGCCAGCACCAGAGACGCGGCAAGGAGCGGGATGGGAAGCAGAATGATCGATGCGCCGGTCACGATCATGGCACGCAGGATCAGTCCGGGCGGCAGCGACATTCGTGCCGGAAGGATGCCCGGCCCCGTTCTGACATAGGGGAGCACTCTCATTGCAGGCACCACGACTGTGCGGGAGAACATTGTAATCACGGGGAGCCCGGCAACGATGAAGAGAGAGGGCAGGGAGCTGAGTGCAGTAAAACGCGCCAGAAGAGAGAGGCCGATGGCCGCTCCTCCCATCGTGCCGATGCGAGGGTCCTTGAGTATGCGCAGGGTCGCTGACCTCGTCCGCTTTCCATAGAAGGCATCGGCACAATCGGCCAGCCCGTCGAGGTGGAGCGCTCCGGTAAGGAGCAGTGAGGCCGCAATAAGCACCACCGCTGCGACCGTGGGGGGAAAGACCAGCGTTGCTGCAAAATACACCAGCGAGAGAAGTGCACCGATCAGGAAGCCCGCAGCGGGGTATGCGGCGAACATTACCCCTTTCTCTTTGCTTTTCAGGGATTCCGGCATCGGGATAATCGTGAGGAACGCGAGAGCTGAAAACAAGCTGCCCAAAACCTGCGGGGTACCGCGACGCACAATCCGCGGGGCGGCTCCGCGCATGCTTCGCCGGGCATGTGGTCTCATCATCACTGTGCGCTCACGCCCGCTTCAGCGAACGTGGCCATTTCCTTTATTACTTTTGCCCCCGCCTCGATGATGGGCATGGCCAGGGCGCACCCCGTCCCTTCTCCCAGCCGCATGCCGAGGTCCAGGATCGGGTCGAGACCCATGCGCGCAAGCATTGCAGCTTGTGCCTGCTCCACCGACCTGTGAGCAGCGAAAATGTACTCCGTGAGCCTTGGCTCGATCAGCCAGGCGATCATAGCCCCTGCAGTGGATATCACCCCGTCGATGACAACGGGGATCCGGCTCTGCGCAGCGCCCAGCACAAGGCCGGCGATGCCCCCGATCTCGAAACCGCCGACCTTGGAAAGAATGTCAATCGGATCGTTCGGATCGGGACTGCTGGCCGCGATGCTCTCCACGATGACCTGGATCTTGTGTGCGAGCCCCGCGTCGTCGATTCCCGTGCCGCGCCCGGTGAGCCCGGCCACGGGCAGACCGGTGGCCAGCGCTGCAATCGCCGTGGAGGGAGTGGTGTTGCCGATACCCATGTCGCCGGTACCCAGCATGCGGACTCCCTCCATGGCGAGGGTGCGGGCGATGGCAGCCCCGCGTTCGATGCACTGAACGGCCTGCTCCCTCGTCATTGCCGGTCCCCTGCGCATGTTGGCCGTTCCCGGGCCGACCTTTGCGTCGATCAGCGCGCCCGCAGCAACGAGGTCGGACAGATCGGCGCGGCACCCCATGTCTACCACGCGCACTTCGATGCCCGCATGCCGGCCGAGCACGTTGATACCGGCCACACCTGCAGCGAACCCGCGCACCATCTGTCCTGTGACCTCAGACGGGTAGGCGCTCACCCCTTCCGCGGTGACCCCGTGATCTCCTGCCATGACAACGATCACCTTGCGGGAGAGATCCATGCCATCAAAACCAGTGATGCCGGCCACCTTTTCTCCCAGCGTGAGGAGTCTTCCCAGCGCACGCCGCGGCATGAGGAGACTGTCCGCGCGCGCAGCCGCCCTGGCCCTGCCCTGCGCGTCGATATCAGCGATGCGAATGCCTGCAATGTCAGCCACTTATGCCCGCCTTTCCTGCGGCTTGATGCGGATCGGTATGCCGGAGATCATGGAATAGACTTCATCCGCTTCACGGGCGATCACCTGGTTGGCCCTGCCCGCGCAGTCACGGAAGCGGCGCGAGACCGCATTGTCCGGCACAATTCCCGAGCCCACCTCGTTCGTCACGACAATGACTGCACTCCCTGCTGATGCCTCCGCGGCGCGGGCCCGGGAGACCAGTGAAATGGCCTGGGCCGCAGCCGACCCCTCGTCGAAGCTGTCATCCCCGAGGAGGAGGTTGGCCACCCAGACCGTCACGCAGTCCAGGATGACCGTGTGCGCGCTTTTCAGCGCGACGGCCAGCGCCTCCGGCACGTGGAGGGGCTCTTCCCGCAATTCCCACCCTGCCGGTCGGTCCCGCTGGTGCCGAGCGATGCGCCGCGCCATTTCATCGTCGAACGGCTGTGCGGTTGCCAGGAAGATCCTCGGCCCCTCGTATGCCCGGGCCAGCTCCAGGGCGAATCCCGACTTTCCGCTCCTGCTTCCGCCCGTGACAAGGATCAGCACCGGCGTTTTCCTTTCAGCCCTGCTCAGCGAAAGAGCTCGGGATATGCCTTCTCTGCAAGCCATTCGACTGCCGAGGCAATGTACTGCGAAGTGGTGCTCTTGAGCTTCTCCGGCATCATGAGCACTTTGTCATTCTTCACCGCGGCCAGTCCGCGAAACGCTGGATCCCGTGTGAATCGTGAAAGGAAGGCAGACGCACCTCCCGGATCGCCGTACACCCATCCGGGGAGTACGAGAAGGTCAGGGTCGATCTGGAGGACCTTTTCCTTTGAGAGAGGAACCTGTCCCCATTCGTCCGGAGCGAGCCCTGCCACCGCGTCCACGAGCCCGGCGCGGCGGACAATTTCGTCCCACGAGCTTCCCTTGCCCTGCGCCGAGCCCCATGTGGCGTAGTCCATCACCCGCGCCCGCTGTTCCGGTGCGAGCCGTGAAACCTTCTCCGCCACGGCCCCAAGCCGCTTCTCCATCCCGCCGAGGATCTGCCGCCCCTTTTCCTGCTCGTCTGTCATCATCGCCAGTTTCTGGATCTTCTCCTCGATGGAAGTAACCGAGACACCGCTCGCCATCAGGTAGACAGCCAGGCCGGCATCCCTCATCTGCCTCACGGGAGCCGGGTCGCTCCAGTTTGCCACGACGACGAGGTCGGGCCTGAGGGAAATGATGGTCTCCACGTTCTGGGTGAGCTTGTGGGGGACAGCGGCCGCGAGGTCCGCAACGTTCGAGATCTGGTTGTCCACGGCAAATGTCGTGACGGCGATAATGCGTGAGGTGTCGACGAGCGAGAGCAGGATCTCGTCGGTCGCCAATGTCTGGGAAACGATCCGGACCGGCGCGGCGGCGAGCACAACGGCATTTCCCCCGTCATCCACGAGGGTGAGCGGATAGCGCGTCAGCGGGCGCGTCGCAGCCGGAAGCATTGCAGTGATGAGAATGCCGAGGATGGTCAGGGGGATCAGGCGGGTTTTCATGGTGGCATCTCTGGAGCGTTCACAGGGGTATATCGGATTTTTGCCGGCAGGTCAATTCATCTTGACCGGCGGGCCGTCGGGACGTACCT
Organism: uncultured Spirochaetaceae bacterium; assembly: GCA_964437385.1. Lineage (GTDB taxonomy): Bacteria > Spirochaetota > Spirochaetia > SZUA-6 > Fen-1364 > Fen-1364. The sequence goes on from CAYTGX010000010.1 coordinate 32,235, forward strand.
TCAAGGCACCACGCTATGGTACAATCATCGACTCTGGGCTATCCGCGCATGGGGCCGGCCCGCGAACTGAAAAAGGCCCTTGAGAAGTACTGGTCACAGGGCGACGAGGGCGCGCTTCTGAATGAAGCGGCACGCGTTCGCGCGCTGCACTGGAAAGACCAGGCCGCTGCCGGCATCGACCTCATCCCATCCGGAGATTTCTCCCTCTACGACCACGTGCTGGATACGGCAGCCATGCTCGGCGCCTTTCCCGAGCGGTACGGTCCTGCAGGGGAGACAGTGTCACTCTCCTCCTATTTCGCCATGGCCCGCGGGAGCCAGGCTGCAGGCATGGACCTTCCGGCGCTGGAAATGACGAAATGGTTCGACACAAACTACCATTATATAGTCCCCCAGGTCGACGCGCAGCAGCGCTTCCGCCTGTCCTTCACAAAAGCAATCGACCATTTCGAGGAAGCAAGAGCACTGGGCGTGAAAACCAGGCCCGTGCTTCTCGGCCCCGTCACATTTCTGTCCCTCGCCAAGCCGGCAGATGGGAAGACAGATCCACTGTCACTGCTGGACGGCGTGCTCCCGGTCTACGAGCAGACACTGGCGCGCCTGTCCGGCCTCGGCGCAGGCTGGGTGCAGATGGATGAGCCGATCCTCGTCACTGATCTGGATGAGCCGGCCCGTAAGGCATTCCCGCGCGCGTATGCGCGTCTCCGGAAAGTCGCCGGGCTCAAGATCATGCTCGCCACGTATTTCGGCGATCTACGCGAGAATCTCGACCTCGTGCTGGAGTCGTCCCTTGCCGGATTGCATGTCGATCTTGTGCGCGGACCGGCCCAGGGGGAAAAGATACTGTCGAAGAAGCCGAAGGAGCTCGTGCTCTCCCTGGGCCTGGTGGACGGACGCAACATCTGGAAAGCGGATCTGGAGCAGGCAGTCAGTCTTGCCGAACGCTTCGTGGATGCATTCGGCACAGAGCGGGTGATCGTGGCCCCTTCCTGTTCTCTGCTTCACTGTCCGGAGGACCTGTCCCTGGAAACGGAGCTCGACTCCGAGCTCTTGAGCTGGATGGCATTCGCCCGGCAGAAAGCAGCCGAGCTGGCCGTCGTTGCGGGTGCCCTGAACAAAGGACGGCAGAGCGTCAGCGCGGAGCTGGAGGAAAGCCGGCTCGCGCAAAAGACCCGCCAGGACTCGCCGCGCACGATGAACAGGAAAGTACGGGAGCGGCTGGCCGGGCTTACCCCCGCAATGGCGCGGAGGAAGAGCCCCTACGCCGAGCGCCGCAGGACCCAGGCCGCGTCCCTGCGCATCCCCCTGTTTCCCACTACCACCATCGGGTCGTTTCCGCAGACGCAGAAAGTGCGTGCCGCCCGCGCCGAATTCCGCAAAGGAGCGCTCACCACGGCGCAGTACGAGCAGTTCCTCAAGGAGGAGATGGAGCGCACCATCAGGCTGCAGGAAGAGCTGGGCCTGGACGTGCTCGTCCATGGGGAGTTCGAGCGGAACGACATGGTGGAGTATTTCGGCGAGATGCTGTCGGGCTTCGCATTCACCCGCAACGGCTGGGTGCAGAGCTACGGGTCCCGCTGCGTGAAGCCTCCCCTCATCTACGGAGACGTGGAACGCCCGAAGCCGATGACGGTCCGCTGGTCATCCCATGCCCAGTCCCTCACCGACCGGCTGATGAAAGGCATGCTCACCGGGCCGGTGACCATCCTCCAATGGTCATTCGTGCGTGACGACCAGCCGCGGGAGATCACCTGCCGTCAGATTGCCCTCGCCATTCGCGACGAGGTGTGCGACCTGGAGGCCTCCGGCATCAAGCTGGTCCAGATTGACGAACCTGCGCTTCGCGAGGGGCTGCCCTTGCGCCGATCCGACTGGAAAGCGTACCTGACCTGGGCGGTGGAGGCTTTCCGCCTCGCCTCGAGCGGGGTAAAGGATGAGACCCAGATTCACACCCACATGTGCTATTCCGAGTTCAACGACATCGTGCCCTCCATCGGGGCAATGGACGCAGACGTGATCTCCATAGAATCCGCGCGGTCCCGCATGGAGCTGCTGGGCGCGTTCCATGATTACCGCTACCCGAATGAAATCGGCCCCGGCGTGTATGACATCCATTCGCCCCGCGTGCCCTCCGCGGATGAGATCACCGCCCTGCTGGAGAAAGCCCTGGAAGTGCTGAAACCGGAGCAGCTCTGGGTCAATCCGGACTGCGGCCTGAAGACACGGCAATGGAGTGAAGTGAAGCCGGCGCTGACCGCAATGGTCGAGGCGGCACGGCGGCTCCGTCAAAAGAAGTAAGGCTACGAGACCAGATTTCCGCACCCGACTTGAGCAGAAGACCCCGATTCTCTTCGACGGAGCAATGGGAACAATGCTCTACGAGCGCGGCGTGTTTCTCAACCGTTCCTTCGAGGAGGTGTGTCTCTCCGACCCTCAGCTCCTCCTGGCCATCCATCGTGAATATCTTGATGCGGGCGCCGACGTCCTGACCACGAACAGCTGGGGCGCAGGTCTGCCCAAGCTGCGCAGCGCAGGCCTGGCGGAGAAGTTCGAAAGCATCAACCGCAGCGCGGTGGCTCTTGCCCGCAAGGCCATCGCGGAGGCGGGACTCGAAGGTTCCGTGTATGTTGCCGGCTCCATCGGCCCACTGGGCGTCAAGATCGAGCCGCTGGGCGCCATGAGCGCCGTGGAGGCGGAGGGGCTTTTCATGCGGCACGCCTCGATCCTGGCGGACGCGGGGGCCGACCTCATCATCCTCGAGACATTTGTGGACGTGCGGGAGCTGGCCGCCGCGGTCCGCGGCGTCCGCAAAGGATGCGGGCTTCCGCTGATCGCCTCCCTGACGATCAACAGCGAAGGAACCTCCCTGTACGGTACCGAGCCCGAGATTTTCACGGCAGAGATCGACGAGCTTGCGCCGGACGTCATCGGGGTGAACTGCTCCGAGGGACCGAAGATCATGCTCGACACGGCGGAGAGGATGATCAAGGTGGCGCAGCGGCCCCTCTGCATCCAGCCCAATGCCGGAGTGCCTGTCAACGTGGACGGCCGCAATATCTACCAGACCACTCCGAAGTACATGGCCAAGTATGCCAAGCGTATGATCCAGTCCGGCGTGCTCATCGTGGGCGGCTGCTGCGGCACGACCCCTGCCCACATTCGGGAAATGCGGCAGGAGATAAAGGCTCTTGCGCCGAGCATGCCGCGGGAGCGGATCCGCCTGGTGGTTCCTGACACGGGTCTCACGCCCATTGCGCTGGAGAAGAAGAGCCGCTGGGCCTTCAAGCTGGCCCACGGCGAGTGGGTCACGTGCGTCGAGCTGGTTCCGCCCAAAGGCATCGACGTGGAAAAAATACTGGAGAATGCGCGGATCCTCAAGGACAAGGGAATCGACGCGGTAAACGTGCCGGACAGCCCGCGCGCGCAGGTCAAGATGGGCGCGGTCTCGGCTTCGATCCTCCTCCAGCAGGGCACCGGCATCGAGGCTATTCCGCACTACACGTGCAAGGATAAAAATCTCCTGGCCCTCCAGGCGGATCTCCTGGGGGCGCATGCGCTGGGCATACGCAATATCCTCCTTGTCACTGGTGACCCTCCGAACATGGGAACCTATCCCGACGCCACCGCGGTCTTCAACGTGGACGCCATCGGGCTGTGCAACCTGGCCAACATGCTGAATCACGGCTACGACCTGGGACACAATCCGGTCGGACGGCCTACCGAGTACTGCTTCGGTGTCGCCTTGAATCCAAGCGCGGTGAATCCCGAGCGGGAGCTGCAGAGATTCCGCTGGAAAATGGAGGCGGGGGCGGAGTTCGCCATCACCCAGCCGGTCTTCGACGCTCAACCCCTCCTGCGGTTCATCGACCGCCTGCACGGCGCCCCCTGCATACCCATCATCGCCGGCATCTGGCCACTGGTCAGCTTGCGCAATGCCGAGTTCATGAAGAACGAAGTGCCTGGAGTGTCTGTTCCGGATTCCGTGATCGCGCGCATGTCACGCTGCGATACGAAGGAGACGGCCCTGGAGGAGGGGACGGCGATTGCGCGGGAGCTCCTGGAATTGCTGAAAGGGGTCGTGGCGGGAGTGCAGCTGTCTGCTCCCCTGGGCAAGGTCCAGAACGCACTGAATGTCCTCGGGCTTTGAGCATGCGGCAGAGGGATGGCATGGCTTGCAGCCGTTCGCGGTTTTCTATACTTTGAGCTGAAGAGTGCCACAACCGGGCCGGGAGCGCGAAAAATGCCACCAACCGCGCCAGGAGCGCGAGGGAGTGGCCGCAGAATGCCGCCAGGAGCGGCCGTAGAATGCCGCCAGGAGCGGCCGTGGAATGCCGCCAGGAGCGGCCGTGGAATGCCGCCAGGAGCGGCCGTGGTGCCATGGGATATCTCTGGAGACTGTTCGCGTGGGTGGGTCTTTTCCTCAGCATTGCTTTCGCCGCGTTCGTGGCGACATTCCTCTTCACGCGCCGGCGCATCATGCGTCAGGTGGAGGAGGAGCTGGGAAAGGATGCTCTCCTTCTGACGGCCGGCGCGCGCGTCGGGGAAAGCGGCAACGGAGAGAACGGCGGGTCGTCCTTGTCCACCGGTATCCTCATGCTTCTCTCCAGCGGACTGTATTTCCACGCCTGGGTCGGCAACCGCGAGGTTTTCGTGCCCGGACCCTCCATATCCTGGATCGGCGTGTCGGAGATGCATGACAGGCCGCGCGCGGAGCGCCATCATATCGTTGTTCGGTTTCTGAACGCGGCGGGCAAGGAGGACGGTATTGCGATCCGCCTCCTGTACCCCGCGCAATGGGTTGCGGCAATCAAGACCCATTTGATCACACGGGCAGGCTGAACAAGGGGGACACGTGCCGGGCAGCTCATTCGGACGCATCCTGAGCATCACGACATTCGGGGAAAGCCACGGGCCGGGGATCGGAGTGGTCGTGGACGGCTGTCCTCCGGGGCTGGCAATCACCACGGAGGACATCCAGAAGGAGCTGAACAGGCGCAGGCCCGGTCAGAGCGCCATCACGACTCCCCGCGCGGAAAAGGACAAGGTCGAAGTGCTCTCCGGCGTTTTTGACGGGCTTACGACCGGCACGCCTGTCGCCCTCCTGATCAGAAATGAAGACAAGAAGAGCGAAGACTACGAGCCGTTGAAACTGCTCATCCGCCCCGGACACGCCGACTGGACCTACGGGGCAAAGTATGGTGTGCGTGACTGGCGTGGAAGCGGCCGCGCCTCGGGCCGGGAGACTGCTGCGCGCGTTGCCGCCGGCGCCATCGCCAAGAAGATCCTCGGTTCCCGCGGCGCCACCCTCCTGGGGTACAGCCTGGAAATCGGCGGGGTGCGCGCCCGGCAGGTCGATCCGTCTGAAATAGAGAGGAACATGGTCCGCTCCCCGGATGCCGAGGCGGCCCTGCTCATGATCGCCCGCATCGAGGAGGCGCGCGCGGCCGGTGATTCAGTGGGCGGTATTGTCGAAGTGGTAGCGTCGAATTGCCCTGCCGGTCTGGGGGACCCTGTGTTCGACAAGCTGGAAGCTCTCCTCTCGCACGCGCTGATGTCGGTGGGCGCCGTGCGGGGCGTGGAGGTCGGCGCGGGTTTCGAGGCGGCCCGCATGCGCGGCTCTGCGTATAACGACGAGCCCTACAGCGAATCCGGCCGGATGCGGACGCGGACCAACAATGCCGGGGGGATCGCAGGCGGGATTTCCAACGGAATGGACATCGTCGTGCGCGCCGCCCTGCGCCCGCCCGCCTCGATTTCCCGTCCGCAGAAGACTGTTGACGCGAGCGGCGCCTCCGTCACCGTGGAGATCGGGGGCAGGCATGATCCCTGCATTGTTCCCCGCGCCGTTCCCGTGCTGGAAGCCATGGCCGCGCTGGTCCTGGCGGACTGTCTGCTCATCCAGGACGCCTACCGTTCCCGTTGACATCGGCAGGGGAGGCGGTATTAACTTGTCTGGCACGCGAATAGATCAATGTCGATGAAACTCACCCACTACATACGGCCTGACTGTTTCATTGCCGAGCTGCCGGAAAAGACCCGGGAAGACGCACTGCGGAGGATCGTGCACGCGGTTGCGGAGAAGGGCTATATCAGGGACGAAGAGGCGGTCTTCGCCAAGCTCATGGAGCGGGAGAATATCCAGAGCACCGCGGTGGGAAACGGTATTGCCATCCCGCACTGCTTCACCGATGAGGTCCCCGATCTGATCATTACCCTTGCGCGCTCTCGCGCCGGGCTTGAGTTCGATTCCTTCGACGGAAAGCCCACGCAGGTGGTCTTTCTGCTCATGGGTAACCGCAAGGAGCACAGCCTTCACCTGAAAGCACTTGCCCGGATTGCCCGGCTCATCAAGAGCACCTCTTTCATCGAGAGGATCATTGCTTCTTCAACCGTGGAGGACATGGTCAAGGCATTCGAGCAGGAGGAGGGCAAGATCTGATGAAGCTCCTGTTCATCATTCTCAACTCTGCGGAAACGCTCGAGGAAGTCCTCGAAGGGCTCCTGGAAGTCGGCGTGACCGGCGCAACGGTGGTGGACTCCGTGGGCATGGGGCACATCATCGAGGATGTGCCGCTGTTTGCCGGCATGCGCAGCGTGTTCCGCTCCGCAAAGCCCCGCAACAACATGATATTCTCCGTCATCAACGACACGCAGTCCGCGGAGGCGCTGGAAGTCCTCGACAAGATCCTGGGCTGTTCCCAGGGCAAGGGCAGGGGCATTGCCTTTACGCTGCCGGTCGACTCTGCTCTCGGCGTCTGCAAGGAGAGCTGAGCAGGGCCGTGTACGACATTGCGATCATTGGCGCGGGGGTTTCGGGAGCGGCAATCGCGCGTCGTCTTTCCTCCTATCGCCTCGACGTGGCGCTTATCGAACGCCGCGTGGACGCGTCCTTCGGCGTCTCCAAGGCCAATTCGGGCATCATCCATGCCGGCTTTCATCATGCCCCTTCATCCCTGAAGGCCCGTCTGGAGGTGGCGGGCAACCGCGCCTTCGACGCGCTGCAGGCGGAGCTCGGTTTCCCTTTCCGCCGCAATGGCATTATCGTGGCCGCCTTTTCCTGGGAAGAAATGAAAGTGGTCGATGGCCTGTACGCCCAGGGACTTGCAAACGGCGCACGGGGCATTGAAATCGTCGGCCGCGACAGGATCCTCGCCCTGGAGCCCGCTTTGAGCGGCGACGTGGCAGGCGGTCTCTTTGCGCCGGAGGGCGGCATCATCGAGCCGTATCGATTCGTCTTCGCCCTTGTGGAATCCGCCGTCGCCAATGGGGTGCGCTTTCTCACCGGCTGGGACGTCACGGAAGCCATCCGGCAGGGAGACGTGTGGCGCATCACTTCCGGCACGGGGGAGGCCCTGGAGGCGAGGTGGGTGGTGAATGCCGCGGGGCTTCACGCCGACACTGTCTCGGCGATTTTCGGTGCCGAGCACTTCTCCATTGTTCCCCGCAAAGGGGAAGAGTTCATCCTGGAAAGAGGCGCTGCGGGCCCCCCGAGCAGGGTCATCTTTCCGGTGCCGGCGCGCTCCTCGAAAGGCGTGCTCGTCATCCCCACGGTGGAGGGGACCGTGATGCTGGGTCCCACGGCGGAGGAGGGTGAGGACAAGGAGGACACCTCCACGACTCCGGAGAACCTCGACCGCGTGTTCGACCTCGCCATACGGATGGTGCCGCGGATCTCCAAGCGGGACATCATTACGGCATTCTCCGGGCTGCGCCCCACGCTTCCGGGCGATGATTTCTACATCGACGTCTCGCGCGAGGCGCCGGCGTTTGTGCAGGTGGCCGGGATACAATCGCCGGGTCTTACCGCCTCGCCCGCCATCGCAGAGCGCGTGCGTGACCTCCTCCAGGAAGCGGGGCTGGTGCTCGTGGAAAAGCCGGACTGGCATCCGGGCATTGCGCACATGGAGCGTACCCGGGACCGGGCCGTGTCCGATCTGGATCGACTGGTGGCAAAGGACCCCGCTTATGCACACATCGTCTGCCGGTGCGAAGCGGTTTCCGAAGCAGAGGTTGTTGAGGCCATCCGCAAAGGCCACACGACTCTGGACGGCGTGAAATACTATACCCGGGCCGGTATGGGCAGGTGCCAGGGAGGCTTCTGTACCTACCGGATCATGCGGCTCATTTCCCGCGAGACGGGGCTGCCGCTGGAGAAAATCTCCAAGCACGGTCCGGGAAGCGAGCTCGTGACAGGCCGTATCGGTGAGGCCGAGGGCAGGGGGGCATCGTGACGGTTCGCAGCGTCGATGCGGTCGTTGTGGGCGGCGGAAGCGCCGGCATGGCAGCTGCCCTTGCCATGCGCCAGGCGGGTCTGACGGTGGCAATCGTCGAACGCGATCCATTCCTCGGCGGGATCCTGCTGCAGTGCATTCACAGCGGCTTCGGCCTGCACGAGTTCGGCCAGGACCTGACGGGCCCGGAGTACGCGGAGAGATTCATCGGCCCCGTGCTCTCGTCCGGAATCGACATCCTGCTGGATGCCACGGTCATGGAGATACGGAACGAGCCTCCGCGCGGCAAGGTGCTGACCGCATTCTCACGAAGGCTCGGCATCGTCCGTTTTTCGACGCGGGCCATCGTTCTTGCAATGGGCTGCCGTGAGCGCAATCGCGGAAACGTAGCCATTGCAGGCACACGCCCGGCCGGGGTTTTCACAGCGGGGCTGGCCCAGCGCCTGGTCAATGTGGAGGGCTGCATTCCCGGCAGGCGCGCGGTGATCATCGGTTCAGGTGATATCGGGCTCATAATGGCGCGCCGTCTCACCCTGATCGGCTGCAAGGTTCTGGCCGTTGTCGAGATCCAACCCTATCCTTCCGGCAGCGTGCGCAACATCGTGCAATGCCTCAACGACTTTTCCATTCCCCTGTACCTGGGCCACGTGGTGGTGAGGATTGAAGGAAAAGACAGGGTTGAAGAGGTCGAGGTGGCGCCCCTCGACGACGGGCATCCCGTCTCTGCAAAGAGCTTCCGTATTGCCTGCGACACTGTGCTCCTTTCCGTGGGCCTGATCCCCGAGAATGAGCTTTCCCGCGCCGCGGGTGTTTCCATAGAAGCCGGAACCGGAGGTCCCTGGGTGGACGCAGACCTGATGACCCATGTCGAGGGCATATTCGCATGCGGAAATGTTCTTCACGTGCATGACCTGGTGGATTTCGTCACCGAGGAGGCGCGGAGGTGCGGCGAACGCGTGGTCTCCTACCTCGGCGGAGAGCGGAAGCAGGGCATGCTCACAGTCGCTCCAGGAGCGAATGTGCGCTACGTGGTGCCCAATACGTTCGTGCCCGGTCGTGAAAATGTACTTTTCCTCAGACCCCTTGTGGTGAAAAACGAGGCGCGACTGGAAGTGCGGGTGGACGGGCAGGAGATCAGATCGCGGCGCCTGGCCCATGTCCAGCCGTCGGAGATGATAAGGCTCAGCCTGGACAAAGATGCCGTTTCTGTCGGCGCCAAATCCACCGAGTACGGGAGTACCCCGTACGGTGGGGCCAAATCCACCGGGTACGGTGGCGCCATGGAGGTATCGATCAGGTGAGCAAGAGCGTGGAGCTGGTGTGCATCGCCTGCCCGATCGGATGCAGGTTGACCGTCACCTCTGGAATCAAGGGCGATGTGGAAGTTTCCGGCAATCGATGCCCCCGAGGGGAGATCTACGGCAAAGAAGAAGTCCTTGCGCCCAGGCGGATCGTCACGGCCACCGTGCCCACCCGATCCAGCTTATTCCCCAGCGCTCCGGTGCGCACGGACAAACCCCTTGCGCGGGAGCTGATTCCGCAGCTTCTGAAGACCCTCTACGCGCGTACAGCGGACCTTCCAATAAAGCAGGGAGAGGCTCTGATCGAGGACTTCCACGGAGTACGGGTTCTGTTCACCCGCACCCTACCACCTGATGAGGTTCCCCCCGTAGGTTAGTCCGGCCCCGAACCCGAAGGTGAGGAGCAGGTCTCCCTGTTTGATCAGTTTCTTTGAGCACATTTCAGACAAAGCAATGGGGATGGTTGCGGCAGATGTGTTTGCGTACTCTTCTATGTTTATGAAGAATTTTTCCATTGGGATTTTTGAACGTTTCGCCGCTGCCTCGATAATTCGCACGTTTGCCTGGTGAGGCACGATCCAGGCAATGTCCTTGGCGCAGATCTGGCTGCCCTCCATCATTTCCACTATGCCTTCTGATACCACTTTGACCGCGAAGTTGTACACTTTTCTGCCGTCCATCTGAAGGAAGCCGCCCAGGGGATCAGTCTTGCCTTCAACGTACGGGGTACGCGTACCACCTACGGGATGCGAAAGGAGCCCTGAACCTGAGCCATCGGCTCGAAGCACGGATCGGATGATTCCGCGCTCCCCGGGTGTTGCGTCGGCTGTAACCAGCACCGCCCCCGCCCCATCGCCAAACAGAACACAGGTATTCCTATCCTGCCAGTTCGTTATCCTGCTCAGGACGTCCGCGCCCGCGACAAGGACTTTGCGCGCACCGCCCGACACGACAAAACCGCGGGCAGTCTCCAGGGCATAGATGAAGCCCGTGCAGCCGGCAGCGAGGTCCATGGCTCCCGCATTTTTCGCTCCGAGCCTGTCTTGGACGATACAGGAAACCGACGGAAACCCTATGAAGTCAGGCGTTGCCGTTGCCACGATGATAAGGTCTATTTCCTCAGCAGGTGTGGCTGTTTTCTCCAGCACCTTGCGGCAGGCTTCGTATGCAAGGTCGGAGGATGCGACGGAGGGGTCCGCGATATGCCGGTAGCCGATTCCCGTATGGGAACGGATCCATTCGTCGGAGGTATCAAGGGAGGCCGGGAACTCGCTGTTGGCCATCCTCCTGCCCGGTACCGCGAAGTCAACCGCATCGATCACTGCTCGCATGGCAAGCATATTAATGCGATCAAAATGTATGGTCAACAGGCAATTCCGAGCAACGGAATACGAATATTTTAGTCATGTTTTCAGATATCTAATCGGCATATACAATTATAACAATACCGTCCGCGCCTTGACCACGATTTGCTGTGCATGGTATTTTGGGCCGACATGAAAACCTGCTTCCTTTTCCCCGGACAGGGGGCCCAATATCCCGGCATGGCGAAAGATCTCTGGGAGGCGAGTCATAAGGTCAAGGATCTGTTCAAGAAGGCCTCGGAAGCGTCTGGAATGGAGACAGAAAAGCTCCTTTTCGAGTCCTCCGAGGAAGAACTGAAGGCTACTGACAAAACGCAGGTGGCGATTACCCTCGCCAGCCTATGCTCGAGTGCTGTCCTGAAAGAGAAAGGAATTCTGCCGCAGGGGTGTGCGGGCTTCAGCCTCGGCGAGTACGCGGCGTTGTGCGAAGCAGGCGTCATTCGGCTGGAGGACGTATTCCCGATCGTGAAGATCCGCGGCGCCTTGATGGAAAAGGCGGCGCGGTCCCTCGATTCCCATACCGGCGCGCCGGGCATGGCAGCAGTGCTGGGTATCTCCTCAGAGAAGGCGGCGGCGATTCTGGACGGGCTTGCTGCTTCATCGGTCTATCTTTCCAACCACAACAGCCCGAGCCAGGTGGTCGTGTCCGGGACCGCCGCAGGGCTGGAGAAGGCCGAAGAGGCCTTGCGGGCGGCGGGCGCCAGGCGTTTTGTCCGCCTGTCCGTTTCAGGCCCCTTCCACTCGCCGCTCATGGCCGATGCGCGAAGGGAATTCGACGACGCCCTCGCGCCATTCGCGTTTTCCAATCCCGCGATTCCTGTCTACGCGAACGTCACCGGCAGGATGATCCGCACGGGATCAGAGGCGAAAGAGCTCTGCGGCAGCCAGCTCGTTTCCACGGTACGCTGGGTCGCGGTTGAGGAAGCCTTGTCCGCGGATAGCTTCGAACGTTTTCTCGAAGCGGGGCCCGGCACCGTTCTCTGCGGCTTGATGCGCGCCCTGCGCGCCGATGCGCGCTGTGAGCAGGCGGGGACCCTTCTGAGCATCACGAAGGCGGCGGAGAGCGCGGGATGATTCTGAAGGGGAAAAGGGCGATCGTCAGCGGGGCGTCACGAGGCATCGGGAATGCCATCGTGCGGGAGTACCTCCGCGAGGGCGCGATCGTCTACGGTGTTTCGCGCAAGGAGGCAGACAACTGCGCGGAGCTGGTGGAAGCGGGAAAGGCTTCCGGGGGCGTCTATCACTGGCGGCAGGTTGACGTGACCCGGGAAGAAGAGATCACGAAGGCTGTAGAGGCGATTGTCGCGGAGGCAGGCGGAATCGACATCCTGGTCAATAACGCCGGGATCACGCGTGACGGGTTGATTTTCCGCATGTCCACCGCGGATTGGGAGGAAGTGCTGAAGGTGAACCTGACCTCGGCCTTTTTCGCCTCGCGGAGCATGGCCCGATCCATGATCAGGCAGAGATCCGGCTCGATCATAAATATCTCCTCGGTGAGCGGGATCATGGGCAACGCGGGTCAGGTCAACTATTCAGCCTCCAAGGCCGGGCTCATAGGCTTCTCCAAGAGCCTTGCACGAGAGGTGGCCAGCCGCGGCGTGCGGGTGAACGCGATTGCCCCGGGTTTCATCGAGACGGACATGACAAAAGCACTTGCGGAAAAGGCGCGTGAGGCGCTCTTTTCCCAGATTCCCCTTGGACGTGCGGGAACAGCGGTGGATGTGGCTGCGCTCGCCGTCTTCCTCGCCTCGGATGCCTCGGCCTACATCACGGGCCAGGTCATCCAGGTCGATGGCGGGCTTTCGATGTGATGCAAGGAGATTACATGGCACGAAGAGTCGTTGTGACAGGCATGGGCACGGTAAATCCGCTGGGCAACAATGTGAAGGACTCCTGGAAGGCGATCAAAGCGGGGGAAAATGGCATCGGCATGATCGACCGTTTCGATATGACAATGTTCGACTCGAAGATCGGCGGCCAGGTGAAGAACTTCGTCCCGGAGAGCGTCCTCGAGCCAAAGGAAGCCCGTCGGATGGACAGGTTCACGCAGTATGCCATGGTGTCCGCGCTGGAGGCCATGGCGCAGGCGGGTCTCAAGCCCGGCGACGTGGACCCCGAGAGATTCGGTGTCATGCTTGGCAACGGGATCGGCGGAATCGAGACCCTCGAGTCGGCTTTCGGCAAGATTGCCCAGAAGGGGCCGCAGGGACTCCATCCGCTCACAATTCCCATGATGATTGCCAACGAGGCGCCTGCCAACATCGCCATCAAGCTGCAGGCGTACGGACCGTGCTTCTGCGTGGTGACCGCCTGCGCCTCCTCCAACGACGCCATGGGCGACGCCTGGCGCTTCATCCGTGACGGCACCGCCGATGTGATGATTGCGGGAGGGACAGAAGCGCCCCTCACCCCGCTCGGGCTGGCGGGATTCATCAAGCTGCAGGCGGCCAGCACGAGAAACGACGACCCCGCTCATGCGAGCAGGCCCTTTGACAAGGACAGGGACGGTTTCGTCATGGCGGAGGGCGCGGGCCTGCTTCTGTTGGAGGAGCTCGAGCATGCCAGGAAGAGGGGCGCGCACATCATTGCCGAGATGGTCGGTTACGCGGCTACCTGCGATGCGAACCACCTCACGGCACCCCACCCCCAGGGACGCGGCGCCATCAAGGCCATCTCCCAGGCAATCGCCTCGGCCGGGCTTGTGCCCACCGACGTCGACTATGTCAATGCGCACGGGACCTCCACTCCGATCAACGACCCGATCGAGACAAAGGCCATCAAGGCCGTGTTCGGTGAGCATGCGAAGAAGCTGAAGGTTTCCTCTTCCAAGTCCATGACGGGGCACCTGCTTGGGGCGGCTGGCGGTATCGAGGCCATCGTTTCGATAATGGCAATCACGGACCAGTTCTTCCCGCCCACGCGGAACCTTGACACGCCGGACCCTGAGTGCGACCTGGACTACGTGCCGCACAAAGGTTACTCGGGCCGTATCAGGGTGGCAATTTCCAATGCGCTGGGATTTGGCGGGCACAACTCGGTTGTCGTGTTCAAGGAGTACGCGGCGTAACCCAGCCGCGGTACTCCGTGGATTATCGCGCCACAAATGTCGCGGGGTACCGTGACCGCGGTACTCCGTGGATTTATCGCGCAAGCGCTCCGAGCGCCAGCGAGTACAGCTTGTTGCGCACCGAGTCGCTTCGGGAGGCCAGCACTATGGGTGCCCGGGCCCCCATCACGATCCCGGCCTCTTCCGCCTTTGCGAAAAAGATGAGGGCCTTGTAGAGAATATTGGCCGCCTCGATGTTCGGGGCCACGAGTATGTCAGCCCTGCCCGCCAGCTCGCTCGTAATCCCCTTGTGACGGGCAGCCTCCACGCTCACTGCATTGTCCAGCGCGAGCGGGCCTTCCACCCGCGCGCCTTTGATCGCTCCCCTTTCCGCCATTTTCGCCACACAGGCCGCGTCCACGGTCGCCGGCATGTCAGGGTTCACCGTCTCAACTGCGCAGAGCATCGCGACAATGGGCTGCGGGAGACCGAGCTTGTGGGCCAGGTCAACCGCGTTCTGCACGATGTCGAGCTTCTGCTGGTAGTCAGGAGCGATCGTGAGCGCGGCATCGGTCACGAAGTAGAAGCGCTCCGACGCTTCGAACTTGAACACGCCCACGTGCGAGAGCGTGCGGCCTGTAGTGAGCCCATTTGACTTGGAGAGCACCGCATGCAGGAGATCGGCGCTCTGCAGCAGCCCCTTCACAAGTATGTCTGCCTCGCCGGCTGCTATGAGCTTTACCGCCGCTGCTGCGGCCTCTGCGTTCGTCGCCGCATCCACGAGGTCGCAGTCGTGCAGGGAGAGCGACCTCTCCCGTGCCGCCCGCTCTATCTCCTCTCGATGTCCGACGAGAATGGGCCGGGCGAACCCGGTATCCCGCGCTCCAGTCAAAGCCTCCAGGATGGTGGAATCTGCCGCCTGGGCTACGACGAATCGGGCTGGTCCAGCGGCCCGCGCCGCCTCGATGATCTGCGCAAAGGTGTTCATGACGCCCTCCGGAATCGAGTATATCATGGAGGAAAGAGGTGACGCATGAAGGAGCTGAGAAACACGCACGTAGCCCCGGGAAGAAAGATCCCCCGTACGCACGGGGACATATGGCCCATGACGTGGGCCGACGATGACGCGATCTATTCAGCTGCATCGGATACAAAGGGATGTCCGGAGGGCATGTTTCAGAAGGGAAGGAACGTCGCGATCGTAAAGATCACGGGGGAAGCGGATTCTCCCACAATCACAACGCTGAACCCCATGGAGCAGTTTGGAGAAGCGCTCAGCTATGAAGGGGACGGCGAAGGGAAGGGATCGTGGAAAGGTTCCGGCCTGATCTGCGTCGACGGAAAACTGGTTCTTGCGGCGTTTCACCACAGGTATGCCTTCGAGCTTAAAAGATATCCCTGGTATTCGGCGACAGACTCCCGCCTGATCTGCTCAGAAGATCATGGCGCCTCGTGGAGCCGGTTTTCCGAAGGAAAAGCATTCAAAGGTCCTTTCGGCAACCCTTCTTTCGTTCAGTTCGGGAAGAACAACGAAAACGCCAGGGATGAGTTCGTCTATGCAGTGTCCGGAGCGGAAGGAAGATGGGAAAATAACGACAGCTGTATTCTTGGGAGGGTCCGACGGGACAGGATAATGAACACAGAAGCGTGGAGCTTCTTTTCGGGTCTTGATGGCGCAAAACCGCTCTGGGGCGATATCGGGGAGGCAAAGGCGACCCTCGTGGCATCAGGGAAGATCGGCTGCGGGCCGGAAATCCTGTGGCACGAGGAATCAGAGAGTTTCCTTTTGCTCACCTCGTCATATCCGGACCTTTCACCGAATTTGAAGGGCTATAAGGAAGCCATCGATGCGTGTCACACCCGCAGCATATTCACGATATTTCAAGGGCACACGCTGTGGGGTCCGTGGAAAGTTGTCTATGAAGGCAGCGGAACCGGCGCGACGGACTACCTTCCCCGAATGCCGTGCAAATGGCTCTCAGGAAGAAGAGGCTCCGCCCCGATTGTAAGCGCAGGCAATTTCGAAAGCAGACCGAACGTGGAAGATCACTACGGCTTCGTGGTGGGCACTGTCAGCTGGGAAATCAGATAGAGGCGCGAGAAGGCGCGGCATCCTGCCGGCCCTGGAAGAATGCCTTTGGCTTATGTGCGCTACCGAACAGAAACAGGTCGGCGTCTATGCCTCCATTTTGCATTGCAAGGAGAAAGTCGGAATGAAACGAGTGTGTGCCTGGTGTCAGAGGCCGCTGAACAGCGAACCTGACAGGGGAACCCCGGTGAGTCACGGGATCTGCAATCTCTGCTTTGAAAATGTTCTAGTGAAAATAAGGCTGCTCGGCGATCTGCGCACCGCGATCAAATCCCCGGTTGAGGGTAACAGGAGAAGCATTCTCCGCAGTCAGCCCGCAAGTCCCCGCACTCAATAGGGGGCATCTGCGATACTCGATGGCTTGGCGCGACCTCAATCCTGTGGTCTGCCTTGTTCAGGTGGTCCATGGTTCCATCTGTGTTTGCCGGCGGTCGGACTTGAACCGACACGAGAGTTGCCCCTCACCAGATTTTGAGTCTGGCATGTCTGCCATTTCATCACGCCGGCGCTTCTGCGAGCATAACCAGCGAACCGGCAAGCTGTCAACGAAGAGCCGCGCTTGACACCACGCCGTATTTCGGTACGGTAGTGTCCGGGGCCCATAGCTCAGTTGGTTAGAGCGACGGACTCATAATCCGTTGGTCCAAGGTTCAAGTCCTTGTGGGCCCAAATCAGCTGGATATCTGGCCGTCCGCCAGTCCGAGAGGCAGCGGAGCCGGGCGTTCGAAAGTGCTCGAAACGCGATAATGGCGTCCGGTCCGGGACGCGTCATGGATTCCCTCCATGACGTCGAGCACATGGTAGAGCAGCTCACCGCTGGCCCGGTGCGGGCGGTCCGCGCGAATGGCGTCGGCCATGTCGGCAACCCCCAGCCCTCTGCTGTTCTCGATGTAGCCGAATTGAAGGGGCATCTCGTCCCATTCCTTTGCATCCCGCTTCAAAAGCTTCACCGGGCCGCCGAAAGTGTTCGGGTCAGGGACGGCGAGGCTGCCTTCGGTGCCGTAGATCTCCATCCACGGCAGGTGCGTGCCCCACACATCGAATGACATCAGCAGGGTTCCCACCGCTCCGGAAGTGAAATCCAGGACCGCGGCGACGTGTGTCGGCACCTCCACGCTGATCTTCGTGCCCTGCTTTGGCTGGCTCGTGATCGTGCGTTCGCTGTAGGACTTCTGGGCAGATCCCGTGACCCGGGAGATGGGACCAAGGAGGAACGCCAGGGCCGTGATGTAATAGGGCCCCATGTCGAGCACCGGCCCTCCGCCCGCCTGGTAATAGAATGCGGGATCAGGGTGCCAGCGCTCGTGCCCGGGGGTTGTCATGAATGCCGTGGCGCCGAGCGGTCGGCCGATCGCCCCCTCGTCGATCAGCTTGCGGCAGGTCTGGATGCCGCCTCCAAGAAAGGTGTCCGGCGCCCCCCCGACGCGCCTGCCGCGCCGGACCGCGGCCCTCAGCACGGCCGCCCCGTCCGCCCGCCTTATCGCCAGGGGTTTTTCGCTGTAGACATGCTTCCCCGCGTCCAGGGCAGCGCGGGAGACATCTTTGTGCGCCCGGGGCGGCGTGAGGTTCACCACGATCTCGACTTCAGGGTCACGAAGCAGCTCCTCGACGGTGCATGCCCGTGGCACGCCGTACCTGGCGGTTGCCGCCTGCGTCCGCTCCCGGATCAGGTCGGCGCACGCCACGACCCGGGTGTGGACAAACCGTTTCGTCAGGTTGGTCAGATAGATGCCGCTGATGTTGCCGCAGCCGATGATGCCGATACCTGTTCGTTCCATTGCTATCCTCTCCTACCACCGCATGGGCGCGCCGGTGTGATCAACGAACACCGGTCCGTCGATGCTCCACTCCCTTTCAGAAAGCTCCAGTATGGCGCGCGCGGACTCCTGCGTGTCGTACTTCGCATCCTCTCCGCCCATGCGCGTGCGCATCCAGCCGGGATGGACGGCAAGAACCTTGACGCCTTTCCCTCTCAGGTAGTTCTGCAGGATCATGGAGGCCATGTTGAGAGCCGCCTTGGACATGCAGTATGCGTACCAGGCGTCGCGTTGGCAGTCGGCAATGCTTCCCGCCTCGGAAGAAATGTTCACCACCATCTTCTGCGGGCCGGCGTTGAGCAGGGGAAGAAAGTACTTCAGCACCCTGAGCGGTCCCATGGCGTTCACGTCGAGGGTTTCCGCGGCTGCATCGAGGTCAATACGCTCGATGGGATTTGTGGCGCTTTCCCGATACAGGAGAGCCGCATTGTTGATTATCAGATCGAGACGCCCTGCCATCCGGCCCACCGCTTCTCCGGCGGCCCTGACCGATTCTTCACTGCAGACGTCGATGACCACCCGGTGCATGGCGCCGGGATATTGGGCCTCCAACGCCGTGAGCGGCGCAGACGGAGAACGCGTGCCGGCAAAGACGCGGTTGCCGGCCTCGAGGCATAGCTTTGCCAGGGAGAGGCCGAGTCCCCTGTTTGCGCCTGAAATGAAGATGTTTTTCACAGTCTCCGCCTCCAGAACAGATGTCCCTGATATCGGTTGGCTTTGCACCCGGGAACGTGTACGTTACCAGCGGCCGTCCCTTCAGACAGTCGAAAGAACAGATGCAATCCGCTTGACAAATGGCATTGCCAATCATAGCATTCGTGTACGTAAACGGACAAGGGGGCGCATATGTTGGACTCGAAACGGAAACCGAAAATCGGGATTCTCGGGATCATGCACGGCCTGTACGACGAGAAGCAGCCGCAGATCACGACGCAGCAGGAGGCGTTTGCCCGGCAGGTCGCTTTGCGCCTCGCTGATGTCGCCGACGTCGGGTTCTCCCACGCAGCGAAAAGCCGGGAGCAGATCGAGCAGGTGGTGCGCGACTTCAACACGCAGGGCTACGACGGAATCATGATCATCATGCTGTTGTACAGCCCCGGCTTCCGTCTCATTGCCGCCCTGCGGGAGAACCGTCTGCCTGTCATGCTTGCCAATATCCAGCCCATCCCGAGCGTCACCACCGACTGGGACTGGGCCCGCCTGACGACCAACCAGGGGATTCACGGCGCACAGGACACCGGCAACATGCTCTATCATGCCGGCATACGGCCAGCGGTGGTGACGGAGGACTGGAAGAGCGATGCGTTCAAGTCATTCGTCGCAGACTGGGCGCGCGCTGCCAAGACTGCCGGGGAGCTCAAGCGCATGCGCATTGCCTCCTTCGGCCGGATGAAGGGGATGGGCGACATTGTCGGCAATGACGAGATCATGCTCAGGGTCCTCGGTCCTGAGGTGAACTTCGAGGGCATCGGAGACGTCCGCAAGCGGATGGACGGGGTCACGGACAAGGAGATCGATGCGCAGATAGCGGAGGATTCCCGCAATTTTGCCATCGATCCGCGGCTGCCGCGTGAGAATCACCGCTATGCCGCGCGGCTTCAGCTCGGGATAGAGCAATTCCTGAAAGAGTTCAACTATGACGGCTACAGCGCGAACTTCGGCGTGTTCGAAGAGGACGGACGGTTCACCCAGATTCCGATGCTCGCGGCATCCAACCTCATGGCAAAGGGGTACGCGTATTCCAACGAGGGCGATGTGCACACGGCTGCCATGGTCGGGGCCGGCCATGTCCTTGCGGGGGACGGCCATTTTACCGAGATGTATTCCCTTGACTTCGAGAAGGACTCTGCGCTCATGAGTCACATGGGGGAGGGGAACTGGAAGATCGCGCGGAAGGATCGGCCCATTCGCCTCATTGACCGGGAGCTGGAGATCGGGGGTCTTTCCAATCCGCCGACGACCGTCTTCAGCGCACAGCCGGGGCCTGCCACCCTCGTTTCCCTGGTCCCCCTCGAAGGGGTGGTGTACCGCCTGGTCGTGTGCCAGGGAGAAATCCTCGATACCCCGGAGTACAAGACCGTCCCGATGCCTTATTTCCACTTCAAGCCGGATACCGGCATTCGGCGGTCAATGGACAACTGGATCCTCGCCGGCGGCACTCACCACCAGGCGCTCGTGCTTGGACGCCAGCTGCGGCGCTGGAAGATGCTCTGTGAGATCCTGAAGGTGGACTGCGTCACCGTGTAGCGGGGGCCCTGTACAACGGGCACGACAGGCGGAGGTCCGAGACACTTGGAAAAGCGATATGTCATGGCGATCGACCAGGGGACTACCGGCACGCGGGTGATCCTGTTCGACCACGAGGGAGATGTGCATTCCAGCTCCTACCGTGGAGCCGCCTATCTTGCAGGCCTGGGAACCGGATTCTGGCGCGACGAAGACGAGCTTTCGCGGCAGTGGAAGCTCGAGAGGACATTCGAGCCGGTGTTCAGCGCGGACAAGCGGGAAAGTCTGTACGCAGGCTGGCAGGAGGCGGTGAAACGGGCCCTGCGCTGGGAACACCCGAAGGCCGGCGCATAAACAAAACGCGGAGGTTTCGATGAAGGCGAAGGTCACGGTTCACGAGCAATTTCGCAAGGGAAAGGTCGACGACAGGTTCTTTGGTTCGTTCGTCGAATACCTCGGCCGCTCGATCTATGGGGGCATCTACGATCCCGGCCATCCCACCGCAAATGCGCAGGGCTTCCGGCGCGACGTGATGGATGTCACCAGGGAGCTTCGAATCCCGATTATCCGTTACCCGGGCGGCAATTTCGTCGCGACCTATGATTGGGAGGACGGGATCGGCCCGGTGGAGAAGAGACCCGCCCGGCTGGATCTTGCGTGGAAAGCGGTGGAAACGAACAGGGTCGGTCTCCACGAGTTTGCGCAATGGGCGCAGGATGTTTCTGCCGAGATCCTGATGACCGTGAACCTCGGGACAAGGGGAGTGAGGGAGGCCCTCAATCTCCTCGAGTACTGCAATCATCCCGGGGGCTCGTACTGGAGCGATCTGAGGCGAAAGAACGGGCAAGAGGAGCCGTTCAATGTCAGGCACTGGTGCCTGAGCAACGAGCTCGACGGCGTCTGGCAGGTGGGACAGAAGACAGCCTATGAATACGGACGGCTCGCCAACGAGACAGCGAAGGCAATGAAGCTCCTCGACAGCTCGGTCAAATTGTGCGCGTGCGGAAGCTCCTTCCGCCGGATGCCGACATTCCTGGAATGGGACCAGACCGTCCTCGACCTGTGCTACGACACTATCGACTACCTCTCACTCCATTCCTACCTTCGCAATGCGGAAAAGGATCCCGATACCTACCTGGCGGAATCCATGGACATGGAGGAGATGATCGACCTGACCGTCAAGATGTGCGACTGCGTCAAGGGCAGGAAAAAGAGCCCCCGTACCATCGACATCTCGTTTGACGAGTGGAATGTCTGGCCCCGGGCCAAGGAGGACGACCGGTTCATCGATCCCTGGAGGATTGCCCCGCCGCTTCTCGAGGAAACCTATACAATGGAGGATGCAGTGGCATTCGGCTGCATGCTCAACGTGCTCTTCCGGCATGCCGACCGGGTAAAGATCGCCTGCCTGTCCATGCTGGTGAACGTCTTCGGACCCCTCATGACTGAAAATGGAGGGGCCCTCTGGAAGCAGACCATCTTCTACCCGTTCAGCTACGCGTCCCGCTACGGCCGTGGAGATTCGCTCGACGTGCGCCTGGACAGCCCCGGCTACCAGAACAAGGTCTACGGACACGTTCCCTTTGTCGATGTGAGCGCTGTGTACAGTGAAGAACGGAAAGAGGTTGTGTTCTTTGCGGTGAACCGCAGCCGCGCCGAGAGTGTCGTCCTGGAGACAAATCTCAGCGGATTCCAGAAGGCGAGCATGGTCGAACATGTCATCCTGGACAGCAAAGAGCCGGGGACCTCCAACACCAAGAGCGCACCCAACGCCGTGATGCCTCGCACGGCAGCGGCAGCCCGCATGGAGGGGGCAGCCGCCCGGGTGTCGCTTCCTCCACTGTCGTGGAACATGCTGAGGTTCTCCGTCTCAGGCTGAGACTAACCGGGACAGCAGAACCGCCGCGATCGTTACTGCGGCGCAGCTGGCAAAGTTCACCACGTCGTTGTTCACGAATGCCATGCCGCGTGCCAGCCGGTTGGGCGTTCCCTCATCGCTCACGGCGCGCTCCGTCAAGAAGAAGGCGGGGTGCCCGCGTTTCGCGCCGCCGTTCGCAGTCACATACTGCGCCTGCAGCGTTCCACCCAGAAGGCTGTCCAGCAATGAGCCGAGAAAACCCGCCGCGGCCACGAATGCCCCGACCCGCACAAAACCCCCTGTCAGAATCCGAAGCGAGAGATTCTCCGCCGCGAAGATCAGGGCGATGAAAGCAGCGCCGCCGAAGGAGGCCGCGCAGCCTGCCGGGCTCACGCCTCCCGAGATCCCGCGCGGCACCGGCCGCAGGCCGGGCAGAGAGACGGGGTTGCTTCGCGACAGGACTCCCAGCTCGCTCGCCCAGGTGTCTGCATTGGACGAGGCGAATGACACGGCAAAACCCAGCGCCCACGCGGGATCACGGGTGATGCCGAAGAGAAGCGCCATGAGGGTTCCCATGCCCCCATTGGCCAGGACTTGAAAGAGGTCCCGCCTGTTTCCTTTTTGATGAATGGCTTTCAGTGCTTCCTTTTCCGCCGGGCGCACCCATCCCAGCGCCGTGGAAGAGACGAAAAACGCCATGAGAATGAGCCAGAAGAAAGGGCCTCCGGCGGCGAAGATGACGGTCCCGGCTGCAACGCCGACAATAGCCCCACCCGGATCCACGGAGCCGCGCCAGAGTGCAAGGACGGAAGCCGCCGCATTGAGCACGAGCCCCGCCGCCAGCAAAAGGAGCAGGCTCATGCAAAGACCCCCGCGTACAAGAGCACCGTGGCCAGGGGCACGGTGATGTTGTCGATTCCCAGGGGTGTAAGCACTTCCACGATCGTGGCCGCGGCTGCGGTGAGGGCGGAGACGGCCAGGGCAGCAGCAGGCGCGCCGAACCGGGAGTTGAAAACAAGCGTGAAGCACAGCGAGACAGCGAATGAGGCGCCGAACATTGCCGCGGAGCCTGCGACGGTTTTTCGGAGCCACGGTACAGGAGTGCGCGCGTACGCGCTCGGCCCGAAGGCCGTACCCGTTCGGCGAATACTCCGTACCTCGTGGATTTGGCTGCGCCGCCGAAGGGGGGCTTGGGCCCGCCTTTCCCCGACGATTGCGGCCAACCCGTCGCCCCAACCCAGCACCAGGACCGCCAGCCCGCCGACCCAGACCGGAATCACCCCTCTCCAGCAGAGGTTGACCAGGATCAGGAGGGAGACGGGAAAGTATACGGTTCCCCAGTTGCGCGCGTCCGCCCCCTCGTCCATGGCAGGCAGAAGACGGAACCGGATTGCCAGCGCATTGATCGCGATAAAGCTCGCAGGGCCGACCGAGGCAACCCATGGGTCGTCCATCAAGGCCATGGCAATAAGCCACCAGTGCGCGACCCCGATATGGATGACTTTGCGCGTGACGGACGGCGCAAGGACACTGCGGCGCATGAGAATGGTCGCGATCCCGATAAAGCCGAACACGAACACGTATGAGGCGACTATTCCCAGAGTGTCCCTGAGGGCGGCTGACATGGGGGTGAGTATACCGACACGGAGGCGGGGCAGGCTATGGACCGATGAAGGACACGCGTTCCCTCCGACTGTGGGAATGTGATATACTGCCCCCCCAAAACCCATGGCAGCAACACGCGAGCCTCTTCTCCATGCACGGCGCATTGTCATCAAAGTGGGCACCCGTGTGGCCACCGAAGGAGACAATGCGTTCTCCGTCGACGTGATCGGCAGGCTTGTAAAGCAGATTGCTGCCCTAAAGACGGCCGCAGGCGGGACCGAGGGCGCTGACGCGCGCTCTTTCATCATAGTGAGCTCAGGCGCGATAGCCCTCGGGCTCAATCGCATGAAGCTCTCCACCCGGCCCAAGGAGATCAACCTTCTCCAGGCCGCCGCGGCCATGGGTCAAAGCAGGCTGATGCACGCGTATGAGCGGGAGTTCGAGGCGGTGCACACGGAAACCGCGCAGATCCTTCTCACCTACGAAGACATCAGGAGCAGGACCCGATATCTCAACATCAGGAACACGATTTTCACTCTCTGGGGTTTCGGGGTGGTGCCGATCGTCAATGAGAATGACACGGTATCATTTGCCGAGATACTCCGCTTCGGCGACAACGACATCATCTCCGCGCACCTGGCGAACATGCTCGATGCGGACCTTCTCGTCATGCTCACCGACACCGACGGCGTGTATGACAAGGATCCCAAGGCGCACGATGATGCGCGGATCCTGCGCACCGTTGCAAAGGTGACCGAAAGCGTGCT
Source organism: uncultured Spirochaetaceae bacterium (assembly GCA_964437385.1). Lineage (GTDB taxonomy): Bacteria > Spirochaetota > Spirochaetia > SZUA-6 > Fen-1364 > Fen-1364. Next base: position 56,542 of record CAYTGX010000010.1, read on the forward strand.
GGCCGGCGCTGAAGGCAAGGGTTCCGCGTTCTCCACGGGCGGCATGGAATCGAAGATACGCGCGGCGGATCTGGCCACCCGCAGCGGGGTCGGGGTCGTCATTGCCGGTGGGGACGGCTGCGACCTTCCCGGCATACTCGCCGGTGGGGAGATCGGGACCTGGTTTGTACCGGCGCTCCGCAGGATGAAAGGCCGCAAAAAGTGGATGGCGTTCAACCCCCAGACCGAAGGATCGATCGTGGTGGACAGGGGCGCCGAGAGGGCGATACTGAAGCAGGGACGCTCCCTTCTTCCTGCCGGCGTGACGGGTATCCGCGGCGCATTCGCCATGGGGAGCGTGATTTCCATCCTGGACGAGGACGGCAGCGAGATAGCCCGGGGGCTGAGCAACTTTTCCAGTGAAGAGCTTGAAAAAATCCGCGGCATGAATACCAATCGGATCCACGAAGTGCTCGGGGTAGAGGAACACTTCGACGAGGTGGTCCACAGGGATAACCTGGTCGTGGTGGCCAAAGGAGACTGACATGGCTGACGTGCAGCACTACATAGAGACCCTGGCCGCGGCGGCAAGAAAAGCCTCTGTCGGGCTGCGGACCCTCACGGCATCCACGAAGAATGCGGCCCTCATGGCCATGGCGCAGTCCCTGGACAGCCGCAGGGCGTCGTTGCGCGCGGCAAACGCGCGCGACCTGGAGCGGGGACGGAAAGCCGGCCTGTCCAGCGCCATGCTGGACAGGCTCACCATCACGGACACACGCATCGACGACATGATTGTTTCCCTGAAGGAAATTGCCGCCTTTGAGGACCCCGTCGGAGAAGTCATCGGGGTCCGCAGGCCCCAGGGCTTTACGCTGGAAAGGGTGCGCACGCCGATCGGCGTCGTGGCGATCATCTACGAGTCCCGGCCGAATGTCACCCTGGATGCGGCGGCACTCTGCCTGAAATCGGGCAACGCGTCCATCCTGCGCGGCGGAAGTGAAGCTCTTGAAACGAGCAAGGCGCTGGTGGAGTGCGTCCGCGACGGCTGCCGGGCAGCCGGCGTGGACGGGGATGCCGTGCAATACGTGGAGCGGACCGAATATGAGGCAATCGACATCCTGGTCACCCAATCAGCCACGGTGGACCTGGTGATTCCACGCGGTGGAGAAGCGCTCATCCACAGGGTGGTGGAGAAGGCCACTGTACCGGTCATCAAGCATTACAAAGGGGTCTGTCATATCTATGTCGACGAGAGCGCGGACCTGGGCATGGCTGTTGAAGTCGTCACCAACTCCAAGGTCCAGCGCCCCGGTACCTGCAACGCGCTGGAAAAAGTTCTCGTGCACGAATCCGTTGCGTCCCGTTTTCTCCCGCTGATGCGGGAGAAAATGATGAACGTGGAGCTGCGGGGTGACGAGCGTACCAGGTCGATCCTGCCGGGCACCAGGAGCGCGACTGAAGAGGACTGGCACGCGGAATACCTCGACATGATACTGGCTGTGAAAGTGGTGAGCGGGCTCGACGAGGCCGTGGCTCATATCGAGACATACGGCTCGCGCCATACAGATGGAATCGTGTCCCGCGACGCGAGAAATATCGAGCGCTTTCTCGGCACGGTGGACTCCTCGGTGCTCACCGTCAATGCGTCTACCCGTCTGAACGATGGCGGCGTATTCGGACTGGGCGCGGAGATCGGCATCAGCACCGACAAGCTGCACGCCCGGGGTCCCATGGGATTGAAGGAGCTCACCACGTACAAGTGGGTGCTCCGAGGAAACGGGGACCTGCGTAAATAGTGCGCTGCGGTACCCCGCGGATTTGTGCGCTGCGGTACCCCGCGGAGACCTGCCGTCCCGCGGCTCGTTGTCCGTCATCCGGTTTGACGCTATTTTTGTTCCATGATCAGTGCAAAGCCGCATAAGGAAAGTGCGTCAGTCAGGAAGGGCACGTCTTCCCCGCAGAAAAAGCACCAGGTTTCACTCCGCGCGCGTCGCAGGGCTGCCCTCCTGGCAACAGGGGCGGTGGTGGTCATTGGGGTGGCTGCCGCCCTCATCGTCTCTCTCCACTCACCCGGCGGCGGTGCCCCCGCGGCAGCGGCTCCGCCCGCTGGCCAGGCGGAGACGGACCCGAAACTTTCTTCCCTGGCCCGGGCCGCGGATGCGGTCGGCTTTCATCAGACTACGGCGCCCAATGTAGGCGTGGTCGAGAACCTTCCCGCTGATACGGCGCTCCTGCCGGGCAGCCCGAGCCTGCTTTCCGTCGGAGCCCCGGCGCCGGACTTCTCCCTCCTCACGCCGACGGGGGAGCGCGTACGCCTTTCCGATTTCAGAGGGCGGACAGTCCTCATGGAGTTTTTCGCAACGTGGTGCCCGCACTGCCAGGCAGAGGTGCCGCACCTCATGAAGCTCTTCTCCGCGCTGCCTTCGGAACGCTTCGCTTTCGTATCCGTGAACGCGGACAGCGAAGGCGCGGCGAGCGTCTATGCGTTCCACCGCTGGTTCGCCCTTCCTTGGCCAGCGCTCCTGGATCCCGGGGCACGGGGCGGCAGTTTCTCACAGGCGGGAGGCGCCGGGCCCGTCACGGAGGCGTTCGGGGTGGCGCTCTATCCGACTTTCTATATCATCGACGCGAAAGGACGCGTCGCCTGGCGGGGTGATCGGGAAAAGCCGGATGTCCTCCTTCTCCGGGAATTGAGCCATGCCTCGGGAGCATAGAGCCCTCCCCTTCTGGGGTCTGGCAATCCGGATTGCCGCTGCAGCCGTATGGATTGGTGCGGGAGTTGCGAAGATCCCCCAGATGGAAAGCTTTCGCGACCTCGTGGGCCGCTATGGCATCCTGCCTCCCGCGCTGGCAGCGCCGTTCGCATATGTGCTGCCCTTCTTCGAGGTAGGTCTCGGGCTGTATCTGGCCGCCGGACTTTTTGTGCGCGGCAGCGCGCTCGTGGGATCTGTTCTGCTCGTGATCTTCCTGGCCGCGCAGGCACAGGCATGGGCCCGGGGAATCACACTGGACTGCGGCTGTTTTGGCACCGCCGTTCAATCCACGGTCGGACCCTTGACCATGCTGAGAGACGTGGGGCTCGGAATACCGACCTTCCTGATGCTTGCGCTTCCTGCGCGCCGTCTTTCACTCGACAGACTGCTGTTCGGCGCCAGGGATCGATTCGGCCGCCAGGCCGCGCATTGAGATTCTCTCAATAGTGGCGCCAAATCTGACCAAATCAGTAGCCAATTCCGAACGCAATTCATTAACTTTCCTTCAAGAATCTTTTCCAAAGGAGAGACGAGTGAGAAGAACAGCCTTGAGACTTCTTTTTTCGATACTCATTCTCGGCGTCACCACCGGGATTATCTGGGCGCAGTCGACGACGATTCAGGTAAAGACTACCGCGGATGGAGTCAACTATCTGACTGACTCGGACGGTATGACCCTGTACTACTACACGCTGGACACCGACGGCCAGAGTGCATGCTATGGAGGATGCGCAAAGGCCTGGCCCATCTTCAACGCCGACACGATCTCCGTTCCGGACTCGCTGAAAGCTTCGGATTTTGGCACCATCACGCGCACGGACGGCACAAAGGAAACGACATACATGGGCTGGCCGCTGTATTACTGGTACCAGGACAAGAAGCCCGGCGATATGTCCGGCGAAGGCGTCCACGACGTGTGGTATATCCTGAAGGTGCCCGCGTACACGGTCATGGTCGGCACGAACAAGGCCGTCGGCAACTACCTGGTGGACGGCAACGGAGCCTCCCTCTACTACTTCACCAAGGACTCAGCGGGAATGAGCGCCTGCACGGGAGACTGCATAAAGCTCTGGCCTGCTTTCGCGGCCTCCTCAATCGTGGTGCCTTCCGTGCTGAAGGCGTCCGACTTCTCCACGATCACGCGCACAGACGGAAGCATGCAGCTGGCGTATAAGGGCCGGCCCTTGTACTACTGGGTCAAAGACAAGCAGCGCGGAGACGTGACGGGCCAGAACGTGGGTAAGGTCTGGTTCGTCATCGATCCTGCCAAGTTCCCTCCGGACAAAATGTAAACCGCTTTCTTCCACACCCGTTTTACAGACAAGGCGCCCCCTCCCTTCGGGCGCCTTGTCCTCTTGGGACCAGGGCCATGCTGCACCGGCGCAATGCTGGGCAGTCCCGCCGTCCCTTGACACCTGCCCCGGAATCGGTGAAATTGGCCGCACATCTCAAAATACAAGGGGGCTTCCTCATGATCGCCTGGATACTGCTCGGGATATACCTTGCCGCAATGGTCTGCATAGGGATCTGGGGAATGCGAAAAACCGCCTCAATCGGGGACTTCTTCCTTGGAGGCCGGTCGATCGGGCCGTGGGTATCCGCGTTCGCCTACGGCACCACCTACTTCTCCGCGGTTCTTTTCATCGGGTTTGCCGGCAAGCTGGGCTGGAAGTTCGGCTTGAACTCTCTGTGGATCGCGGCGGGGAATGCCGCCTTCGGTGCCCTTGCCGCATGGCTTGTGCTGGCCCGACGCACACGCCGCATGACGCAGAACCTCTCCGCGATGACGATGCCCGAGTTCATGGGTGAGAGATTCGGCGGCGGCATGACAAAGACGCTCGCGGCGCTCATCATATTCATATTCCTGCTTCCCTATTCCGCCTCCATATTCAAGGGGCTCAGCCATCTGTTCGAGGCGGTCTTCCACATGCCGTATGACGCGGCCCTGTTGATCATGATCGGCATCACCGGCATCTACCTCATCCTGGGCGGCTACTTCGCCATCACCCTCACCGACTTCTTCCAGGGTCTCATCATGCTGGTCGGGTCTGTGCTGATGATCGGCATTGTTCTGGGCAAGGCGGGTGGCGTGCCGGAGGCCTTCCATGCTGCAACCACGAGCTTCCTCCGCCACGTGCCCGTGGCTGCCGCTCCGCCCTTCATGTATATCGCCATGCTCGTCTCACTCGTGTTCATGACCTCGTTCGGCACATGGGGCCTGCCGCAGATGGTGCAGAAGTTCTACGCGGTGAAAAGCGAAAAAGTGATCGTGCGCGCCGCTGTCGTCACATTCGTTTTTTCAATCGTCATCAGTTTTGCGGCCTATCTCAACGGCGCGCTCTCCCATGTGTTCGTCGATGCTCCCCCGGCGATGGCGGGCGGCGGCCCTGACTGGGACCGTCTCATCCCTGACATTCTCACCCGTACGCTCCCGGGGTGGCTCATGGCTGTCATCCTCCTCCTCGTGCTTGCCGCATCCATGTCCACTCTCTCCTCCCTGGTCCTCGTGTCCGCGTCTGCCATCTCGATCGACCTCGTCGGCGCCCGAAGAAAGAACCCGGGCCCGAAGAGCGGCCTGGCCCTGATCAGAGTGCTGAGCGGCGTCTTCATCATCGTTTCCTTTCTTATTGCCCGATACCAGCTTGCCGTCATCGTGACACTCATGTCGCTGTCCTGGGGCGTGGTGGCCGGTGCGTTCATGGCGCCGTTCCTGTACGGGCTGTACGAGAGGCGCACGACCCGTGCCGGGGTGCTGGCCGGAATGTTCACCGGCATGGCGCTTGCCATCGGACTCTTCTTTCTCATGGGTCCCGACAACTCCCCGATTGCCTCCACCATTGCGATGATCGTGCCGTTCGGCGTCGTCCCGCTGGTGAGCGCCTTCACGCGGGCGCCTGACGCCGCGCTCCTCGCGCGCGCGTTCGACGGGATTGTGCAGGCACGACGCGCCCGCGGGGCGGGCTGAAGGCCCCTCTGCGCGCGTGAAGCGCGGCGCACCTCCCCGTCGCTCCACGCGCGGTCCTGACGTGAATCCCTTCTCGTGCTACACTACGGGCGGAGGAGAGCGTCATGGCCAAGGGCCGTATCATGGTGGTGGAAGATGAGGGTGTCGTTGCCCTTCAGATTCGGGAGTCGCTGCAGGGCATGGGCTACGAGGTGCCTCTCGTTGCGCTGACCGGCGAAGAAGCCGTGGCCAGGCTGCTGGAAACCGAACCGGACCTCGTGCTCATGGATATTCAGCTCAAGGGCGCGCTCAGCGGGATCGACACGGCGCAGCGCATCCGCAAGCGGCTCGACGTGCCCATCGTCTATCTCACCGCGTTCTCCGACGCGGAGACGCTGGTTCAGGCGCAGCTCACGGAACCCTACGGCTACATCCTGAAGCCCTTCGAAGAAAAAGGACTGCACGCCATCATACAGATGTCCCTGCTGAAGCACAGCCGCACGCACAGTTTTCGTGACAACGGCTGGTGGATGTCCGCAGTGGCCGCAAGCATGGTGGAAGCGGTCCTCATCTGCGACCCCAAGGGGTATGTCAAATTCGTCAATCCTTCCACGGAAGTCCTGCTCGGCAGGCGCCAGCCGGAGGTGCTGGAGAGAAGGCTCTCTGAGCTCGTCCAGCTTATCGACGCAGAGACGCGGGCGCCCCTGCCCTTCCCGGTGACCGAGCCGCTCCTTGAGGGAAAAAGCGCGGTGCGTGGCAATTGCCTGCTCGTGGCCGGCCAGGGCAGGGAACTCCCCGTCGAGTTCAGCGCGTCGCCGCTGCGAAGCCCCGAGGGCACCCTGTTTGGGATTCTTTTCGTCTTCCGGGAGACCACCCCGCGCGAGCGTATTCATGCGCTCGTGATGCGCGAGATGGAGGAGCTTGCCCGGACACAGAAGAGGTCGCTCCGTGCCCGGGACGCCCGCATACCCGGCATACGTTTTGACTGGCTCTGTCTGCCCACCTCGATAAGCGGAGGGGACGCGCTGGGCTGCTTCCCGCTGGATGAGCAGCACGTGGCATTCTACGCGCTCGACGTGATCGGCCAGGGCGCGCTCTCTTTGCACTTTTCCCTCCTCCTGCACGCGTTTCTGAGCCCTCACTTTGACGAGGGCGGGCTCCTGGTGGAGAAGAAATGGCCGGATCCCCGGCAGCGCGTCCTGAGCCCATCCGAGGTGGTGCAGGCGCTGAACAAGCGATTCTTCCTTCCCGAGGACGCCCGGCCGTATTTCACGATCGCGTACGGGTTGCTGGAGCCGCGCACGGGAACGGTGCGTCTGGCGCGGGCCGGTCATCCCTTTCCCTTGCTGCAAAATGTGGGAGGGGCAGTGCACCTCCTGAAACCGGAGGGATTTGCAGTCGGTCTCTTTGCCGGATCCGGGGTGGCTGAAGAAGAGCTGACACTCCAAAAGGGTGAGCGTCTGATCCTTTACTCCGACGGGCTGGTTGACTGCACGAACGCGGCGGGAGCACGCTTCACTGAAACACGGCTCATGGACCTGGTGAAGGCGGGCAGGCAACTGCCCCTGACCGACCTGGTGGAGTCCCTGCGCCAGCAGGTGCTGACATGGCGGGGTTCGAGTCCCTTCTCTGACGACGTCTCTCTGCTCGCCCTGGAAAGGGAATGAGAGCGCAGCTCAGCCCGACGGGAAGCTGATTGTAAAGGAAGTGCCGGGGCCGGCATTCACGGAGAGAGCCCCCCTGAGCTGCTCGACCAGGATGTTTACAATGCGCAGGCCCAGCGTGGAAGGATTGCGGATATCGATCTCCCGCGGAAAGCCTATGCCATCGTCGCTGATCGTGAGTGTCACCCTGCCTCCCTCCACCCGGTGCAGAGAGACTGAGATCGTGCCTTTCCGTCCGCCCGGGAAGGCATACTTCAGAGAGTTCGAGAGGAGCTCGTTGATGATCAGGCCGCACGGCACGGAGACGTCCATGCTCAGCGTCATCTCCTCCACGTCCGTTCCCAGCTCGACGGACCTCGAATTGCCCGCATAGGAATGGCGGAGGTGCGCGGCCAGGTCCTTGACGTACCCCGCGAAGCTGATTCCCTGCACGTCTCCCGACGGGTAGAGCTTTTCATGGATGAGCGCCATGGACCTGACCCTGTCGCGGCTCTCCGTGAGCAGGGCCCGTGTCTCATCGTTGTCCGTGGATCCTGCCTGAAGCGCAAGGAGGCTGGAGATGACCTGCAGGTTGTTCTTCACCCGGTGGTGGATTTCCTTCAAAAGTACTTCCTGGCCCCTGATCTCTTCCGCCTTTTTCTGGGCAGTCACGTCGCGGACCAGCACGATAGCCTCGTTCTCCCCGCTGGCCACGAATCTCTCTTCAAAGTGACGTCTTCCTCCCTCTGACTCGACGTGATACGACAGCACCTGCGGGATCCCTGTGTCCAGCGCGGCCTCCGTTGCCGCAATCGACCTGTCGAAGTACTCGGGGGAGATGAAAGAGTAGAGGGACAGTATCTGCTCGGCGTCTTTTCCCACGAGATCCCGCGCCGTCTCCATGAGGGGAAGCTTTGCCGAGGAGCGGGCATCCAGTATCGTTCCATCCCTCGTGACGCGGAATATCACGTCGGGAACGGCGTCGAGGAAGGCGACGTTCCTCCGCTCGCTCACCCGCAGATTTTCGGTGGAGCGCTCCAGGGCCTCCAGCATCCCGTTGATGGCCGCCCCCAGATATGCGATCTGGTCTTTGCCCTCAGCCGGGACGCGCCGGCCGGGATCCCCGCCGGTGCCGACGGCGAGCACGCCCGTGCTCAGGCGCAGAAGGCGTGAAAGTATTCTTGTCTCTATGAATATCAATACAACGGCACCGAATATGACAACGATGACCAGGAACCACACGTAGAAGTACTGCATGGTCTTCTCGGCCTGCTGGTGGATGTCCCTCGGTGCAGTCACGCGGAGCGCGACAGCCGGCTGGTCGTCGACGTCACGAAGGAGCGCGTATGCCGAGACAAGGTCCTCCCTGCTGCGGTCCAGGTAGGGCGGGGAGCCGGGCGCCATGGCGCGCACCGCATCCGCCGTTTTCCGTTCCATCCGGGGATTGTCCAGAGACAGGATTTCCAGGGAGATGCGCAGCCGCCCTGCCAGCACTGCTTCTTCCTTGTCATCGAGGAAACGCCCCATGAAAAGCGCGCCGCGCACCGGTCCCTGGGCGAGGCTGTTCCGAACAGGGCGCGAGACGGCAAGAAGAACGCCTTCGGGAAGCCGGATGATGCCCTGCGCGGAGGCATTTGTGTCGGCAAATCGCCAGAAGGCCGGGCGCGTAGAAAGCCATGAGACAAGCCCGGCAGGGGCGTCTGCCCGCACCGGGCGGGCGGGGTCGAATGAATGCCCGAATATCACGTGTCCTTGCGCGTCCATGAGGAGGACGACGCTCAGGCGCATATTCTCGAAGAAATCCTCGTCGATGTCAGCTTCGATAGTGCGCCGGTTCCCGTCCCGGACGAATGCGTACATGGCGTCCCAGGTAGCCCAGTCATTTGCGGTTCCGCCAAGGGAAGTCAATTCCTCAGAGACGGCGTTCGTCGCCCTCTCCACGTCCTTTTCAACGTAACGCCGCTCCAGCCGGGTAAAACTGTCCAGGAGCAGACCGCGCGTGACGGCGACGATGATGATCATCATCACCAGCAGAGTTCCGCCTATTACGAGGAGGATGAGCCTGCGCATGGTGTACGTTCACACTATACCCGGCGGCGTGCGGTGGTCTATCGCTTTTTACGCACGGCGAAGACCAATCCAACTACCGCCCTTTTCCCATTTGTCACAAACTGATTTGAGCGATACCTTCTTCTTCTGTGACGCATTCAATGACACTTGCCTCCGTCGGCTCTTTTGTCATTCTCCTGGCGTTCTCCGCCTCGGCTTTTGCCGAAGAGGCGCCTGCCGATGCATCAGGTTCCCCCCAGCTGTCACCGTCGTTTCCTTTTTCACTCGATCTACTGGCGGATGCGGCTCTGATTGGGGGAGGCCTGGCGCTCTACGGCGGGAGCCTGTACCTGGAGTCAAAGAAGCCGATGCCGGACAAGACGGCCGTCGATCCGCAGTCGATTCCGTTCTTTGATCGGCTCTACCCCTCGGCTCCGTCACCGGCCCTGACCACCGCAGGTGATGACCTGGCACTCGCGTCCTCTGCCCTGCCGCTGGTGCTCCTGTTCGGAAGAAGCGGCAGCGAAATGCTCACCCTGGGAGTCATGTATGTCGAGACCCTCGGGCTCGCCTACGGCCTGGATTCCCTTTTGAAATCGGTCGTTGTGCGCTATCGTCCCTATGCCTACTCCACGTCGACGCCTGCCGACTTTTCGGACAGCGAAGTCACCGCCTCCTTCCCTTCCAGCCACGCAACCCTCGCCTTTTCGGCCGCAGTGTTCACCGGGTTCGTGTTTGATGAGCTCAATCCCGATTCGAACCTGAGGCCCTGGGTCTGGGCCTCGGGTCTGACCGTCGCTGTGGTGGTGTCGACTTTGCGCGTCGCTTCGGGGGACCATTTTCTGAGCGACGTGGTGGCCGGTTCAGCCATCGGGGCGGCGAGCGGCTTCCTGGTCCCGCTTCTCCACGAACGAATCCACGCGATAAAGACCAAACCGACTGACACAGTGTCGAGCATCGAGCTTGCGCCAACCGCAGGCGGGATCGCCCTTAAGCTGAGTCTCAGGCCCTGAGTCCAGTCAGGAGATCCTCGTAGGTATGAATGCCACGGAGTACCGTGGCCGGAATGAATGCCACGGAGTACCGTGGCCGGGCTATCGCGAGAGCAGGACCACCGTGGATCGCGACTCAAGCCGGTATGTCTCCCGACTCAGGCGCACCTCTTCGCCGGGCGAGACAATATCGCCCGGCGAGGGCAACCCAGTGTCGATTACCCGGTACCACGCCTCCTTGCCCTGGGGGATCGGCGCAAGAGTGAAGAGGACCTCCTCTTTGGATGCGTTGAACATGATGAGGATGTCGTTGTCATCCCGGTCTGCGTCGATCTCGGACTTGTTTCCGTCTATCAGCAGGGCGAGGGTCCGATGCTCAGGAGCCCAATCCGCAGGCTCCGCCTGGTCGGTGAGCCATGTAATGTCGGGAATCGTCGTGTGGGGCGAGTTCTTTCCATTATAAAACTCTGGCCGGAGGAATGCCGGGTGACGAAGGCGGAATCTGATCAGCTCCGTGCAGAAGCGGTGAATATCCGGGTGGTGCTTCAGGAATCGCCAGTCATACCATGAGATCCCGTTATTCTGGCACCAGGGGTTGTTGTTCCCCCGCTGTGTACGCCGGAACTCGTCGCCGCCCAGGATCATCGGGGTGCCGAGGGAGAGGAGGAGGGTCGCGAGAAAGTTCTTCACCTGCCTGTTTCTCATCGTCTCGATCAGCGGGTTCTCCGTGGGACCTTCGGCGCCGTAGTTGGCGCTCTGGTCAGGGGTGGAGCCGTCCCGGTTTCCTTCTCCGTTCTCCTCATTGTGCTTCTTCTCGTAGCTCACCAGGTCGTTGAGCGTGAAACCGTCGTGGGAATCGATGAAGTTGATGCTGTGAAACGGCTTCCTGCCGTCACGGAGGTACAGGTCGGAGCTTCCTGCCACGCGCGTGGCCAGGTGAGACACCGTCTCCGGGTCGCCGCGCCAGAACCTGCGCACATCGTCGCGAAACTTGTCATTCCATTCCGCCCACCTGCCGCCCGGAAACCATCCCACCTGGTATGCGCCGGCCGCATCCCATGCCTCGGCGATGATCTTCGTGTGCCGGAGCACCGGGTCCTCCGCGATCCGTTCCAATACCGGCGGGTTTTCCATCAGGTTGCCGTCCAGGTCCCGGCCCAGCACGGATCCGAGGTCGAAGCGAAACCCGTCCACGTGCATCTCCACCACCCAGTAATGCAGGCAGTCCAGGATGAGCGAGCGCATGATGGGGTGGTTGCAGTTCATTGTGTTCCCGCATCCGGTGAAGTTGCGGTAGAGCCGCGGATCCTTTTCGTCCAGCATGTAGTAGATCGAGTTGTCCAACCCGCGAAAACACAGGGTGGGTCCAGTCTCGTCTCCCTCCGCAGAGTGATTGAACACCATGTCCAGAATGACCTCGATGCCCGCAGCATGCAGTGCGCGGACCATTCCCTTGAACTCAGTCACCTGCTGTCCCATCGCACCCGCGCTCGAATAGCGGCCCTTGGGAGCAAAGAAAGTGATGGTGTTGTAGCCCCAGTAGTTCTGCAGCCGCTCGCCGGTGACGGGATTCACGCGGGTGTTTTCAAGCTCGTCGAACTCCTGCACCGGCAGGAGCTCCAGAGACGTGACCCCCAGCGCGGTGAGATACGGTGTCATTTCCGTCACACCACGGAATGTGCCGGGGTGAGCAGCTCCCGACGTAGGGTGCATCGTCAGGCTGCGTACGTGGGTCTCGTAGATCACGCTATAGCGCAGCGGCCGGTTCAGCGGCCTGTCCCCCTTCCAGTCGAACTCGTCGGAGACGACGATGCCCTTGGGCATGGCTTTCTTGTCGGAGGTGGTAGAAATGTGCGGATCCTTGCCGGGCGCCGCGGGTTCATCACCCCGGGCATCCGCCAGGTTCCACGTGAAGTTGCCGGTGACTGCCTTCACGTACGGGTCAAGGAGGAGCTTGTTGCGGTTGAACCTGTGGCCTTTCTCCGGCTGATAGGGGCCATCCACGCGGTACAGGTAACATTCGCCCGGGCCCACGCCGTCCACCTGCGCGTGCCAGACGTCTCCTGTTTTGTTGAGCCGCGGGTCGAACGCGATTTCATGCGCCGGAGCGGAATCCAGGGGATCGGTGAAAAGCAGAAGAGACACCGCCGTGGCGTGCCTGCTGAACACGGAGAACAGCGTCCCCTCGGCGTTCGGCGTCGCCCCCAACGGGAGAGGTTTGCCGGGATACACACGGATATTCGGCGCTGCGATCACTGCCCCCGTTTCTTCAGAGCGTCCTCAGGCCTGCGCGCCGGTGCCGGCCAGTCCTGAGCCTGCAAGGCCGATTTCCTTTGCCGCGGAGCGCATGCCCTGGATTGTCTCGCTGATGAGCTCATCGAGCTCGACGCCCATCATTGCCGCGCCCTTTTCTATGACCGATCTGTTGACCCCGGCAGCAAAGCGCGCGTCCTTCCACTTCTTTTTGACCGAAGAAGCCTCCATGTCCAGGACGCTGCGCGACGGCCGCATGAGCGCAGAGGCCTTGACCAGGCCGGTCAACTCGTCCACCGCGTACAGTACCTTCTCCATGCGCTCACGCGGCTCCACCTCTGAGCAGATCCCCCAGCCATGGCTCACGACGGCGCGGATGTACTCCTCCGGCCATCCCGCTTCACCCAGGATTTCAGGACTCTTGCGGCAGTGCAGCTCGGGAAAACGCTCATAGTCTATGTCGTGGACAAGACCGATGATGCCCCACTTCTCCTCTTCCTCCCCGTACTTGCGCGCCATGTGGCGCATGACGGCTTCCACCGAGAGAGCGTGGGAAATAAGGCTGGCCGTGGAATTGTATTTCAGAAAGAGCTCCAGGGCTTCCGGCCGGGTCGGTACGTGTGTCTCTGAAGGCATGCCGGCCATTGTAGCTGTCCGGCGCCGCCCGGGCAAGAGCGTGAGCATGCGCGTCAGCTCCCTGTGTCATTCACGCCGCACACCGGGCGCGTCAGCGCGATTGCTTGGCAGGACACCGGTGAGTATCTTAGACATCGGAAAGGCACATCGTGGGCATGCACGCGGGAGGCGAGAATCATCTTCCCGGCTCATTTTTCGAGCTCATCCGCGTTTCGGATATGCCCGTGCTGGTCGACTTCTGGGCAGAGTGGTGCGGCCCCTGCAGGACGGTCTCTCCCGCAATCGAAAGGATTGCCCGGGAATTCGCCGGCCGGGTCCTCACCGTGAAAGTGAACGTGGATCACAAGCCCAATGTCGCGCAGGCCTACGAAGTCCAGGGCATTCCCACCATCATGCTTTTCTGGAAGGGAGAGTGCCACATGAGACTCACCGGGGCATATCCCTACGAAGCCATACTGCAGAACATACAGGAGAACTGGCCCCAGGAGGCGGGTCCGGCCTCCTGACCCCTTGTCAGGTGATCTCTCTGACCTCCACCAGCGCGGAGCGTGCCGCGCCTTTCCCACCGAACGACTGCAGCCATTGCCCCAGAGAAAACTTCGGCCCGACAACCAGATCAAGGGTCCACCCGTTTCGGGTCTCCATGCAGGTGCCTTCCCGCAGCATTCTTTTCTTCAGGGCCTTTTCCGCAGGCACGAGCCTCTGCACGCCGCCCGCGCGGGAAAGGGTGACCGGCGCATGGGCGTCACGAAGAAAGGCTGCAAGATTTTCAGGGGCGCGGGGGAAAAACGACGAGGGAACCTCCACGCGCATCCGCAGGGCATGAAAGGCTCCTTGCTCCCACTCTGTGTGGATGGGGCCGAAAGTGCCGCCGTCGGGCTCCTGCAGCTCTGCCAGCCTGTCCGTATCCCATGCGGTGACGGCCGCCACAGTCAGTCCGTACCAGGGCGTCTCTTCGCCGAGCACTCCCGACGCACCCGCAAGGGCTTCCCTGACTGCGAGGACGTTCTCGAGCTGGGCAGGGGATTTTTCCAGCAGCCTTCTCATGAGCCAGGCCTCGGCCCAGCGCGAGCCCAGACCTGCGGCCTCCCGGGGGATGCGCACCCTCATGTGCAGAGGCCTCAGGTGGTGCTTTCTGCCCATGAGTGATGCGAGTCCGGCTGCCGCCCTTGTCACCCCTGAGCCGCCCGCTGCCCTGCGCGGACTGCGCGTGCAACCTGGGCACATGGCGCATTCGTGCGACCCTTCCACGCCCCTGCGGCAATACCCTGGGTCGCGCCCCGCCTTCGCCTCCTCGTACTGCGCATGGAGGGACGCGGTTGTCTGCTCGTCTTCGAGAAACGGGAAGGCGAACCGCCGGTTGCGCGGCTTTTCTCCCCTGAGCTCCGCGCCGTGCGCGGCGAGCCATTCCCCGACCCAGGGGCCTGCCTCCCGGGGCAACCCTCTTCCCGAAATGCACCCTGCGTGTGCAATCTGCTCGAGAAGGGAATGCAGGGAATGCCCGCCGAGCGCGAGCGCCTGCGTGGCTTCGTACTCGGACCAGGGCATGGCGAGCCTGAACTCGAACCCATTGGTCTCGCAGATCGATTTCGTCCTTCCGGCCTCCTGCCGCCACGCCTGTTCATCCAGCACGGGCGGATCATAGCGCAGGGGGGTGAACGGCATCCGCACGAGCATGCCGAAGCTGAAAAGAACGCGCGGGGGAGCATGGGATTTCATGCGGAGCTGTTTCAGCCATTTCACGAAGTCGGTGAACTCTTCAAAATCGCGCGAATCTTCCCTTCCGGTAAGCAGGTAGAAGAACTTCAACTCGCGTATTCTCCGTGCGTGAAGGGCTTCCAGTACACTTCGGATATCCGCCTCCTCGAGACTCTTCTTCAAGAAGCTCCGGGCCCTCGCGCTGATTCCTTCGATGCCGAGGGTAAAGCTCGTCTTGTCCGCGGCAATTTCCAGGTCCAGGAGCCCCGGCGTGCGCGCCAGTATGTCCACGCGCTGGCTCATCAGGTTCACCCGGTGAAAAAGCAGGTTGAGGTCGTGAAGGAGGACGCCAATCTCGGAATGCGTATTGAAGTTGAAGCTTTCGACTTCGAGGGTATCCGCCCCCGTTGTCAGTTTCAGCTCGCGCGCCGCGCGGAGGATTTCGGAGGCGGGGACCTGGCGGAACGGTTTCCTGTCGTGGCCCTCGTAGCAGAAGGAGCAGAAGCACGGGCATCCGCGCGTGACGGAAAGCCGGGCAGTTGCGGATTCGGGACCCGGCAAGATCGGTGCGGCCATGCCCTCCCCGCCGGCATCGGAATCGGAGCACGTGGTTCTGCCCACCCTGACGGTGAAGCCCCCTGCCGGCCAGAGCCCCGGCACCTCGGAGGCGATGCGCTTCATGCGCTCCTGCTTCGGGACGTCCTGCAACGCGTTGTTCATGCGCGCGATCCTGCCCGCGCTTCCTTCGCCTTCTCCGAAGAAAATCGCGTCCGCCATGCAGTCCCCGGTTTCGGACACAAGGGCATGGGCGGCGGTGCTGTTCGAGCCCCCGAGGATGA
Source organism: uncultured Spirochaetaceae bacterium (assembly GCA_964437385.1). Classification (GTDB taxonomy): domain Bacteria; phylum Spirochaetota; class Spirochaetia; order SZUA-6; family Fen-1364; genus Fen-1364. Next base: position 72,328 of record CAYTGX010000010.1, read on the forward strand.
AAGGAGGCCACTGCTCGCCGCGCGCGCCGGCCCACAATGGGATCCCCGAGTGCGCCAGGAGAAACGGGAGATTCACCTGCTCGAGGAGCCACGCGTTGGAAACGAATACAAGCTCGAAGTCATCGACGGCCCGATGAGACTGGGTCCCGATGAGGAGGGGGAGCCCCGCCTCCTCCAGGACGTGCGCATCTTCGTCGCGCGGAAGAAACGCCATGTCGACGTACGCGCCGGGCAGCGCGGCGCGGATCTCTCGCGCCAGGAACAGGTGGGGCGTGGAGCGCTCAACATCGGCAAATGGTGAAAGGCGTACGATGAGCGCGTGAAAACCGCTTTGCTCCCATGGCATGTTGCCGAACGTAGGGTTTGCAAGGAAGAGGCGGAAGTCCCTCAGCAGGGGGAGTGACCGGTGAAAGTGTTCAACAGGGACATGCAAGCCCCCTACAGTAGCCCGGAACCTTCGCGCGAGGGAAGGGGAGCTTGCACGATGAATGAAACAGGACTATGCTCGGTGATCTTTTCGCAAAAAAAAGGAGACGCGATGAAAAGGGTTCTCTCGCGCCTTGCCCCCCTTCTCATGATCCTGGTAATTCTTGGCTGTGGTCCGGCAGCCGTGGTGGACAAGAAGATCGTGCAGATGAGCTACAAGGGAACACTCGCTGACGGGACGGTTTTCGGACAGTCCCAGCCGGACAAGCCCATAGAGTTCATGATCGGTGCAGGGAAAATGATTCCCGCGCTGGAAAAGGGGATCATGGGACTGAAGGTCGGGGCCAAGAAGAAAATAGAAATCAAGGCCGCGGATGCATACGGTGAGTATGACAAGAACGCGGTCCAGGAAGTTCCCAAGGAGCAATTCCCCAAGGATCTCAAGCTCGCCGTGGGCCAGTTCTACAGGGTCAACTCGCCAATGGGACCGCGCACCGTGACGATCATTGCCATCACGGACAAGTCCGTCTCCGTGGACTTCAACCATCCCCTGGCGGGCAAAGATCTCACGTTCGAAATCGAGATCGTGAAAATCCGTGACGCCACGAAACAGGAGCTCGCCGCCGCGTTCCCGGCTTCCCCGAGTCCATCGGAAGGGCCATCGGCCCCGCAAGGCGCACCGGCCCCGCAGGGCGCACCGGCGCCGCAGGGCTCCAAGTAGGGCCCAACTTTACTCGCGCCCGGCTATCTCCTATACTGCCGGACGATGTCTTTGCGCGTCTTTCTCACCTCCGACCTTCACCTCGGGATGAAATTCGCGCAGTACCCCGCGGCGCATGCCGAGCTCGAGGAGGAGCGTTTCCTCTGCCTGGAGCGAATGGTCGCTCAGGCAGGCGCCGCGCACTGCGATCTCCTTGTTATTGCAGGAGACCTCTTCCACCGCGTGTCCATGTCGAAGCGGGACACGGAGCGGGCCGCGAAGGCGATTGGCGCATTTCCCGGGAAATGCGTCGCGGTGCTCCCGGGCAATCACGACTACTACTCGCCGGATGACGAGCTCTGGCCGCGGTTCCGCGAAAAGAGCGGGGATTCGGTTCTCTTTCTGGACCAGCCGCGGCCCTGTTCCCTCCGCGGTTATGAAATCGATGCGTGCATCTACCCGGGGCCGTGCCTTTCCATTCATTCCGCGGCGAGCGCCGTCGGGTGGGTGCGGGGCGCGGCCAGGGACGAGACCATCCGCCACCACATCGGGATTGCGCACGGCAGCCTGGAGGGAGTTTCTCCGGATTTCACCGAAAGCTACTTTCCCATGAAGACGGCGGATCTTCTCTCCTCCGGCATGGACGCCTGGTTTCTCGGGCACACTCATGTGCGGTATCCCGAGCGGCCGTCCGGTCACGACAGGATCTACTACCCCGGCACTCCCGCTCCCGACGGTTTCGACTGTACGCATGCAGGCGCTGCGTGGCTGATCGAGCTGGGCGATAAAAAAGAAATCTCCGCGCAGCCGCTCAGCACCGGACGCATCCGTTTTGTCGATCGGACACTGGAAGTAAAGGGCGCTGCGGACCTGGCCGAATTGGAGAATGCGTACGGCGTACCGGACACAACCCTGCTCAGGCTGCGGCTGAAAGGCCGGGTCACGCGGGAGATCCTCTCCCGCATCGGTCCTCTCCGTGCGCGCATGGCCGAGCACCTGATGCACCTGGAGCTTCGGACAGAGGATCTCCGCGAGACGATTACTCGGGAGGCAATCGACAGGGAGTATCCTGTGGGGTCTTTTCCCCACTCGTTGTTGTCCCAGCTTGCCGAGGAAGACGAACAGGAGGCGCTGCAGATTGCGCACGAGCTGCTGCAGGAGCTGCTTCCGTGATCGTGCGCCGCCTCCGGCTCTTTCCCTTCGGCTGCTTCGATGACAAGGAGGTCGTCTTTGCGCCTGGTTTGAACGTGATTCTCGGGCCCAATGAAGCGGGCAAATCGACGCTCTTCAACGCGGTGAAGAGTTCCTTTCTGCGGACAAGGCTCACCAGGCCGAAGTTCGCACAATTCATCGAAAAGTTTCTTCCCGCGGGCGGCGGGGATATCGTCCGTCTGGAGATCGAGTTCAGCGCGGCTGACGCCGCGTGGACCCTCAGGCGCAGGTGGGGCCAATCCCCTGCGTCGGAACTGACGGGGCAGGGAAGGGGTACGATCGGGGACGACGACGCCATTGCGGAAAAACTCGAAACGCTGCTTCCCGCCAAGCAGGGGACCTTCTGGAAAGTGCTCATGACAGGGCAGGCCGAGCTTTCCGCGACCCTGGATTCCCTGCGGAAGGAAGGCAGGGAGGCGCTTGCTGATCTGACCGACATGCTGAGGGGAGCGGTACTGTCCACGGGCGGCGTGCCCGTGGACAGGTTCCTCGAGCTCCTGGAGCGTCGCCGCGACGAAGCCTTCCTGCGATGGGACCGGCCCCGGGCCGGTCCCGAGGGCAACCGCGGCATCGAGAACCCCTGGAAGAACAGGATCGGAACAATCCTCGAAACCTGGTACGAGAAGGAGAGGATCGTGCAGAGCGCGAAGAGCACCGCGGCATACGAATCCGGGCTTGATAAGATCAATGGCAGGCTCCGGGAAGCGGCTGCAGAGCTTGCCGCAAGGGAGAGTTTTGTTTCCCGGAACGAGACCGCTGCCCGGGACGCGCGCGAGCGGCGGATTCTCGATGCTGAGCTGAAGGCGGTCCGGCAGGAGATGGATGCGCTGCGCAAGGTATCCCGGGAATGGCCTGTGGAGGCGCACAAGGTAGAGGAGCTTGAGAAAGCCCTGGCCGATGCGGAAGCCGCGCGCGGTCCGCTCGGGGAGGAGTTCCTGGCAGCGCAAAAGGCGGAAAGCACGCGAGGCGTGAGGGACAAGCTCGCGCGCGTGCTGAAGAAAGAGGCGCAGGTCGAGCAGGCGCGCGGAAGGCTCGCCGGGCTGCCCCGTCTGGACCAGGGCGGCCTGGAGGAAATTCGGCGGGCGTCGACCCAGCTTGAAAAGCTGCAGGCCGGTGTGGAGGCGGGAAGGCTTGCCGTGACCGTGGTGGGCAGGGCAGGTGCGGAGATTGTCGTACAGGAAGACTTCGATCCGGAGAGCAGGAAGACGCTCGGCCCCGGAGAGACTGCCCGGCTGCGTGCCGGCGGACGCATCCGCATCGTGCATCCGGACATGGAGATCGAAGTGAGGTCCGGAGACGTCGACTCCCTTGCCAGGGCTGAAAGGGCCGGTGAGGCTCACCGCGCCCTGGAGACGCTGCTCAGGCGTCACGGGGTGTCCGGCTTTGCCGAGGCGGAAACGCGCTGCCGGGCATATGAGGCATGCGCTGCCGAAGCAGAATCCGCCCGGAAGAACCTTGCAGAAGAGCTTGCCGGCGAGTCACTGGAGGAGCTCAAGACGCGTGTCGCCGCTTTCGGCGCGGCGGCTGCAACCCGGCCCCTTGCCACCATCGCTTCGGCGCTCGCCACGCTCAAAGCGCAAAGCGATGCGCGGTCGCGCGAGCGCGCCGGGATCCGCACGCGGATTGAGGCCTGGGCATCCGAGTACGGGACGCCAGATGAGCTTATCGACAGGCTGGCCGGCGCGAAAAGCCGGGAATCAGCTCTCGTTGCCAGGCTTTCACAGTCGTCGTCTCTGCCGGAAGGATTTTCCGACGCTGAGACGTTCGTGCGGGATTTCGAGTCGGCGCAGAAAAAGCTCGCTGACCTTCGCGTGGAGGTGAAAGGACTCGAGGGGGACAAGAACGCCCTGATGGACAAGGCGCCGGATCAGTCCGCAGCAGAGCTTGCCGTCCAGGTGAAGGACGTGGAAGAGGCATTCCGGCTGGAGCTTCGACGCGGCGAAGCCCTGGAGCACATCGGCGCGGTGGCCCGCGGGCTGCTCGGAGAAGGCGTCTCTTCGATCTACGACGGCATACGCTCCGAGCTCGAGAAGCTCATTGCGGCGATGACAGGAGGCCGCCACCTGTGGGTGGAAATGGACGGCTCTCTTCCGCGTGCGCTGGCGGATGGCAAGGGCGCACGCATCGGGTGGGAGCTGCTCTCAGCAGGGACCAAGGACACCCTGGCCCTCGCGCTGCGCATGGCCATGGCGGCATATTTCCTGCAGGGCTCCGACGGCTTCATGATGATGGACGATCCCCTGGTGGACATGGACCCCTCGCGGCGCAGGGCCGCCGCCCAGAGCCTTGTGTCTTTCGGAGCGCTCCGGCAGCTCATTATCTTCACCTGTCATCCATCCACGGCAGAGCTGCTGGGGGGGAACCTCATCCGGCTGTGAGCCGGCTTCTCCGTCCCTGCTCTCGCTCGCCCTCGTCATCCAACTCCGCGGAATACCGCGGAAGGACTACGCTCCGCGGTCGGCCAGGCTCTGCCTGTCCTCCGCGTTCACGGTCTTCTCTGCCGCTTCCAGGTGCAGGGCAAGGTCCACGGGATCGACACGGTTCTTCTTCCTGTTTTCATTGAGGAACTTTGAAATATCGGATGCATCCCGGGAGCCCCGGTCTACCAGCGCGCGCAGCTCCAGCCGCGATGCCACGTTTCCAGGCGGCATGTCGCGCTGGCGTCCGTAGTACTCGCGGGCATACCAAAGGACCTTCGCGAAACGCCGCTGGGGCCCGCGCAGCGTGTTGAAGCCGGGGATGCGCGTGAAATTGGCCAGCGGATCCCATGAGCGCTCGGCCGCCTGCTGCTCCAGATTGCGCGTCTGGAACTCCGCCGTCAGGCCCCTTTGCTTGATTTCTGCCATCAGCTCGTCGGCCAGGTCCAGCAGGTGCAGCACGTCGGATATCGCGTAGTCGAGCAGCGCCCGCGAGAGCGGACGGCGAAGCCAGTTTGATTTCTGGAACCTGTCTTTGGCCGAGGCCGATCCTCCCTGCCGGGTCAGCGCCTGCAGTCCTCCAGGTTTCTGGAGAAGCCTTGCCGCGATGGCCACGTCCAGGAGCGGGCGGGGACGGATGTCCAGGTCATGCTGGAAGGACAGGAGATCGTTGGCCGCGTCGAACCACACCTTCACCCATGAGGATTCTTCCAGAAGGGCCTTCAGCAGGCTCCTCTTCCTGATGGCACACGCATCGACGATCCAGCCGTGGATGCCGTCAAAGAGCTGGATCAATGCGACATGGATGCCGTAGCTGTGAAGGTTGTTTTCCCCCTCCACGTCGACCGCGAGCCGTGGACATCCCGTGCGCGCCAGGTGGGCAAGGAGCTTCTCGAGCTCACTCTCCGATTGAATGAAGTCGTACGGGATCATGGGGCTCCTTTCCGGTGCGTCATCATAGCATCCCGGGAGCCGCCTGCACATGATGCGCTTTCGCTTGACATTCAAAATTCGTTGACCTATATAATGAGATTACACCACTCATCTCAGGGGGAATCCATGAAAGCCGGCTTCAATCTCTTGCTCTGGACGTCGCACGTAACCGCGCAGCATTTTCCGCTGCTGCAGAAGCTGAAGAAGGCCGGTTATGACGGCGTGGAGATTCCCATCCTGGAAGGGATCCCGTCACACTATGCGAAAGTCCTGAAGGCTGTCCGGGACAATGGCCTCGCATGCGCCGTGGTGACGAATATGCCTGATGCGGCGCACAACCCTGTGAGCCCTGAGAAGGCGCTGCGTGACAATGCCCTGGATTTCATGAAGAGGGTCATCGACTGCACCCATGCGCTGGAGACGGACCTCCTGTGCGGGCCATTCTATCAGCCTGTGGGCGTGTTCACAGGTACCGGGCCGACTGATGAAGAGAAGCGGCGCGCGGCGGAGCATGCGCGGAAGTCTGCTGAATATGCCGCGCCGGCCGGGATCACCCTGGCGGTGGAGTTTCTGAACAGGTTCGAAGCATACGTCCTTACCACGATGGACCAGGTTGCGGAGCACGTGAAGAGCGTGGGCATGCCCAACTTCAAGGCCATGTTCGACACTTTCCACGCCAATATCGAGGAAAACGATCCCGTGGCAAGCATCCGCGCGCACCGGGGCATCATCACCCATATGCATATTTCGGAGAACAACAGAGGCGTGCCGGGCAGAGGTCACAACGACTGGAAGGCCATATTCAGGACGCTTCGCTCCAGCGGTTATGACAACTGGCTGACGATCGAAGCGTTCGGCAGGGTCTTGCCCGCATTTGCGGCAGCCACGCGCATCTGGCGGGATATTTTCGAAAGCCCCGAAGCGTTGTATACGGAAGGGATCCAGTTCATCAGGCAGCAGTGGGACGCCGCTGCCTGACCGAAAACACACAAGGAGCAAAATCGATGGGTAAGAAAATCGCCATGATCGGCGCCGGAAGCGTTGTGTTCTGCAAGACCCTGATGGCAGACATACTGGCCACCCCCGCGTTGGAAGGCAGCGAGTTCGCCTTGATGAGCCGCACCGAGCCCAAGCTGCGGGCAATGGAGGAGTTCGGGAAGCGGATGCTCAAGGACAACAAGGTGAAGGGGGAGGTATGGGCCACTCTGGACAGGAGAGAGGCGCTGAAAGACGCGGACTTCGTTGTTGTCATGATCCAGGTGGGGGGCGTGGAAGCCTTTGCAATAGACTGGAAGATCCCGCTGAAGTACAAGGTGGACCAATGCGTGGGAGACACGATGGGACCGGGGGGAGTGTTCAGGGCCATGAGGTCCATCCCGGTGCTGCTGGAAATCGCGCGTGACATGCAGGAAGTATCCAGGCCGGGAGCCATCATGCTCCAGTACGCCAACCCGATGGCGGGCAATTGCCTTGCCCTGGGAAAGGCAACTGACGTGTCTTTCGTCGGCCTCTGCCACGGCGTGCAGACGACAATCGAGCAGATTGCGCAGTTCATCGAGGTGCCCAAGGAAGAGATCGTCTATACCTGCGGCGGCATCAATCACATGGACTGGTTTCTCACCCTCACGCGCAACGGCCAGGACCTGTATCCGAAACTGGCCCAGGCTATCGAGAAGCCCGCCATCTACAAGAGCGAGAAGGTCAGGGGCGAGGTATTCAGGCACTTCGGCTATTTCATGACCGAAACCACCGGTCACCTTGCCGAGTACGTTCCGTGGTTCCGCAAGAACAAAACAGCCCTGGACACGTACTGCGATGAGCCGGGATTCGGCGGTCAGAGCGGCGCGTATTTCAACTGGTGCGACACTGTTGCCAGGCGCTACGAGGGAAAAAACCAGCTCGACTGGGAATCGACGAAGCTCGACGGCCGAAGCGTGGAGTACTGCTCCTACATCATTGAGGCCGTTGCGACGGGAATCCCGTTCAAGTTCATGGGCAATGTACGCAACGACGGCTACATCACCAATCTCCCGTCGGACTGCTGCGTGGAGGTCCCCACCTTTGCCGATGACACGGGCCTGCACCCGATGAGGATCGGCAAGCTGCCGACCCAGTGCGCGGCGTTGTGCATGACGAACGTGAATGTGCAGCTCCTGGCCGCCGAGGCCGGCATCAACGGTGACACCGAGGCGCTCGTTCAGGCAATTGCCATGGATCCTCTGACCGCGGCAGTGTGCACGCTGAAAGAGATTCGCGACATGACCGGGGAGATGCTCGAAGCTGAGCGGAAATGGCTGCCCCAGTTCAAGGGAAAGAAGGTGACCCCGAAGCCTGCAGTGCATATTCCCGCCAACGTGAAAGCCATCGACCTTGCCCAGGACCCGGCACAGGCCATCCTGAAACGATTTATGGACCTGGCGGTGGAAAAGAAATAGCGCGGCGCACAAATCCGCGGAACTGC
>CAYTGX010000011.1:0-23533 GCA_964437385.1 uncultured Spirochaetaceae bacterium
CGCTGGGCACAACCGCAAGGGAGACTGACGGCGAGCCGCCAAACTCACCCGCGCCAATGCGCCACTCCAGGCCCAACAGGCCGCGCGCCATCTTCTGCAACCGCCGCGCGGCAGGAAGAAGTGCCTGGGCGTTTCCCAGGAGGGCAATGCGCGCGCCCGCGGGGGCCTTGAAAGATCCCGTCCCCGGCCGGATATCGCGGGGACGCGGGAGGTAGACCAGGTCAGCGAGCGAACCCACGAATGCCTAATTGCCGTAGGGCTGACCAAGGACAAAAGTGGAGAGCCTGTCAGCCTCCAGGTACTTCTTGAAAGCAGCCTGTATCTCGGCCGTGGTCAGGCCTTCGTACCTGCGCGCAACATCGAACAGACGGTTGAGAGAAAGTCCTTCTTCATTATAGCCGATCCAGCTTTGGGCGATGTCCGACGCAGTCTGATTGGAGAGCTCGATCTGGCGCAGCGCCTGTCCCTTTGCAAGATGCAGGTCCTGCTCGGACAACGGCGCGTCCCCCATTGCCTGCACCATCTGCAATGCAATCTGCCGCGCTTCCTTCACCTTGTCCGGGGAGGCGCCGAGGCTCAGCGAAAACTGCGAACGTGTCCTGCCGAATCCGGCGGAGCTCCCGACGCTGTACACCAGGCCGCGCTTGACCCGCAGCTCGCGATAGAGCGGGCTGGCAAAACTGTCTCCGCCGAGAAACTCGGTCCCCAGCTGCAGCGCGTAGTGGATGGGGTCGTCGTACGTCATGGGCAGAGTCTCTGCCAGCACGACCGCGTTCTGCTCGCGCACGGCGTCGGGTATGAATACCTCGGAAGCCGCCGAGGGTGGAGCGGGCTGGTAGTCCAGCACCGGTTTCGGGCCCGATGCTTTCCACGCCCCGAAGTACTTCTCAATGACAGCGCGCGCGGTCTCCGGCTCTATCCTGCCCATCACGACGATCGTGGTCTCGTCCGGTCTCATCACCGCCTGGTGATACGCGCGCACCGCGTCGATGGTGAGCGAGCCGACAGATTCGGGGCTCGGCCTCCGCAGCGAGGGGTCCCCGGCGGGCACCAGTCCTTTCTGAACAGCCATGCGGAACTGGAAGACCGGGCTCTGCACGTTGCCTGCCGCCTGCCTGCTCTGGATGGGCTGCTGGCTTGCAAAGGCATCCGGCGGAAGGGCCGGTTGAAGCAGGTCCCCGCTCAGAAGCTCGACACCCTTGTCGAAATATTCCGGCAGCACACCCATCGAAAAAGACGTGCCTGCCGAGTAGTCGGCGCCGATGGAATCCCACGCTGCCTCGAAATCGTCCCGGGTCATGCCTTTCGGGCCCCAGGCCAACAGCGTGTTCACCATGTCCTCCACGCCTTCCTGGCCGGGGGGCGCCTGCAGGTTTTCACTGGTATGGACGCTTCCGTAGAGGCTCACCGCGCTCGTGGAGGAGAGGGGCTGCACGACAAGCCGCAGGCCATTGGACAGGTCGTAGATCGTCGGGGAGAACAGCGGCGTCGGGTGGGGCAGCTTTGCCAGGGCCGCGTCGGCCCAGGCGGGAAGCTCGACGGGCTTGTCGGGTGTGGAGGCAAAAGACTCGGGGGAACCGAATGCCTGGCCGCCCCGGGTCGCCTGCGCGCTGGGAGCAGGAGTCAGCACGAGGGTAATGGCGTGATCGAAGTCCAGAAGGCGCGCGGCAGAAGCGTTCACGGCATCCGCATCGACCTTCTGGAGCAATTGCGCCTCACTGTCGGGGGAATCCTGGCCCTTCACCGCCACGGCATCCGTCCACGAGTCGGCAAGGCCTGAAATCGAATTGCCGCGCAGCGCGCTTTCCAGCACGACGCGCCGGCGCTCGGCCTCAATGAGATCCGCCGGGATACCAGCCATGGCCTTCTTGACTGCGCCTTTCAGCTCCTCTTGCAGGGCCTTTTCATCTCCTCCCCTGGGGAAGGCCGCCCAGACGGTGGCGTAGCCGGCGTCGGGGAACGTCTGCATGGAGAAGCCGGCGTTGAGCGCCTTGCCCTCGTAGGCAAGCTCGGTAATGGCGCCGCGGGGCGAGTCCATGACCCGGGAAAGAATCTCCGCGGCCGGGTAGTCGGGATCCTTGTAGCCCGGCGTGCGGAAGATATAAGCGACAAATCCGTAGGCCTCGTCGGTCGTGGAGGCGAACGTATCCGGCACCACGGGCTGGAGCGCGATCTCCTGCCGGGGCGGCGCGGCTTTCTTCGGAATCGACCCGTAGAGCTGCTTCACTTTTGCGAGGGCCGCCTCAGGGGCCAGGTCACCGACGAGAACAAGAAGGGCATTGTTGGGCCCATACCAGCTCTGGTGAAAGCTCTTCAGCATGTCGGCCGTCGTGGCGTCGAACGTGGCTTTTGTGCCGAGACCGGTGTCCGAGTAGGGAGTGCCGGCAAAGATACGCTCCCGCGCCCTGGCCTGCAGGACATAGGACGGGCTGGAATTGTCCCGGGCCACCTCCTGCTCGATGGCCCCGCGCTCCTTTTCCCAGGCGGACTGGTCATCGTCGATACCGGCCAGCCGGATGGCATCCATGCGCAGGGTCAGGTCAAGGTCATCAGCCGGCACCGTGTGATAGTACGTAGTGGTCGTGGAGAGGGTGAACGCATTCTGGTCCCCGCCGAGCTGCGCCGTGATTGCGGAGAGCTGGTCTCCGGACAGCTCGGAGGAGCCGCGGAACATCATGTGCTCCTGCGCGTGAGCCATTCCCGGGAATCCCGGAGGGGACTGGTTGGCCCCGGCAAAGAATGTGAGCTGCTGCGCCACCACCGGTGCAAGAGAGGTCTTCACGATGATGACACGCAGCCCATTGTCCAGGGTGGCGCGGAGGACGCCGTTGTCCGCCGCAGGGCGGGCGCCGGCGCCCGTGTGCATGGTGCCGCAGCCGGAAAGGAGCAGGACGCCGCTTGCAAGCGCCGCAAACAGGGCCCGCTGAAGCCTGGCGCGGTGAGCGCGCAGAGCAGAACCGCCGAACATGTGTATGGCCATGAGGAAAAATAGCATTCCTGGGCGCTGCCGGCTACGGCAGGGCGCGCTACATGTATACGAAGGGGATGAGGTCTTCTTCGGTGTGCTTGAGATTCGTATCCGACCAGCGGTCCCGCAGGCCGCGCGCCAGGCTCTCCGCTTCGGCCAGGTAGCGCGCAAAGAGTGCGCGATGATCGGGCGGGGCAGGCTCGGCGGCCGCCGCCGGCGCCCGGTTCAGCGCTTCTGCCAGCCCGAAGGGGTGATGGCGGGGTGCAAAAGCAGCGTGCTGCCAGGAGCCGCTGTGGATGTCGAAGCGGTAAAAGGGCAAAAAATGCTTCCCCTGCTCTGCCACGAACAGGATGGCGCGGCAGACGAAATCGACTTCCTCGTCCGTGTGAAGGAAGTGCAGGTTCACACGGGCCCAGCCCGGCTTGAGGCCGATGTTGCCGCCCATGATCGAGCGCCGCAGGTCCCGGGACTTCTTCGCGTCGATGTGGAGGATCCGGTGTCCGTACGGTGCGGCGCACGAGCATCCGGCCCTGCTCTGGATCCCGAACAGGTCATTGAGGAGCCGGGTGACGAAGCGCGGGTGCAGCCAGGACGTTCCCACTCTTATATTGAAGGAGAAAATCGGCAGCCTGTGCTCAGGGCCGACATTGCCCATGAGGTCGATGGCCGGGTGTGTGGAAAGAGCTTTGTGCACCCTGCGGACAATGTCACGTTCACGGGCCGCGACCAGCTCAGAACCGAGTTTTTCCTTCAGCTCCATGGCGAGCGCGGCGCGGAGAGTCTGCAGGATCCCCGGCGTGCCGGCTTTCTCCCTGACCTCGATGTCCGCGCTGTAGGCCTGGTCGTCGAAGCTCACGAAATCCACCGTGCCCCCGGCGCCCACCGTGGGGGGAAGATCGGCGCGGTAGATCCTGCGGTGAAAGACGAGAACGCCGCAGCTTCCCGGGCCCCCGAGGAACTTGTGCGGGGAGAAATAGACAGCGTCGAACCCTGACTCGGCGTCATGCCGCATGTCGATGGGCTCATAGGGGGCCAGGGCGGCAAAATCGAAAAACGCAAGGGCGTCGTGGCGGTGCAGGATCCGCGCAACCTCGTGCACAGGGGTTTTCACGCCCGTGACATTGGAGGCTGCGGAGAAAGCGCCGACCTTGCGCCTGCCTGCGTACTGGGCCCGTGATACCTTGGCCCGAAGGTCATCCAGGTCCAGAAGGCCCTCCGGGGTGAGCTCGATTTCCACGACCTCGGCGTAGCACTCCCGCCAGGAGACCTCGTTGGAGTGATGCTCATACGGGCCGACAAAGACCACGGGACGCGATGCGCGCAGCAGGGCGGCGAGATTCTCATTCTGGTCGGCAGGCAGATGCTCCTTGAACAGCGTTGTGAAGAAATCCTTGCCCGCAGGCGGGACGTAGATGCCGAGGATCTGCTGGAGATGGTGCACGGCCGCGGTGGCCCCGGCGCCAACGGTGACGATCATGTGCTCGGGCCCCGCGTTCACGAGCCTCTTGATAGTTGCCTCCGCTTCGCGGAGACGCTCGGAGGTGATGGTGCCCGTTGCATCGTCCTCCGTGTGCGTGTTGCCGTACAACTCCAGCACGCTGCGCATGAGGTCTTCAATGAAAGTCACCCCGCGGCCTGAGGCCGTGTGGTCGGCATAGGTGACCCGCCTGCTGCCGAACGGCGTCTCGATCTGCGCATTTTCCCCGATGATGCTTGTGCGCGTAGAGTCCCAGAAATCGGTCCCCGCCCCCTGCTCTTGCATATCCATCTCCCCGTCCGTATGACTGTAGCATGAACAAGGCGGAAATGCGCGCCGTCATGAAGCGACGCCTGACCGGGATCGACCCGGCAGACCTTGCCGAGCGGAGTGCGGCCATGGCCGGGCGCCTTGCCCTGACCGAGGCCTGGGGCCGGGCTGACACGATCCTGTGCTTCCTGTCCATGCCGCACGAGCTGGATACCGCAGGGGTGATCCTGGCGGCGCGCGCGCGGGGCAAAGCCGTCGCGGTGCCGCGCATCCAGGGGAATGACATCCGCTTCGTGGTCATGCCGACGGATGCCGGCGAGCTTCCCCGCGATGCCTGGGGCATACCGGAACCTGGTCCGGCGTGGCTGCCGCTGGACATCGCGCGCGCGGGGCACGTGCTCGTGACCGCGCCGGGCCTGGCCTTCGACCGGCAGGGCAACCGGCTGGGCAGGGGAAAGGGCTACTACGACCGGTTCCTGGACGGGGCCCGGCGCGCCGCGGGAAGCATCATCGTGCTCGGTATCTGCCTTGCGGACCAGCTCGTGGATGCGGTTCCGCACGTGGAAAGGGACCAGCGGCTGGACGGCGTCGTCACGGAGAGGGAAACAATCCTCGTCACGGCTTGATTCGCACACACAGCCAGATTACATTGCACACGGTCAAAGGGAGAAAAATACATGGGAATCATAAAATCGGCGCTCGAAATTGCTATGGAGAACTCCAAGGGAATAGAAGCCAACAAGGAGCTGGTGGAGACGAACCGGCTCCGGGACGAGGGGAAAAAGCTCGTCTCGAAGATGCTGGAGGACTCCTCCTTCGATCTCAAGGCAGTCCTCAAAGGCTATGACGCGCCGCAGGCCCGGCTGGTCAGGGAGGGCCTTGTCCAGTCGCTGCTCGCCAACCTCGTCCTCCCGATTGACGAGTTCGCAATGAAAGACTTGAAGCGCATAGGGGAAGCAGTATCCCTTGCCGTCACGGACGCGCGCAAGGTGACCACGATATTCAGCCAGCTGGACGGTTTCTTCAAGGAATACGTCGGTGAGCGCAAGCGCCTTGTGGAAACCGTCGAACGCCAGTACTCCCTGAAGCTGAAGAAAAAAGAAGAGGAGATGTCCCGGCAGATGGGGCGGCCGGTGAAGATCAACCCGGCAGCAGACCCCGAGTTCCAGTCAATGATCCGCCAGTACCTCTCACAGCTCGACGTGAAATACGGGGAAGTGCTGGACGGGGCCAAGGAAGAGATCAGGACAATTTTCTCCAAATCCGCATGAGGTACGTTGCCGACCTGCACGTGCACTCCCGGTTTTCGCGGGCCACGAGCAGGGAGGCTGACCTGGCGGGCTTCTATCAGTGGGCCAGGATCAAGGGCATCGGGGTCGTGGGCACCGGGGATTTCACCCACCCCGGTTGGTGTGCGGAGCTCGAAGCCGAGCTCGTGGAGAAGGACGGGCTCTACGCGCTCAAGCAGGCGCCCGAGGGCTCGCCCCTGGAAGGGGCGGTGGCTGCGGACAGCGAGGTCCGTTTCATCCTCACCACCGAGATCAGCTCCATCTACAAAAAGAACGGACAGGTCCGAAAGGTGCACAGCCTGATCGGCGTACCCACGCTGGAAGACGCGCGCAAGCTGGGGACGAAGCTTGCGGCTGTCGGCAACATCGCCTCGGACGGGCGGCCCATTCTCGGCCTGGACCCCAAGGACCTGCTCTCCATGCTCCTGGAGACTTCGGAGGAGGCGTTTCTCATACCCGCCCACATCTGGACCCCCTGGTTCTCCCTCTTCGGCTCCAAGTCAGGTTTCGACCGGATTGAAGACTGCTTCGAGGAGCTTACCCCGCACATCTTCGCCCTGGAGACGGGTCTTTCATCCGATCCGTTGATGAACTGGCGCTGGAGCGCCCTTGACCGCTACCGCCTGGTCTCCAGCTCGGATGCGCACTCGCCGGGCAAGCTCGGCAGGGAGGCCAATCTTTTCGACACCGAGCGGAGCTGGGGTGGCCTGGTGGAATCGCTGCGAACCGGCAAGGGTTTCCTGGGGACGCTCGAGTTCTACCCGGAGGAGGGGAAGTATCACCTGGACGGCCACCGCAAGTGCGGGGTCTGCATGGAGCCGGATCAGACGCTCAAGGCCGGCGGCATGTGTTCCGTCTGCGGCACCCCGGTCACCGTGGGAGTGCTCAACAGGGTGCTTACCCTCGCGGACCGCGCGGAGCCCGTGCAGCCTCGGACCGCGGAAAGCTTCCGCTACATCATTCCCCTCCCTGAGCTCCTTGCAGAGATAGCGGGCAGCGGCCCCGGATCGAAGACCGTGAGCGCGTTGTACGCGCGCATCATCACTGCATTCGGCAGCGAGTACAGGTTCCTCCTCGACGTCCCGGTGGAAGATATTGCGCGCTCCCACGGCGCGCTCCTGGCCGAGGCTGTTCGGCGCATGCGGGAGGGACGGATCGATCCCCGGCCCGGCTACGACGGGGAGTTCGGTGTTATCCGGGTTTTCGACGATGCGGAGCTCACCCGGCTCAGGGGGCAGGATGAGCTTTTTCAGATGGGACACGCATCGGTTCCGCGAAAGGCTCGTGCGGCTCTCCTTGCCCGCCCCGCGCGTGCCCAGGAGGCGGTGCCTGAGGAATCCACGCTCCTGGATGACGAGCAGCGCGCCATCGTTGACTGTGATTCCCCGCGCAGCCTGGTCATCGCCGGTCCCGGCACCGGGAAGACGCGGCTGCTCGTGGGCTGGATCGCGCATCACGTACGCGGAGGGTCCGTGGAGCCAGGCCGGGTCCTTGCCCTTACATTCACCAACCGTGCTGCCGGGGAGCTGAAAGACCGGCTCGCCCTCCTGCTGCCCCGGCAGGCGGAAAAACTCACGGCGTCGACATTTCATTCCTTCTGCTGGTCCGTCCTCAAAGAGCGCGATCCCTCTCTCCTTTCGGTCTATGCCCCTTCCCAGCGGGCCGACCTGCTGGAGTCAGTCATCCCGGGCGGCGGGGCCGGCAGCGCCGCCACGTCGAAGGCCGAATCCGCGGGGTACCGCGATGCCATCGCGGACCGCATGGAGCGGTGCTGGGAAGGGATGGAGGAGCCGGACCCGGAATTGCGCCTTGTGATGGACAGGTATGAGGAGGAGCTGCGGCGCATCGGCGGCGCGGATCTCTCCTCCCTGGTGATGCGATTGAGCGGTGCGCTGAAGGCCGACGCTGCGCTGCGCGCGGAAGTGTGCGCGCGTTACGACCTCATCGCCCTGGACGAGCTCCAGGATATCAACAGGCCCCAGTATGACCTGCTCATGCAGATCTGTCCTTCGGCGAAGTACGTGCTGGGCATTGGGGATCCTGACCAGGCCATCTATGGATTTCGCGGCTCGGACAGGGAGCTCTTTTTCCGCTTCGCTGAGGAGACTGCCGCACGCACGTTCTCTCTGGCGCGCAACTACCGCTCCGCCGGCGCCATCGTGTCTGCGGCGGACGCGTTGATTTCCCCTGCGCGCGCACCAGGTGTGCCCCGTCTCACGGCCGTCCGGTCGGAGGGCTGCAAGATACGCCTGCTCAAGGCCGCAGACCCGCAGGAAGAAGGCAGGCTGATCGCCGACTCGATCAGCGACCTTGTGGGCGGCGTGGATTCCGTATCCGTGGACGCGGCACGGCTGCGCGAGCGCCAGAATGCCGCGGAGTACCGTGGCCGCCAGAATGCCGCGGAGTACCGTGGCCGCCAGAATGCCGCGGAGTACCGTGGCCGCGGAAGCTGCGGGTTCGCCGACATCGCGATCCTCTTCCGAACGCGCGCCGTTCGAGATGCGCTTCTTCCCGCGCTGGCCGGCGCCGGCCTGCCGCTGACGTCCGGGGCAGGCACCCCGCTCGCGGAGGAAGAGCCATTCCGCTCCCTGGTCGCGGCGCTGCGCCTGGTTGTCACGCCGGCTGATCCTGTATCCCTGCGCATCCTCCGCGCTCACGCGGCCGGGACCCGCAGCGCAGCTTCGGTTGAGGACTGGCTTGCGCGCCGGGTCGAGCTTGCACGGATGGCCGGCATGGAAGGCATCTGCGCCCTCATGGACGAGGCGCGGGCCGGCCTGGTGCGGTTTGACACCTCCCGGCCGGAAGTGGAGCTCGGTGAAGAAGTGCTCCGCGATTTCGCGGCGGAGCACGGGTCGGACCTTCCCGGGTTCATCTCACGCGTGTCCCTGTGCGCGCGTAAAAGTGAAAGGGCCCGGGCCGCACAGAAAGTGGCTCTCCTGACATTCCATGCTGCCAAGGGACTGGAGTTCCCCGTCGTCTTCATCGCCGGCGCGGAGGAAGGCATTACGCCGCCACGGTACTCCGTGGATTCTGCACCGCTGCCCGGGCGCGGTAGTCCGCGCATTTTCTCAGATGACCTGGAAGAGGAGCGCAGGCTGTTCTATGTCGCGCTCACGCGGGCCCGTGACATTCTCTTTGTCAGCCATTGCGCGCGGCGCCGCATGTACGGAAAGGTGCAGGAAGCTTCACCGAGCCGCTTCCTTGCCGAAATACCTGCGCACTGCCGGCTCGACAAGACCCCGCGCCGGCCCCCGCGGAATCACCAGCTCACGCTGTTCGGCTGAGCTTCCGCCGCCTGCGCGTAATCAGCTTCATCACCTCGAACCACGCGATACTGAAGAGACCGGCGGCAAACGCGATGGCGAGGTCCGGCGGGTGCATGGCGGCGAAGTGGAAAAGGCGCTGCAGCCCCGGGACGTAGACCACGAGGGCCAGGAAGCCGAGGGCGCCCCCAAGGACCCAGAGGAGCGCAGGGTTGCGGACGGCAAAGGAAGCCAGCAGGCCGCGCTGCCAGCTGCGGTTGGTGAGGATGAGGCTGAGATTGGAGACGATCAGCGTAATGAACGAAAGGGTGCGGGCCTGGGCCACGCTCTCCCCGAGGGAGAGCGCCACGGCGTAGACACCGATCACCACGCCAAAAGCCACCAGCCCCTGGATCGTGCTGGTCACCAGGCTCCACCTGCCGAAGAGGCGTTCCTTCGGGCTGCGCGGGGCGCGCTCCATGATGTCCCGCTCCCCTGCCTCGGCCTCGAAGACCACGGAGCAGGCAGGATCGATGATCAGCTCGAGGAACACGATGTGCACGGGGAACAGGATCATCTCCTTCCAGTTCAGAATCACGGGGACGAGGGATGCAAGGGCGATGGGGATGTGCACGCTGATGATGTACGCCATGGCCTTCTTCAGATTGTCGAAAATCCGTCGCCCCATCCTCACGGCGGCCACAATGGAGGAGAAGTCGTCATCCAGGAGCACGAGGGCGGATGCCTCCCGCGCCACGTCAGTCCCCCTTTCCCCCATGGCCACCCCGATGTGCGCGGACTTCAACGCGGGCGCGTCATTCACGCCGTCTCCCGTCATGGCAACCACTTCGCCGTTCGCCTTGAACGCGTCCACGATAAGGAGCTTCTGTTCCGGCACGACCCGGGCGAATATGGTCGTCTCCCGAACCCGGTCCCGAAGCTCTTCCGGGGACATGCGCGCAAGCTCCTGTCCGGTGATCACGTTCTCCCCGCCCCGCATGCCGATCTGCCGGGCGATCTTCTGGGCCGTCACGGGGTAATCTCCCGTGATCATCACGACCTTGATGCCCGCCTGGTAGCACTCGGCCACGGCCGCCGGCACGGCAGGCCGTATCGGATCTTCCAACCCCACCAGGCCGATGAAATCGAATACAAACTCATGCTGCGCGACGGGGAGATCACTCCCTGGAAAGACGGCCTTTGCCACCCCGAGCACCCGCAGGCCTCGGTCCGCCAGGTCGTGAACCTCGCGGGCCAGGGTCTCCACGCGTACGGAATCGAAATGACACAGATCGGCGATGGCCTCCGGTGCCCCCTTCGTCGCCACGACGTAACCGGCCCCGGAGACCGACTTCCACACGTGGGAGAGCGCGAGCAGCTCCCGGGACAGCGGGTACTGCTGTACCATGGTCCAGCTTCGATGGAGATGCTCCGTGTTGGTCAGGGTGAGCGCGCCGACCTCCTGGATCGCTTTCTCCATGGGATCGAACGGGTCTTCCTGGCTGGCCAGGATGCTGAACTCCAGCAGCTCGTGAAAGCTTTCGGGAACTGCACCCCTGCTTTCCGCCAGGTCGAGGGAGACGCCGGCCGCGCGCAGCATGCGGATTTTCATCCTGTTCTGGGTGAGCGTGCCGGTCTTGTCCGCACACAGCACGGTGGCCGCGCCGAGGGTTTCCACTGCCGCCATCCGGCGCGCGAGCACCCGGTTCTGGGAGATGCGCCACGCACCAAGGGCCAGGAAAATCGTGAGCACGACAGGAAACTCTTCCGGCAGCACCGCCATTGCCAGGGTGATTCCGGAGAGGAACCCTTCCAGCCAGTTCCCGCGCGTGAGGCCGTAGACCACCACCAGGACGGCGCAGAGCAGGAGCGCGCCCATGAAGATGGCTTTGACGATGGACGCGGTTTCCTTCTGCAGCGGGGTTTGTTCCTGCCGCACCGTCTGCAGCGCCTTCCCGATCCTCCCGATCTCCGAGTCAGCTCCGGTGGCTTTCACGACAGCCACCCCCCGTCCGTGCACGACCAGTGTGCCGGAATAGAGAAAGGGCGTATCCTCGCCGCCCGGTCTCTTCAAAGCCGCGTCGGGCTCACCGGCGGATTTACGCACCGCTGCAGACTCACCGGTCAGGAGCGATTCATCGACTGAAACATTGACGCACCAGAGGAGGAGGGCATCCGCCGGCACCCTGTCCCCTTCGGAAAAGACGAGGAGGTCTTCCCGCGCCACTTCACGGCCGGGGATCCTGCGCTGCGCCCCTTCGCGGATGACCAGGGCGCGCGGGCTGGAGAGGTCCCGGAGCGCCGTCAGGGTATTCTCCGTCTTCTGCTCCTGAAAAATGGTGATGCCCATGATCACCACGACGAATCCGAGGAGCATGGAGGCTTCCTGGATATCCCCGAGCACCAGGTAGATGACGCCGCAGGAGATCAGGAGAAGAAACATCGGCTCCTTGATCACGTTGAAGGCTACGGAAAAGATGCCGCGCTTCTTCGAGGAGGGGAGCTCGTTCATTCCCTCTTTCGCAAGATTTTCCCTCGCCTGCGCTTCTGTCAGGCCCGTCAGTTTCTTGACCTCGTTCTCCGTGAGAGCCATTCGGGCACCGTAGGTCGATTCCGGCAGCCTGTCAACTCGCGCGCGTTGACGTCATGGGTCCCGCGGACTATGCTGGCGGTTCATGGACGGCGCGGCAGAGAACCAGGACACACGCACATTCCTGAAGAGTCTCGGGTTTCCCGAAGTCAGGGTTCATCACTCGTTCAACCACTTCGACTTTTCACGGCCGTCACGGCGGATCCTTGTGATCGGGTCCATGGGATCGGGGAAGACCGAGTTCTCCGCGCGGATCTGGCGGGATTCGGAGGTTGCGCAGAAGAAAAAAGGGGCGGCGGCACAGGGCACCCGCACCGAGGACGGGGCCGATCGCAGGATCGTGTTCTTCATCCGTTCGGCGCTGGATGCCAGGAGATTTCCCGATTACCCGCGGGATGCGCTGCCGTACCGCGGGGGCTTTGTGCGCTGTGGAAAGAACATCGCCGAGATCGCGAGCTCATTCGACCTGGAGCGCGTAATGAAGGAGAACCCCGGGGCGGGGACCTGGGTCATCGACGAGGCATCCTTTTATGAAGAGCGGCTTGCCTACGTGGTGGAGCGCGCCTCCCGCACGCGGGGGCTGATATTCATCTTTCCTTCCCTCGTGCTGAACTTCCGTCGGGAAATATTCAACACCACGGCGCGTCTTCTCCTGGACACTGCAACCGACGTATTCCCCCTCACCGCGTACTGCGAGCATCCCGAATGTCTCCAGGATTCCTTCTACACCTACAGGTACTATACGGTAGACGGGCGCGAGTGCCCTGCGCTTTATTTCGACCCGCTGCTGGTGATCGGCGGAGACCGCGAAGTGCACGATCCCCTCGAGCCGAACTACTGCACCCGCTGCGACGACCATCATTACCTGCCCGGCAAGGAATATACGTTCCTTGTTTTGAAGCCTCTTGGCGCCCAGGCGGCCAGGGGAGACGCCGCACCCCTCCGCGAGGAGCTGTCCCTTATAAAGGACAACCCGGAAAAGTCCCTGTTGTATGCCCATTTCCGCGACATGTACGACGAGATCAATATGAACTCCCTGCGCGTGTCCTGCATCGCAGAAAGGGCGCTCCTGTTTCTGTTCACGGAGCAGAACATCGTGTCCGACTCCCTGTTCCTGTGCCTGGTGAAAGAGCTTCGGATGGATGGTGACTACCTGCAGCGCCGCCTGTCCGACTGCAGGCGCGCCACCGTGCTGGAGAAACTGTGAGGGGCGCCCTGCGGACCAGTGCTGCTGTTCTGTGCGCGCTCCTGGCTGCGGGATGCGCCGGCAAGCCGCCGAGCATATCCCGCGTCTTCGCGCGCGCCATCTACGTGCATGACACCGCCAGTGAGACCAATTCAGAGACACTCGGAGTCTTCCTCGTGGCCAATGACCCCGACGGGATTGAGAACCTCAGCGCGTTTTACGTGATCAACGACGACGCGGAGCTGTTCTGGAAGGTGGAAAGCGGCGCATGGGCAACCTCCACCGCGGAGGGGGAAAGCTGGATCGGGAGCACGTCTCTCTCCATGCCCGGTGGGACCAGCCTTCCGGCAGGCCGTTACAGGGTCGTCCTGCAGGACGCCAGCGGGGACACGGTGGAAGACGCCGTCACGATTCCGGCACGTTCCGTCGGAGCTGCGGACGCAAAGTACCCCACGTCCGTGGCCGCGGGGGGAGTGATCAAGGTGTCGGGCCCCTATGCCGCGTTCGAAGTGTGGACGTACAGCACGGACGGAAGGTTCGTCGCCGCGTTCCCGGCAGGCGGCAAATCCCCAACCCTGGAGATCAGAAATATCCTCAGCGCCTCGCCGGCTCTGACAGTGGGTTTCTCGTATCGCGTGTTCGCCTGGGACGAGAAAGCCGGCTATGGCGTACTGTCCGGCCCGTTCGGTTCGGGAAGCTTGCCCGCCCGGTAGCACCGCGCATATAATCCTGTTCATGGCAGACGCGCCGTATGTACTCGCACTGGACCAGGGGACCACGAGCTCCCGTGCCATACTCTACGACCGCGCGGGACACGCGCTTGCCCTGTCGCAAAAACCATTCACGCAGAGCTACCCTCGCCCGGGCTGGGTGGAGCACGATCCCATGGAGATCTGGTCCACGCAGCTGGCCGCGGCCCGGGAGGCCATTGCACAGGCGCGCGTAAGCCCTTCCCGGCTCGCCGGCATCGGGATCGCAAACCAGCGGGAAACCGCGGTGTTCTGGGACAGGGGCACCGGTGCTCCCCTGGGCCCTGCCATTGTCTGGCAGGATCGGCGTACGGCCGATATCTGCCGCACCCTCTCTGCGCGAGGGCTGGAGCGCCTCATTACGGATCGGACAGGACTTCTCCTTGATCCATACTTCTCGGGGACGAAGATCATGTGGGCCATGGAGAACATGCCGGACATGCGGAGGAAGGCGCACGCGGGGGAGGTGTGTTTCGGCACGGTGGATTCCTGGCTCGTGTACAAGCTGACCGGAAACCACCTCACTGATCCGTCCAATGCATCCCGGACGCTCCTGTTCGATATTCACAAAGGGGCATGGGACGCCGAGATACTTTCCGCCCTGGAAATCCCCGCGGCGCTGCTGCCCCGGGTCGTTCCCTCCTCCTCGACCTTTGGCAAAGTGGAGTCGAGCCTGCTCGGAGCGGAGATCCCCGTGTGCGGCGTGCTGGGAGACCAGCAGGCGGCGCTCCTGGGCCAGGCGTGCCTGGAGCCGGGCGCGGTGAAGGTGACGTACGGGACAGGGTGCTTCTGCCTGCTTTTCACGGGCCGGCAGGCGGTTGCCTCCCGCAACCGGCTCCTGTCCACCGTGGCCTGGGACCTCGGCGACGGCCTGGAGTATGCGCTGGAGGGATCCGTGTTTGTCGGGGGCGCGGTGGTGCAGTGGCTGCGCGACGAGCTGCGGATCCTCTCCTCTTCCGCGGAGTCCGACACCCTGGCCAGGTCTGTTTCCGACACCGGCGGCGTGTATTTCGTTCCCGCGTTCGTGGGCATGGGGGCGCCGCACTGGGATCCCGAGGTGCGGGGCGCCCTGTTCGGAATCACCCGCGGCACGCGGCAGGAGCACATCGTACGAGCAGGACTGGAGAGCATCGCCTACCAGACGCGCGACCTGGTGGAGGCCATGGAGAAAGACGCCGGCCGCGCAATCCAGTCGGTGCGGGTGGACGGAGGAGCGTCGGTCAACGCATTTCTCATGCAGTTCCAGGCGGACATCCTGGGCATGCCGCTGGTAAGGCCGCGGAGCCCGGAGACCACGGCGCTCGGCGCAGCCTTTGCAGCGGGACTGGCCGCGGGTGTATGGAAGAGCAGGGCGGAGCTTTCCGAGATCTGGCAGGCGGATACGATTTTCGAGCCCGGCATGGACACAGCGGCCCGCGGCGCGCTCATTGAAGGATGGAATGCAGCGGTGGCCGCGGCGCGATCCTTCGGCAGGCGGGAGTGAGATTCGGAACTTCCGGGGGATTGCCGCCGATCGGAATCGAACCGATGACACACGGATTTTCAGTCCGTTGCTCTACCGTCTGAGCTACAGCGGCGATATCGGCACATACTATCGGCGGAAGGGAAAAAGTCAAGGGGCCGCTGGGCTGGCGCGGGCCTCTCAGGGGCCGGCGGAGACAGGAGCATAACGAGCACATTGCGTTTTTGACTATACCGCTGGGGATTTCACGAAGCCTTTTTCATGTTATCTTAGTTTCATGCCCTCCCACTTCACGCACCTCCTCTTTGCCGAGGAAGCGCTCCGCGGCGCCCTTGGGGAGAGGGCACAGGAGATCCTGGACGCGCATGGAAACCTCTTCCGGTTCGGGGCGCAGGGACCGGATTTCTTCTATCACAATCAGCGAACCATGCCCACGGGGCTGCGCTACGGGGTGTCCCTGCACCGGCGCGGCTACGGCACCTTCGTGGAGGCCATGGTGCGGGAAGCGATCCGACTGTCCGCGGGCCACGCCTCCGAGCTCTCTGCGTTCATCCTCGGTTTTGCCACCCACGCCCCCCTGGACAGGCGGACCCATCCCTTCATCGGGTATTTTGCCGGCTGGGACGACCCCCGGGACGAGCGTACCCGGCGGCTCCACCATTCGCACCCGTTCCTGGAACGGATCCTCGACCTTCTCGTGCTGGAGAAGCGTTTCGGGAAAGCCCCTGCCGAGTTCGATTTCCTCTCCCAGGTTCGATGCGGAAAAACGCTGCCCTACCCCGTCATCAAGGCGCTGGTGAAGGGCCTCAACTCCACGTATCCATCTTTCAACTACAAGAGCCGGGACAGAAAGCGCATCGAGAACGCGTATCACGATACGATTTTCTTCTACAAGGTCACCAATCATCTCAATCCGGACCTGCTCCGCCTGGCATTCAAGAAAGACCGCAAGGAAAGTTTCCGCGAAAAGCGGCTCGGGTTGATCCACCCCCGTGCAGTCCCCGCGGGATACGATTTCCTCAACCTGAGCCATTCGGCATGGTGTCATCCCTGTGACGACACGGCAACAAACACGGCAAGCTTTTTCGACCTGTACGAGCTGGCCCTTTCCGACTGCACCCGCATGATCGAGGACCTCTCCGCCGTCCTTGCCGGACAATCTCCGGTGAACGGGCTGGGAGCCAGGATCGGCAATGAAAGCCTGGATACAGGGCGCAAGAGCTGCGTCCCGGTGCACTCGCACCCCCTGCCGCTTCCGGAAATACTGGACGAGATCTACAGGCAGATGGAGAGCGAGACGACGGCGCGATAGCGGCCTGCGCTCAGCCGCGCCCGGTGAGCGGAAGGCGCGCCCCGTTGATGGTCGCGGCCTTATCCGCGCAGAGGAACAGCATGGCGGCGGCGATCTCCTCCGCAGGGGTCGATTTGCCGTACGCCTTCTTCGGCTGTGCATCCCGGGTCTCGGGAGCATCGATGGTCGGCCTTCCGCCATCCGTGGCTATGGAATCCACCACGACGAGATTCGCCGTCGCCCCTGTGCCCCGAAGCTCATCTGCAAGAGCGAGCACCAGTGCATCCGATGCAGCCTTGGCCATGGAGTACAGGGCGGTCCTGGCTGTCGGCCCCTGGGCCTTGGGGGAAGTCACGCCGATGAACCGGCCCCACCCGCCGGTCTTGAGGGGTACCGCAAACGCACGGGCGACATTCAGCGTGGTTCGCACGAGCATGTCGCTCAGGGAGCTCCAGTCAGCGGGATCGATCTCCTCGACCGAGGTGCCGCCCTTGTACCCGCCAACCAGGTGCAGAATGATGTCCACCCTGCCGAACCGTTTCTGGATTGCCGCGGCCCATTCCATTGCAGCGGACGCATCCAGGAGGTCCACGGCAGTTGCCATGCGGCGTGCTGCAGGAACTTCGAGCCTGTCCACCATCCTGGTGAGGCTTTCCAGGCTCCGGCCGCCGACACAGAGAGTTGCCCCGGCCTTGAGAAACGCGTGCGCCACGGTCGGCCCCAGGCCGCCGGCTGCACCGGAGATTGCAACGATTTTGCCTTCCAACATATTCACCCCCGTCAAAAGTAACAGTAGTGGACAACGAAGGCCAAAGATGTTTTCTTAACCCCATGGACCTTACTTCAACCGTGAAGCTGAACAATGGGGTGGAGATACCATGGGTCGGGCTGGGCGTTTTCAAATCCCCGCCGGGCAAGGAGACCGAACAGGCTGTTCGGTGGGCGCTGGAAATAGGCTATCGGCACATCGACACGGCTGCATACTACCAGAACGAGTCGGATGTCGGCCGGGCGCTCAAGGACAGCCGGGTCCCCCGGGAGACGGTGTTCGTCACCACCAAGGTATGGAACAACGACCAGGGGTTCCAGAACACGTTGAAGGCGTTCGACCGCAGCAGAAAGAACCTCGGCCTGGACGTCGTGGACCTGTACCTCATTCACTGGCCGGTGGAGGGAAAGTTCCTGGACACGTGGAAAGCGCTTGAAAAGATCTACGCGGACGGCAATGTACGGGCCATCGGTGTGAGCAATTTCCTCGTGCATCACCTGGAAAGCATCATGAAAGGTTCCTCCATCGTGCCGGCAGTGAACCAGGTGGAGTTTCATCCCTTCCTGGTCCAGAAGGATCTCCTCGAGTTTGACGGGCGGACGGGGGTGCGGCACGAGGCCTGGTCACCGCTCACAAGGGGACGCAGCCTGGACAATCCGGTCATCGCGGGGATCGCGGCGAAGTACAAACGAACCCCTGCGCAGGTCCTGCTGCGCTGGGATCTCCAGCTCGGAGTCGTCACCATTCCCAAGTCCATCCACAGGGAGCGTATCCTGGAAAACAGCCGCATCTTCGATTTCCAGCTCGAACAGGCCGACGTCCAGAAGATCACGGCCCTCGATGCAGAGGCGCGCATCGGGCCGCATCCCGACCACGTGAACTTCTAGCGGGCATCCAGGAGAGCGGCGAGCTTTGCAGGGTCGTTCATAGGCAGGGAGCAGGCCTGGTCACGGCAGACGTAGGCTGCCGCCTTGCCGTTCAGGGCGGCCAGTGGTTTCGTGAACGGGGCAATTCGCACGATCGGCGGCTCTGGGGCATCAGTCGGCCGAAGAATGAGGACCTTGCGCGGCATGAACCTTCGGCGCACGTCACGCGCCATCGCCCGTGTATCGCTTCCGCCCGGGCTTCCCGCCACTACCACTTCGAGGAAAGGTCCGGCCGCCATGTCCATCGCGCAGAGGAAAAACGCGTGTGAATACGGGTCTTCGGCGCCGCGGACGCCGGACAGCCGCATGATTGCCTCAGCCATCTGCTGGTACTCGGCGCTGCCGGTAATCCTGGCAAGCTTCAGGAGAACGAGCAGTGCCACCGAATTGGCGGAAGGAATCACGCCATCCGTCAAGGGTTTCACCCGTCCCCCGGGGAGCTGCGGCTCGTCTGCCGCGGTCCGAAAGAACCCGCCGTCGCCCGTGTCCCAGTAGCGCGTGATGAGCGCCTGCATCACGTCGAGGGCGCCTGAAAGGAACCTCTCCTCGAACCCCGCTTCGTACAACTCCAGCAGACCCCATGCCAGGAATGCATGGTCTTCGGCAAACGCGGTGATGGCCGTCTCTCCGTCGCGAAACCTGTGGCAGAGCCTGCCGTCCGGGCTCATGCGGCGCAGCACAAAATCAGCGGCCTTTCCGGCTGCCTCGACCAGGTTCGGGTCGTCGAACGCGCCGCCCGCCCGGGCAAGCGCCGCGATCATGAGGCCGTTCCAGTCGGCAAGGACCTTGTCGTCCTTGAACGGCCGGACCCTTCCCTCCCGCGCTGAAAAGAGAAGCTGCTCCACCCGGCCGGGCGGCGCCACTTCCGCGGGATCCCTGTGCAGGATGTTCTGCCCGGGTCCGAGTGCGCCGTATGTATTCACAAACTGCCCACGCTCCGCGCCGAGCGCCGCGTCAGCTTCCTGTTCCGTCCAGGTGTAGAACTTGCCTTCCTCACCGTCGCTGTCCGCATCTTCCGCCGAATAGAAAGCCCCTTCCGGTGAGGTCATATCGCGCAGGACGTACGCGGCTATCTCTTCCGCGGTGCGCCGATAGAAGTCGCGGCCCGCGGCCTGCCAGGTTTCCGTGTACGCGAGCAGGAGGAGCGCCTGGTCATAGAGCATCTTTTCGAAATGGGGAACGAGCCATTGAGCGTCGGTCGAGTAGCGGTGAAATCCAAAACCTGCCTGGTCGTATATGCCCCCGTTGCGCATGGCGGCGAGGCTCTGTTCGACCATGCGAAGCACTTCCGGATCCCTGCCGCGATCCCATGCCCGAAGGAGCAGGGGGTACAGAACCGGCATGGGGAACTTGGGAGCATCACCGAAGCCGCCGTATGCAGAATCAAACATCCGGGAAAGCTGCCGGGCGGCCTGTCCTGCCGCTTCGGGGTCCGGGGCTCCGCCTCCCGCGGGCTTTTCCTGCGCGCGGTCGGCAAGCTCCTTCCCGATGGCCTCCGCCGAGGCGTCCACCTCCGCGCGCCTGACGGCCCACACCTTGGCGATTTCCGGAACCAGCTCCAGCATTCCCGTGCGGCCATAGGCGTTGTCTTTCGGGATATACGTGGCTGCGAAAAACGGTTTGCCCTCAGGGGTCAGGATCATGGAGAGCGGCCACCCCCCGGCTCCTGTAAGGAGTTGGCAGATCCGCATGAAGTGCTCGTCGATGTCCGGCCTCTCCTCGCGGTCCACCTTGATGGATACGAAGGTCGCGTTCATGAGCGCTGCCACGCGCGCATCCTCGAAAGACTCGTGCTCCATCACGTGGCACCAGTGGCAGGTGGCATAGCCGATGGAGAGAAAGACAGGCTTGTCATCATCCCTGGCCCTGCGGAACGCCTCATCTCCCCACGCATACCAGTCCACCGGATTTCCGGCGTGCTGGAGGAGGTAGGGGCTTTTCTCTTTTGCAAGGCGGTTCAGGCGCGTGCTCTCCATAGAGCAAGGTACCGCTCGGGGCGGGGCCGGGCAAACCGAAGCCGCCCAGACAATTTTCGCATTGAGCGATTAATTCAGCAGTGCGGATACGTCGTATAGGGTAAGAGCACACGCTCAAACAACTCCGCGGACTACCGCGGAAGACAACTCCGCGGACTACCGCGGAAGGAGGC
This sequence comes from uncultured Spirochaetaceae bacterium, assembly GCA_964437385.1. Taxonomy (GTDB): domain Bacteria; phylum Spirochaetota; class Spirochaetia; order SZUA-6; family Fen-1364; genus Fen-1364. The sequence goes on from CAYTGX010000011.1 coordinate 20,369, forward strand.
TTTGATGAACAAGTTCGTCGTTCTCTACAGCGGGGGAAAGGCCCCCACTACTCCCCAGGAAGGGGAAGCGTCAATGAAGGTATGGCAGTCGTGGTTCGGCAAGCTCGGCGGAGCGGTCGTCGAGGCCGGGGCCCCGTTCGGTGGGTCCAAGACTGTGACCTCCTCAGGAATCCAGGACGGTACGAGCGGCAACGTGTCCAACGGGTACAGCGTCCTGCAGGCAGCTGATCTGGCGGCCGCGGCCAAGCTCGTCAAGGACTGCCCGATAGTCGGGGAGGGCGGAAAGGTCCACGTTTTCGGCCTCATGGCAATGTAGAGGCCGTTTCCGCACAACGGCTCATCACCACGTATCGGCCACGCGGCCCTGCACCTGCGGGGCTGCGTGATTGCCGCCGCGGTACCTTGCACGGAACTCCGTGCAGTTTCGCGGCATTTCGGCCGTCCGTCCCGCCCCTGGTCACGGCACCCCGTGACATTCGTCATCCTTCATTGACCTGCCCCCGGTCAGGGGGTATCATGGTTTTCATGCCAGGTCCCATCGACGAATACCGCAAGGCGCAGAACGCGGGCAAAAGGCCCCCGAGAGACCCCAGCGTCCGCGGCTTCATCAAGGAGACCAGCAGGGACGCCGGCTACCGCAAAGCGGCCCAGTTTCTCATGCTGCTCGGGAAAGAAGAGGCGGCGCGTGTGCTGCGGCACATGTCCGCGGAGGAAGTCGAGGGCATTACCCTGGAGATTGCCCGCACGCAACACATCGAGGAGAAGGAAGCCTCCAAGATCCTGGAGGAGTTCGGCTATATCCGGGAAACCAAGGATCTGATCGCGCAGGGCGGCCTCGAGAAAGCCCAGGAGATGCTCACCGCATCGATCGGGGCGGAGAGAGCCGAGAAGATCCTCATAAAGGTCCGCAAGGACATGGCCCCGCCGCCCTTCACCTTCATGCAGGATATCGACATTCACCAGGCCATCACGCTTCTGAGGGAGGAATCCGTGCCGGTAGCGGCGCTGATCCTGGCCCACCTGCAGCCCAAGCTGGCGGCACGGATCCTCCAGGCGCTCAGTCCGGAGGTGCAGCACGAAGTGGTGCCGCGCATTGCAAAAATGCAGAAGGTGGACATCGAAATCATCCACAAGGCGGAAGAGATCCTGCGCAGCAAGGTGCGCGAGCAGGGGCAGCCTGTGACCGAGGAAGTGGACGGAAAGGCTGCGCTCACGGAGATCCTTCGTTTCATGGACCCGGGCAAGGAACAGGCCATCCTTGCCGACCTGGAGCCGAACATGGCCAACCAGATCAGGAAGAACCTTTATACCATGGATGTCGTATTCCAGCTCCCTGACAAGAACCTCCAGAAGGTCGTGCGTGAATATGCGGACAAGGAGCTTGCCCTGGTGCTGAAGGGCGTGGAAGATCAGGTGCGGCAGCGCCTCCTCTCATCCATTTCCGAGCGCAGGCGGGAGCTCCTCCGCCTGGAGGAAGACGCGCTGGGCCAGGTCCGCAAGTCGGAGCTTGACCGAGCCATACAGGACTTTCTGGAATACATCCAATTGCTGGAGCAGAAGGGCGATATCGTCATCCTGCGCGAGCGGGAAAAATTCGTATAAGGGAGCATCTCATGGATAAATCCACGGAGTACGGGAGTACCCGTTCGGCGAGTACGCCGTACAGTGGCGACAAATCCACGGAGTACCGTGGCGAGCTGGTTTCGATATCCGAGATCGGAAAGCATGTGGACAGTGACGTCCAGATCAACGGCTGGCTGTACAATCTCCGTTCAAAGGGAAAAATCGCCTTTCTGCAGCTCCGTGACGGCAGCGGCAGGATACAGGGTGTGGCGGAGGAGGCCGGCTGCGGAGCTGAATGCTTCGCGGCGATTGCCGGTCTGAAGATGGAGGCATCCGTCAGGGTGCACGGCAAAGTACGGCGGGACGAGCGCGCCCCCACCGGCTTCGAGCTCACCGTGACGGGCCTGGAGACCGTGCAGAACCCCACCGAGGACTATCCCATCTCAAAAAAGGAACACGGCATCGACTTCCTCCTGGAGAACAGGCACCTGTGGCTCCGCTCCAGCCGGCCGTACGCCATCATGCGCATCAGGGACCAGGCCATCACTTCGTTTCGCTCATTCTTCCACGAGCGCGGATTCCTGCTCATCGACACTCCCATCCTCACCGGCTCCATCGGTGAAAGCGCGGGGACCCTTTTTACCGTGCCCTACTTCGACCTGGGGGACGCATACCTCGCCCAGACCGGACAGCTCTATCTGGAGGCCGCCTGCATGGCGTACGGCAAGGTCTACAATTTCGGGCCGACCTTCCGCGCGGAGAAGTCAAAGACGCGCAGGCACCTCACTGAGTTCTGGATGCTGGAGGCAGAGGTGGCCTTCGCGGATAACGAAGACAATATGCGGCTGCAGGAAGACATGGTGAGCAGAGTGGTTTCGGACGTGGTGGCCAATTGCTCCGAAGAGCTCAAGGCGCTGGAGCGGGACATCGAACCGCTCCGGAAGGTGAGCACGCCTTTCATCCGGATGGACTACGCAGAGGCGGTGAAGATTCTCCAGACAAAAGGAAGCACAATCCAGTGGGGAGACGACCTGGGGGGAGAAGACGAAACCATCCTGACGAAGCTGTACGAGAAGCCGATATTCGTCATGAACTATCCGAAGAAGGCCAAAGCCTTCTATATGAAAGAAAATCCGGCCAACACGGAAACGGTTCTTTGCTCGGACCTCCTCGCCCCTGAGGGCTATGGGGAGATCATCGGCGGCTCCCAGCGCGAGGACTCGTTGGAGAAGCTCCTCGCCCGGATCCGCGAGGAGAAGCTGCCGCAGGACACGTACGGATGGTATCTGGACCTGCGCAAGTTTGGCTCGGTCCCGCACTCGGGGTACGGCATCGGCCTGGAGCGCACCCTGGCCTGGATTTGCGGCAGCCAGCACATCAGGGAGTGCATCCCGTTCCCGCGGACAATCTCAAGGATATATCCGTAGACATGGATGTCGAGGGGCCTTCCGCGGTACACCGCGGAGTTTCGAGTACAGGGGCTCCCGGCGCGCAAGCGCGCCTGCCGCCCTACGGATGTGCGAGAGGCGCCCCCTAGGGCGGCAGGCGCAAAAAAAAACGGCCGGGTATCTGCCTGGCCGTTTCACAGTGCGGAGTACCGCT
>CAYTGX010000011.1:23543-75314 GCA_964437385.1 uncultured Spirochaetaceae bacterium
TTTCGAGACCTGGGGCCCCGGGCGCGCACGCGCGCCGCCCGCCCTACTATTGTCCGTGTGGCGACCCGTCGGGCGGCAGGCCAAAAAAAAACGGCCGGGTATCTGCCTGGCCGTTTCACAGTGCGGAGTACCGCTTGAAGGGCTTTTACGCTGCCACCGAGGCCGCGGCGAGCTTCTGGGCCCGCATGGTCTTCATCGCTTCCCCCCACGCAACGACCTGCTCAAGCATGGTCGCCAGTGCGTTCTCGTGCGCAGCGTTGGGCTTGAAGGCGGCGAAATTCTCGAAGTCCGTGTACAGGGACAGGAGCACCTGTGCCCGCACGTCAGCGATCTGCAGTTCTGCCATTACCAGGCGAAGCTGCTCGACCGCCCGGCCGCCGCTTGCGGCGGCGCCGTAGCTCACGAACCCCGCTGCCTTGTTGTTCCACTCGGCGTAAAGAAAATCGATGGCGTTTTTCAAGGCGGCGGACGGTGCATGGTTGTACTCGGGGGTCACAAAAATGTACGCATCGAAAGAAGCCACCTTCTTGGCCCACGCCTTTGTGTGCGGATGGCTGTACTGCCCCATTGAAGGGGGAACCGGCTCATCCAGCAGCGGGAGCTTGAAGTCCTGGATGTCCACGACTTCGAACTGGGCGTCGCTGCGCTTCTTCGCGTTTTCGAGCACCCATTTTGCCACCACGTCCGCATGGCGTCCCGGACGCGTGCTGCCAACAATAATGCCAACCTTGATCATACCTGATCTCCTTGCTTTCAATTTGAAGCCAACTTAGGTTTCGTTGCTTCTGTTGAATCCAAAGTAATCATAGCGGCAATAAAAGGCAAGTAAGTTATAAAATGGAAGATGATTGATTTGCTATGGTATTTCTCGATATACTATACAAATGAGTGTCTCGGAAGTTGCCAAAGGGAACGTTGCGGGCGATACAGGAGCTCCTGACAGCCAGAGAATGTCGGAGTTCTGTCCCCAGTACGCGTCTCTCATGGACCTCCTGAGCAGGCGTTGGATGGGAATCATCCTGCGCGTCCTCATGTCCGGACCTCATCGGTTCAGCGAGATCCTGGCCGCAGTCCCCGGGCTTTCAGACCCGCTGCTCACCCAGCGGCTTCGCGAGATGGAATCAAAAGAGCTGCTGGAGCGCCGCGTGTTTCCCACGTCCCCCGTGCGGGTCGAGTACGAGCTGACCGAAGCCGGACGCGACCTGGAGCGTGCTGTGCGCGTCCTGTCCGAGTGGGCGGAAAAGTGGTGGTCCAAACCCGCTGATCAGCCGGCACAAACCCACAAATAGCTTAGCCCCGAAATCGGCCCACTCGTTCTGCTGGAAAGAAAAGTCTTCTTGTCGGCAGGTGCCGGTGCCGAGGGGAAGATCCCTCGGCACCGTTCCCGCCTTGTCGAACTTTTTCGCTATGGCTTTGTAACAGTACTGGAGGTCATGTCAAGTGCGCCTATTGACAACACCCTTCCGTTCACCGAAGCGCCATTAAACAGGGTGACTGCACCGACCCCTAACAGGATTCCCTTGAAATTGGAGCTCGTTCCGAGGTTCGTTGCACCACCGACCGCCCAATAGACGTTCTTAGCCTGCGCACCACCGGTCAGGGTGATGTTGATCCCGTTAGCCAAGTTGAGTACTCCCGACATCTGGAAGATCCAAACGTCGTTTGCCGCACCGGAGATCGTGATACCACCCGCGCCGATGTTCACAGCGCTCCCCCATACGTAGAGGCCGGGAGTGAAGGCTGCCACTCCGCCGATCTGGGTGGCAACCCCGTTGTTTATGTTGACGTTAGCAGGCAAAGGCGCTGGTCGCGTGGACGCGTTTGTGTACGCGGCAGCCATATCGAGCGCGGCCTGTCCAATAGTTGCCGTTGCAGGAGCCGGCAAGTCAGTAGTCGAGTACAGATTCCCGGCTACTTGAGTTGATACCCAATGATCGACCGCAAGCGCCAATCCAAAACCCAGCAAGGTCGCAGAGGTCATATTAATCGCAACATCGCCCGTGATCACGGAAGTCGCATGGTTCGTGATTGGCGCGTTGCCCAGAATCACGTAGTTGGCAGCAGTGTGAAGAGGCACCGGCGACGGACCCAATGCCGTAGTGAATGTCCATACCATGTTCGCCGCTAAAGCATTTCCGGCGACATCCTTGACCCCGGTCTTGATGGTCGCGGTGTACACAAGGTTGCCCGAAAGATAGCTCGTGGGCACGAAACGCCCGCTCTTGGTCGCCGCGTCATAGGTGACAGCTCCCGGCACGGGAGTCAGGCCCTGCGCCACGGTAAAGTTCGCCGTGACAATCGTCGCGGGGTTCATCGCCTTGCTGAAGGTCGCAGTGATGGTCCCATCCATGGCTGCGCCCATGGTCGCATTCACGGGGGACGTTGAGGCGACCGTGGGCGCGGTCGTATCCGGGCCCCCTCCGCCTGCTGTCGAGCATCCCATGATCGCAGAAACACCGAGAATCAGGAGAATCAGCAGATATATCTGCATACGTCTTGTTTTCTTCATTTGAACTACACCATCCTCTCTTGCGAATTCCGTCACGAGCGTATCTCGTCGCCCTTCTCAAAATACGCTGCTGACCGACCCGGCACCGTTCGGTAGCACACGTTCAACTCAGAGAAGCGGAAAAGTGGTGGTCCAGGACGGCGGGTCAGCCGGACCTGTCGCGCAGGCTGCCCGGAGATCGCCCCGAAAAAGTCATTCTGCTGAGAGTGCCCGAAGGATATCCGCCGCCTGGTGCGGGAAGTCTTCCGGAAGGTCGTGACCGACATCTTTCATCGTGGCGGCCGCTACATGAACGCCGCCTGATTCCAGGGCCCTGATCACTCGCCGTGCATTGACGCTGGCAGGGTCCCGTTCTCCAAGCAGGAAAGCGCCGCGGGTGTGTGTCGGGACGGCGGTCATCGGGGCAACGTCGTAGCCGGCGGGAAACGCCGGTATCACGCAAAGCCACGGGACCCCTGACTCGTGCGCCAACTCCAGCGCCAGCCTGCCGCCCTGCGAAGCACCTGCAATCACCATCCCATCTGTCTCAATGCCGCGTTTCCTGCGGCAGTCCTCCAGGTGGTTCCGCAGTTCCTGGCGCGCAAGGTCCGCATCGTCCCAGCAGAAGCTCATGCTGTCATAGACCTGAGAAGACTGGGGAACGATCAGCGTCCAGCCCTCATTCACGAGATCTGCCCAGTGCGCGGAGAAGCGTGAAGCAGTGTCACCTCTGCTGTGAATGACAAGAAGGGACCGCGGTTCCCAGGTGGCAGAGGAAGGAGCCAGGACCAGGCATTCAGGGCGCGAGACTTCCTTCTTCCGGTCGAACCGACGTGAGCATTCTTCCCGGATTTCACCGAATGCGGGACTTCCGCGGATCGGATCGAGGTCCGCGTCCCCGTCCAGCTGTGAGGGGCTCCACCAGTTTCCCTCGCTCAGACCGGCGCGCAGGGATGCAAGAGCCTCGGCAGTCTCCCCTGCCAGGCTGTGCATGCACGCCTGCCAGAACCAGGTCTTCACGTGCATGTCGGGGTACTCCCGATGCGCGGCGCGTGCCGTCTCCAGGCCGACGGCAAGGTCTCCCGCGTCGTGTGCCCTGAGAAGCTGGGAAAAATACCCGTGAAAAGCCTTCATGGTCCCGCATCCTTCTACGCGTAATGTACACACGCATGCGAATGTCGTCACACGGAATAGACACTTCATTTCCGCGACGGTATCATATGAGCAAGACTGCATATGCCCGGGAAATCAAGGTTTCTTTCATTCGTTGTGCTTGCGGGGATGATGAGCGTGTCTCTCACCGGCTGCACGGACACAAGTGCAACAGGGACGACCCCCGCCAGCCCGACCTCGACGACTCCAACGACCCCCAGCACGCCTGCGGCGGCCGCATCATCGCAGGACGCAAAGCCACAACAGGTCGCCGCCCCTGCTTTCACCCCGGCGGCCGGGACCTACGCAGGCGGACAGACTGTCGTCATCAGCACGACAACATCAGGGGCAGCCATCCGCTACACGACGGACGGAAGCACACCGACAGAAACGGCGGGGACGGTCTATTCATCGGCAGTGATTGTGGCGACCACCGAGACCATCATGGCGATTGCGTATCAAAGCGGGACCGAATCTCCCGTTGCCGCGGCGACGTACACGATCACGGGCACGGTCGCGACTCCTTCCTTCAGCCCGCAGGCAGGCACCTACTCAACCGACCAGTCTGTGACGATCATCTGTGCGACCCCTGGCGCGGCAATTCACTACACGACCGATGGTTCCGCACCGACCAGCTCTTCACCCGCGTACACTGCGCCGATATCCGTCGAAGGAAACGGGACGAATGAGACCGTCAAGGCGATGGCGGCCGATGCCGCCATGACAGCCTCCGGCACGGGAACTGCAACCTATGTCATCAACTACCAGGTCGCCGCCCCTGCGTTCAACCCTGCTGCCGGGACATATTCAACAGACCAGTCGATCACGATCAGCTCGGCAACCCCTGGAGCGGCAATTCACTACACCACGGATGGTTCGACGCCGACCAGCTCTTCACCTGCGTACGCGGCAGCTGTTCCCGTCGCAGGAAACGGGACCAGCGTGACGATAAAGGCCATCGCCACCGGGACAAGGATGGCGAGCTCTGCAGTGGCGAGCGCGGCATTCGTGGTCAACTATTCACAGGTCTCCACGCCGAACCTCAGCCTGGCTGCGGGGACATACCCGACCGATCAGTCGGTAACGATCAGCTGTGCGACCGCCGGCGCGGTGATTTACTATACGACGGACACCACCACGCCTTCTCCTTCCTCTCCCCCCTACGGCGCCCCGATTGCGGTTGCGGGAAACGGGACTACCTCGACCGTCAAAGCGATTGCGGTCAAGGAGGGAATGAAGGCATCCGAAGTCGGCGCGGCAAGCTACGTCATCAGCTATCCACAGGTCGCACTCCCCGTGTTCAACCCGATTGCCGGCATCTATTCGAGCGGCCGGTCTGTGACGATCAGCACTGCCACGGCGGGAGCAGAGATCCATTACACCACGGATGGCTCCGCACCAACCGGCTCGTCGGCCATGTACGCGGCCCCGATCGCGGTCGCGGGAAACGGGACGCATGAGACCATCAAGGCCATCGCCACAAAGACGGGAATGGCGGCTTCAGACGCAGGAACCGTCACCTACGAAATCTACGATTCATGGCAGGCCACGGGAGCACTGGGCAGCGGCAGCAGCCAGTTCGCCTATCCTACCGGTGTTGCCCTGGATGGCGGCGGGCGCATCTATGTTGCCGACTACGGCAACAACAGGGTCGTGCGAATGGATGACATGAACGGAACAGGGTGGACCGCGTTCGGCAAACCGGGCAGCGGCAGCAATCAGTTCAACCACCCCGCCCGTGTTGCAGTGGATTCAGGCGGGCGCGTCTATGTCGCGGATATGAGCAACAGCCGGATCGTGCGCATGGATGACATGAGCGGTTCGGGGTGGACCGCGTTCGGCGCCTTCGGCAGCGGCACCGGCCATTTCATCAACCCAGCCGGAATCGCAGTGGATTCAGAGGGTCATATCTATGTCGCGGATTCTGGAAACAACCGCATCGTGCGTGTCGAGGACATGAGCGGCAGCGGCTGGACCGTGCTCGGCACAGAAGGCAGCGACATCAATCAGTTCAATGATCCGGTGGGGGTTGCTGTTGATGCGCACGGACATATCTACGTCACTGACTATGCCAACTACCGGATCGTTCGCGCGGACGATATGAGCGGCGGCGGCTGGACCGTGCTCGGAGGCTCCGGTCATTCGGGGCATGGCGGCATCAATCAGTTCAATCATCCCTCCGGGGTGACGGTGGACGCCGGTGGGCGCATTTACATCGCGGACATGGTCAACAACCGGATCGTGCGAATGGATGACATGGCGGGCGCCAACTGGACTGCCCTTGGCAGCCCCGGCAGCGGCGTCAGTCAGTTCAACCGTCCCTGGGGAGTTGCACTGGATTCGAGCGGCAGAGTGTACGTTGCGGATGACGGAAACTGCCGCATCGGCCGCTTCGTCCTGCAATAGTCGGGAGCCGACCACGAGAAAGCTGTTCAGTCTTGCGATGTTGTTGATCCTCGCGTTTTACGCCTTTCCACAGATAGGCAACAGGATTGTCTGGTCGACTCCGGCACCGACCTTCCGCGAAGTGGAAAACCAGATCAGAGCCCTGAAGATATCCTTTCAGTTTCAGAGTCCTTCACTCTCTCATCTCTCGATACCTTATCTTTCAATATTAGCAGTACAACTGGAGGCAAAAAGCCTTCCGGGACACGAACCTTTACAACGTGGGCACAACTGAGCTACGGTCTTAGCGGCACCAACGACTATGTACTGGGACAAGCTCATGGAAACGGTGGACCGGGAGTCCCTCGAACGGATGCAGTACGAGCGGCTCACCGAGACACTCGCGCGCGCGCAACAGGCCCCGTTCTACGCCGCGCTCTACGGGAAAAACGGCGTCCGCGGTCTGTCCTCGCTCAAAGAGCTCTCGCGCCTTCCGTTTACGACCAAGGCAGACCTGCGGGACGGGTTTCCCTACGGCTTCCTCGCAGTGCCGCTGGAACGCATCGTGCGCCTGCATTCCTCTTCGGGCACCACGGGCAATCCCACGGTGATCTACCATACGGACAAGGATATCGAGACCTGGGGCAGCCTTGTTGCCCGATGCATGTACGCGGCCGGCATGCGCAGCACCGACGTCTTCCAGAACATGATGGGCTATGGCCTGTTCACCGGCGGCCTCGGTTTCCACTATGGCGCAGAAAAACTCGGCGCAATGACGATCCCCATCGGGACGGGCACCAGCAAGCGACAGATCTGGTTCATGCAGAACTTCAAAACCACGGCAATCCATATCCTGCCCAGCTACGCGCTGCGGCTGGCCACCCATGTCGAGGAGATGGGCCTGGATCCGCGCAAGGACTTCAGCCTCCGCATGGCATTCGTCGGAGCCGAGCCTCACACCGAAGAGACACGGCGGCGGATCGAGCAGACATGGAACATCCGCGCGTACAATTCCTACGGTCTTTCCGAAATGTGCGGACCCGGCGTGGCATTTGAATGCCCTGCACAGTCAGGCATGCACATCTGGGAAGACCATTTCGTGGTGGAAATCATCGACCCGGACAGCGGAAAGAACCTCCCGGACGGTGAGTGCGGAGAGCTCGTGCTCACCTCCATTGCCAGGGAAGGCACTCCACTGGTGCGCTATCGAACCCGGGACCTGACGAGAATCATTCCCGGGCCCTGTTCGTGCGGCCGCACCCACCGACGAATCGACCGGATCCGAGGCAGGTCGGACGACATGCTTATCATCAACGGGGTAAATGTTTTCCCCATGCAGATCGAGCAGAGCCTGATGAGGCTGCCGGGCATCGGCAACAATTACCTTATCGAGATCCACGATGAAAACTACATGGACCGTCTGCACATCAGCGTGGAGATGGCCGCTGATTCATTCCAGGGAACACTGTCCCAGCTGGAAGGCTTGCAGGCCCGGGTGCTGAGCGCGCTGAAGGAAGAAACAGGTCTCACGCCCGTGGTAAAGCTCGTGGAGGCGGGCACCCTTCCCGCAGCGGAGGGCAAGGCGGTGCGTGTGGTGGACAAGCGGAAGCTTTCCGGGCGGGGGTGCTGACATGGCGTACCATTTGTCCGTGTTCGTGGTCAATGAACCGGGGAAGCTGGAAAGAATCACCCGCGCACTCACGGAGAAAGGTCTCAACATTCGCGCCATCTCCATGGCCAGCACCGGCGAGTTCGGCGTGGTGCGCGTGCTGGTGAACGATCCCGACCGGGGGCTGGAAGCGCTGAAGGAAAGCAGGTTCACGGTCACCCGGCGCAGAATCCTGGTGGCGCTGATCGACGATCGCCCCGGCGCCATGCACGATCTCCTGGTGACACTTGCATCGGCAAAGGTGAATGTCGAAGACTGCTACGGCTTCGTCATCGAGGAAGGAAAGAGGGCCGCGATTGTTTTCGAAGTGGAAAAGTTCCCCGAAGCCGAGAAGGCGCTGACAGGGACATCGATCCATCTCATCTCCGACGCGGAGATATACAGGTTGTAGCAGGAGCCGGGCTGATCAGTGACCCTTCCTCATGTGCTTCTCCAGCATTTCGACCAATTCAACCCTCTTGAAGGGCTTGCCGAGGCTCGCAGTAATGCCATAGTCCATGGGATGTGCGATCACAGGGTCTTCCGCATAGCCGCTGGAAACAAATATCGGTATGTCCCTGTTCAGTTTCCTTATTTCTTGTGCAACCTCTTTGCCTCCCATTCCGCCGGGAATCGTGAGGTCCAGCATCACCGCGGAGGGTGGCGTTCCTTTCTCTGCTTCCGCTTTGAAGTAGTCAATCGTTGACATGCCGTCCTCCTTGCAGACAGCAGAATATCCAAGAGACTCGAGTGTCTTGGAAAGCAGCATGCGAATTGCCTCGTCGTCATCCATGACAAGAATCCTGCCTTTGCCGGAATGTCTGACTTCACGTGTTATGATGCTCTCTGAGGCGGCTTTGCTGTCGGCGGGCAGGTAGATTCGGAAAGTGCTGCCTTTCCCGAGCGCAGACTCGACGTTTATCGTCCCGTTATGCCTCTTTACAATTGAAAAGGTAGTCGCAAGACCAAGACCATGTCCTTTTGTCTTTGTAGTGAAAAAAGGGTCAAAGATACGCGGGAGCATTTCCTTTGAGATACCTGTCCCACTGTCCTTGATGGCGATCAGGACGTAATCTCCCTTTGCCAACAGAGGGTGTTCCTTCTCTCCGAGGGAAACGTTCGCCGCCCGGACTTCTATCAAGCCGCCCAGCGGCATTGCCTGTATGGCATTGAGCATCAGGTTTTGAATGACCTGTCCGATCTGATTCCTGTCAATGTTGCAGTGCCAAAGGTCTCCGGCAATTCCATACGTGCACTTGACGTTTGCTCCGCTGAGGGCAAAGTCACAGGTTTCCTTGATCAGCGGCGCTACCGGGACCAGCTTTCTTATCGGCTCGCCGCCTTTTGAGAAAGTCAACAGCTGCTGCGTAAGTCCCTTTGCGCGTCCAATGCTGTCTCCTGCCCGGGACAGATACTCGGATGCTTTTTCGTCCAGGATGCGGCTTCGTGCCAGATCCATGAATCCGAAGACACCGGAAAGCAGGTTGTTGAAATCGTGTGCAATGCCCCCTGCCAGCACGCCGAGGGATTCCAGCTTCTGCGTCTGCTGGAGGTACTGCTCGACCGTTGCTCTATCACTCTCCGCCCTTTTCTTTTCGGTAATATCGGTCAGAATTGAAACGATCATATTCCCACCGCTCTTTTTGATTACGAAAATGTGCTCGGAGACGATTTTGCCGCTGCCGTCCGGCAGAATAATGGGATGTTCAACGCGTTCATTGGGTGGAAAGCTCCTGTCGCCGCGGAGCAGGCCCCTCACTTTTTCGCGTATTCTTGCAATTTCTTCCGGCGTATTCAAGTCTTTGGGCATGGTCAAACCTTCAGCGTCCCATGCAGGCAGACCAATCACATCGCTTCGCTTCAAGCCCGTAAGGGCTTCCTGAGCCTTGTTCCACTCGACTATCGCCCCATCCTCGTTCGTCACAACAATTCCATCAGCCGACTGCTCCGTGATGCTGCGAAACTTCTCCTCACTTTCTTTCAGAGCCTCGTCAGCCAGTTTGCGCTCGGTGATGTCCACATATGTCCCGAGTACGCCGCTTATTTCCTCTTGTGAGTTCCGCAGAGGAACAATACTCGTCAAATGTGTGACGAGTGTGCCGTTCTGTATCACGGAGTCCTCAACATTCGTCACGGCCACGCCGCTTTCAATGATCTGGCGGTCAATGCGCCGGAAACTGTCGGCGAGCTCTGTGGGACAACCGATCTCATAGTCATTCTTCCCGATGATTTCCCTTTGATCTTCAAACCCCGCGTCGTGCGCAAATGTCCTGTTGCAGCCCACGAAGGCAAGATTTGTATCTTTCCAGAAAACACCTGCCGGTATTGCATTGAGTATCGCTTCAATGATCTGTTCAGAGGCCCGCAACGCCTCTTCAGATCGCTTGCGTTCTGTGATGTCTTTTACCGCGCCGTATATGGAAGTCACTCGACCTGACTCCGCATCCCATTCCGACCTGCCGCTGATGCTGAGCCATTTCAGCACATGCGGATCCTTCACATATGCCCTGCATTCCATCTCAGTGGATTGCGGCTGCGCAATGAGTTTTCGAAGAACCTGCACCAGCTTGGCGCTGTCCTCGGGGTGGATATGACTGAGGAGCCATTCAAACGATGCGCCATGATCGGTTCGACCGGTAAAGGAATAGAAATTGTCAGATACGAAATCCAGCGAGACCCCGCCGTCTTCAGCCACCACGAGGTCGAAGACGAAGGTGGTCGTCAACTCTGAAACAATTCGATAGTGCATTTCGCTCTTCCGGAGCGTCTTGTCCACGGCCTGGCGTTCTGTCAAAGAAATCAGAAAAGGCCGCATATAGAAGTAGTACGCGGGAGGAACTACAAAGAGAGCGACAGCGAGGGTTTCTATGGCGCCCCTGACAACAGGATGAATGGAAGAAACAAGACTGAAGATGATCTGAAACAGGATGTTTACGATGATAGTGAGCAGGGCGATTGCGAAGAATTCGCGCGTAGCAGGCTTGAGGGAAGTTTGACGCAGCGTGGTCATTTCTGAGTCTTCTTGCAAGAACCGCGCCATATTAAAGGGAACAGGGTTTTTGCTTCCTATTGGCCCCAAATGAATGGGTTTGTGGCTGGGAAATGGAAAAAGTCATGCAAGGGCCTTCCGCAGTTGCTCGCCTGCGCGTTCCAATCTGGAACATCCAAGGAACACAATGGAACAGTGATGCTCTCGGGGAGACCTTGCAAGAACGGCGGAAATCGGGTGAAACTCCATGGTACAGGCAAAATTCTGCAATCAAAAGGGAATGCTGTCGCGGCATCCTCGCTTCAGGAGGAAAGTACATCTATGATCTGGAATACTGACTTCGAGTCCCTCGCCGGCGCCGCCATGATGCGCCTGCAGGGGGAAAGGCTGGGACGCCTCGTGGATGTCCTGTACCGAAGGGTCCCCTTCTATCAAAAGAAGATGGACGGCATGGGCGTCAGGCCGCAGGACATCCAGGGAATCGACGACATCACCCGCCTGCCGTTCACCACAAAGGATGAGATGCGCGATGTGTACCCCTACGGGCTCCTGGCGGTGGGCCTTCATGAGATCGTGGAGATCCACACCTCTTCCGGCACCACGGGAAAGCCTGTCGTGGATGCCTACACGGAGGGTGACATCGACGTATGGGCCGAGGCCATGGCGCGTACCCTGACGGCAGGAGGGACCACCCGCCATGACATCGTGCAGAACGCATACGGGTACGGACTTTTCACCGGCGGGCTGGGAGTGCACTACGGCGCGCGAAGGATCGGCGCCACGGTGATTCCCATTTCAGGCGGCAATACCAGGCGCCAGCTCGCGATACTCCGGGATTTCAAGTCCACGGTGCTGGCCTGCACCCCCTCCTACTCGCTCTACCTTGCCGAGGCGGCCCGGGAAGAGGGCCTGGAGTTTTCGAAGGTGGGGCTGAAGGCCGGGTTCTTCGGTGCTGAGCCGTGGAGCGAGAGCATGCGCGCGGAGATCGAACAGAAGCTGTGCCTGCTGTCAATCGACATTTACGGGCTCACCGAGATCATCGGTCCGGGGGTGGCGATGGAATGCGAGCATCACGCCGGCCTGCACGTCAACGAAGACCACTTCTACGCGGAGGTCATCGATCCGGCGACCGGGAAGGTCCTGCCGGACGGGGCAAAGGGAGAGCTGGTGATCACCACTCTTACGAAAGAGGGCACACCGGTGCTCCGCTACCGAACACGGGACATCACCTACCTGGAACGGACTCCGTGCAAATGCGGCAGGACCACGGTGCGCATGCATCGAGTCCTCGGGCGCACGGATGACATGCTCATCATCCGCGGCGTCAACGTGTTCCCCTCCCAGATCGAGGAGGTTATATTGAAAGTTGAGGGCATCGAGCCCCACTACCAGCTCGTTGTGGAGCGCCGCGACCAGCTTGACGAGCTGGAGGTACAGGTAGAGATGAATGAGAAAGTGTTCTCTGACGAGATCAGGGGCCTGGAGCGGATGGAGAGACGCATCGAGGAGGAGCTGTACGCGTCGCTGAACATCCATACCCGTGTACGCCTCGTGGAGCCGAAGACCATCGCACGCAGCGAAGGCAAGGCAAAACGCATCATCGACAAGCGGCAGGCATAGGAGGACACCATGAGCGTCAAGCAGATTTCCGTGTTCCTGGAGAACAAGAAGGGAAGGCTGGCGGAAGTCACGCAGACCCTTTCACGGGAAAAAATAAACATCAGGGCCCTTTCCCTGGCGGACACGGCGGACTTCGGGGTGCTCCGCATCATCGTGAACAACCCTGAGAGGTGCCTGGCCGTGCTGAAGGCCAACAGCTTCGTTGCCCAGGTGACGGAGGTGATCGCCGTCGAGGTGGAAGACAAGCCGGGAGGACTTGCAAGAATCCTCGAGGTGCTCGACCAGGACAATGTGAATGTCGAGTACATGTATGCATACGTGGAAAAGACCCGGGAAAACGCCATCGTGATCTGCAAGATCGACGACAGGGAGCGCGCCCTGCAGGTGCTGGAAAAAAACGGCATTGCCATTGTGCGGGCAGAAGAGCTGAAGGCGCTCTAGGCCTGTCTGAGGGCCGGAACATAAGAACGGCGCTGAGTGGTACACCATCCTCAGCGCCGTTCTCCGATTTGCTACTTTATCGCTATACTTTTATCGCTATACTTTCTCCGCCGTACCTACGGCTTTACAATAGCATGGGTCATTGTGACTGCGGTCTCTCCCAACAGCTTTCCGTGCACCGTCGCGCCATCACTCACCGTGACAGCACCTGACGACAGCACGATTCCATTGAATACCGAGGTCGCTCCCAGGGTCGTTGCTCCGCCAACCTGCCAGAAAATGTTCGCTGCCAGCGCGCCGCCGGTCAGGGTTACGTTGGACAGGGCACTCGTGGTAAGGGCTCCATTGACCTGGAAAATCCAGATATCTGTTGCGGAACCCGAGAGCGTCACGCCAGCCACAGGTATGACAACCGCCGTTGTGAACTTATAGAGGCCGGGAGGGATGGTCAGTGTGCCGATGTTTCCCATCACTCCTGAGTTCAGGTCAGTCTTGGTAGGTTTCAGCCGTGCCGCTGCGTTCGTGTACGCGGCAACCATGTCGGCATTAGCCGCTGCCAAAGCCACATTTTCAGCTACTCCCAAATCCGTCGAGAACAGCTTCCCCGCCACCTGGGTTGAAGTCCAATGGTCAGCTGGAACTCCAATCACAATCCCAAGATTGACGAGGGACGTTGAGACATTCCTCACCCCAACATCTCCGGTGATGACCGAAGCGGGCACCAACGAGCTCGTAACCGTGGTCGTGGCGAGAACTTCGTAATTGTCTGCCGTGAGAAGTGGCACTGCCGCCAGGGTCGCTGCCGGAGGTGTGGTAGCCGCACCGCCAGACCCGCTCGCTGAGCATCCGACAATGGCCGCGATACCGATAATCGCTACAAGGAAAAGAAACGTACGTGTATTCATCATTTTCTTCATAAAACTAGTCCATCCTCTCGTGTGAATTGCTTGACTTAAGGAGCGCAATTTGTCGCTCCTTTTGATATACATCTTTGAAGCCCTCAAGGAACCTCATTTGCCTCCTTTCTGCAAACGATCTCATACCGCCGGCTTCTTCGACCCAGCCGGCGACAGGTCTGCGGGTCGCGAGGTCTCCAACACCCTGACAGAAACGCGATCCGCTTTTTCTGTCAGCCCTTAATGCGGCTACGGTGCTGGGGGGAAGACCATTCTCAGTGCCGTCACCCGCTTGCCACTTTTCTGCTCAACTCAACAAGTGCTCGTTGTAATATAGATACGCATAAAACCAGTTCGGTACTGTTCGGTAGCACACCCTGTCGTGAACTAATACGCCCAGTGTTCAGCGACGAATGGGTGCGAACAAAAACGAAAAATCTCCCGCGGAAAATCCAGCTCGCTTCAGCACCGGAAATTTTTTCGAACAGCTGGTTGCATTTCGTTGATCGTAAAACATGCATTCGCAGGAGGATCGCCGACTTCTTTGAACCAACTGGTGAGAGGCTGCGGAGCCCCAGAGACCTGACACATTTTCATTTCGTCGGCGCGGCTTCGGCGTTTACGGGAGGGACCCACGTCAACGCCGTTGCCCGCCTGTCACTTTCTGGCTGAACTTTCTAAAAAACTACTGTCATGAGTAATACGCATAAACGCCGTGGCGTTCTGTTCGCTGGCACACATTCGTTGAGAAATGGCGGAATGGGCGATTGTGCGGCACAGGCGGCTCGACAGAGGGAAATCGACGGCGGCCTGCCGAATGGCGAAGAGAGCGCCGCGCAGTCGGCTAGTCTGTGACTTTATCCATTCTGGGGATCACAACCGTGACGGCCCCCGGAATGATCCTGATATGCAAAGGCATTTTTCCCAGAATCTCGCCGTCACATTGAACTGTCTGCTCGGGATGCGCGGTAACGCTGATGTCCTTGCCTTGCCAATGCTTCACTAATTTCAGATTGTCCGGACGTTCCCGTTTGAAAAAAGTGACAACCAGGAGCTTCAACAGGCTGACATTCGCTTTCCGCACCACGATGACATCCAGGAAGCCGTCGCCGACGTCAATATGCTTGTCGAACGAAATGCTGCTGAATCTCAGATTTCCGGTATTGGCGACGGCGCAGATCAGGCCTTTTACCACATGCCTGCGGCCGTCGATTTTCAGATGGTAGACGGCGTGCTTGGTGATTCTCAGGGCCGCTGCCGCCGAAAAGAGATACGCGAAGATGCCGATCCGGTTTTTCGTCTTCCGGTCGGTGCCCTTGACGACGTCTGCTTCAAAGCCAAGGCTTATTCCGGAAAGAAAATAGCGCTTTTCAAACTGCCCCACATCGATGGTTCTGGTCTCCAGAGAGTCGCCGCCCAGGAGCGAACAGGCTTTCTCCAGATCACCGGGTATGCCAAGCTCTGTGGCCATGACGTTGGCGGATCCGCCCGGCAGAATAACCAGGGGTATGTCCGACCCGATCAAGCCGCTTACTGCCTCCATCAATGTACCGTCACCGCCATAGACGGCCAGGGCATCGACACCTTCCTTTACGGCAGCCTTTGCGAACCTGGTTGCATCTCCGGCCTTGTGGGTAATCGAGGCCTCCCACAGAATGCCGGCCTCTCTCATGGACGCATTGATGACCGCCAGAATGGATTCTCCCTTTCCGGAAGCGGGATTGATGATTATGCGGATGTTTTTTATTTTCTTTTCCATACCCGCGGTCGACTGCTACTTCACTATTCCACGTTCGAATACGTGTGGTTCTATGGTAACCCTATTTTGCCGCTTCGTCAGCTCTTTCGCATCCGTGCCTGGATAAAGAGACATTGCCCTTTGAGAACGCCCACGCGTATACTATTCGGAGATCAACTTCGGCTGGGTATCATGCAGTGAAAAGCGAAAAACCGCAATTGCCATTGTACGCGAAGGCAACCATTCTCCTGGTTGGATTCCTCGCCCTCGTCACCATGTTGTACTTCGGGCGCGGCATTTTCGTTCCTCTCGTTTTCGCGTTCATCAGTGCCATCGTGCTGCACCCCGTGGTCAGCTTCTGCGTGCGCAGAAAAATCAATCGCGCGATCGCTATTGTCATCACACTCCTGCTCGCCTTCCTGGTCGTTGCCGCATGCGGCGCTCTCTTGTATTCACAGGCGAGACGATTCAGCGAATCCTGGCCGCTGCTTGTCGATAAATGGACAGGGGTGCTCAACCAGATCATCACGTGGGCTTCGGGCTCATTCGCCATAAACCCGCAAAAGATCCGTGACTGGATTGCGAGAACCCAGGGCGAGCTCATCAATACCAGCGGCGCCGCGCTCGGGCAGACCCTCATGACCATCGGCAGCAGCATCCTGTCGCTGGTGCTATTCCCCGTTTACGTCTTCATGATTCTGTTCTACCAGCCCCTGTTGCTCGAGTTTACTCACAGGATCTTCGGCATTCACAACCAGAAGCGGACGCGCGAAATAGTCTCACAGACCAAATCTGTCATTCAACGCTATCTTGTAGGATTGACCATCGAGGCCCTTATCGTGGCTATCCTCAATACCGTTGCTCTGTTCATACTGGGAATAGATTACGCCGTTCTGCTGGGCGTTGTCGGCGCAATTCTCAATCTCATTCCACTCGTCGGGGGAGTGGTGGCCGCCGCACTGCCCATGATGGTTGCGGTGGCCACCAAGCCGACGCCTTTGTACGCCCTGTACGTCATGATAGCCTTTTATGTCATCCAATTCATAGACAATAACTATATCATTCCCAAGATTGTTGCCTCAAAAGTCAAAATCAATGCGCTCTTCTCAATAATCGTGGTCATTGCCGGGAATGCTTTGTGGGGCATACCCGGCATGTTTCTTTCCATACCGGTCCTGGCAATCGTGAAGCTCATTTTCGATCATGTCGAACCCTTGAAGCCATGGGGATTCCTGCTGGGCGACACCATGCCCCGATTGATAAAGATCAAGCCGATCCTGGAAAGAATCAGAAAAAGAAAGAGCACATAGTCAACCAGGCATGATAGGATACGGTGTCGCCGAAGTCCGATTCGGTGGCACAGCTCAAAGGATGCAACGATGAAAGTAAAAGGCTGGATTGCAGCCGCTCTCTCCCTCTTTGCCTTCTTCTTCATGGCCGGCTGTCAGACGGTGCCTTTGCACAAGGCACCCGCTATGAAAGAGTACGCGAACAAGCACGGAATCAAGTTCACCTTTCCCGGCACGTGGCAGGTCGAAGACTCGACGCTCAGCTATGATGATCTGGATGCTGCCGCCGTTGAGGGCGGAGCGTACATGCAGATATACAGCTATGACAGCGGAGCGGCAGCCAATCCCGCGGCCCCGGTTCCCGCCAGCGAAGCCAAGATAATGATAAGCATGACGAGAAACCGGGAGAATCTTGGCTACACACAGCTGTTCGGCGATCTCGGCGACAATGTGATCGAGAAGGCTTCTTTTGTGATCAATAACAAACAGGCATACAAGGTGCACTACAGGATCACCAACCTGGAGGGCGGGGGCAGGCTCGATATCCTGAGCATTCTGCTTATCGACCAGGGCTTTATCATCCGGTTCACCTGCTATCCCTGGAACTCCCGGTACGTCGCGCAGTTTGAAAAGCTCGCCGAAAGCTTCCGCACCTTCGGGAAGTGAAACAGTCGCGCTGAGGACCGCAGCCATCCGCGTGAAGCCTTCGACGGCCGCTTCTTGACAGTCGGCCCAAAATCCATTCTCATGTATATTTATTCATTTCCCGCATTTTCAAGGAGAAGGTCATGTCCAGGAAAAAACTCGTCCTCTGTCTGGGTCTTTCCGCAATTCTCACAGCCTCCGGTTTTGCAGCGGACACGGGTGCCATCCGCATTGGCGCGATTTTTGCGATCACCGGCCCTGCCGCCAACCTCGGCTTGCCTGAATCCCGGACCCTGCAGATGCTCGTGGATGACGCAAACGCCGCCGGCGGGATCGCCGGGAAAAAGATCGAGCTCTCCATGAAGGACTCCCAGGGCAACGCGGAAAAAGCCCTTTCCTTTGCCAAGCAGCTCGTGGAGGAACAGGAGGTCCTGGCGATCATCGGACCCTCGACCACCGGTGAGAGCATGAAGCTCAAGGGCTATTGCGACGAAAACCAGACGATCCTGATCTCCTGCGCCGCCGCGGAGTCAATAGTCAACCCGGTGGCCAGGTGGGTCTTCAAGACCCCCCAGATGGACAGCTTTGCCGCACAGATGATCTTTACAACGATGAAAAAGCAGGGCATTTCCCGGATCGGCGTGGTGGTGAGCAACACCGGTTTCGGCCAGGGCGGCAAGGCGCAGCTTGAAAAGCTCGCGCCGGCCAACGGCATTGACCTGGCAATTACCGAGGTCTACGAGTCCACTGCCACGGACCTCACCGGGGTTCTTACCAAGATCAAGGCGCAGAATGTTCAGGCCGTGGTCAACTGGTCGGTAGAGCCAGCCCAGTCCCTGGTGCCGAAGAACATGAAGCAGATGGGTTTCGAGGTCCCCCTGTTTCAGAGCCACGGGTTCGGGAACATCAACTACGTGAAGATGGCGGGAAAGGCCGCGGAGGGCATCGTGTTTCCGGCCGGCAGGCTCCTCGTGGCGGACGCGCTCCCCGCGGGTCACCCGCAGAAGCAGGTCCTGTCCGCGTACAAGAAGGAATACGAGACGATGTTCAAGGAAGATGTCAGCACCTTCGGCGGGCACGCCTACGATTCCTTTCTCCTGCTCACCGAGGCGGTCAAGCGCGCGGGGAGCGTGGACCGCGGCAAAGTTCGTGACGCCATCGAGGGCCTGAAGGGCGTGGCCGGCACGGCGGGAATCTTCAACTTCTCTCCCACGGACCACAACGGGCTCACGATTGATGCCTTCGAGATGCTCACTGTGAAGAACGGTGAGTTCGCCGTGTACAGGAAGTAGGCGCGCCGGGGCATGCAGGCCACGCAGCTCCTCCAGTATCTGCTGGCGGGGATCGCAACGGGGAGCGTGTACGCGGTTGTTGCCATCGGCTTCACCGTCGTGTACAACGCAACGGGAATCATCAACTTTGCCCAGGGCGAGTTCCTGATGCTCGGGGGAATGATCGCGATCTCCCTTGCCCCCATGATGCCGCTCCCCGCGGCAATTGCCGTGGCAGTGCTCGCCACCGGCGCTGCCGGGGTCCTTCTGCAGATCGTGTTCCTTTCCTGGCTGAAGAATCCCGCCGTGCTGCGAATGATCATCATCACGATCGGGCTTTCCATCCTGGTGCGGGAGGCAGGCCTGCACATCTGGGACGAAAAGGTGCACGCCCTGCCCTTCTTTTCCGGTGATGAGACGTCCTCCCTTCCCGTGCTGGGAGCCCGCATCTCACCCCAGGTGCTCTGGGTCCTGTTCATCTCCGCAGTCATGGTCATCGGCCTTACCCTTTTTTTCCGGTCTACGCTTCTGGGCAAGGCGATGCGCGCCTGCGCCTCCAATCCGACCGCCGCGCGTCTCTGCGGCATTCGCGCATCCACGGTTGTCACGCTTTCATTCTTCCTCGCTGCCGCAATGGGCGCCCTCGCAGGCTGCGCAGTTTCCCCCCTCACCCAGACCCAGTACGACATGGGTTCATCTCTTGCGGTCAAGGGATTCACGTGCGCCGTGCTGGGCGGCCTGGGGAGCGTGCCCGCTGCGGTGGCTGCCGGGCTCGTGGTAGGGGTGCTGGAGACTGCCAGTGTCAGCGTCCTGCCGCTGGCCTACAAGGATGTGGTTGCCCTGGGGATCCTGCTCCTGATCCTGGTCCTCAGGCCGCAGGGCCTGTTTGCGCGCACGTCGGCGGCGCCTGCCCGGCCCGGCGGCTGAGGGGCGCCGCGTGCGTACGCATTTCAGGCGCTACTTCCCTGTCTTCTGCCTGCTGGTCCTCATGGTCCTGGTCCAGAGGGGACTCTCCGCGCTGAAGCTCGAGTTCTACATGACCCAGCTCACCATGTCCGCCTACTACACCCTGGTAGCGCTTGGCTTGTGTCTGCTCATGGGCTATGCCGGGCAGGTTTCCATGGGGCAGGGAGGCTTTTTCGCAATCGGGGGATATTCCGCGGCAGTGCTGGCAACAACGGGATTTGCATCATGGGCTTCACTGCCTGCGGCCATCCTCATCACGGGCCTCGTGGCGCTCGTGATCGGGATCCCGGTCCTGCGCCTGCGCGGGCACTACCTTGCCATGGCCACGCTTGCATTCGGCATCATCGTGCTCCGCGTCCTCCTGGGCACGAACGTGTTCGGCGGGGCTGACGGTCTTTCCGACATTCCGGCCTTCCGTCTTTTCGCCGGCCTGGCCATTACCGGGAAGAAGGCGCTGCGCGTGCAGAACTACTATATTGCCTGGGGTCTGGTGTGTGCCGGGCTTCTGACCGCAATCAACCTCGTACACTCGCGCGTGGGCCGGGCCCTCCGTGCCATCCACGGCAACGAGGACGCCGCCGCGGCCATGGGCGTGGATGTCGCGCGCTTCAAGCTGGCCACGTTCATCCTCAGCGCCCTCTACGCCGGGGTGGGCGGGGCCTGCCTCGCGTTCTTCAATGGCGGCATCGGCCCGGGTGAAGCAGGCGTGATGAAGTCCGTACGCTACGTGGCCCTCGTGGCTGCCGGCGGCATGGGAAGCCTCTGGGGAACACTCGCAGTTTCCACGGCGCTCACGTTCCTCTCCCTTCGCGGAGCGCTCGGGGTCTACGATGATGCGGTGTTCGGAGCCATCCTTGTGGGGATCATGCTGTGTGCGCCGCAGGGCATCTTCAGCCTGCTGGCGCGGCGTGACGGACGGGGGAGCCCACGGTGAGCCGCGCCCTTCTTGAAGTGACCGGTCTTCACCGCTGGTTCGGCGGCCTGCACGTCATCGACGAAGTGAGCTTCTCCTGCCGCGAGGGGATCGTAAAGGCAATCATCGGACCCAACGGCGCGGGAAAGACGACCCTCTTCAATCTGATTGCCGGGAGCCTCGCGCCGGCATCGGGGTCGATCTTGTTTGACGGACGCACGACGGGCGGGTTGCCCCCTCACCTGATCGCCCGCCGCGGGATTTCCCGCACCTTCCAGGCCACCCGCCTGTTCCCCCGCATGAGCGTCCTGGAAAACGTCATGGTGGGCCGGCACGTCCGCACTCAGGGAGGATTCATGGCCGGCATGGCCGGCCCCGCGGTCACCGGCAGAAGTGAGAGACGCACGCGGGAAGCCTGCCTGGCCGTGCTGCAGGAGCTGGGGGCGGCCGAGCTCGCGGGGCGTGAGGCGGCGAGCCTTCCTTTTGGACGTCAGCGCGTGGTAGAGATTGCACGCGCCCTTGCATCGGAGCCGCGCCTGCTCCTGCTTGACGAACCGGCGTGCGGCCTGAACCCCGCGGAGACCGAGGACATGGGAGCCCTGATCGGCAGGATCAGGGACCGCGGGATCACCGTGCTGATCGTCGAGCACGACATGTCCCTTGTCATGGGCGTGTCCGACGAGGTCCTCGTGCTCAGCGCGGGCCGCATGATTGCAGAGGGATCGCCGCGGGAGGTACAGGCAGATCCGCTCGTCGTGGCGGTATACCTGGGAGAGGGCGATGCTTAGGATACGGAACCTCCGCGCCGGCTACGACGGCCTGGAAGTCCTTCACGGCGTGTCATTGCACGTGGACGCCGGGGAGATCGTGACCATCATCGGCGCCAATGGTGCCGGCAAGAGCACTCTGCTCAACGCAATCGCGGGCATCGTCAGACCCTCCTCGGGAACCGCGGCATTCGCCTCGGCCGACATCACATTCCAGCCCGCTGAAGCCGTTGCGTCACGCGGCTGCGTCCTGGTGCCGGAAGGCAGGCAGATTTTTGCCGAGCTTTCCGTGCAGGAAAACCTGCTCCTTGGCGCATACCTCAGGGCGCGGCGGGACGGACGCCGCAGGGTGGGCAATGACATCGAGGAGATCTACGCCCTCTTCCCCGTCCTGGGGGGCAGGCGCACGCAGAGCGCGGGC
The DNA here is from genome assembly GCA_964437385.1 of uncultured Spirochaetaceae bacterium. Lineage (GTDB taxonomy): Bacteria > Spirochaetota > Spirochaetia > SZUA-6 > Fen-1364 > Fen-1364. The sequence continues at coordinate 45,173 of CAYTGX010000011.1, forward strand.
ACCCTGTCCGGAGGCGAGCAGCAGATGCTCGCCCTTGGACGTGCGCTCATGGCAAAGCCGGGCCTCCTCATGCTGGACGAGCCGTCGATCGGTCTTGCGCCCCTCGTGGTGCGGGAAATCTTCGGGGTGATCGCGGGGCTCCGCCGGCAGGGAAAGACGGTGCTCCTGGTGGAGCAGAACGCGCGCGCGGCGCTGGCAATCGCGGACCGCGGATACGTGATGGAAACGGGCCGCATCATGGTGGAGGGCACCGCGGAGGAGCTGGCCGGCAATCACGACGTGCGCCGGGCATACCTGGGCAGGGAGTACCGCCGCATCGACGAGTGAAAGGACGCGTGGTGATATGATCTGGAATGAAAAGTACGAAAAGCTGGACGGGGAAGCGATGGCCCAGCTGCAGCTGGAGCGGCTGCAGGCAACGCTGAATCGCGCCGTGCGCAACGTGGAGTTCTATCGGCAGGGGCTCTCCGGCAAGGGCGGGCGCGCAGATGACGTGCGTTCTCTTTCCGATCTCGCCGGACTCCCGTTCACCACGAAGGACGACTTGAGGATGAGCTACCCGTACGGCATGTTCGCGTTCCCCCTGCGCGACATTGTGCGCATCCAGTCCACATCCGGCACCATGGGCAGCCCGGTGGTTGTCGGCTACACGCGGAATGACATACGGACGTGGGCGGAGTGCGTTGCGCGCGTGCTTTCCGCGGGTGGCATGACCGAGCACGACGTGATACAGGTAGCCTTCACGTACGGCCTGTTCACCGGAGGACTGGGCTTCCACTACGGTGCGGAGAAGCTCGGCGCCTCCGTGATCCCCGCCTCCACCGGAGCGCTTGAGAAACAGGTTCTCATCATGAGGGACTTCAAGCCTACCGCCCTGGTATGCACACCCGGGTATGCCCTCGCCATCGCCGCCACCCTGGCGGAGAAGGGCATCGATCCCGGAAAGCTCTCCCTGAAGGCAGGCTTTTTCGGCGCCGAGCCATGGAGCGAGGGTTTGCGCGGGCAGATCGAGAGCGCCCTCCGCATCACCACCTTCGACAACTATGGGCTTACTGAAATTCTCGGCCCCGGCGTTTCTTTCGAGTGCGAGGCCCGCGCGGGGCTGCACGTCAATGAGGACCATTTCATCGTGGAGACAGTGGACACCCGCACCCTCTCTCCCGTGCCCCCCGGGGTGGAGGGTGAGCTGGTGTTCACCACCATTACGAAGGAAGGCTTTCCCCTGATCCGCTACAGGACCGGGGACCTCGCGGTTCTTTCCGTCGAGCCATGCGCGTGCGGAAGGACATCGAAGCGGATGTCACGAGTGCGCGGAAGAATCGACGACCTGATCATCATGGGGGCCTCGAAGGTCTTTCCGTCTCAGATCGAGCAGATCCTGTTGAGCGTGAGCGGCCTTCAGCCCCACTACGAGATCGTCGTGGACCGGGAGGCCGGCATCGACACCCTGGAGGTGCGGGTGGAAATCTCCGAATCCATGCCTGCCCTGGATGAGATGAGGTCACTGGAAAAACTGAAGGCGCGTGTTTCAGCGGAGATAGATTCGCTCATCGGAATCAAGGCGCGGGTCACGCTGGTGGAACCCCGGACAATTGCCCGGCAGATCGAGGGCAAGGCCCGGCGCGTGGTGGACAAGCGCCGGATGTAGGGAGTACCTTCAGGAACGTGCCCGAGCTTCCTGACCTTCACTACATCGTCGTACACCTCGCGGAACGGATAGGAAACCGGCGCATCGACGAGGTCGTCGTGAGAGAGCCCATCGTCATCCGCATGCTCCTGCCGGGAGCGGGGGGCTTCATGGCGGCGCTGCAGGGCAGGCGGATCGAAAGCCTGGCGCGGCGCGGCCCGTTTCTGACCTTTGGACTGAGTGATCACGCCGAGCTCATCGTGCATTGCATGCTTGCCGGGAGGCTCCAGATAGCCGCGGCAGGAGAAAAGCCGGTGCCCCACCTCTGTCTTTCACTGCGGCTGGACAACGGGGAATGGCTGCGCTACGGTGACGACAAGCGCATGGGCAAGGTCTACCTCACTGCGGCGGGCAGTCATGAGTCCATCCCGGGCTATGACGAGCAGGGCGTGGACGTTCTGTCCGAGTCCTTCACGTTCGAAATCTTTGAAAAACTGATCCGCGGCCGCCGCCACCAGGCGCGGGTGTTCCTGATGGATCAGTCGGCCCTGAGCGCCATCGGCAATGCCTATGCGGATGAGATCCTGTTCGCGGCAGGCATTCACCCGAAAACCGCCTGCAGCAGCATCTCCGCGGAGCAGCGCCGTGGTCTCTATGACGCCACGCGGTCGGTGATGACGTGGGGAATCGCTGAAGTGGAGAAAGCGGGAATGCCGATCGAGGTGAAGGTCCGGGACCATATGCGGGTCCGCGGAAGGAAAGACCAGCCCTGTCCGAGATGCGGCGCAAAAATACGGCGGGCAGGGGTGCTTGGCTACGATTCGTTTTACTGCCCTTCCTGCCAGCCGGCAACGCGCACACAGCCGATACCATGGGAGAAGAGACAAAATCCGCCGAATACGGGAGTGCGCGAGGACGCGCTGGGCCCGGAGGCCGTACCCGTTCAGGGAATACCCCCTGCGTCGGCGCGAAAGGAAACCTGATGCCGCCCACAAAGATGAGCAAGAACCGTTCCCTCTTTGTATGCCTCCTTGCCTACGTGGTGGCGGCTGTTGCCGCAGCGGGAGTGTGCAGACTTTCCGGCCAGGGCTCGCCGGTGCTCGCCGCGGCGCTTGCAGACCTCGCGGCAACCGTCGTGGTCTTCGCCTTCAGTCTCGGGCTGGACAACTCCAGCGTCTACGATCCGTATTGGAGCGTCGCGCCCTTTCCCATCGGGCTCTATTGGATGGTCCGGTTCTCCGCCGGCCTGACGCCGCGGCAGGTCGTCCTCCTTGCGCTCGTCCTTGTCTGGGCGGTCCGCCTGACGGCAAACTGGCTCCGCCGCTGGCGCGGCCTGGCGGACGAAGACTGGCGCTATGCTGACTATCGCCGCCTGGGGGCCGCGTACTGGCCGATCAGCTTCCTCGGGTTCCATCTTTTCCCCACGATCCTGGTATTCCTCGGCTGCGTGTCCCTGGTCCCCACGCTCACGCAAGGCAGCCGGTCCAGCGGTGTGCTCGATCTCCTGGCCCTTGTGGTCACCGCGGCGGCAATAGGCATCGAAAGCACCGCGGACAAGCAGCTCCGCAGGTTCCTTGCCTCTCCAAGGACGCCCGGTCAAATTCTGGACACGGGCCTCTGGGCGCTCTCCCGGCATCCCAACTATTTCGGGGAAGTCCTTTTCTGGTGGGGCGTGTACCTTTTCGGGCTGGCTGCCAATCCCCTCTGGTGGTGGACGATCATCGGCCCCATCACCATCACGGGGCTCTTTCTGGGAGTGAGTGTGCCGATGATGGACAGGCGGATGCTCGCGCGGCACCCCGGGTACGCCGCTCATATAGGCGTACGGTCCGGCCTGATTCCGCTGCCGGGCCGGCGCGCGTAATCCGCGAGGAGGTCAAACACCATGCAACGCATCATCAACGATCCAAATCAAGTCGTGGAGGACATGCTCAAGGGCTTCGTCCTGGCTCATCCTCACCTTGTCGCGGGGACGAAGAACCCCCGTGTCCTCAAGTATGCGCATGCGCCAATCGCTGGGAAGGTAGGGGTAGTCACCGGCGGAGGCTCCGGCCACAAGCCGGCCTTCATCGGCTATATCGGAAGAAACATGGTGGACTCCGTTGCGGTGGGTGAAGTATTCAGCTCGCCGTCCGCCCAGGCTTTCTACGATGCGTTCAAGACCGCCAATGCGGGCAAAGGCGTGGCCTGCCTCTACGGCAATTATGCCGGCGACAACATGAACGTAAAGATGGCACTGCAGCTTGCCGCTGATGACGGGATCGAGGTGAAAACAGTCGTCGCAAACGATGACGTGCCTTCAGCCTCCAAGGGCGAACGCGAGAAACGCCGCGGAGTTGCCGGCGAGGTGCTCATGTGGAAAGTGGGCGGCGCAAAGGCCGCGTTGGGAGGCAGTCTTGACCAGGTCATCGCCGCCGCGCAAAAGGCAATCGACACTACACGCAGCATCGGCATCGGCCTGACGCCCTGCACCATCCCCGCGGTCGGGAAGCCCAACTTCACGATAGAGCCCGGCAAGATGGAAGTGGGAATCGGCCATCATGGCGAGCCGGGAATAAAGGTGGACACCCTGAAGCCCGCGGCGGACATGGCGGAGATGATGCTCGATGTGATCCTGCCGGACCTTCCATTCTCATCCGGGGACGAGGTGGTGGCCCTGGTCTCGGGGCTCGGCGCCACGCCCGTCATGGAGCTCTACATCCTCTATGCGGAGGTTGCACGGAGGCTTGAAAAGAGCCGCATCACCGTCTACAGGCCGTACGTGGGCAACTACTTCACGTCCCTTGAAATGATGGGAGTGACCCTGACCCTGATGAAGCTCGACAGCGAGCTGAAAGGGCTGATCGACCTGGAGACGGAATCCATGGGTCTCACGCAGTTCGGCGGAAAGGCATCGCGGTGAAAAAGAGCTTTCCGGACCGCGACGGCCAGGGCATTGTCCTGGAAATGATCAAAACGATCCAGGAAAACTTCGGCCTTCTGAGCGAGATAGACGGCGCCATCGGGGACGGCGACCACGGCGTCAACATGAACAAGGGGTTCACGATCTGCAAGCAGAAGCTGGAATCAGAGCCGGGCGGCTTCGCCAAGGGGCTCCAGGCCCTTGGACGCGTGCTCCTGGCGGAGATCGGCGGCGCCATGGGGCCTTTGTACGGGAGTTTCTTCCTCGACATGTCCCGTTCTGCGCGGGATCACGAAGAGATAGACATCGAAGTCTTTCAGCAGATGCTCGAGCGGGGAACGAGCTCAGTCTCCTCCCTGGGAAACGCCAAGGTCGGCGACAAGACCATGATGGATGCGCTTGTTCCTGCCCTGGAAGCGTACAAGACGGCTGCCGCCTCCGGGAATGATTTTGCGCACGCGCTGGCGGAGATGGCAGCCGGAGCGGAGAAGGGCAGGGAATCCACCAGGAATCTCGTTGCAAAGATCGGACGAGCCAGCCGTCTCGGAGAGCGGTCCATTGGAAAGCTGGATGCGGGTGCCACGTCGTGCGCGCTGCTGCTCGGCGCAATAGCGCGCTCCATCACTTCCCTCCTCTCGGAAGGGTGATTGAAGCCGGCCCATCAGGCAGGCCGGCGCTCATCCGCCGAGGACCAGGCCGCAGTCCCGGACACGGCGACGATCTCTCCGAAATACATCCGGTGATAGTCCTTTTTTGGATAGTGGGTTTCCAGGGAAGGGTCGAGGAATCGCGAGGGGTCCATATCATCGGAATACATCTTCCTGCACTCGACGATCAGCTCTGCTTCATCGAACCCGGGGGCACTGACCACCTTCGAGGGAACCGGCGTCAGACCCGTTGCCGTGACCTTGTCCCCGTCCCGGCCGGACCTGCTTCCGCAGTATGAAAGCATTGCCCGGTGCTCTTCCGAAAACGCGCTGAGAGTGAACGTGTCCGACTTCTCCATGAACTGCCAGGTGTGCCGCACCGGGCGCACCACGACCAGTGCACACGGCTTTGCCCACATCACCCCGAAGGTCCCCCACCCCACGGTCATCACGTTGTAGTCCTGCTTCTCCAGGCTGCCGGCAGCCAGGAGGAGCCACTGCCGCGCCCATACGCGAGCCACGGGAACGATGAGCTTCTCAGGTGCGATATCCATTCTGTGCATGACGTGCATTGAACAGATAGCTTGACTTTTGCTCAAGGGCCGGGTGTAATGGGCCATCATGAAACAGGCATCATGCAAAGGAGAGCACGAGGGACATCTGTGCGTGCTCGCGGGCAGCGGAAAGTTCAAAGAGATCCAGGAAATGGCCCGCGCCCCCCGTTTCATCTGCTTCAATTGCGGCAGGGTTGCGGAGTGCGACTACAACCTCTGCAATCCCATGGCCATGGACCAGTAGGAATCCGCCCCGGGGCCACGCGGGCGCCGCGATGCGCCGGGCCCCTACTCCACCTCGATCATGATGGCAGTGAAGTCATCCGCCTGGACAGCATCCCGGGTGAATGCATCGAACTCATCCTGCAGGTTCTTCACGAATGTGCCGGGCCGGAGCTTCATATTCGAAACGACGAACTCCTTGATCCGATTCTCTCCGAAGCGATTGCCGTGAAGGTCCAGGGCGTCCAGCAGGCCGTCAGAGTGTATGAAGAACTTGGTATGCGGCGTGATCGGCACTTCCCTGGCTCCCGCCGGGACGTCGAGATCCTCACTTATCCCCAGGGGCATGAGGGTGGAGTTCATCCGCACCAGCTTTGAAAGATTGTTTTCCTTGGGCGCGGACAGATAAAGCGGCGAAAACCCGCTATTGAAGATCTTCACGAGTTTCCGCTCGAGGTCGAAAAAGAGGATTATGCCGACCACGAAAATATCCGCCGGCGTCTGTTCGACCAGGATCCTGTTCAGGGAGCTCGTCATGTCCTGTGCGTCGAAATCCTGATTCTTGAGGTCGAAGTACATGGAAAAAAAAGAGCTCAGGAGCCCCGTGGTCAGGGAAGCGGCGATGTCCTTGTTGGCAACGTCAAAACACGCAAAGAGGGATTGGGCGGCCGAGATCTTCCGGATGTGAAAGAAGTCCCCGCCGATCTGCCGTGCCATCTTGATGACGTGCGCAAACTCCAGGCCCGCGATCTTCTGGTCGCTTTTCTGCAGAAAGAATTGCTGGATGTACTGGGCCTGCTCGTAGGCCAGCTCTCGTATCCGGGACACGTGACGGATCAGGTGATTGACCGAAACGACGCCGAAGAAATGCGTCCCCTCGTAGATGATGAGATTGGCGACCGTCCTGTCTTCGATCCGGATGACTTCGTAGAAGGCCTTCTCACAAAAATCCCGGGCGTCGTAGCGTATGGAGTCGTCGACGAGATAGAACTTGATGTCTTTTCCCTTGAACAGCTCGATGCGTGAGCCTGCCTTTTCCAGAATGGTTTCCCTGCTCAGGACTCCGATGACCTTGTCCAGTTCCTCCACCGCGAGCCCTCGCACGGCCTCATCCTTCTGCATGAACATGAGGGCATCCGACAAGTCGAGGGACGCATCCACGAGCGTGAGATTTTCGGTGATGTGGCCGAGCTGGAAATCGCGGTAGGTCTCGGTTGCGTTCAGGTGAGACGTGTCGAGTCCATAACCACCTGGATCTCCCATGTCGGCCAAGATTACAGCGGGCCGGTCCCGGTTGTAAAGGCCGACGGTGCCGCGAAGTGCCTGCGGGCCGCCTTCCCCAAGCCGTCACGTTGTGTTATACACGGATTAATGCCCGGCATCCCTGACCGCTCACACGAGGATTTGCTTGAAGTGGAGGGTCTATCCAAGACCTTCAAAGGCCTGCAGGCGGTGGACGGGTACCGGCTGCGCCTTCATCCCGGGGAAATACTGGGCATCATCGGACCCAACGGGGCGGGCAAGTCCACGGTTTTCAACCTTCTGACGGGACACATCAGCCCCACGCGCGGAACCATCCGGTTTCAAGGACGCGACATCACAGGGTTTCCGCCGGACCGCATTGCACAGCTCGGAATCGGACGCACTTTTCAGAATATCCGCCTCTTTTCCAGCATGACGGTGATGGAAAACGTGGCATGCGCGCGCCAGCTTCACGATCGGAGCCGCATGCTGCCGACACTCCTCACGTGGCCGACGTTCCAGCGCGGCGAAGAGCGCCTGGTGCGGGAATCCCTGGACGAGCTCCGGCTGTTCGGCCTTGAGGACCGGGCAGAGGCAATGGCCACCTCCCTGCCCTACGGCGATCAGCGGCGTCTGGAGATTGTGCGTGCGCTTGCCCTGAAGCCGAGGCTCCTGCTGCTGGACGAGCCCACTGCCGGCATGAACAGCACGGAGAGCTCGTTCGTGCTGGACCTTATCAGGCGCATCCGGGACCGGTATCAGCTCACCATCATCCTGGTCGAGCACAATATGCCGCTGGTCATGAGGCTCTGCGAGCGCATCCAGGTATTGAACTACGGCCAGATTATCGCCGAAGGGACGCCTGAAAAAGTACGCGGTGATCCGCGCGTGATCGAATCCTACCTCGGACAGGTCGAAGAAAATGCTGAAGCTCGATAAGGTCGACCTCTCCTACGGGCACGTGCATGCCCTCAAGGGCATCAGCATCGAGGTGCAGGACGGGGAGCTCGTGACTCTCCTGGGGGCCAATGGCGCCGGGAAATCCTCCATATTGATGGCAATCTCCGGAATCGTCCGGCCGCAGGCCGGCTCTCTCTCCTATGACGGCACTGACCTGGCGCGGGCAACATCATTCGACATCGTGAACCTCGGGGTGATCCACTGCCCGGAGGGGCGCAGGATTTTCGGCGCGCTCAGCGTGCTGGAAAACCTGCGCATGGGCGCCGTCCGCCGAAAGGACAAGCAGGATGCCCGCGCGGATATGGATTTCGTCTTTTCCCTCTTTCCCGTGCTGGGTCAGCGGAAGAATCAGTCCGGGGCCACATTGAGCGGCGGCGAGCAGCAGATGCTGGCCATCGGACGGGCCCTGATGGCCAAGCCACGGCTTCTCATGCTGGACGAGCCGTCCCTCGGGCTTGCGCCGATCATGGTGCAGGCGATATTCAAGGTCATCCGCGAGCTTCATCAGCGGGGCGTTACGATCCTGCTGGTGGAGCAGAACGTGCGGCAGGCCCTTGCCGTGGCTGACCGCGGCTACGTGCTCACCAGCGGGAGCGTGATGTTCGGCGGAAGCGGAGAGGAGCTCAGGGCCAACCCGGAAATCGAGAAAGCGTATCTCAGCACGGTCCCGGAGATGAAACCTCAATGACGGGACCCGAGCTCATCCTTCAGCAGCTGATCAACGCGGTCAGCATTGGAAGCCTCTACGCCCTGATGGCCATCGGGCTTGCCATGGTGTTCGGGATATTGAGACTGATCAATTTTGCCCATGGGGACCTGATCATGGTCGGCAGCTACGTGGCGCTTCTGCTGATCGTCCTGGGACTCCCCTTTCTCATCGCCGCAGCGGCAGGGATCCTGGCAAGCACGCTTGCCGGATTGCTCATGGAGCGCCTTGCGTACCGACCGATCCGCGGGGCCCACGAAATTGCCATGCTGCTGACCTCCTTTTCAGTGACGATCCTGCTGGAAAACCTTGCGATCATCCTGTTTCGCCCGACCTCCCGCCCCTTCCCCGCGCCGGCAGTCCTGCACGCGGTGATCGAAGCCGGCACGCTCCGCCTTGCAGGTTTGGACCTGATTGCCATCGCCGTGGCCGCGGTCCTTCTTCTTGCGCTCACCCTGTTCGTGACGCGCACGGAGGTCGGCATCTCCATGCGGGCCGCGGCGCAGGACCTCCTGGCCGCCCGGCTCATGGGGATCAACGTCAACAAGGTCATCGCCGCGGCGTTCGCCATCGGCTCCTTCATGGCAGGGGTAGTCGGCATTCTCTGGAGCGCGAGGGTGGGAAAAATAGATCCCCTTATGGGCTTCAACCCGGTCCTGAAGGCGTTTGTCGCGTCGGTCATCGGCGGCCTGGGAAGCCTTCCCGGCGCGGTGATCGGCGCGTATGTCCTGGGCGGCCTGGAGATCCTCCTGCAGGGACTCCTGCCGTCCGCGCTCACGCCCTACCGTGATGCGTTCGTATTCGTCATTCTGATCGCCCTGCTCCTGTTCAGGCCCAACGGGATCCTGGGCAGCACGGAAAAGGAGAAGATCTGATGCGGCCCGAGGCGCGGGTGCTCCGTCTTGCCCCCTCGGCGCTCATGCTGGCGCTCCTTGCCCTTCTGCTTGCGGCGGCTGATCTCTGGGCCGGCGACTACGTGCAGAGGATCGTGATCGGCATCGGCATCAATGTCATATTGGTGGTGAGTCTCAATCTGTCCAGCGGATTCACCGGCGTATTTTCACTCGGCCACACGGGATTCATGGCCATTGGGGCGTATGCAGCGTCCGTGTGCACGCTGCCCGTGGCCCTGAAGGCGGTCAACCTCCCCAGCCTGCCCGGGTGGCTTTCCCATACCGCGCTTCCGTTTCTTCCTGCAACGCTGGTCGGCGGAATCGTGGCGATGTGCGTTGCATTCGTGGTCGGAATATCCCTGATGAGGCTCAAGGGCGCCTATGTATCGGTGGCCACACTCGGTTTCCTCGTTATCGTCCAGGTCATCCTGGTGAACTGGGACCAGGTGACCCGCGGCGCCCGGACCTTTGCCGGCGTGCCGCCCTTTACGACGATCTGGAACGTCTGGATCTGGGCGGCGCTCAGCGTCTACCTTGTCTGGAGAATCGGCAGGTCACCCTTCGGACGCGACATGAGGGCGGCACGGGACGATGAGATCGCCGCCCGGTCCCTGGGCGTCAACGTCCTCCGCTCACGGCTCCTTGCATTCTGCTTCAGCGCTTTCCTCACCGGCGTTGCAGGCTCGCTGTGGGCCCATTTCATCACGTCCTTCTCTCCCAAATCCTTCTTCTTCGTGCAGGCATTCACGGTCATCACCATGCTGGTCATCGGCGGCCTTGGCTCTGTAAGCGGATCCGTCATCGGTGTTTTTATCATCACGGTCCTGTCGGAAATCCTGCGCAACGCCGAGCGCGGCATGGACGTCGGGTCCGTGCACATTCCGCCCATCTACGGGGCCAGCCAGATCCTGATGGCCATCCTGTTCGTGCTGATCATCGTGTTCAAACCGGCGGGCCTCATGGGAGGGCGGGAGATCGATCTCTCGAGCGTCATCCGGAGGATCGTCCCGAGGGGCTGGAAAGGCAAGAATAGCCCGGGTACGGCTAAGAATGGCCCGGGTACGGGCAAGAATCGCCCGGGTACGGCTAAGAATGGCCCCTGAAGGGGCTGGAATCTGTTCCTCGGGCCGTGAGATACTTTGTTCCACATTCTTAAGGAGGATCGCGTATGAGAACCAGACTGGCACTCGTGCTGGTTGTCGCAGCCTCTCTGCTTGCAGTCGGCTGTGGCGGCAAGGGCGGGGGCAACACAATCAAGATCGGCATGATCTACAACATGACCGGCGCGCAGGCATCCCTTGATGCCCCATCCGCCAACGGCGCCAAGCTCGCCGCCAAGGAAATAAACGCGGCCGGCGGGGTGCTCGGCAAGAAGATCGAGCTCGTGGCGTATGACGGCAAGTCGGATGCGGCCACGATCGCCAATTCCGCGACCCAGCTCACCCAGACCGACAAGGTCGTGGCGATGCTCGGATTCAGTGACAGCGACATGGTGATGGCCGCCGCGCCTACTGCGGCAAAAGCCGGCATCGTGTTCGTGACGTCGGGAGCAACCTCACCCAAGCTGCCCGAGCAGGTGCCTGACTATCTCTACCTGGCGTGCTTCGGCGACAACGTCCAGGCAGCCGCCGGGGCTGAATATGCCTTCACTACGATGAAGGCAAAGACCGTTTACCTGCTCATTGACAAGGGCATGGAGTATACGCTGCTGCTCGGCAAGTATTTCAAGGATCGCTTTGTCGAGCTGGGCGGCAAGGTCGCCCTGGAAGACAATTACCAGACCGGCGACAAGGACTATTCGGCGCAGATCACCAAGCTCCGGGGTCTGAAGACAGCGCCGGACATGCTGTACATCGCGGCAGGCCCGGACGATGTCGGCACGATCGTCAAGCAGTTCCGTGACGCCGGGGTCAAGAAGCCGATCATGGGTGGTGACGGCTATGACACGCCGCTGCTGGTCCAGGTGGGCGGCGCGGGCGCTGAGAACGTCTACTTCACCACGCACTCTCTCATGGACGCGAGCCTCGGGACCGACCCGGTCAAGGCATTCATCGCCGCCTACCAGGCCGAATACAAGACGCCGCCGGAGAACGCTTTCGCCGGTCTTGGTTACGACACGGTGAAGCTGCTCGTGGACTCCATCAAGCGCGCTGGTTCGGCCGACCCCAAGGCCATCCGGACGGCGCTGAACGCCACGAAAGACCTGCCCGGGGTCACGGGGGCCATCACGTTCCAGCCGGGCAGCCGTATCCCGCAAAAAGGGGTCACGGTTATCCTGGTGAAGGACGGAAAGTTCACCCTGGCACAGGAAGTGGTGCCGCAGAAAGTACCGACACCCTAAGACGCAACGCAGTGACGGGCCGCGAAAAGCGGCCCGCTTTTTTCCGCAGGGAGGTAAGCCGTGAAGAAGAATCCACTCGAAATACAGCAGATCACGACGTTCGACTACAAGGCATCACCCTTTGAAAAGGTCATCCTGCCGCTGGGATCCCTGGAAAGCCACGGGGGACACCTGCCCCTCGGCACGGACGCGCTGACCGCCCATCTCATTGCGCTGGACATTGCCGCCCGTGTACCGAAGACCGCGGTGCTCCCGCCGTTGAACTACGGGGTGAGCGAGCACTACAAGGACTTTCCGTTCACGATCTCGGTGCAGTTCGAGACGGAAATCGCGTTCCTGAGGGACATCTTCGAGTCCATTCACAGGGAAGGAATCCGCAAGGTGTTCATCATGAACGGACACGACGGCAATATCGCTCCCATCGAGGTTGCAAGCCGCTCGACAAAGGTGGCCCACCCCGAGATGAAGATCGTGTCCCTGGACGCGTGGTGGATGATGATGGGAGACCTGCTGCCGCAGGGTTTCTTCGAAGTCTGGAAAGGGCTCGGCCACGCTGGAGAGGGAGAAACCTCGATCTGCCTGGAGCTTTTCCCCGAGCTCTGCGACGTGTCGAAAGCCGCGGGGGTGGTCCCGCACCTTCCGAAATACGTTGACGTGAAATGGCTCTTCAACGAGCTGACCAACACCGGGGCGACCGGTGATCCCACAAAGGGGACGCCTGAAAAAGGGAAAAAGATGCGCGAAGCCCTGGTCGACGCGGTTGTGAAAATTCTTTCAGACCTGGACAAGAAAAACTGGGACTACCGATCCCCCGAGGTGGTGGAAAGGAAATAGGGATGCGTGTGCGATAGACTGATAGAAGTTCCTTCCAACACAAGACAAGCGAGGTGTTCCATGAGAAACCGAATGAAGAATGTCGGCATGTTGGCGGCATTCTGCGTTGCTGCTGCATGTGTAGCAGTTCTTGCCGGGTGCAACCCTGCGAGCGGCGGCGGGTTGCTGCTCGCTGCTGACGTGCATACCAATGGGGGTTTCACGGACGCAACAATCATTGGCATTCAGGACAAAACAACTATCGTGAGCAGCGCAACAGTAAAGGTCAACGGCACCACGGTGCCTTTCTTTTTTTTCGGCAACATAAGTAGTGTGCCGCTCATTAACGTCGGGGACCCCGTCACGCTGCACTTCGCTGACAAGGACGTTGACGTCCAGAGCACCCTCACGATGCCGGACGTACCAACGAGCATAACCATCCCCCCTGCGACTTACTACGCCACTAATTCTTTGCCGCTCACGTGGACCTCGCCAGCTACTGGAACTTGGGACAACATAGTAGTCACCGTTTCCAGTTCATACACGGTCAGCTCGGACGGATTTACAGCCACGCTCGGGCCAGGTGTGACCAGCTACACTCTCCCTCCAAACATCCTCACGCCGGGCGGGTCCGTGCCCATAATCGTCGAAGCAATGAACTCGACGACCAGTCTCGGCTCCGTGAGCGCCGGATCTGTCTATCAGGTCGCGAATCAGGCCCAGTTGAACATTACCGTTAACTAGGGAGGTCCGCTGACGCCTGCCGGCGGAGGACCACCGGCAGGTTTGACAGCGGGGAGCGCATCCTCTACCATTGGAAGGACATGCGCTTCCCCCCGCTGGATCACTACTTCACAGGAGTCTCCATTCCGGTCGCGGCGCTGCGTACCGCGGAAAGCTGCGGCGCGGGGGAGTTTGCCGACCTCGTGTCCCTGGGAGGCTGGTGCAGGGCCGCCGGCCTGGAAGTGATCCAGCTCCTTCCCGTCAACGACACTGGCGGCAACAGCTCTCCCTACAGCGCGGTCTCCGCCTATGCCCTGCATCCCCTCTACCTCAGGCTGCAGGCCCTGCCCGGTGCAGAGGCCTTTGCAGGGGAGATGGATCAGTTTCGAAAGGATTCGGCGGAGCGCGAGAAAGCCGCGCACGGCCGCTTTTCCTACCGGGAGACTCTCGCATTCAAGCTCTCCATTGCTGAGCGGATCTTTGCAGAACACAGGTCGGCAATCCTCAAAGACCGCGCCTTCATTCAGTGGCGCGCCGACAACCCCTGGGTGGTGCCGTACGCCGTGTTTACGGCGCTCCGAAAAGAAAATCGGGAAGCTCCGTGGACATCGTGGCCGGCCATGACTGACTCCGACCCGGCGCAGATCTCAGCGTGGTGGGACTCGCACCCGGAGCGGTGCATGGTGTCGTCATGGGTGCAGTTTCATCTGGAAACACAGCTTTCAGCCGCATCCAGGACGCTTGAAGCCATGGGCGTCTACCTCAAGGGGGATCTGCCGATCCTGATGACCGTGGACAGCGCAGACGTGTGGGCGTACCGGAAGTATTTCGACCTTGGAGCACTGGCAGGCGCGCCGCCGGACATGTTTTCACCGGACGGGCAGAACTGGGGTTTTCCCATCTACAACTGGGACAGCCTCGGAAAAGACGACTACGGCTGGTGGAAGGAACGCCTGCGGCAGGCAGGCAAGTTTTTCCATGCATTCCGCATCGACCATGTTCTCGGCTTTTTCCGAATCTGGCGCATCCCCCGCGGGGAGGTTACGGGTCTCCTGGGAAGGTTCGCCCCGTCCGTCGGGCTTTCCGCCGGCGATCTGCAGGAGCTCGGCTTCGATGCAGGGCGCCTCCGCTGGCTCTCGGTTCCCCACATAAGCGGCGCGGAGTTGGACGCCGCCCTCGGTCCCGAGGCGTCACGGGTGGCCAGGCTCTGGCTCCAGCAGGTGGGCACGGAAGAATTGTTTAACCTCGCCCCCCAAGTGGACAGCGAATCAGCCATTCACGCGCTGGTCGAACCGCCGGAGGTGAAAAAATTCCTCCTCTCCTGGCATGCGAACAGGGCGCTTCTCGGAGGGGGAGAAAAAGAGGACCCCGGAACGCGCTACCCGTGCTGGTATCTCGACGCCACCAAGGGATTCCAGAGCCTGTCCGACGAGGAGAAGTCGAGACTGCACGCGATGATCGACAGACGGCGGCGCGAATCAGAAGAGGTGTGGGAATCCCGGGGCCGTGACCTCCTGGCAATAATCCGCGGCGCCACCGACATGCTTGTGTGCGCGGAGGACCTGGGAGACGTGCCGCGCTGCGTGCCCCGGGTGCTTGCGGAGCTGCGTATCCTGGGGCTGCGCATTGTGCGGTGGTCCCGGGAGTACGACACAGCAGGGCCTGGCGCGCCTCCTGCTTTCATTGCCCCTGAGCGCTACCCTTCCCTCTCGGTCTGCACGCCCTCCGTGCATGACACCTCGACTATTCGGGGATGGTGGGAGGAGGATGCGGCGGAGCGGGAGCTGTTCTTCCGTTCAATCGGAGAGAACGGAGAGTGCCCCGCCCATATGACCCCTGCCCTGCTGGAGAAAATCATGATCTCCTGCTGCGGCGCGGCCAGCATGCTCTGCATGTTCCAGCTCCAGGACGTGCTCGACCTGGATCAGGCACTCTGGGCAGGCGATCCCCGGGACGGCCGGATCAACGTGCCGGGCACCGTGACCGAGCAGAACTGGACCTGGCGCATGCCGCTCTTAATCGAGGACCTGGCGGCGCGCGCCGGGCTGTCAAAGCGCATACAGGCGCTTGCCGCCAGGCGCCGTGCACGTCCCATAAAGGAAGAAGCCTGATGCCGGGACCGACCTTTCACTTTCACGTCTCGCGCGCCGCGCGCGCCCGCTACGGCATTCCCGGAGACATCTCTTCGAGCACGGGCAATGTCGTCTCCCTGGACCTGCACACCGCGCGCCTCTTCACGCAGCGCATGAACCAGGTGCGCATTGCGGCAGGCGGAAAGCCCGAAGAATCGCTTCGGGCCGGCGACATGAACGCCATGGGGCTGATCGATGAGATCCTCCACTACGTGGCGAGTCTGTACCGCGCGCGCGTGGACAAGGCAGCCCTTGCCAAGGCCATCATCTTTGCAGAGGATCGGCTGGGCGCGGCCGCCGTAGACAAGGCGCTCGCGCACTTCGTCTCGGAGTTCCCCGCGCCGGCATTTGAAGCAAGCGGACTGTCGGTTGAGCAGTACCTTTCAGGGGAGGACGCGGGCGCGCCGCGCCGGGAAATCGCCCTTGAAGAGATGCTCAGCATATCCCTTGCAAACGCCAACCCGGCTTTCAGCCCGTTTGTCGAGCTCTTTGACCACGCGGGGCTTGCCGCGGACACGTCATACCTCCCGCTCATGGATGCACTGGCCGAGTTCTTCCGCGAGGAGCCCGTGTTCGGTCCTGACAACCAGCCCCTAGTGGAAATGCTGGGCAGCCCGATGCGCGCAGCCCCTTTGTCACTCGCCGGGCAGCTCGAGTTCATCCGCACCCGCTGGGGAGCGCTGCTGGGAGACCTCCTGCTGCGCCTGCTTACCGGCATCGACCTGCTGAGGGAAGAGGAAAAGCTGCGCTTCGGCGCATTCACCCCCGGACCTCCTGAAGTCTACGAATACGTGGGAATGACCGCGGAGATAGAGGCGTTCAGCTCCGACATGGAATGGATGCCGCGCGCGGTCATGATGGCCAAGAACGCCCTGGTGTGGCTGGACCAGCTCTCCCGTCAATACGGCCGGGAGATACGGCGGCTGGACCAGGTGCCCGACGAGGAGCTGGACAGGCTTGCACGGGCGGGATTCACGGCGCTCTGGCTCATCGGCGTGTGGGAAAGAAGCGCCGCATCGCGGGAAATAAAACGACGGATGGGAAACCAGGACGCGGAGGCGTCCGCCTATTCGTTGTATGACTACGTGGTGGCCAACGAGCTGGGGGGCCGGGAGGCGCTGGACGGGCTGAAATGGCGGGCAGGCCAAAGGGGCATCCGGCTTGCAAGCGACATGGTGCCCAATCACACCGGAGTGGACTCGCGCTGGATCGCCGAGCACGCGGACAGGTTTCTCACGTGGCCCCACCCGTGGCCGCCGTTTCCCTCCTACTCGTTCAACGGTCCCAACATCTCCCAGATCCCGGGCGTCGGGATCTACCTGGAGGACCATTACTGGGACAAGACGGACGCTGCCGTGACTTTCAAGCGCGTGGATTTCGGGTCCGGTGATACGCGCCTGATCTATCACGGCAATGACGGCACGCACATGCCGTGGAATGACACCGCGCAGCTCAACTTCCTGAACCCCGAGACCCGGGAGGCGGTGATCCAGACCATCCTGCACGTGGCCAGGATGTTCCCGATAATCAGGTTCGATGCTGCAATGACCCTTGCCAAGAAACATTTCCAGCGGCTCTGGTTTCCCGAGCCGGGCAAGGGCGGTGACATCGCCTCACGGGCCGGCAATGGACTGAGCCGGCATGACTTCGACAAGGCAATGCCGGTGGAGTTCTGGCGGGAAGTCGTGGACAGGGTTGCGCGGGAAGCGCCCGGCACGCTCCTGCTCGCCGAAGCGTTCTGGATGCTGGAAGGGTTCTTCGTGCGCACCCTTGGCATGCACAGGGTCTACAACAGCGCATTCATGCACATGTTGAAGGCGGAGGACAATGCCGGCTACCGCCAGACCATCCGCAACACGCTGGAGTTCGATCCGGAAGTTCTCAAGAGGTTCGTGAACTTCATGAGCAACCCGGACGAGCAGACGGCCATTGAGCAGTTCGGAGACGGGGACAAGTACTTCGGCGTCTGCACGCTGATGAGCACAATGCCCGGCCTGCCCATGTTCGCGCACGGCCAGCTCGAAGGGATTCGGGAAAAGTACGGCATGGAGTTCCGCCGCGCGTACTGGAACGAGCTGCCGAACGGGAACCTGGTTTCCCGGCACGAACGGGAAATCTTCCCGCTTCTCCAAAGGCGCCACATCTTCTCCGGGGTGGAAAGCTTCCTCCTGTACGACTTCTTTTCCGTCGAGGGTCACGTGAACGAAGACGTGTTCGCCTACTCCAACAGGAGCGGGGAGGAGCGCGGGCTCGTGCTGTACAACAACAGGTTCGCGGATGCCCGCGGCTGGATCCGATCCTCCGCCGCGTTCGCCGTGAAAACGGCGGAAGGAAAATCCCTCGTGCAGAGATGCCTCGGCGAGGGCCTTGCCCTGCCCAACGACCCCGGGGCCTACGCGATCTTCCGGGAGCACGCCTCGGGCCTCCAGTATATCCGCAACTGCCGCGAGCTCTGGGAGAGGGGTATGTACGCGGACCTGGGCGCTTACCGGTGCCAGGTGTACCTGGACTTCTCCGTCGTGTTCGATGACGCATACGGGCGATGGTCCGGCCTGGCTGCCGAGCTGTCCGGCAGGGGCGTGCCCCGGATTGATGAGGCGATTCGGGAGCGGGAGCTCCGGCCGGTGCGAAACCCGTTTGCCGCTCTGCTGGGTCTCGGCGCCGCCAGTTCGGATCCGGGCACGCTTCAGCGCGGCTTCGAGCAGTTCCTGCGCCCTGTTGCAGAACGCGCGCAGGGCCGGGTTGATGAGAATGCCTGCAGGGCCGATTTTCAGAAAAGGCTGGCCAGGATGACGGAGCTCGCGGGCCCGGGCGCCCTGCGGAAGGCGTCTGCCGTCCGGGCAGCGGCCGCGTCCCCGGCGGGGACCCCGTCCCCTGCGCCCGCCGGCGCATTTCTCTGGCCCTGGACCATCCTGCGGCCGTTCTGCGGCGCGGACGCGCCTGCTTCCCCTGTTGTGTCCTGGCTGCACGAATGGATGCTCGCGCCGATTGTCTCTGACCATTTGGCGCGCGCGGGCTGGGACCCGCAGTCGGCGGCAGCATTCCCGGCGCTTTTCGATGCGGCCCTGCACGCGGAAAAGCTTGCCGGCACCGGCCCTGCCGCCGCGCGCGCCCGTCCGGCGCGAACGCCGCGAAAAAAAGCTCCCGCGCAGCCGGCGTGGCGGAAGCTTCTTGGAGTCCCCGCCGTGGAGAGTTTCCTCCGTGTCCATCTTTTTGAAGGAGTCCGCTGGTTCAGCAAGGAAGCGCTGGAGTTGCTGCTCGCGTGCCTCCTGCTGGTTCACACCGGGGACAGCAAGTTTGCGCTCGACGCCGGCCCGCTCGTGGATCTGGCCGCGAAGAGCAGATATCGCTGGGACGATTTCCTGGCGCTGATCGACCCCGGGAACCCGTAGCGAGACGCGCTCTGCGCGGCTCCGGCCCTGCCGCGGGCCTCTTCACCAGTCACGCGGCGCGTCGTAGCCGTTGCGCCGTGCGTACTCCTCCGCGCGATACACGAACGCCTGGAGCCGCGTCTCCACGCTGGATTCTTCCTGGCCGTCGTAGGCGATATTGATCCACGGGATTCCGTCATGATCCTGGCTGAATCCAGGGGACAGCGCGGAGATCAGCGTCCCCGGCAGGCACGTGAACGGCAGGATATGCACGACACCGGAGATGCCGGTCCGGCATTGACCGGCAATTGCGCCCATGGTGATGGCAGGCTCTCCGTCATAATCCCTGTGGAGGTACGGCATGCACAGATCCAGCATCTCATCCACGGGGATGTCCCTGCGCATCTCGGCACCGCCTTGTTCGGCTGCACGAATGAGCCCCTCTTCGATCGCGTGCTGGAGAAGTCCCTGCAGCTTCGAACGGGCAAACCCCCATAGACTGCCTTTTCTCCTGCTGTCGCGCGTGAAACGCCAGGTGGAGTAGCTGATCCAGTCCCGCACCGGGCCCATGAGTGTTTCCGCGCCGAGCCGTTCGAGCTTTTTCACCAGGTCCCCGCTGCAGAACGGATTGTCCCGCATGAATATTTCCCCGGTGACCGAGATCACGGGTCTTCTCTTTCCACGGTTGATCTCCACCCGGGAAAAATCGGCGCACGCGCGCCTCAGCACTTTTTTGATCCCGCCCCCGCCCTGCTCGATGCACTGAACAACGCGCTCGAGCTGGCGCCGGTACACCGCCTCCACCGCGCCGCGCTGCACTTCGTACGGGCAGCGTTCCTGCAGCAGCTTGCGCAGAATATCGACGGCAACAATGCCCCGCCACATGGCGAGCCGGAACCTGGCGCCGCTTCCCGCAGCCAGACCGGCGTAAGAGTCTTCATTGCTGGGATGCACGATCCGGGTTTCTGTGAATCCGAGCCTGTCAAGGATGATCCGCTGCAGACGGTTGTACTGGCCGAACCGGCACGGACCATTGTGATCCGGCATGAAGAAACTCACCTGCGAGGGGTCGACCCCCGGCTCCTGGAGCTTGCGGAGAAAGCTCCCGGTTGTGCAGATCATGGGAAAGCATTCCCGGGAAGAGGTGTGTCTCCTCCCGAGCTCCACGTCCCGCGCGTCCTGCGGCGGCAGAACCTCTGCTTTCATGCCGCAGGCGCGGCAGGCGGCGGCAAGTGCATATGCGCCGTCGGCCATGTACGGGAAGTAGAGGGTACGCGACGGCGACCGGCGTCCCGACAGAGGGCGCCCCGACCGCGCCCGTCTTGCCTTCCGCGCGCTGATCGTACCGGCATGCACTGTCCCGCCGCCCGCCGGATTTCCCGAACCCGCCTCCTGCCGTGCCCTCACGCTGTCGAAAAAAGCCTCCAGCCTGGTCACGAGCCCGGCATCGGCGCTGTGCTCGTCCATCTCGAGCTGCAGATAAGGCTTGCCCCGGAGCTCTTCGCGCACGTAATGAGAGATGAATGAGTCCGGGCCGCAGCGGAAGTTCCCGACGTGGATGGCCTGCAGGCGTTCGTCCCGCAGAACGATGCGGGACGCCTGCAGGATCTTTCGGCCGTTCGGCCAGTACATCGAAGGGTACCGGCCGAAAATGGCCTCCTCATCCAGCGGCAGGAAATCCACGGGGATCGGCAGCACGTCCAGGTTGATGAGCTTTTCCACGATGCGCAGGTTCAGCGCCGGGTCTCCGCAGTTATAGGGCCTGCCCAGGATCACCGCCGCGGTTTTCCCCGCAGGCAGGGACGCGAGGACTTCCTTTCCGCGCGCGTGCAGCCGCTGCTCGAAATCCCGCTGCGCCCGGGCGGCTTTCGACACTGCGCGGAACACATCCTGCTCCGCGGCGCCGAACTTTTCATGCATGAACCGTCCAAGCTCGTGATCCAGAAGTTTTCGCGAGTATCTGAAATGGAGCGCAGGGATGAGGAGCTTCGAAAGGTCGCGTCCTTCCCTCAGCGCGCTTTTCAGGATGAAAGGATATGTCTGGATCCACGGACAGTTGCAGTTCTGCGTGGGGTTTCCCGATTCGGCTTCCTCGTTCACGACAAAGGGAAGGAAAACCCCGTCCACGCCCCTGTCCAGGAGATCCAGCACGTGCCCGTGCATCACCTCCACGGGGAAACATGTCTCCGCCGCGATGGTCTCGAGGGAACGGGAGATCAAGGCCTGGTCCGTCGCACGGGAAAGCACTACCCGCACGCCGAGCGCGTTGAAAAAGGTCCGCCAGAAGGGGAATCGCTGGTAGAAGACCGAAAGGGCTCGCGGCAGACCTATCACCGGTCCACGGGCCGCGGCCTTGTCCTCGTCGCCCATGGAAATATCCTGGAACCCGTCGAGGAGCAGTCGCGTTCTTTCCTCGAACAGGTCGGGGATGTCTTTTCCCCTGTTCCGCCTCTCCGCTACCTCGTAGCGCTCGCACCGTCCGCCGTAGAAAAGGGGTTTCTCCTCGCCGGAGATTCTCACCCGGCTGATCTCGCACTGGTTGGGACATGACTTGCAGGTGAACCGGTCCTGGGACCATGAGCGGGAAGCAATGGAAAACCCCTTGAACCGGCTTCCCCCGCCGTTCGTGGAATCCCGGGCCAGCATGGCAGCGCCGATTGCGCCGGTGACGTCGAAATGGGGAGGCACCGTGATGGGCCGGCCGACAACCCTTTCGAAAGCGGACAGCACGGCTTTGTTGTGCGCCACGCCGCCCTGGAAGAAGATCTTCTTCCCGACGGTCTTCTCCCCCACCACCTTCTGGAGATAGTTCTGCACGATGGAATAGGCCAGCCCCGCGATGAGATTTTCCCGTGCGGCCCCTTTCTGCTGCCGCGTGTTGAGGTCTGATTCCATGAACACGGTGCAGCGGTCTCCCATGTGCGCCGGCGCGCCGGCGGAAAGGGCAAGGGCTCCGAACTCCCCGACGATCTTCACCCCGAGCTTCTCCGCCTGTTCCTCCAGGAACGAGCCGGTTCCCGCCGCGCAGACCTTGTTCATTTCGAAATCCACGACGACCCCGTTTTCCACTGAAACGAACTTCGAATCCTGTCCCCCGATCTCGAAGATCGTATCCACCGTGGGATCGACGGCAATGGCGGCAGTGGCCTGTGCGGTGATCTCGTTCACGATCCGGTCGGCTCCGACAAAGTCACCGGTGAGGTACCGGCCCGAGCCGGTGCTCCCGGCAGCTTTCACCTCGACCCTCGCCCCCACCTCGTCGCCGATCTCTTTCAGGCCTTTCTGAATTGCCTCCAGGGGTCTGCCGGCCGTGGGAAGGTACCGACGGGCGATCACCCTGCCCTGCCTGTCAATGAGAACGAGATCCGTGCTGAGGGAACCGACATCGACGCCCAGAAAAACAGGCAGCCTGTCCTCTCCCTCGGAAAGCGGGACGGCGTCAGTGACAAGCGCCGCGCAAGGTGGATTGAGGGGAGCAAGGTGGTCTCCATCGGAGCCCCCCGAGGCAAGGTAACGGTCCAGCTCGTTCAGCCCCTTGAACGCCGTCTGCGGGACAAACGACGGCGCCTCAGCACGAGACGGGGCCTCGGGAGAAGGCCGGGACCCGAAAGAGGGCCGGGCCGCCACGTGAAAAAGCGCGCCGATGGCGCCCATGGAGGCATGATGCTCAGGGATGATGAGCTCACCGTCGCGCAGGCCGAACAGCTCCTGGAAAGCCCTGACCATGCCGGCGTTGGCCGCCACTCCGCCCTGGAAAACCACCGGCTTTTCGAGGTCCCGGCCGCGGGCCAACGTGCTTTTCACATTCCGCGCAACGGCGAAGCACAGGCCCGCGATGATGTCGTGAATCGGTGTGGCGATCTGCTGGTGGTGGATCATGTCGCTCTTGGCGAACACGCTGCAGCGGCCTGCGATCCGCGGCGGGTCGCGGGACAGGAGCGCCAGTCGGCCGAACTCCTCTACTATCGAGACGTTGATCCGGCGCGCCTGCTGATCCAGAAACGATCCCGTGCCCGCCGCGCAGATGCTGTTCATGACGAAGTCGGAGAGCTCGGCATTACGGAGAAACATGAGCTTTGTATCCTCGCCCCCCATCTCGATGATGGTCCGGGCATGGGGATACAGTCGGCACACGGAGGCGGACTGGGCAACCAGCTCGTTCACGAATGTGCCGCCGATGAGAGATGCGGCAAGCGCTCCCCCGGTTCCGGTGAGGGCAACCTTCCCGATGGAGCCCTGGCCCCGGCGGGCAAGGATGTCGGCAAGCCGGGCCTGCACGGCGTGGAACGGCTGTCCGCTGCACAGATCGTAGTGATCCTCCAGGATGTTCCCGCCCGCATCCATGAGGACTGTGTTTACGGAGATGGAGCCGATGTCGATGCCGAGGTCAGGCATTCGGCGGTACCCCCCTTGGACTGTGTGTCACTATGCTGAGGAGCCGGTCAGCTCTCCGCTGCCTGCGCCGTCCCCCGCGGCATCTTGAGCACTATTGCGATGCTTGCCGCGGCGGCAGGAATCCCGATCAGGAAAGCCCACTGGTAGCCCAGTATAGTCCAAAGGATTCCGCCGAGGAAGGGCATGGCCACGGAGGCAACGTGGTTTGCCGCCACGCCCATGCTCAGCGTGGGGCGGTGCTCGCTTCGGGGCGCAATCTTGTTCACGTACGTGGTAAGCCCTGTATTGAACACGAAGGTGGCGTTGTCCAGCACGTAGACCGCATAGAGCACGTACCTGCCGCGAAGGAACGCGTAGCCGACGAACAGTACGGTGACAAGGGCATAGTAGAATACAAGCACTTTGCGCTCTCCCACCCGGTCGATCAGCTTTCCCACCCGGGCGGAGGTGAAGTAGCCGATGGTCTGGATCATGGCTGCCAGGACGATGACGTCCAGGAGCCCTGCGTTGTAGATCTTTACGAGCAGAAACCCGCCGAAGGCTATGGAGATCTGCTTCCGCCAGCCCTCGAGAAAGTTCAACACATAGTATCGCGCGTAGCGCTTTCGGATGACAAAGCTGGGCCCGGACGCCTTGATGCGCCGCGGTATGCCCAGGCAGGCAGCGGCGGCCAGGAGCGCGGCGGCCCCTGCAATGATGTACAACGGGCGAATCTTCACTCCGAGCAGGGTCAGGACGAACGCAATGGCCAGCCCGGCCGCCGAGCCCAGGGCACCCGCCGCGCCCACTTGTCCCAGGCGGGCCCCCGCCCTTCCCGGTTCCGCAAGGGCGAGGGTCATGGCATTGGGAAGAGGCTGCCAGACGTGGAACCCCAGGCTCCAGGTGACGCTCAACAGCATCACGACTCTGTACGTGGGCGCCATGGAGTAGGATCCCATGCCCACGGCGATCAGGATCAGGAAGAGGGAGGCAATGACCGGTTCTGTCAGTCCTGCTATGAGGACGAAGATCCCGAGGGCGGCGATGCCGCAGCTTTCCCGCACCCCCTCCAGGAGACCGGCCTGAAACCCGCTGATGCCGATTTCTCCCACCAGGAAATTGCTGTTGAGTGTGATCTGGAGCGTGAGCGCCACACCGACGAACGCGGCTGCCAGGGCGACAAAGAAGAGCCCCCTCCGCCTGTCCGCGTCCGTGAGCGTGATGCGGGCAGGGCTGGCATCGTGTAGTGACATCCTAGTTTCGAAGGACCTTGATCTTCGGTTCCAGTATTTTCATCGTGACGGGAAAATCCCCTGCGTCCAGCCATGTGAGCTCGCCGTCGAGCTGCATGGGGATTCTGCCGTTGTAGGCGATCTCCACTTCGTTCGCGCGGTGGAAGCTCACCTCGGGAAGCTCACCGTGCCTTCCCAGGTAGAACAGCTTCTTGACCTGTATTTTCCGGAGCGCGCTCATCTTGCCTATGAGGCACACGTTTTCATTGCCCGGCAGGACCGGCAAGTGGCCGCCGTAGGTCCGTGCCCCGCTGATTCCCACGACCACCATGGAAGGGACAAATCCGGTGACCTTCGTTTCCCCAGCCCCGTCACGGAGGATGATGTCCATCGGCTGGGGCTTCACTTTCTGCTCATAGAAGAGAGAGCCGAAATCGACAAGTGACTTGTATGCGTCACCAGGGATAACGCGCTTGAACCGGTTGGTCAGGCCGGTGACGTAGGCATCCAGGCCGATGCTCCCCACGTTGAAGGAATAGCGCGGCGCGGAGGTTCCGGAGCTCACCTGGAGCGCCCCCGTCTTCTCCGTCCGCTGGGACCCGAGGATGAGGTCATAGGCATCCCCGAAGGTGTGCGCATCCGCCACGTCGTTGCCCGTGCCCAGCGGAAGACGCAGGAGCTTCAGCCTGTCCAGCAGGGAGGCATCCGCATGCACAAGCGCGGAGCAGATCTCGTTGCTGGTCCCGTCACCCCCGCAGCCAATCAGGAGCCGCTCGATCCCCGAAGCGGATTTCCCCTCCGCGTTCATGATTCCTTCAGTGATACTACGCGCATGCCCGGGGCGCTCGGTGAAGTGAACCGTATTGATTTCCACTTTGCGGCGCGGGTGGCTGCGGCGCAGATCATCCAGCTTGCTTTCCAGCTCCTGGATCAGCTTCCGCACGGTGGCCTGGCTCTTGAAGAATCCGGCATGCGGATTGACGATCACGTCCACGATGAGAGGAGCCTGCTCCAGGGAGCGGGAGAAGTTCGTGAGCTCGGACACGCCGTTGACGTACGTGGAAATCAGGTCCATGAACGCTCCTCTCTCCTCAGCCTTCTCGCATGCTGGCCAGGATGCGGCGCGCGGCCAGGCCGCGATGGGAGATCTGGTCCTTCACCTGGTCGGGAAGCTCGGCAATGGTCTTTTCGTGGCCCGGTACGATGAACAGGGGGTCGTAACCGAAGCCGTTTTCCCCGCGGGGTCCTTCCGCAATGCGGCCATGCACTGTTTCCTGGACGGAAACGAACCGGCTCTCTTCGAGGACAAGCACCAGGCAGCACACAAAGTATGCTGCCCTGTCCTGGATGCCCTCCATCCTGTCCAGCAGGTAGGCGTTGCGCCGGGGCGCCTCAAGGGGCACGCCCCCTGTGCCTGACCCGTAGCGGGAGGAAAAGATGCCCGGCTCTCCGCCAAGCGCGCGCACGCAGAGCCCTGAATCGTCGCCGATCACGGGCCGCTTGGCGCTCTGAAAGAGGGCCATGGCCTTGCCGAAGGCGTTCTCCAGGAACGTGTCTCCGGTCTCGTCGAAATCGAACTCTATGCCCACGTCGCGCGGCATCAGGACACGAATTTCGGGAAACAGGCGAACGAACTCCTGGTGCTTGTGTGCATTATTCGATGCGAGGAGAAACTCGGTTTCCATCATGCCTGCCTCGGGATGTCGGGATCATATACCGACGCGAGTTTCCTCTTCAACCAGTAGAGACCTGAATCCACGGTTCCTTTTGGCACTCCCATCACGCGGGCGATCTCCAGGTTGGTCGGGGCAAGCTTCACCCGCGCCATCCGGTTCATGGCCGCGCGCATCCGCTTTCGCACTTTGGCCAGGGAAGCCCGTAAAACGGCGATGCGTTCCGTTTCAACTTCCCCCTGGAGCTCGGTTTCAAGCATCCGGGACTGGGCAAACGCCCGGTTTCGCCGGGCACGAAAGGTTTCCAGCCGGTGCTCCCGCGGCGCGCGCATCTCTTGAAGAGAGGCCGACAAGCCGAGGATGCGGTCCTCCGCGACCCCTGAGACGGCTGCCAGCAGAGGGGCGTTGTCAGGGCCGATCGTGCGCGCGCATTTCAGGGCCAGGAAAAGGAAGTTCCGATGATCTGCGTCGGTCTTGATGAGGGAAGCGTAGCTTTCAGGCATGCAGACGGCCTCGGCGACCGGCCTCAATGCAGTTTTCTCCCGTGTCTCCTGCGATTCAGGATCTTCGGCGTCGAGACGAAGGGAAACGTTCCAGGACCTTTCCCCCCGTTTCCTGTCGCGAGCAAAGTTGCGAAGCTGCCAGTTGAGCACCGCTGAAAGGTAGGATTCGAAGGGCTTGCCCTGGTCGTTGAACCGGTCGAGCAGCCGGATCAGCCGGGGCTGGACAAAGACAAAAAACTCGCCGCAGGCGTCCTCGTCCCAGCCCATCTTCCGCCTTGGAAACTGGTACACCCGTGGGGCAAGCGCGCTGACGATGTCATGCAGGCCTTCCCGCGTCTTCTGGTACAGAAGCACTTTCTCCGTGAGACTTTCCATTCTGTCCTCCTGCCGTTATTTCGGGCGCGGAGGAATGAGCAAGACACGTGCCAGGATGAACGGCGCAAACGGGGCTGCAGAGCCCCTGCCCTAACATTCACTTACAAATGACCCTGGCAGCTGGGTCCGACTCGTGGCCGCTATTTCGAAAGCAGGGGAGAGAAAGTATCGACAACGGTTTTCTTCACGGTCTCCAGCGTGCCGGTGATGTCGAAGCCCGCAGCCTGGCGGTGCCCGCCGCCCCCGAATGATGCGGCAATGGCCCCGACATCCTGGGTGGAATTGGAACGAAGTCCCACGGAGAATATGCCTTCTTTCTCTTCCTTGACCACTGCAACGACCACATTGCCTTTGACGGTCTGCAACAGGCGGTACACCTCGTCCTCCCCGCGCTGGGCAACCGACATTCGATCCCGGTCCGCAATTGTCTGCCATGTCAGGAGCAGACCGTCGTCCCAGTAGCTCTCCACCCGCTCCAGCATCTCCGCAAGCAGCTTCCTGCCGGCAAGCTCACGCGTGCCGTACACCATCATGTACACTTCTGCGGTGGACGTTCCCTTTTCCACCAGCCGCGCCACCGAGCGGAACGTATCCGCGCTATTCTGTCCGAGGTGCCGGAAAAATCCGGTGTCGGTGCACAGGCCGAACAACAGGAGCCTGCCCGTCTCTGCTGTCACGGCCACGCCCATGTCTTCGAAGAGCCGGAGCACGAGCATCGTGGTGGAGGGCGCAGAAGGCTCCACGAAGCGCGCGGTGCCGAACACTTCCCCCGCGGAGTGATGGTCAATCACGAGACAGGGCAGACCCGCCACGCGTTCTCCAAGGGGACCCGTGCGATCCGGGGTGGAGCAATCCACGATTATCACGGCGGATCCGGTCAGTCTTTCATCTGGTATCTTCGCGGAGAACCTGCTGTCGAAGGCCAGGATCTCGGGCCTGTCGAAAGGACCGGCGGAATAAAGGCCCGCCTTCTTGCCCAGGGCTTCAAGCAGGGCGGATACGGCAAGCTGCGAAGCCACGCAATCCCCGTCCGGCTCCTTGTGGCCGAGCACGAGGAAGGAGGAATGCGAGCCTATGAACCGGACGGCATCATGAGCGTCGTACATAAAGGCTACTCCAGGGTGAGGAGCGCGGTCTGGCGCTCCCCCCCGGTGACCTCGGGGCGGCCGCCGCGGATGCAGCAGTCGATCTCGGTGCGCATTCCGAACTGTTCCAGGTAAATCCCCGGTTCGATTGAAAAACAGGAGCCCTCCGTGATGACTCGTTCGTCGGGAAACTCCACGGAGTCGAGGTTCACGCCGAACCCGTGCACCCGGGTTCCGATGGAATGCCCGGTCCTGTGCCGGATGCACTTCTCGAAGCCGCGCCGGACAAGAACCGCGCGGGTGACCCGGTCCACGTCCGCGCCCCGCACAGGCGTCCCCTGGGCAAAGCCTCGCTCCAGAAAAGAAAGAGCCGCTTCCCGCGCCTCGATGACAGCCTCGAATACCTGCCCCTGGGCAGGGGTCGGGGCAGCGGCGCACACGCCGAGCCAGGAGATGTCCGCATAGACAGCGCCGAGTGATTTCTCCCGTGCCCACACATCGAACTGCACGATATCCCCCTTCCCGAATGCCGCGCCGCTGCCTGAGACTGCAAAATGAGGATCGGCAGTGTGACGGCCCGCGCCCGCAACCGGATGGCCCTCGTATTCCAGCCCTGCATCTGAAAGCCGCCGCGCTATCCAGTCCCGCGCCTCCCCCTCGTGCACGGCCCGGCCCTCGCGCATGGCTGCCGCGAGCTTTGACCACGCGTCGTGGATTGCAGCGTGCAGTACGCCGCCTGCCCGCTCATGAGATTCCCGGCCCTGCCGGTCTATTGTGCCGAGGTACCGGGCCACAAGGCCCTCCGCTGAAACAAGAGCTGCTCCCAGGGACTGGAGGAACAACGCCATGCCATGGTCAAGGAATGAGCCGACAGGTATGCCGGTGGAATAGTCCGCGGCAACTTTCCCATTCGCTGGCAGCACCCTGGCAACGGCGCGGGAAAACTCCTCTCGCGTGGAATAGAGAATGGTTTCCCCCGGCAGGTGGCCGAGGATTGCGGGCTCGATGACATGGGCGATCTTGATCGGCGGCCTGTCCGCGAAGAGAATGCACACCCACGGCCTCGTGTTGGAGCGGTCCGCCGGTACTTCCAGGACCAGCTCGGCTATTTCGTCCCGGTGGAACACATTGTAAAAAAGCCATGCGGAGAGGCCTTCCTCCCGGATGGCTTTTTGCGATTTCTGGATGTCAGGCATGCGGTGAGCCGGCGGGCTCAGAACTCCTTGGGGGGTTCCTGCACATTGAACTGTGCGCTCAGGTCTCCCTGCACATTCAGCACGCCCCATGACTGGGCGTTGAAATCGTTCAGAACGTACAAGGTGATGTGATCGAATACGCCGTCCACCCAGACGATGGTGCAATACGGGAGGCCGCTTTCGTTTCCGTAAACGATACGCGCCTTGGAAAGCGCGCCCTTGTTGAACCATGTCAGGGGCACGTAGATGTCCGATATGCCGGAATTGCTGTTGAAAAACTGCAGCTTGTAGCCCAGGTCATGCAGCCAGACCTTCAGGAGAGGGACGCTTTTATAGTAGATGTCTTTCGGGTATACGTATTGTCCCGCTGGCGCCGGCGTTGTTGCCGTTGCCGCCGGGGCCTGTGGCTGCGTTGCCGCCTGCGAAAACGCGGGAAGGCTCGCCAGCAGTAAGAGCCCTGCCGCGAACAGAACAACTGCCTTCTTCATCCGGAGCCTCCTGACCCTGTGGAAATCCACAACTCCGCGGACTACCGCGGAAGACAACTCCGCGGACTACCGCGGAAGACAAC
>CAYTGX010000011.1:75414-80192 GCA_964437385.1 uncultured Spirochaetaceae bacterium
ACAACTCCGCGGACTACCGCGGAAGACAACTCCGCGGACTACCGCGGAAGACAACCTATATAATAGTGGTTTCACAAGCCATTTCAAGGCTATTCACCCGGAGGCGCAAAATGCCGGCCGCTATTCTCAGGAGAGAGTGGCGAGCATCATCGCTTTGATCGTATGCTTGCGGTTTTCCGCCTCGTCCCAGACGCGCGATCGCGCCCCCTCGATCACTTCCATCGTGACCTCCTTGCCCTTCACAGCGGGGAGGCAGTGCAGGAAAATGGCTTTCGGATTGCCGGTCTTCTCCATCATTGCATCATTGACCTGGTAAGGAGAGAGAAGGGCGATGCGTTCGGCGCTTTTCTCCTCTTCCCCCATTGAGATCCAGACGTCGGTATAGACCGCATCCGCTCCCTTCACGCCGGTCTCCACGTCGCTCGTCACGAGGACCTGCGCGCCCGTCTTCGCTCCCATCGTCCGCGCCCACTCCACGTGCGGGGTGGCGGGGGACAGGGAAGGAGGAGCCACGATCGTGATGTGCACTCCCATCTGGGAGCAGCCGATCAGCAGGGTATGGGCGACGTTGTTCCTCCCATCGCCCACAAAGACGAGCTTCCTGCCCGGGAGAGAACCCATTGTTTCTTCCAGCGTCATGAGGTCCGCAAGGACCTGCGTGGGGTGCCATTCGTCCGTCAGCCCATTGTACACGGGCACTCCCGCCCACTTGGCCAGCGTCTCCACCGTGGTCTGCGAAAAGCCGCGGAACTGGATTGCGTCGAACATGCGTCCGAAGACCCGGGCCGTGTCCTCCACCGCCTCCTTTGTCCCCAGGTGGATGTCCGCGGTGGACAGGAATACCGGGTGCCCCCCCTCCTCGCCGAACGCGGTCTCGAACGCGCACCGCGTGCGCGTGGAGCGCTTCTCGAAGAGCAGGGCCAGGGTCATGCCCTTGAATCTCTCCTGGCGCCTGCCGTTCCTGCGGTCCTTCTTGACGCGGCGGGAGAGGTCCAGCACGTGGCGCACCTCCTCCGGCGTCCAGTCCTTGAGCGTGAGCAGGGATCTTCCTTTCAGGTTTACCGCCATTTCAGCCTCGCTTTCAAAACGTCTTCCAGGTTGGGAGTTCCGATCTCCTGAAGCGCGTAGCGCACGCGGAGCATCGGCTTGTCTATCTTGATGATGCGCGTGAGATCCACAGGGGTGGCGACGATCACCAGGTCACACGGCACACGGCGGATCGTGTCCTCCAGGTCGCGCACCTGCTCGTCCCCGTAGCCGACCGCAGGCAGCAGCGCGCCGATCCCCGGGTACTTGTCGAAGGTCGCCTTGATCTTGCCGGTGACATAGGGCCGGGGGTTCACGATCTCCCCTGCGCCGTGCTTTTTCGCGGCCACCGTGCCTGACCCGTAGCTCATCTCACCGTGGGTAAGGGTTGGCCCGTCTTCCACCACCAGCACGCGCTTGCCGCGGATCTCCCCTTCCCTGTCGACGAATATCGGGGACGCCGCGTCCACCACCTGCGCGCGCGGGTTCACCGCGAGGATGCTGGCGCGCACCTTTTCTATGCCCGCGGGGGTTGCGGTATCCATCTTGTTGATCACGATCACGTGCGCCATGGCCAGGTTGATCCTGCCGGGGAAGTACGTGAGCTCGTGGCCGGGCCGATGAGGATCGACGACAGTGATATGCACGTCCGGCGCGTAAAAAGGAAGGTCGTTGTTGCCGCCGTCCCAGAGGATCGTGTCGCATTCCCTCTCGGCCTGTTGAAGGATCGCGGCGTAGTCCACACCGGCGTACACGACGAAGCCTTCGTCGATGTGCGGCTCGTATTCTTCCATTTCCTCGATGGTGCACTTGTTCAGGCGCATGTCCTCCAGCGTGGCGAATCGCTGCACCTTCTGCTCGGAGAGATCGCCGTACGGCATGGGATGGCGCACGATCACCGGCTTCTTGCCCATGCCCTTCAGGATCTGGGCGACACGGCGGGTGGTCTGGCTTTTTCCGCTTCCCGTGCGCACGGCGCAGACTGCCACGACCGGCTTGTTCGACTTGATCATGGTCGGCGCCGCGCCGAGGAGCGTGAAATCAGCGCCCAGGGCCACCACGCGCGACGCCTGCTCCATCACGTACTGGTGGGAGACGTCGGAATAGGAGAACACCGCCTCGTCGATCTTCTGACCCTTGAAGAGCTCCTCAAGCTGACTTTCCGCCACGATGGGTATGCCCTGCGGATAGAGTACGCCGGCAAGATCCGGCGGATACCTGCGGTCAGCGATATCGGGAATCTGCGTAGCCGTGAAGGCCACAACGCGCACGGAGGGGTCATCTCGGAATACGCAATTGAAGTTGTGAAAATCGCGCCCTGCGGCGCCCATGATGACGACGTTTTTCCCTGCCATGACCGATCACCTTTCTGACCCAGTATGGCGCTACTCTACCGGGGCAGAGAATCGATGGCAAGCCTGATACCCGTCCGCTTATCATTTTGCACGTTCTGCATGATCATTCGCGTGCGTCCGAGGATGAATGACCCGGGCGATTCACGCTTTCCGGCCGTGAATTGCCTGCCCCTCCCAGGAAAGGAAATCGCAGCGCCTGAAGTCGCGGCTGAACAAGGCCACGTCCGCATCATATCCGGGAAGCAGGGCGCCCTTCCTCGTGAAGCCGAGAAGGCGCGCAGGATTCAGGGTGGCCATGGCCACTGCAGAGGCCACGGGAACGCTGAGCTCGTGAACCAGCCGGGCCACGCAGTCAGGCACGAGACAGTGGGAGCCGACCAGCACCCCGGTGTCCTCGTAGTACAGGCCGTTGCCTCTCACCACGAGCGGCCTGCCGTAGAGCGAGCGCGCAGGCTCAGGGGTGCTGCCATGGCCGCCGTCCTCCTGCCGCGGCAGACCGGCAGGAGCCACCGCATCTGAAATGGCGATGAGTCTTTCCCACGGACGAACCCTGAGGGCAAGCCGCAGGCCGGCATCATGCACGTGCGTGCCGTCACAGTTCAGCTCGGTGAAGACTTCCTTGCTCAGAAGCGCCCATTGGGCAAGACCCGGCTCCTTGTGCGAGACGCCGCTCATGGCGTTGAACAGGTGCGTGACGCTCAAGGGGGAGACTGAATCAAATGGAGCCAGCACATCGTATGATGCGGCCGAGTGCCCCAGAGAAGGGAGGATGTCGAGGTTCTGGAGGCGTTCCGCCAGCATGAGAGCTCCGGGAAGCTCGGGCGCGAAGGTCATGATGCGGATTTTGCCCCGGGAAAGCGAGGTCATGCGGTCCAGGTACTCGGTCGATATCGGCCGGATCAGCGCCTCGCTTATGGCCCCCCGGCGGGTCTGCGCCACGAACGGGCCCTCGACATGGATGCCGAGAGCGCGACTGCGAACAGCATTCGTGGAGGAATGCAAGGCATCACCAAGGCAGGTGAGATAGCTTTCATCCGCGACAGTGGTGGGCAGGAATGCCCCCACTCCCCTGCCCGCCAGAAACCTCGCCATTTCGGCAAGTGACTGCGGGCTCATGTTCTCCGTGCTCACGCCGCCGCAGCCGTGTATGTGCATTTCCCAGAACGCGGGACACGCCAAGGATCCCTCTGCCGATATCCTCCTGCATCCAGGAGGGATCTGCTCGGGCAGGTGTGCAGCGGCACCGGCATAGAGGATTTTCCCGCCCGCGGCAAGCACTGCGCCGGACTTTACAAGCCGGTCGGGCAAAACTACGTCGCAGTGTTCAAGGAGGAAAGCGTCGTCTTTGTCGGGCAGGGCCACAAGCCCAATATAAGGTGGAAAACGAAAAGCGGGAAGGCAGGGCCGGGCAGCGGGTGGCAGGCGGAGGCAAGCGCGGCGGCGCGCTTCGCCTTGGGGGGTCTCCGCAGCCGCGGCTCGAGGGCTGCGCGGGCAGCCCGCATCAGCTTGGGTAGCCGTCGCGGGCGCGCCGATTCTTGACATGTCGAGAGTGAATGGCTATAGTTCGCCATTCACGCTGCGGTGGTGGAATTTGGTAGACACGCCAGCTTGAGGGGCTGGTGCCTTAACGGGTGTGCTGGTTCAAGTCCAGTCCGCAGCAAAGACTTCTCGAGCCGAGAGCTCAACTGTTATCAAGCGCGACCTTTCCCGCATCAATCACTACAAGACCCATAACATAGTGCGTCTGTCGCCTTTGACTGCGATTCCCGCCTCACGGTATGGGAACAGCCCTCAAGACGGTGCGGTCTCAAGCAACCCGTACAGATCCTCAAAAATGGCATCCCGGTCTATGTCCATAGCCTGACGGATGAAATGCCGGGAAGAATCGTGACTGTATGTGAGAGCCTCGTTGAGAATCGGACTATGGATCAGGTTCGACGGGACCCATCCGGGTTCCGCAGCCACGCAACAGCGGCAATGTCCCAGATCACTTTTGACCGGACGCGCCCTCGAGCCCATGGGGGCCTTTGCGCGCCAAGGCAGATTCCATTGCTTCTTTGATTTCATAAAGTCCCTCAGTAATACGCTGCTTTCCTCCGAATGCGGAAGTCAAAATTGCGGTTAAGGACCGTGTACTTAGGCTGGCGAATGCAGGAATTTATACGGTGATAGAATTGCCGCTCCTAACAGGGTGCAGGGTGCAGAGGTTTCGAAGGAGGATTTCGAGATGGAAATAGTCCCGAACTGTCTTGACGTGGGGCAGATACCCATAGAAAATGGGGTTGGAGATGAAAAGATTTCTACGAAAGCCAGTATTGGCCAGCTATCTGGGAAATCTCGGCTTAACTTGACACTCACCGAATCTCGCCGCAATCTTCGTACCGGTTCGGCGTTGCG
>CAYTGX010000012.1:0-57460 GCA_964437385.1 uncultured Spirochaetaceae bacterium
CGGCCGCACCCCCCCGTCCCGCTCGGGCCTCCTCGGCTGCAACCCCGACCGCCGCAGCCTTCTGCCCTGACTATGCAGACTCAGCCCCCGCGCTCAACCCAGAATGCGTCGCTCGGAACCTTGAGCTGGTCCTCCGTCGAGGACCGCGTCGTGCAGCGACTGCGGCTCATGCACTTGTCCTATCGAACTGAGAAGTCCTACCTCTCCTGGCTGGCGCGATTCAGATCGTTCGTCCATGAGAAGAGTTGCTCTACCCTCACGGAGCAGGATCTGAAGAACTTCCTTTCGTTCCTCGCAGTGGAAAGAAAGGTGGCCGGCGCCACGCAGAAGCTCGCTTTCAATGCACTGTTGTTTTTCTATCGCCACGTGCTTGACGTTGAAATAGGGGGCTTGTCAACAGTCGTGAGATCGAAAATAGGGAGACGGCTTCCCGTTGTATTGTCCAAAGAGGAAATCAGGAAAGTGTTTTCCCACCTGGAGGGAACGCACCTTCTCATGGCAACCGTTATTTACGGGAGCGGGATGAGATTGCAGGAGTGTCTTTCCCTGCGGGTGAAGGATATCGACTTCTCACGGAACTGCCTGACCATCAGGGGAGGCAAGGGAAACAAGGATCGCGAGACGGTCCTGTCGGAAAGAGTCGCGGAAAAGTTGAAGCGCCATCTTGAGACGATCCGGGTCCTTTTCGACAAGGACCGCGTGAACTCCGTGGCAGGAGTGTCGCTGCCGGGCGCATTGGACAGGAAGTATCAGAAAGCGGGAGAGGAGTGGGCTTGGTTCTGGGTTTTTCCATCTGCAAACCTTTGTATTGATCCGTTGACTCGGGAGGTGCGCCGCTACCACGTGTACCCTACGACGCTTCAGAAGGCATTTAGGCAGGCTGTGCGTGGTGCAGGAATCACGAAGCAGGCCACGATCCACACTCTACGTCACAGCTTCGCGACTCATCTGATAGAAAAGGGATATGACATTCGGACAATCCAGGAGTTGCTGGGCCACTCGGATGTCTCCACCACCATGATCTACACGCATGTGGCAACCAGAAACAAGCTCGGGGTTGCAAGCCCCGCTGATTCGCTCTGACAGGCGCAGAGCTTTCCCTTTGAAGCAGGGGGACGCAGAAAACGTCGGCCGCTTGTTCCCACGCACGAAAGCTGAACACTGCGGGCGCCGCCGAAACGAACTGCCCGCTCGTGGCGACAGTGCAGGATGAGTGGAGCAACCGTATTCTACACCCTCTGCTGAAGGCAGTAAAGAAAAAGCTCAATCCTGTTTCATAACAGCATAATGATATGAAGAGTGACGTATTTCGAGAGGCGAGTAGGACGGCCGGTTATCTATCCGCTGCCGTAGGTTCCCAGGACGCGCAGGTCCTCGGTAACGGACTTCAGCTCCTCCATGCAGCGGTCAAAGAGTGACGTGTCGGCAGGAACATTCACATCAACGTAGAACTGGTACTCCCAGGGTTTGCCGTGAATCGGGCGTGATTCGAGCTTCTGCATGTTCAGCCCCCGGTCGGCCAGGACCTGCAGCGCCTTGAACAGGGCGCCGGGCTGATCTGCAACGGCGAAGCAGAGGGAAGCCTTGGGCGGTTTTCGCAGGCCGGCCTCGGGCGGCAGAGCCGCTTCGACACGGGCTATCACGAAGAACCGCGTGTAGTTCTGCACGTTTGCCTCGATGGCAGGCTTGAGCACGGAAAGCCCATACACGAGTGCAGCGTCCTCGCTGGCAATGGCTGCGTTTTCCTTCGCGCCTTTGTCTGCGACATGACGCACCGCGCCCGCAGTATCATAGAAGGAAACCCGCTCCCAGTCCGGATGTGCATCCAGAAAACGCGCGCACTGGGCGAGCCCCTGCGGGTGGGAGAAGACGCGCCGGATGTCTTCGATCGTTGCTCCCGGCAGGCCGATCAGGTTGTGCACGATCCGTATTTTCTGCTCGCCCACGATGTGAAGGTCCGGGTAGCGCAGGAGAAGGTCGTAGTTCTCGTGGATGGATCCTGTCAGGGAGTTCTCCATGGGCACCATGCCGAAGCGCGCCTTGCCCTGCAGCACCGCGTCGAACACGGATCGGAACTCCGGAACTGGCATGGCGTGCACCTGTCCGTTGAACCAGTGGCGGATGGCATGCTCGCCGAAAGCGCCTCTCTCTCCCTGGTAGGCGACAACGGTCTGGCCGGCGCCAGGCCCCGCCGCGCCGCCCGCGGGCAAGGCGGGCGCGGCGGCCACCGTCTCCCCTACCACCACGGTCGACCGCCCGGCATGCTTGACGCCTCCGCGGTCGGGGGATTTCTCCACGTCGGGCAGCCGGGCCAGCTCCTTGCCCAGGACAGGGGCCATGGCCTCGATGTCGCGCATGAGCTTCTCGAACTGCTCGGGGTACAGGGTCTGCGCGCCGTCGGACAGGGCGTGGTCAGGGTCGGTGTGCACCTCCACGGTGATACCGTCCGCGCCGGCGGCAACGGCAGCAAGCGCCATGGGGCTCACCTTGTCCCGGAGACCGGTGCCGTGGCTGGGGTCCACGAGAATCGGCAGGTGGCTGAGCTTCTTCACCACCGGGACCGCGGTCAGGTCAAGCGTGTTGCGCGTTGCGGTTTCGAACGTGCGGATCCCCCTCTCGCAGAGGATCACCTGGTCGGTTCCCGCGGCAAGCAGGTATTCCGCGGACATCAGCAGGTCCTGGATGGTGGCGGCCAGGCCGCGCTTCAGGAGCACCGGTTTTCCCAGGCTGCCCACGCGCTTGAGGAGCTCGAAGTTCTGCATGTTGCGCGCGCCGATCTGCAGAACGTCCACATAGTCCCGCATGAGGTCCACGTGCTCGGGAGAGACGATCTCCGACACAACGGGCATTCCCTGCGTCTCGCCGGCCTCCTTGAGGTAGGCCAGAGCCTCTTCCCCCAGGCCCTGGAAGGCGTAGGGGGACGTGCGCGGTTTCCATGCCCCGCCGCGGAAAAGCACCGCGCCGGATTCGCGCACTGCCGCGGCGCACTCCAGCGTCTGGGTGCGGGACTCCACCGAGCAGGGCCCTGCAATGACCACGATCCGAAGGCCGCCGATACGCACGGGGTGCGCAGCGCTGCCGAGGCTGATGATCGTGTCGTCCTTGCGGAACTCGCGGGAGGCCAGCTTGTACGGCGAGCTGATGGGGATCACCCGGGCCACGCCAGGGAGCAGCTCCACCTCGCGCACGTCCACGCCCTTGATGCCCACGGCGCCGAGGATGGTCTCTTCCTCCCCCACGATCTCCCGAATGGTATATCCCTTGGAGGTGAGGAACTCGCGGATGCGGCCTTTATCCTGATCCTTGATTGTGCGCTCGAGAACGATGATCACGCGGTGTCTCCGACCTGCTCAACCCGACCGGGGCCGGGACACGGTGACCTTGTTCCGGCCGTGTTCCTTCGAGCGGTAGAGCGCCCGGTCCGCCTCGCGGATGATCTCCGTGGGCGCATAGGCTGACTCATCGTCGAACTCGGTGACCCCGAGGGAAATGGTGACATGCAGGGGCGGCCCGCCGTTTGCGCTGGGGAACGGGTAGGTCTCCACTTTCTTGCGCAGCCTCTCTGCAACAACAATTGCGCCCTTGACGTCAACCGCGGGCAGGATCACGGCGAACTCCTCCCCGCCGTAGCGCGCGGGAAAATCCACCTGCCGGATGGACTTGCAGAGAAGCTTCGCGATTTCCCGGATGATGCGGTCTCCCTGCAGATGGCCGTACGTGTCGTTGAACTTCTTGAAATGATCGATGTCGAACATCACGAGGCTGAATGTGGACTTGTATCGCCGGGCCCTTTCCAGCTCTTCATCCAGGGTCTTTTCGAAGAAGTGGTGGGAGAAAAGACCCGTCATGCGGTCCGTGGTGGCCTGGCGAAAAAGGCTCGCGTTTTCTATTGCAATGGAGGCGAACCGGACGATCCTCGTGATGTACTGGATCTCCTGCAGGCCGTAGCTCGTGCCGGTGCCGCTGGGGGGCAGAAGCAGAATGCCGATGGAGCCCTTGTCCGTGCGCAGGGGCACGAGCACGTCGGTGTCCAGCACGGCAAGACTGTCCACGAACGCCTTGTCGGGATAGTTTTCACTCAGGTACGAGAAGGGGATCTGGCTGTATTCGTCCTTGTCAAGGAAGGCGAGCAGCGGCTGTATGGAGGCAAAAGTAACGCCGAGATCCTCCTTCTTGAGCCCTTTGTAGGAAAAAACCTGGACGGTTGTCTCGTCTATCTCGCCGGGCAGCGCGATTGTGATAGTCTCGGTCTGGAACTTCGCCACGAGGCTCCACACGAGATTCTTGATGACATTCTCCACCTCGAGCTGGGCAGTGATCTGAAAGGCGATCTCGAGGATCTCCTTCAAGTCCTGATTTTCCCTGTCCAGCGAGATCTCCTGGAGCTGGTCGTCGAGTCCGCTGCTCATTACGGGAGAGTATACGCTTGCGGACGCTATTTGCCAAGAATACGCTCCCGTCAGCCGGGAGCGTGGAACGCCTCGTCCATCGGGTAGAACACGAGCCCCGAGACCGGCTTCGGGTAGAAGTGCGTGGACTTGCGGGGCATTTTTTCGTCGTTCTCCGCGATGGTGATCACGTCGCTGAGCGCCGTGGGATTGAGGATCAGCGCGACCTGCATTTCCCCGGCGCGCACTCTTTCCAGCGCCTCGTCCACATCCTTGGTGTAGCTGATGCTGGTGGACAGGCTGAGCTGTTCCTCGGTGATGCCGAGGATCTCCTCCAGGATCAGCGTGTTCAGGATATTCACGTCCAGCAGCTTCCATTCTGAGGAGAAGTCCAGCCGCACGAGCTGCTCGTAGGCTTCCTCGTCCCGCAGGGTGAGAAGGTAGTAGCCGTTGGTGTTCTCGATGTAGGCCCCGATCACGTGCTCGCCCTTGCCCACGTCCCGCAGGTCCCTGAGCCACCGGCGCCGCACTTCCCCTTCGGTCCCGTCGCGGAAAACATATTTCTTCACGTGGAAGTGCTCCAGGATGGAGGCGCCGAGCTGGTAGAGGCTCTCCACCTGGATGCCGTGCAGCATCCTGTGCGTGGGCAGGATCGTGAGCCCCTCGTGCTCGGAGTTCACGAGGAACATCATGATGGACTCCCAGGGCGCATCCGGGCCTGCGTCGGGGAAACGCTGCCGCATGCGGTCCCGTATAGTGAGCATGGTCTGGTAGCGGTGATGACCGTCGGCGATATAAATCTTCAGGCGTCCCATGGTGCGGCGGATCATCTCGCATTTGTCCGGGTCGGTGAGGCGCCACATCCGGTGCCGTACGCCGATGGGCTCCTCTACAAAGTCGATGATGGGAGGCTCTTTTTCCTGCTCGTCCAGGATGTTGTCGATGACGTACGCCCTGTCCTGGTAGAGACTCCATATGTATTCGAACTGCGTGTTGGTTGCGTCTGTGAGCGTGATCCTGTCCTCCAGCGGCCCCTTCAGGACCTTCTCGTGCGGGAGGATCTTCCGCTCCACGTAGTCATGCAGCCGGACCGCGCCGATGAAGCCTTTGACTTTTTTGCGCCCGATGCCGGGCAGGTCGAACTCCTGCTCGTAGACCCAGAATGACGGCCGCACCGTGGCGCGGAGGACACCCTCTTTCCGCCATTGGGCAAGCTGGTCACGCGCACGGGTGTAGCGGTTGCGCGTCTCTCCGTCCCCCGGCTCGTCCTTGTTGAGCAAAAGACGGATCACGTTCTGGGGATGCTGCCGGTAGTAAGCGTCCTGCTGCTCTGCGGAGATCACGTCGTAGGGCTGGGACAGGCACAGCCCGATGTCCTTCACGACCGCGGGGTCGTAGTGCAGCGCCCGAAAGGGACGGACCGTGTTGATGCTGTCTGGCATCGTGGCTCCTTGCGCGGCACGATAGATCAGATGCCCCTGACGGTCAAGCGGAAGCTTCCTCGTCCTCCACGATGTCTTCCTCGTGCGCCGGCATGAACCACTTCTGCGCCACAAAGGTGGGGATCACGGCGCTGGCAAGCACCACGCCGATGAGCACGGAGTACTGCACCTGGTCAATGTACCCGGAGGTGAGCCCGAAGACGCTCGCAATCGTGCCGAATGTCAGCCCGGTGCTCATCAGGAGGGTGGTGTACATGCTTCCTTTCGGCATGTATTTCCTGGCAAGGAAGAATACTCCGAGAAACTTGCCGCTGATCTTGACGGCAAAGAAAGCGGCGAATATCCCCAGCGCGGACAGGATGAGGGGAACGGAAATACGCAGGCCGCCGACAGCGAAGAACATCGGGGTGATGATGGCGTACGCCACTGTGCGCAGGCGCACGCTTACCACCCGGGTTTCCGCGTCTTCTCGAAAGTGCTTGGACATCATCAACCCGAGCACGAACGCCGGGAGCACCGCCTGCCCTTCTCCTATCTTTGCAAAGTAGATGAAGACCAGCAGGAGGAGAAAGATGTATTTGATCTCAGGCTCCACCACCCGGTTCTTCAGCCGGGGGTGCTCAAGGACAAGGTGGGAGAATCTCGTCGCAAGCCAGATCACCACGATGGAGACCGCGTAGAAGACAACCGTGTAGAGGGTGGGCTTCACGAAGAGGATGCTCAGCGCGAGCGCAGTGCCCATGTCCGTGACGAATGTTGCGGCCATGAGAAGCTTGCCCAGCTCCGTGCGGGAAAGCCCCGTTTCAACGAGCACCGAATACACCACGGCAAGGGAGGTGGTGGAGAGGGCCACACCGGCAATCAGGGAAGCCTTCACGCTCCAGTGGGCGACAAAAAGGGCAAAGGCGCACGCGCCGAGCATGGGGACAAGGAAGGAAGCAAAGCCGATGAGGAAACTCTGCGTGAGCTTTGCCTTGAGCAGCTTTGCATCGATCTCTGTGCCGGCCAGGAACGTGAGAAGGATGCCCCCGAAGCCGGCCAGGTAGGTCATCCACTCCTGCGGCTGGAGGCCGATGTTGCCGAGCACCGCGCCGAGTATGATTTCGATGATCGCAACGGAAATGCCCAGCTCGACGGAGATGAGGCTGGCCAGAAAAATGACTCCGCCGATGACCAGTGAAGAAAGCTCTGTCTGCATGGCGTGACCCTCCTGCCGCGTGAAGCGTGTGTAGTGGCAGGAGTCATCAGCCCGGGGAGCCAGGCGGTTCCAGGGGGACTCCATCCCCTCAGGTTGAACAGACTCTGAAAATCGTGCAAAAATGTCAAGCAATTACATGAAGGTCCTCCTGGTCAACACAAATCGCGTGAAGCCTCCGGTTGCGCCCATCGGGCTGGACTACCTGGCGGACAGCCTGCGGGGCGCCGGTCACGAGCTCTCTCTCCTGGACTTGTGCTTTGCGGAAAACGTCGAGAAGGAGATCGCGGCATCGGCAACGTCCTTTACGCCGGATGTCGTCGGGGTCAGCGTGCGGAACACCGACGACTGCTTTTATGCAAGCAGCGCCTTTTTCCTGCCCGGCGTGCGCGAGGTGGTGTACACGCTGCGCCAGTATTCGGATGCGCCGGTGGTTCTCGGCGGCGTCGGCTTCTCCATCATGCCGGAAGCCGCGGTGGAGTACTGCGGCGCTGACTTCGGCATCGCCGGCGAGGGAGAGGATGCGTGCGTCCAGCTCCTGGCGTCCATCGGGACGGGCTCGGATCTCGAGCAGGTGCCGGGGCTCGTGTGGTGGGACCAGAGCGGCCTGCAGCGCAATCGCTCCGTGGACATACGGCTTGACCAGCTCCCGCCGCGGACCAGGTCCTTCGTTGACAATCAGCGGTACTTCAGGGAAGGCGGGCAGGCGGGATTCGAGACGCGCCGCGGCTGTCCCATGCAGTGCACGTACTGTGCTGACCCGGTGTCCAAGGGGAGGCGCAGCCGGCTGCTTCCACCGCGCATGGTCGTGGATGAGCTCAGCGCCCTTATTTCCCAGGGAATCGATCACCTGCACTCCTGTGACTGCGAGTTCAATGTGCCCCTGTCCCATGCCCGGGACGTCTGCCGCGCAATCATAGATGCGGGCCTGGCCGGCAGGCTTCGATGGTACGCGTACTGCTCTGTGGCCCCGTTCGACGAGGAGACGGCAAAGCTCATGCGGCAGGCGGGCTGCGCCGGCATAGATTTCGGCGCGGACAGCGGGAGCGTGGAGATGCTGCGCAGGCTGGGCAGGGATTTCGGCCCGGCGGAGCTGAAAGAAACGGCGCGGTGCTGCAAAGAGGCCGGCATCCCCTTCATGTACGACTTGCTTGTGGGCGGGCCGGGGGAAACCCGAGACACCATCCGGGAGTCGCTGGACCTGGTTCGGGCCGTCCAGCCGGACTGCGTCGGCGTCTCGATGGGCGTGCGGGTCTACGAGGGCACCGAACTTGCTGCCCAGGTACGCGCCGCCGGACCAACGGAAAGCAACCCCGACCTCTACGGCGCGCGGCTCGACAACGAACGGTTCGTGCGGCCGGTGTTCTACATCTCGTCGGGCCTGGGGGAAGGGATCACTGCATACATGCGCGAGCTGGTCGGAAACGACGAGCGCTTCCTTCTGCCCTTTGGCCCGGATGAGACCCGTGACTACAACTACAATGGCAACGAGCTCCTGGTGCGCGCGGTGGCACAGGGCGCGCGGGGAGCATACTGGGACATCCTGAGAAAAATGCGGGCGGGGGCGTAGGCCTTCGCAGCGCGTCGAGGGCCGCTACGGGGCAATCCCCCCGATGCACTTCTCGTAGACGCGGTATTTCTTGACCAGGTCAAGCCCCAGCTTTTCCAGGGCATTGCGGATCTTCGCGTTGTCCTCGAGAATGTAGTTGGCCTCCAGCCTGCGGATGCGCGGGGAGAGCGCGTTGAAAAGCTGCGTGTAGAGGAGTACGTCCAACCCCTTTCCGTGGTACGCGGGAAGCACGGCCAGGCCGAAAAGCCTGTAGTCCTTCACTTTCTTCACTCCGAAGAGAAGGTGAAGGAAGCCGAAAGGAAGGAGCTTCCCGCCGGTGCGGCGAAGAATCACGTTGAGATCGGGAAACCCCAGCGCAAATCCCACCGGCGTCCCGTTGTGCTCGACGAACCAGATTGCCTGGGGATCGGCAATCGGTTTGAGCCTGCGGAACATGTCCTGCAGCTCGTCGCGGTTAAGCGGCACGTAGCCCCAGTTGTCCTTGAGGGACTCATTGGAGATCCTGAAAATCGCGTCCGCGTCCCGGGTGAGATGCTTCATGGAGAGGGGACGCACGCTGAGCCCGGTGCCGGGCTTCAGCATGCGCGCGTTGAACCGGGAGAAACGGTCGGGCAGCTGGTAGTTCCTTTCGGTGCTTCCCTCGTAGGCCAGCAGGTCCTTCGCCTTGTTGTATCCCAGGCGGCGCATGAAGTCGTTGTAGTAGGATGGATTGTACGGGGCCATGAAGACCGGCGGCTGGCCGAAGCCGTCCAGGAGAAAGCCCCAGCTCTCTGCCACGGGGTGGATGGGACCCCGCACCGTGTTCATGCCGCGCGCGTCCAGCCACGACACTGCCCGCTCATCAAGGGCCCGGGCAGCGCCAAAATCGTCCACACACTCGAATGCCCCGAAAAAGCCCGTGCGTGTGCGGTAGTAGGCGTTGAAGTTGTGGTCGACGTAGATGAGGCTCCGGCCGATCAGCCGGCCGTCGTCCTCTGCAAGCAGGAGCGCATAGTCGGAGTGCGCCAGGATGGCATTCTTTTTCGCGGTGTAGGCGCCGCGTTCGTCCATCCAGAGCGGGGGAGCCCAGGAAGGATCCGACCTGTAAAGATGGCGTGGAAAAAGTGTGAACCTCCGCACGTCCGCGGAGGTCCTTGCTTCATAGACGCGCATGCTGCCTCACGAGGGGTTTCATCATAGTGGGTGCACCCCCCGTGAGCAAGCGTAGCCACGGACG
The DNA here is from genome assembly GCA_964437385.1 of uncultured Spirochaetaceae bacterium. Lineage (GTDB taxonomy): Bacteria > Spirochaetota > Spirochaetia > SZUA-6 > Fen-1364 > Fen-1364. The sequence continues at coordinate 9,812 of CAYTGX010000012.1, forward strand.
ACGTTCGCGTCGAACGGGTACCCCCGTATGGCTGCCGCGAGCCTCAGCGGACCTCGAAAAGAAGCGCCTCGGTCCCGATGGCGGATATCACGGCGCAATCCCGGGCTGCGGGCAGATCCCGTGCCTCGCCGGCGGCCAGGAGGATGTCCTTTCCGTCACGCGTGATCCATGCTGTGCCGGAAAGCGCGCGGATGCGTGCCGGCGCGCCGGGGATCCGCAGGGTCTCCCCCGGCAGAAGGACCAGACGAAGTGTCGAAGGGGCGGTCTCCGCGCTCGCGCGCTCCACTCCCTGAAATAGAAGAGTCATCTCAGCGGTGCTCATGGTGTCTTCTCCTTCCCGCTGCTCAGTCGTCCACCTCGGGCTGGCTCGGCTCCACCCGGGAGGATTCCTTGTACGTCGAGAGAACGATATTCGTGACGGACTTGCCGGCTTCCGCCGTGTTCTTGATGGCCAGGAGGAGCTTCTCAAGCTGCTTCGGCCCGGCGGCCCGGACCTTCAGCACGTAGCAGTCCTCCCCTGCCACATTGTGGCATTCCAGGATGTCAGGCTCCGACTCGCAGAGCTTCTGTATGTCATTGCGAACGCCGTCGTGCGTGTCCACTGTGAGCCGCACGAAAGCAAGGAGGGGCTTGCCGAGCTTCTCGGGATCCGTGACCGCCACGTATCCCTTGATGATTCCCTTCCTCTCCATCTTCTTCACGCGCTCGTGCACCGAAGAAACGGTGAGGCCGACCGCTTCCGCCATCTCTGCATTCGACAGCCGCGCGTTGCCCTGGAGCAGGTCCACTATCTTCCTGTCAATTGCGTCTATCACAACCACAATATGCATACAAATGGCCAAAGCGTCAAATATTTTTTGGCGATAATGCCTAAATGCCATATTCTATTCGGTAAAGGTCGATTTCCACGGCTCCAGGAGGGAGTCCTGACCTGCAGACCTCCGCCTTGCAACCTCACACGCTCTCCGTTACACTCACCGACATGAGAAAACTCATCCAGCAGTATGCCAAGGACCTGACCTCCGGCAGGCTCGGATCGGGATACGAGCACTCATTCCGTGTCTATCACCTCGCCCGGGAGATCGGGGAAGAGGTGGAGCACGACGAAGATATCCTGCACGCGGCGTGCTTCCTCCACGACATAGAGATGTCGGTCGGTCATCCGAAGAGCTCTGCGGACAGGGCCGAAGCCATCCTTCACGAAACGGGCTTTGTGCCGGAAAAGATCCCCACGGTTCTGGATGCCATCCTCAACCACATGCCCACCGGCACTCCGGCCTCGGTGGAAGCGAAGCTTCTCTTTGATGCGAACCTCCTTGACTCCATCGGCGCCGTGGGATTCGCGCGGCTCTCGGTCGGCGCATTCCTCTGGTACAACATGAAGACAATGCAGGAGATCCACCAGTACATCGCCCGCGAGCTTTCCTTCACGGAGAAGTTCCACTTCGAGAAGAGCAGGGAGCTGGCCAAGGACAAGATCGCGTTCACCCGGGCGGCCATCGAGCAATTCTCCCGAGAGCTCCACCTGTAATCGCGGTCATGGCAGCACTCGCGCGCCGCTTCCTCGCGGAGGGCCACATCATCGACTCCGGCCTGCTCACGAGGATGCTGAATCTCATCGTGGATGCGGGCGCGGACTACGAGATCACGAGCTTTTCCATGGGCAAGGTCCGGACAGACACGTCACGGCTCGAGATCGAGGTGAAATGCGGCGCCGAGGCCCAGCTCGCCTCCCTCACCGGCCTGCTGGTGAACCAGGGCTGCTATGAAAAGGAAGTGGGGGAAGCGCTCCTGCGGCCTGCTCCCAAGGACTCCTGTGTGCCGGACGATTTTTACGCAACCACCAACCGCCGGACGCAGGTCTATCGGGGCGGCGCCTGGTCGGACGTGGCGGACATGCGCATGGACGGGGTCATCGCGGAGGCGCAACCGGGGCTCGCCTGCAAATTGATCCGGGACGTGAAGGCCGGAGAGAAGATCGTATGCACCAACAGGTCGGTGCGCGTCTTCCCCCTCTTCTCCGAGCAGGAGAACGAAGAGTTCGGATTCATGGCAAGCGATGTTTCCTCGGAACGCAGCGTCGACGTGGCAATCTCGCGGGTGGCAGAGGCCCTTTCTCGGCAGAAGCGCGACCGGGGCAGGGTGATCGTGGTGGCAGGGCCCGTGGTGATCCACACGGGGGGCGGCACCGCCCTGGCATCCCTGGTGCGCGGAGGATATGTGTCGGGCCTCCTTGCGGGCAACGCCCTTGCCGTGCATGACCTGGAAAGCGCCCTGTTCGGCACCTCGCTGGGCATCGCGCTTGAAACCGGAAAGCCCGTTTTCGAGGGACACCGAAACCACATCCGCGCCATCAACACCGTGTTTGCGCACGGCTCCATCAGGGCCGCGGTTGAAAACGGCGCGGTGAAATCAGGAGTCATGTTCGAATGCGTCAAAGGCAGTGTGCCCTACCTGCTGGCCGGCTCGCTTCGAGACGACGGACCTCTGCCGGAAACCGAGATGAACATGCTGGCCGCTCAGAAAGCCTACGCCGCGCTGGTCAAGGGAGCGGACATGGTTGTCATGCTCTCCAGCATGCTCCACTCCATTGCAACGGGCAACATGATCCCCGCGTGGGCAAGGACGATATGCGTTGACATCAACCCCGCCGTCGTGACTAAACTCTCCGACAGGGGCTCCGGCCAGACAATCGGCATCGTCACCGACGTCGGTCTGTTCCTGAGATCTCTAGCTGAAAAACTCCAGAGGTAGCACGTTCATGGAATCATCAGGCCAGCGGGAGCTCCACCCCCTCGAGGTCAAGGTCCTCCTGCACTACGGCTCGAAGGAGCCGCTCAGCCACGCCCGGCTCGTGGCGGATCTTGGCTACAACCTCGGCCAGGCCAACCAGGCGTTGAGCTGGCTGGCAGCCAAGGAGCTCGTTGCGGAAACCGCGCGCGCCCAGCGTGTCTTCTACGAGATCACGGACTTCGGACGGGACTGCATAGAGAAGGGCACCTATGAGCAGCGCATGGTGGCCCAGCTTGCCGAGGGCCCGCTGCCGCTCCCCGAAATCGCGGGAAGGCTGGGCATCGAGGCAAAGGACGTCGGCTCCGCGTTCGGCGGTCTCGCCAAGGACAAGGTGCTGGCCATGGACGGGGACAAGCGGGCCGTGCTTTCAGCCGGCGGGGAAGCCCTGTTGAAAAAGCGGGAGGCCTCCGTCCAGGCCCTGTTGAAGAAAGCCCTCGCGGCACCGCTGGACGAAGGCGCGCTGGATGCCCGGGAAAAGGAGCTCGCCGCCTCGCAGGCAAAGAAGCGCGGCGCCGCGGGAAGCCTGTTCCGCCTCGTGGAGCGTGAAGAGGTCACGTACACGCTCACACCCGCGGGCGTCCAGGCGGGCTCGGCGCTGAAGAGCGCAGGGGCCACGGGAGAAGAGGCAGGCGCGCTCACGCCGGAGATGCTGAAGTCCGGCTCGTGGAAGACGGTGCAGTTCCGGCGGTACAATATCGACGTTCCCCCGACCCGGGTCCTGCTGGGAAGGGGCAATCCCTACTGCACGTTCCTGGCCCGGCTGAAGGACAAGCTTGCATCTCTTGGATTCGAGGAGTTCGACGGCCCGCTGGTGGAAACCGAGTTCTGGAACGGGGATGCGCTATTCATGCCCCAGTTCCACGCCGCACGGGACATCCACGATGTCTACTATCTTAAGAGTCCAACGCACGCACGGGAGATCGGCCAGCCGTGGCTGGACCAGGTGGCTGCCACGCATGAGAACGGCTGGAAAACCGGCAGCCGCGGCTGGGGATACAACTTCGACCGGCAGTTTACCCGGCGGCTGATCCTCCGAAGCCAGGGCACGGTGCTCTCTGCCAAGGCTTTGCCCGGCGCACGTGTCCCCGGCAAGTACTTCGGCGTTGTGCGCTGTTTCCGCTACGACAAGGTGGACGCCACCCACCTGGCCGATTTTTACCAGACTGAGGGAATCGTCCTGGGAGAGGAGGTCAACCTCCGCACCCTCCTGGGCCTCTTGAAGATGTTCGCGGAAGAAGTGGCCATGGCGAAAGAAGTGAAGTATGTGCCCGGCTTCTTCCCGTTTACCGAGCCCTCCGTGGAAGTGCACATCAAGCATCCCACGCTCGGCTGGTTCGAGCTGGGCGGCTCGGGGATTTTCCGTCCCGAGGTGACCGAGCCCCTGGGCATCAAGGTGCCGGTGCTCGCCTGGGGCCTGGGCATCGACCGGATGGCGCTCACTTCGATGGGCCTGCACGACATCAGGGAGCTGTTCACCAATTCAATCGAGGCCGTTCGTTCCAGGAGGACCAGCTAAGCCATGCCGAAGATCGACGTGAATGAAGGGCTTTTCTTCAAGGCCCTGGGCAGAAAGTTCGAAAAGGCGGAGCTGGTCGAGCTTCTCACCGCGGCCAAGGCCGAGCTGGATGACTGGCCGCAGGGAGAAGGGGTTCTCCGCATCGAGCTGAACGATACGAACAGGCCGGACCTGTGGTCCACGATGGGTCTTGCCCGGCAGCTCTCGATCTATCTCGGGGGAAAGATCCCGTCCTATCCGTTCTTCTCCCGGCCGCGGGACGTGAAAGACACGGGGGAGCGGCGCGTCGTAGTGGACCCGGGCCTGAAAGACATCAGGCCGTTCATCGGCTCATTCGTTGCAGAGGGAAAGGAGGTGACCGATGCACTCCTCCGGGAGATCATCCAGTCACAGGAAAAGCTCTGCGGCAACTACGGGAGAAAGCGCAAGACCATTGCCATGGGCGTCTCCCGCGCGGACCTGATCTCCTGGCCGGTGAGCTACGGCGCGGCAGACCCTGACACAACCAGGTTCGTGCCCCTTGATTTCGACACGCCTCTCAGCATGCGGGAAATCCTCTCCATGCATCCCAAGGGCAAGGAATACGGACCTATCGTCGCGCACTTTGCGAAGTTCCCCCTCCTTTCTGACGGCAAGGGGGAAGTGCTCACGTTCCCGCCGGTAATCAACTCTGCGTACATCGGCGGCGTGAAGCCCGGTGACAGCCGGCTGTTCATAGACCTGACAGGACCGGACCTGGATATCATCCTCACCGCGTGTGCAATCGCCGCGTGCGACTTTGCGGACATGGGCTTTCGCATCCTGCCGGTCACAGTGGAGTACCCGTGGGACACGCCCCTGGGCCGGAAGATCGTCACGCCCTGCTACTTCCAGAAGGAGACCGTGCTGGAGGTGGCGGAAGCGGAGAAACGGCTCGGGGATTCCTTCACGCCGGAACAGGCCGCAGGTTACATCCGGAAAATGGGAAGTTCGGCGCGCGTGGAAGGCACACGGATCGTGGTGGCACCCCCGGAGTACAGGAACGATTTCATGCACCCGGTTGATTTGGTGGAAGAGGTCATGATCGGCCGCGGAATGGACTCGTTCACGCCGGTGATGCCCAGGGATTTCACCGTGGGCCGGATCTCCGCCTCGGAGGAATACGGCCGCAGGGTGAGGGAGACCATGATCGGCCTGGGCTACCAGGAGATGATCTACGGCTACCTGGGTGCCCGGAGGGATTTTGTCGAGCGGATGGGAATCGACGCGGAAGAGGTGGTGGAGATTGCCAACCCCATGACTGAAAGCTATGACGTGGTGCGCAACTCCATCATTCCAAATCTCCTGGCCTCGGAGGCGGAATCAGCGCACGCGGTCTACCCGCACAGGATATTCGAGATCGGAAAGGTCGTGGTGAAGGACCCTGGGGAAAACTATGGCAGCCGCACGCACAACACCCTGGGCTTCTTCGTGGCAGACAGGGAGGCCGGGTTCAACGAGGTGGACGCCCACGCACTGGCGCTCTTCTACTACCTGTCACTGGAGCCGCAGCTTTCTCCCGCGGAAGACCCGCGGTTCATCCCCGGCCGCGCAGCGGAGATCCGGGTCAAGGGCAAGAGGGTCGGGATCATGGGGGAAATACACCCGCGCGTGCTGGAGAACTGGGGCATCCAGATGCCGTGCGCGGCAGCGGAGCTGTTCCTGGACCTGATGAGGGGGGAGTGAGAGATGGACGCCAAGATCAGCGTTGTGAGCCTTTCCTGGCAGAAGGACGCGAACATCGTCGTGGGCCAGTCGCACTTCATAAAAACCGTCGAGGACCTCGCGGAGATCATGGGGAGCTCGGTGCCCGGCGCAAAGTTCGGGCTTGCGTTCTGCGAAGCTTCGGGTCCCTGCCTGATACGGGCTGAGGGAAACGACCAGGCGCTGGTGGCGGACGCGGTAGGCTGCGCAAAGGCCGTAGCTGCGGGTCACACTTTCTTCCTCGTGATGAAAAACGCTTATCCAATCAACGTGCTGCCCCAGATCAAGGCCTGCCAGGAGGTCTGCCGGATCTTCTGCGCCACGGCAAATCCCGTGCAGGTCCTGGTAGGCTCGACCGAGCAGGGCAACGGAATTCTTGGCGTGATCGACGGCTCCGCTCCCAAGGGAGTGGAGGGGGAAGCGGACAAGGTGGAACGCAGGTCGATGCTCAGAAAGTTCGGGTATAAGTTCTAGACGCGGGGGGGTGGGACGCCCAGCCCTGCCAGGATCTTGATGACTTCCGTTGCCTTGATGCAGCCGGTGATTCCCGACGTAGTTCCCAGCACGGGGATCTGCACCGGCTCGAACCGAACGCCGGGGTTCAGACCCGGGCCCGGGAAAGGCGCTCCTGTCCGCTTTCACCGAATCCGTCGATCGCGATCTGCCTGAGGAACCTCTCCCGGTCCCGATCGGCGATCATGATGCGGCGCCGTTCGCCTTCCAGAGCTCGGTGGCGCGGGAAAAGTGCTCGTGCAGCATCTGCACTGCGCGGGGCGGGTCGCTCTGGAGGCAGCGGAGGACCTCTTCGTGCATGTCGGGCCAGAGCTTTTCGAGGGTGTGATACGTCTTTTCATGCATGAGGGTCATGTTGACGTGCAGGCTGAGCTGCCGGGAGAACCTGTTCAGGAGATCGTTTCCGGCAAGACCGATGATCTCCGCATGGAACTGGCGGTCAAGCTCGATTGCTTTCTGCTCCCGGACATTCTCGTCTGTTTCCTGGGCCAGAGCGCGCATCTGCTCCACGATGCCCCGCATCCGGGCCAGGTCTGCGGGATCGATTGTGCCCCGGCAGCGCAGCACGGCGAACGTCTCCAGCGCTTCACGCAGCTCGTATACCTCGAGGATCATCTTCCGGGACGGGACCCGGACCCTGCACGCGCTGCGCGGCTTGATGCTCACCACTCCTTCGAACTCGAGGCGTTTCACTGCTTCGCGAACCGGCATGCTGCTCACGGAGAGCTCGGCGGCGACTTTCTTGATGCTGATCGTGTCCCCGTAGCGGATTGTGCCGGAAATGATCCGTTCAAGAAGATTTTCATAGACCCGATCCACGAGGCTCCGCGTATCGATTGACTTTGTAGATTCTGTACTCACTGTTTGACTGTCGACCATTCTGTGTTGTGCGTCAAGTCGGCACGGTATCTTGCACGGTACTCCGCGCAGTTAAGTGCCATTCAATGCCCCGCGCCGCCGAGCATCCGCATGGCGTGCTCCATGACCGGGCCCAGCACTTTCATGCAGAGACGCACCGCGTTCACCGAGCCGGGGAAGTTCACGACCACCGAGCGCCCGTGCAGCCCGGCGTATCCGCGGGAGAGCACGGCGGCGGGGGTCTGGAGCCAGGACTGCGCGCGAAGCACTTCCGCGATACCAGGAAGCTCCTTGTCGCAGAATCTCATGGTCACCTCGGGCGTGACATCGCGCGGGGAAATGCCCGTGCCGCCGGTGGTCAGGATGAAGTCCGCCCCCGCCGCCGCTTCCAGCGCATCCAGTATCTCCCGCTCTTCGTCGGGCACGACGCGCCGGGAGACCTCGGCTGCCGCGTCCAGGGAAAGGATCGCCTTCTCGATCTCGGGTCCCGACAAGTCGGCGTATTCCCCGCGGGAAGCCCGGTCAGAGATCGTAATGACAGCGACTTTCATGGTCGATCTCCCCCCCGCGCAGCACCCGGGCAAACACGCCCTTTCGGGGCATGACGCAGTCGCCGACCGCGTGAAAGATTGCGCACCCGTGGTGACACTCCTTGCCGATCTGCGTGATCTCCAGGAGCGCCGTTCCCAGGTTCAGGAGCGTGCCGATCGGCAGCGCGCCGAGGTCAACGCCCCGTGTGGTCACATTTTCCGCAAAGTCGCCATAGCCGAGCTCGATGCCCCTGCCGCGCATTGTCTGGACATCCTCATCCGCAAGGAGGGACACCTGCCGGTGCCAGTCCCCGGCGTGAGCATCGCCTTCAATGCCGTGGCCTTCGCGCAGCACGGCGCGGGCAACCGGCTTCTTCTGCACCCCGGTGCGGTCGGAGACGTTGATGGAGAGTATGGCGAACTCCCGCCTCACTCCGGCTTCCCCCTGGTCTTGGACAACAGGCGTATGTCGGTGATGCGCATTGCCTTGTCCGCCGCCTTGCACATGTCGTAGAGGGTCAGGGCGGCAACCGCCACCGCCGTCAGGGCTTCCATCTCGATGCCGGTGCTTTCCGTGCACACGGCGCCGGCCTCTATCTCGATGAAGTCCTCCCCCAGGGTGAAGTCGACGCTCACCTGGTCGATGCGGATGTTGTGGCAGAGCGGGATGAGCTCCGAGGTTCGCTTGGCCGCGGCAATGCCCGCCACGCGGGCCACTGCCAGCGCGTCTCCTTTCTTCAGCAGGTTGCCGCGGAGAAGGCCAAGTGTTTCCGCAGCCATCAGGATCCGTCCGGCCGCCCGGGCCGAGCGGAGCACGCGCGGCTTGGAAGAGACGTCCACCATGACGGCCTTGCCCTGTTCATCCAGATGACTCAACGCCATGCTCATCCTCCGATCTGGGGCATTGCCCGGCTCATGCAGGCCCCGCCGCGGCGCGGCTTGGACAGGATGGCCTCCCGCAGGCTCTCTTCCAGCCGGGTGAAATCAAGGGGCACCTCCATGTCGGAATGGAGGCACGGCTTGAGCATTCCGTCCGCCATCAGCCGGATGCGGTTGCAGTTTGCGCAGGAGGGAGGCCGGTCAAATGCATATGAGTCTTTCTTCTCCCGGAAAAGCTCGTAGTGATTGATGAGCTGGAGCTGCGCGCCGATGCCCGCGGCGAACGTCCTCATCCGGACGATCTCGTCCGGGGCGGTGTCCGTCATCACCACCATGTTCAGCTTCAGCGGAAATCCTTCTGCTGCTGCCGCGCGGATTCCCTCCATCACGTGCTGAATCTCCCCTCCGCGTGTCAGCTCCCGGTACTGGTCAGGGTCCAGCGTGTCCAGGGAGACGTTGAGGCTGTCCAGGCCGGCCTGCTTCAGAGGGTGCGCATATTTTGCGAGGTACGTTCCGTTCGTGGTCATGGCCAGGTGCTCAAGCCCCTCGATGCCGGTGAGCATGCGCACCAGGTCCACGATGCCGTGTTTCACCAGCGGCTCGCCACCGGTGAGCCGGATCTTTGTCACCCCCAGACCCACTGCCGCACGGGCCGCCGCGGTCATCTGCTCCAGGCTCATGAAGTCCTCGTGCTTCCGCGGCGGCACGCCCTCTGCAGGCATGCAATAGCGGCAGCGAAGGTTGCACTTGTCGGTCACCGAAATCCTGAGGTAGGTGATGGGTCGTTCAAATCGGTCGAACATCGATCTCCGTTCCCTGTACGATTTCCGTCACGCCCTTTTCCACCCTGATGAGCCCGTCCGCCTCGGCAAGGGCGTTCTGGTGGGATGAGCCGTGAAACGCCACCTGCCGAACCAAGCCCTGCCGCATGCGCACCGGAAGAAACTCGGCGCGCTCCGCGAGCCTGCGGGAGATCCTTTCCGCCACCACGCCTCGGACAGCTGGCGGCGCCCATTCTATCCCCATTCGCCGATAGAGAAAGGGCTTCACGAACACCTCGAACATGACGAACGTGGACACGGGATTGCCGGGCAGGCCGAAGATGAAGCCCTTTCCGCGCCGCGCGAACAGCACAGGCTTGCCCGGCTTCACGGCCACGCCGTGGAAAAGAATTTCCGCCCCCAGGTCCCGAAGACTGCCGGGCACGTAGTCGAAATCTCCCGCGGACACCCCTCCGGTGAGAAGCACCAGGTCGGCGGAGGCCAGCGCCGCGCGCAGGGCCGCGGAAAGAGCCTCCGGTGAGTCCTCCACCATCTCGTAGGGGCCGCACGGGCAGCGCATGGCGGCAAGCTGTGCGCGGAGCTGGGGACCGTTGCTGTTGTAGATCTGTCCCGGGCCCAGCGTCTCACCGGGAGCGCATATTTCGCCGCCCGTGCAGATGATGCGCGTCACGGGAGGCACCGCCGCGGCAATCATCGCGATGCCCGAGGCGGCCAGTGTGCCGATGTCCTGGGGAGCAAGCACTTTCGGCCCCAGCACTTCCTGGCCCGCGCGAAGGCTGGATCCTTTCCGTATCACGTTGTCGCCTGGCTCGGCCGTGTACGGCCGGATGAAGCCCTGCATTTCCTCCACGTACTCTTTTCGGATGACCCTGTCTGCCCCCGGGGGAATCATGGCCCCTGTCATGATGCGTGCGCACTCGCCCCTGCCCACGGCGCGCGGGGACGCCGCGCCCGCTGCAATAGTTTCCGTGATGCGGTACCGGGCCTCGCTCCTGCCGGCAGGCAATGCGAAACCGTCCATGGCAGACTTGTCGAAGGGCGGTGAATCGATGGGAGACAGGACCGTCTCTGCCAGCACCCTGCCAAGTGCGTCGTCGATGCGTATCGCTTCTGACCTTGACTCAGCAGGAATGTCACGGAGAATGGCGAGCGCCTCATCGAGCTCTATCACTGGGTGCCTTTCAAAAAAGCCGGACCGCGGACGCCTTGAAGGTTACCACGCATTCGCTGCCCGTTTCCACGCCGAGCTCCCGCGCGGCAGCAGGCGTGACGAGCGCCTGCAGCGCGATTCCGCAGTCGACGGTGACGCGCAGAAGGTGGTCCACCGGCTCTATCAACGTCACTTTTCCCATAACCTGGTTTCGCGCGCTGGATTGGAGCGGCTCCCGGGAGAGTATCAGCTCGTCCATGGAAAGAACGCCGACAACGAAGTTCCCTTCCCGGGCAGGGCAGCGAAAGAGAACGCCACCAGTGCGGAAGTAGGTGAAAAGCTCGTCCGTGCCCTCCACGGCGCCCTTGAGGATATTCTCCCTGGGCGCGATGATCCGCCCTGCCTCCAGCCGCACGAGACGGTCGCAGAGACGGTATGCAAGCTCCATGCTGTGCGTGCTCATGATGACAGTGGTGCCGGACGTCGAGGCGCCGTGTATGGCTCCTTCGACAAAGACGCGCGAGTCGGGGTCCACGCTCGCCGTCGGCTCGTCCAGGAAGAGTGTTTTCGGCGCAAGGACAAGGGCGCGTGCCAGCGCCACGCGCTGCCTCTCTCCGCCGGAAAGGGTGGAGACACGCCTGCGCTCCAGGCCGGCAAGGCCCACCCCCGAGAGGGCGTCTGCGCTCCTGCGGTTCCTTTCCTCTCGCGGCACTCCCCTGATCTTCAGCCCGAAGGCCACGTTCTGGAGAACCGTGCCCCGAAAGAGGAGAGGCGTCTGGTGCAGCATCACGGACTCCGCCCGTATCATGTCGCCCGCACCGAGCTCGTGTCCCCTGTACGCAATAGTCCCGGCCGCCGGCGTTATCAGCCTGTTCAGAAGTCGGAGGAGCGTGGTCTTTCCGGACCCGTTCTCCCCCACGAGCACGGTGATCCTGCCCTCCTCCAGGCCCAGCTCATCAACCGAGACGACCGTCACGCCGTCGAACACGGCGCGCACGCCGGTGAGGGAGAAGAGGGGAGCGCGGAGCGCCTCACTCATGCTTCACCACCCAGTGCAGCAGCGCGTTCACCCCGAGGGCCAGCACCATCAGGATGATGCCGAGGGCCAGCCCCTGTTCGAACTCGCCCTTGCTCGTCTCAAGGGCAATAGCCGTGGTGATGGTGCGGGTGTACAACCGGATATTCCCTCCCAGCATCATGGCTGCCCCGACCTCCCCCACTACCCTGCCGAACGCGGCAAGGGACGCGGAGAGCACGGCCCCGCGCGCCTCCCGCACGCTCATCCACAAGATGCGGCGCCGTGAGGCGCCAAGGGTGGTCAGGACCTCCGGAAAGAGCGGTGGGAGGCTGCTCAGCGAGCTGGCCGTCATGGAAAGCACGATGGGGAAGGCGAGAATCGCCTGGCCAATGATCACCGCGCGGGGTGTGAACAGCAGCCCCAGCGGGCCAAGGGGCCCGGCACGGGAAATGAGGGAATACACAAGCAGGCCGACCACAACTGTCGGCAGAGCCATCAGACTGCTCAAAACTGCGAGGAGCGCCCTCCTTCCGGGGAAGCGCGTCAGCGCGATGAGCACGGCAAGCGGGATACCCGGCACGCAGGCAATGACCGCGGAGGCCAGGGAGAACCTGAGGGAAGTCCCGGCAATGAACCAGACCTCGGGGTCGCCGGAAATGAGGAGATGAAACGCTTTTCCGAGAGCTCCCGTGCCGGCCCCCGTACCCTTTATTTCACTGCGTCAGCGGTGAAGAGCTGCTCGCCCCCGAGTGTGTAGTCCCGGATGATCTTCTGGCCCTGGACCGAGGTGACCCATGCCACGTACTGCATTGCGGCCATATAGTTCACCTCGGGGTGCTTCTGCGGGTTGACGGCGATTACGCCGTATGGGTTGAACAATGCCGGGTCCCCCTCGGAGAGGATCTTCAGCCCTGTCAACTTGTCTTTCATGGCGATCCACGTCCCGCGGTCGCTCAGGGTGTATGCCTTCAGGTTGTCGGACATGATGAGCACTTCCCCCATGCCCTGGCCCACTTCCTTGTACCACGCGCCCCTGGGCTTCACGGACGCCGCTGCCCAGATGTCCAGCTCTTTCGCGTTGGTGCCTGACGCATCCCCTCGGGACACGAAGGGAGCACTCGCGGCGGCAATCCGGGCGAAAGCATCCGCGGCGGATTTCACGCCGGCCACTCTGGCAGGGTCCTCAGAGGGACCCACGATGACGAAGTCGTTGTGCATCACGTCCCTGCGATTCACGCCGAAGCCCTGCGCAATGAACCGGTCTTCCGCCTTCCTGTCGTGCACCAGGAGGACATCCACGTCGCCGTTCTCTCCCAGCTTGATGGCCTTGCCGGTCCCCACGGCAATGACGTCCACGGTGATGCCGGTGAGCTTTTCAAAAGGGGGATCCAGGAGAGGCAGGAGCCCGCTGTCCATCGTGCTCGTGGTGGTGGCAAGCCGCAGGCGTACCGTCTGCGCCGAAAGCGGCGCCAGGATGGCGCACAGAAGGAGCACGGCCAGCATCAGCTTTTTCATCGATGGCATGGTACCCGCGGAGACCGGCCCGGTCAAGAACGGCAGTATGCGCGGGAAAAGCCGGTGCAAGCCATTATCAGTATTATCAATACTATCTATCTATCCATGGCGGGGGTGCACATGAAGCTCAGCGCGCGCAATCAGCTCAAGGGACGGGTCGTGGACGTGAAGAATGGTGCGGTCATGTCGAGCGTCAAGATCGACATCGGAGGCGGCAATGTCATCACCGCATTCATAGGAAAAGAGAGCGTCGAAGACCTCGGATTGAAGGTCGGAGACAACGCGGTGGCGATCATCAAGTCCACCGAGGTCATCGTCGGGAAGGAGTAGCCTTCCTTTGCAGTGAGAAGAGGCCCCTGGCCTGTCCCAAGACCAGGACAGCCTCCAGCGCAGCCCTGCCGAGGGTGCGTGCCTTGTCCGAAATCGTCGCAGTGTAGGAATCCTGACCGCGTGGATCGATGTCGCCGATCTTCAGGCCCGCGCTGACGTGCAGGCCCTCGTGGATCAGGCCCCGCACGCAGCCGTCCAGGGGCGCCGGCACCGGCACGCCCCCCACAGTCATGACCGTCTCCCCTTTGCGCACCAGGTCGCCGATCCGCTTCAGCAGCAACACCCTGCCCGGGCAGGGCGCCTTGAGAACCCTCTCACTCGTTCTGCCCTGGATCTCCCCCGGCACTCCCGTGTCCGGCTGCGCGCTGCCCTCATACAGTATGCGGCCCAGCTCGTGACCCCGCATTGTCTCGATCACCGCATGGACATCTGCGCCCGCTGTGAAGCCGGGCCCCAGCCCGATCACCACGGGAGCGAAGCTCGTCGTTGTTCCGAGGTTCTTCTTGGCAAGGATCGCATCCACGACAACGTCCGGCGCAAAGCTTTTCCGAATCTCCGATTCGGGATCCACCACGACCGCAATCCGTCCCCGCGCAAGCACTCCCGCTATGCCTTCACCCTTTGAAAGCTCTGCCACCGCTCCTTCCACTGTCTGACCGCCCTGGAACACGGCCTCTGCAAAGGAGACGGTGCGGCGGATGACCGTCGGCTCGGGCTGCTCGGTCATGACAATGGCAAATCCCGCGTGATGCAAAGACAGGGCGACCCCGGTTGCACAGTCTCCTGCTCCCCTGATCAGGGCTTTCAAGGCTTCAGTCCCCCGTGGATTCATACACTTTCTCTTCCATCCAGGAGAGGAGCGTGCCGGCAATTCCGGGGCCGCGGCTGAGTGCGCGGAGCATCGCCCGGGCAGACTCCCGCTTGTCTTCGAGGTCTCCCTGGTTCACGATCAGGTGAAAACCCATGCTCGGAAGCACCCCTTTCATGCATCCCCTGGCGTCCGCGGCAAGCATCACGAGGGATGGCGCATCGAAGACATAATGCCCCTTGCCCAGCAGAGCCAGAACCCCTTCCGGATTGTAACATCGCTCGGAATCCACCGTCTCGTCGAATGCGCTGGCTCCCATGAGAGCAAAGACTTCACTCGTGTTGGCCGGTATGACCGGCTCCCTGGCCGTCGGCGCCTTGATCGGCTTTCTCCGCGACCCGTCTCCCTCCACAAGAAGCACCAGGTCCGCGGGAATCGCACAGTGCTCTATCCAGGAAGGATCGACACCGGTGTGCTTTCCCGCCTCGACGCCTCCTGAAACGACCATGCATGGTTCACCTGAAAGGACGCAGCGACGCAACTCCATGTCATCCCGGACTGTCGCAATCGGATACGCGGAAAACTCCTCCACCCCGATCCTCGTCGTGGTGGTCAACCGACTGCGGATTCCCAGGCCGGATATGAAGGCCGCGATTTTCCGCACGCCGGTGGACTTGCCCCCTGCGCCGACCAGGGTGTAGACCCTGCCCGGGCGAAAGTGCCGGGTGATGAAATCGGCATACGCGTCTCCGGGATCCCTCATCAGTGGAGCCGGCCGCTGCGCTCCCCTGCACTGCTGAGGCTGCCCTTCGCGCCTGCATTTCTCCGCACCGCGACCAGCTCGGCGAGGATCGACACGGCAATTTCCGCCGGCGTCTCCGCCTTGATATCCAGCCCTATGGGAGAATGGACCGCCGCAACTTTTTCCGGGGGAAAGCCGTCCTGCCGCAATTGATCGAGGAGGATCTTCGACTTGCGCGTGCTGCCGATGAACCCCGCATAGCGATAGGTGCGGCCAAGGATCGCCCGCATGCATTCCAGGTCACCCGCCTTTCCCCGGGTCACGACCACGACGTAGGAGGCCGAATCCAGCGGGAACTCGCGCGCCACCTCCGCATAGGCACCGCAGATTGTTTTCACCGAGGGCGGGAATCTGGCAGGGGCAAGGAGCGCCTTCCTGTCATCCGCGATCGTGACTTTGAAATCGAGCTCTGCTGCCATGACGGCAACCGAACGGCCCACGTGTCCCCCGCCCAGGATCAGGAGCTTCTCTTCCGGAAAGATCGGGTCATAGAAAAGACCTGCATCACGGGAGAACGCGGGTTTTCCCGTCCGCAGGCAATCTGCCGCGGCCGCTGCGTCGGGGAGAGCATCACTTCCCTGGAGGTGCGCGCCTGCCTCGTCACGTATGGAGACCAGGACTGCCTCGGGAGACCCTTCCGCGGATCCCTCCAGCTTCTTGACGAGCAGGGCCTTCTCCCCCTTTTCCAGCCGCTGGAGCAGGACCACGTACGGCGTGGTGTCGGCAACGTATTCGACCAGCAGCCGGCAGGTCCCGCCGCAGACCATGTCCTCCCCTTCAGCTTCGGTTCCCTGCATTTCCACGGTCAGGGCATCAGAGCGCTTTCTCCCTATGCTTTTCACCGCCAGCTCGATTGCTGATGCCTCGCCTTTGCCGCCTCCCACGGTGCCGAGAATGGCGCCCGTGCTGCGCACGAGCATTTTCGACCCCGGGTGCCGCGGAACCGAACCGTGCACGTCGATCACCGTGACGAGCGCGACGTCTCCCTGGCTCTGGGCCAGTGCCGCAAAAATCTCGTAGCTCATTTCACCGGCTTCAGCGTGATGAGTATCTCCGCACCCATATCCACGTCGCTGAGAGAGCCGAGGAGCCCCAGGAGAGTGTTGAGGACCACCTTCCGGGCAAACTCGTTCAGGGGCACCTTCTTCCCGGCCGACACAATCTGCAGATCGTGCTGCATGGTTCACCTCCGTGGAGAAACAGGATACACTCCCCGGCGCCCATGACGCAATCCGGCGCAGATCTGGTGACGCCTCTCCCCTGCATTGTGAGTATTGTGGGCCTCAAAAAGAGCGGAAAAACCACGGCCGTGACTGCCCTGCTGGAGGAGCTCCGCTCCCGAGGGCACCATGTCAGCACCATCAAGAAAATGGAGCATGCCGCGCTCTTTCTGGACCAGGAAGGGACGGACACGCGGCTGCATGCAGATGCGGGGGCGGATGTAGTGGTCGCGCTTCTTGCAGGGCAGACGGTCAGGTTCGAACGCTCCGGCCAGGCAGGATCGCTCAGCGATATCCTCCGGCTCTTTCCCCGTGACACGGCGTTTCTTGTCTGCGAAGGAATGGTCGACAGCAGGGCGCCTCAGCTCATCGTGCTCTGCCTTCGAAGCATGGACGATCTGGCGGAAACGCTCGAGGTTCGCGGGATCCAGCCCGGTTCAGTTCTTGCGGTTTCGGGTGCGGCGGCAGCGGGGACAGTCAGGGAAAGCGTGCCAGGACTTCCTGGTGTGCCGGTGTTTGATCCTGCGGACGCCGCCCAGCGCCGCGCTCTTGCGGACCTGGTCATAAAAAAAGCCTACCCAGGTGCATGAAGCCGAGTGCTGCAATACCAGTTGGGCAGGCTCAATCTTCTATGTGAAATCTAAAATCTAATATATCTGTATCACTCCAAGGAAAAATTGTCAAGCGGCCGGACTATGGTATAATGCAGTTACTCATGACGGCAGACACACTCACAGCCTGGGCAACGGGAAAAGGCTACGATATCGCGTGGGGGCCGGGAAAGCTCCTGGGCGAGGCGCGGGCGGAAATCGTCGGCCGCTGCTTACGGGAAGAGATCGACCCGGAATGCGTCGAAAAGTGGCTGGGCTGGGCAAGGAACTTTGGCGCTGCCCCTGATACCCGGGGAACGGTGATAGCCGTGGCAGTTCCCTGCGCTGCCTGCAGCGTTCGATTCACCCGCGCCGGGCGTGTATTTACGGCGACGATCCCTCCGACCTACGTGGAGGACGCGCATGAGAACGAGATCATCCGCCAGGAGCTCAGGGATCTTCTGCCGGAGCTGAACGGGGACCTGGAGCTCATAGGGCCTGCGCGCAAAGCGCTCGCGGTCCGGCTGGGACTGACCGCCTACGGCCTGAACAACATCACCTATTCGGCCAGGCTGGGAAGCTATGTCCTTATCGTTGCCCTTGCAACCTCGGCACGGCTCGGTCCGTGGCCGGGGTCAAAGACGCGCCGCCCTGACGTCCTTTCCGAATGCGAATCCTGCGGCCGCTGCCGGGACGCCTGTCCCACCGGCGCCATATCCCAGGACAGGTTCCTCCTGCGCGCCGAGCGCTGCCTGACATGCTGGAACGAACTGCCCGGGCCCCTCCCGGCATGGTTCCCGGCGGATGCGCACAACTGTCTCATCGGCTGCATGGTGTGCCAGGAGGTTTGCCCGATCAACCAGGGACTTCTGAAAACAAGGGACAGCGGAGTCCAGTTCGACGACCGAGAGACAGCGGCACTGCTGGCCGGTGAGAAAGAAATGACCCCGGCCCTGAACGAGTCTATTCAGGCAAAGCTCGATGTGATTGGACTGCCCGGGATCAGGGCCGTGATGGGAAGAAATCTTGCCCTGCTGATCAGGGGCTGAAACAAAACAGCTCGCAGCCGGGGGAAACGTCCGCGCAAAAGCCCTTTCAAAGGGTCTTCAGCTCGATGGCACGGCCTTTCAGTCCGCGGTGAGCGGATATTCCGGGCACTCCTCCCTCCTCCACGTAGCTGATGAGCCACGTGTTGCGTCCCCGCATGAGCTTGCCCTCGCCGCCCGGATCCGGTGTGAAGTCAATCGGGGCATGGGCGCCTTTTGGCTGTATCACGAGGCAGCGGAATCCCTCTGCCTCGTGCACATGGACAGGGGTGCTGTGCAGGCACCATGGAAAGACCTCATAGACGGTCCCCCGGGGAACGTAGAAGGCCCGGGTCCGGGACACGTCGAAAGTGCCGGCGGGCCACGCGATGTCGCAGACGAGCCCCATCAGCGCGACCATATCCGTGCCGGCTACGACGACCTCCACGCACTTGTGGTATTCAAGGGCATCCAGGCGCGTGTTTCTTCCCTGGACTGACTCCACCTGCAGCTCCGTGCAGCCGAAGATCTCCCGCAGGGTGGGTACGAGCTCCGGGGGACACGCATCGTGCTGCTCGTTCACGCTGCGGAGCACCCCGGCGCGGCTGCCAGGTCTCCCGTCCAACGAGGCGAGCAGAATGTCCACCGGCCGGTCGCGATGCACGCGGCCGTGGCGGAGGAAGCTGGTGTCTTCTATGGAGAGCATGTCGATATCGGGATTGAGCTCGTTCAGCTTCCTCATTGCGCGGTCCATGGTTCCCCCTACGCCCGGTTCCTGTGCGTAAGGAAATCCACGGACACCGCGACAAGCAGGATGGCGCCTGTCACGAAGTTCGACCAGTACGGGGATACTCCCAGGAGATTGATGGCGGTCTGGATCAGGGCCAGGAGAACGATGCCCAGGACGGCTCCCAGCACGGTGCCTTCCCCGCCGTTCATGCTCGTGCCCCCGATGACCGCAGCGGAGATGGCGTCCAGCTCCACACCCTGGTACCCGTACGGCGGCGCCGAGCTGAACCGGGCAATGGCCAGGATTCCCGCGATGGCGGCAAGAAGGCCCGAGAGGACGTACACGCCCATGCGCACCCGGTTGACGTTGATCCCGGAGAACCGGGCCGACTTCTCATTGCTGCCGATGTAGTAGACCTTGCGGAGGACCGTGGACCGGCGGGCAAGAAAGTCGAAGAGGATGGCCACCACGATGAAAAGCACGATGACGAACTGAACCCCCGTGTGTCCGATAATCCCCCGCCCGATGAACTTGAAGCCGGCCGGCACGTTGTTCAGCGGAAGGGGCATTGCCTCGGAAAAAACATACGCGGTGCCGCGCGCAATCTGGCTCATGGCAAGGGTGACGATGAAGGGAGAAAGGCCCACGCGCGTGATGAAGAAGCCGTTCACGAAACCGACAAAGACCCCGACCCCGATGCCCGCCAGGGAGGCGATCCAGATGTTCCAGTGATAAACCAGGAAGAGCTGGCCGGCCACCACGCCCACGAACGCCATGACGGCGGCCACGGAGAGATCGATGCCGCCGCTGATCAGCACGAGGGTCATGGCGATGACCACCCAGCCGTTGATGACGAAGATCTTGAACATCGTGCTGAAGTTCTCCCCGGTGAGGAACACCGGGGAGAGGAAAGCCATGACGGCGCCGAGGATGAGAATGATGAGGATCGTCGTGCCTTCGCGGAATCCCACTAGGCCGCCGAGTGCTCGCGCGAGCCTGGATTTCTGCTGCACCGGTCCCTGAAGGTTGAGCTGGCTCATGATGACGACTCCTTCTTCCTCAATTTGTGCTCAGGCACGCCATCTGGATGATGGAAGACTCGTTGATGTCCCGTCCTTCGAGCGTGCCGCACATCCTTCCCTCGTACATGACACACACGCGGTCGCACACCCCCACGACCTCGGGGAGCTCGGAGGAGATCATGATCACCCCGACTCCCTTTGCGGCGAGCTCCCGCAGAAGGTGATAGATCTGGCTTTTCGCGCCGATATCGATCCCCCGGGTGGGCTCGTCCATGAGGACGATCTTCGGAGACACCGAAAGCAGCTTGGACACGAGCACTTTCTGCTGGTTGCCGCCGCTCAGGCTGCGCAGCTTCTGAGAGACGCTGGCCACCTTGATCTGCATCTCGGAGACGAACTTCCGGGCGAGCTTGATTTCCCTGCTCTTCTGGATCAGCTTGAACCGGGCAACGGCGTCCAGCCGGATGACGGAGATATTGGAGGCCACGCTCATGTCCAGGAACAGTCCCTCGCGCGCGCGGTCTTCCGTGAGATACACGATTCCGTTGCGGATGGCATCCTTGTAGCTGCGCAGGTTGACCTTCTTCCCCATGAGGAACACGTCCCCGGCGCTCTTGCGGTACAGGCCGCTGATGGTCCGTGCCACTTCGGTGCGGCCTGACCCGATGAGCCCGGCCATGCCGAGTATCTCCCCCTTGTGCAGGGTGAAGGAAACGCCGGCGAACTCGCCCTCCATGGCAAGATCCTTCACCTCCAGGAGCACTTCGCCGCCGGCGCCCCGGGCGCCCTTCAAAGGGTAGATGTCCTTCAGCTCCCGGCCCACCATGAGATTCACCAGGGACACCTGGTCGATGTCCCGTACCGGTTTTGTGTCGATGAGGGTTCCATCCCGCAGAACCGTCACCGTGTCGGCGATGGTATAGATTTCCGCGAGGCGGTGGCTGATGTAGATGACTCCCATGCCCTTGCCGCGCAGGGTCCCGATGATCCTGAAAAGGGCGGCCGTTTCGGATTCCGTCAGGGCGGCGGTGGGCTCATCGAAGATGATGACCCTGCAGTTGGCCGATATCGCTTTGACGATCTCCACCACCTGCTGCTGGGATACGGAGAGATCCGAAACCTTCTGCCGCGGACTGATGAGGGCGTGAGAATCGAAATCCGAGAGGAGCTTCCGCGCCATGGCGTTGATTGCGCGGAAGTGCACGAACCCCTTCCCCTCCCCTTTCATGGCATGCATGAAGATGTTTTCAGCCACGGTGAGGTGCTGGCAGAGGGTGATCTCCTGGTGCACGAACCCGATGCCGATGCGCAGCGCGTCATGGGGGTCGCGTATGTGCACCTGCCTGCCTTCCAGCAGGACCTCTCCGGTATCAGCCTGGTGAACGCCGCCGATGACATTCATGAGGGTGGACTTGCCTGCTCCATTTTCCCCCACCACCGCGTGGACGCTGCCGGGGGCAAAGCTGAGGCTGATGCCGGAGAGAGCCTGGGTTGCGCCGAAGCGCTTGCTGATGTTCCGTACTTCCAGTATTGCCGTTGTGTCCATGGAACAGCTCCCTTGCGGAAAAGGTCGGGCACGCCGAAGGCGTGCCCGTGAAAGACAATTCCGAGTTGCTCAAGGCATCCTACCAGGGCTTGAAGTTTGTCGCCCCGCGCGCCTTCTGCCACTTGTCCGTGTAGAAGTACTTCGCGTTGTCCTTGTTGATCAGGTCCAGCCCGTTGTCCACGTACGGCAGGTTCAGGCCGAACTGTCCGTTCGCCACGGTGCCGTTCAGCGGGTTGAGCATGTTGTTCTTGCTGAGGTACAGAAGCATCATGCAGAGGTAGCCCTGCACGTAGGCGTTGGGCTGGATGGAGCCGAACATCTGTCCCGCCTCGATCATCTGGAGGATCGTCGCGTCCATGTCGCAGGTAAGAACCTTGATCTTCCCGCCGAGCTCGACGGCTGCCTGGGCGGCGCCGCGGCCGGATGGCCCTTCGGGGGAGAAGACCGCGCCCAGGTCAGGGTACTTCTGGGCGGTCTGCATGACCGCGGTGTACGCCTTCTGGTTGTCCTGCTGCGTGAGGACGTCGGCCACGACCTCGATACCGGGGAACTCCGCCTTGATCGTGTTGACGAACGTAGTGGAGCGCAGCATGTGGTTGGACTGGGTGTTGCGGGTCACCATGACCTTGCCCTTGCCGCCGAGCGCCTTGCCGATGGCCCGGGCCGCGAACTGGCCTTCCTTCACATTGTCGGAGGTCACGAAAGCCACCTTCGATGCCGCGGAGGCGTTGCTCGCGAATGTGACGACGGGAATCCTCTTTTCGAATGCCGCGTTCACCGGCTCGACGAAGCCGGCGTCGTCGATGGGGGAGAGGGCGATGCCCGCGGGGTTCTTCGACATGATCTGCTCGAAGACGGTCACCTGTTCGGGAAGCTTGTACTCAGGGGTGCCCTGGTACACGGCTTTGACGCCGAGCTGCTTCGCCGCATCCTTGAAGCCTTCGAACGCCGCGACCCAGTACTCGACGCCGGACACGAAGGTGCACATGTAGTAGGTCTGGTCGGCAGGTCCGTTGAACTTCTTGTTCTGAACCTGCGCGGACAGCGCCCCCGCGCCGATGAGGCAGAGAACGATCAATACACCGAGAACTTTGAAACGCCTGGCCATTGTTACCCTCCTTTGTAGGTTAATGGTGCCTCGATTGTGAAGCATGTTTTTCCGCTTGTCAAGAAAAATTTGATAAGTCAACGATTTATTCTAAATAACAAATATATATCGAAAGAATCAGCCAATATGGCGAAAATTATGCCAAAACCAGTTTACTGGGGATATTATGTGTCTATATCTGAAGAAAGGCCTGGTGCGGGACCCAGGAGAGGGCTATGAAGCGGAGGCGTGCGGGGCTGTCTCAGGCTGCGCGGCGCGGACCTTGCCGACAAAGAAGTCACCGGAGTAGCCGATGTCCTTCGACACCCTCCAGGCGCACTCCAGCACAAGGAGCTCGAAAGCGGCCTTGTTTGCCGCGTCGATGGTGCTGAGGAGGCACGTGACGCCCAGGCCGGCCACCGCCTTGCCCTGCACGTCGAACACCGGTGCGCCGATGCAGAGTATACCGGACGTGTATTCCTCATTGTCGTACGCAATCCCTGTCTGGCGCGTGCGCTCCAGCTGCTGGAGGAGCTCGGTGCGGAGCACGATTGTATTGGGAGTCAGCCCCACGAGCCGGGACGGGACCACCTGCTTCACCTCGTCCTCCCCCATGAAGGCGAGCACCGCTTTGCCGTAGGCGTTGGGGTGATAATAGACAAGGCTGCCGGGCACGACACGCAGGTAGAACTGCACCTCGGGGCTCACCGTGTCTATCACGAGCATCTGGTCGCCGTGAGGGATCTGGATCTGGCAGGTTTCTTCGGTCTCCCGGCAGAGCCACTCCATGTGCGGCCGCGCGCGCTGGCGCAGCTCGAATCGCGTGTACAGGCTCATGCCCAGGGAGAACACGCGCGTGCTCAGCTGGTAGCCGCTGGAGACTGGATCCTGCACGGTATACTCGCGCTCGGTCAGGCGCTTCAGGATGCGGAACACCGAATTGACGGGAAGCTTCAGGCAGCGGGCCAGCTCCGTGGTGCCGTATGGCCGGGGATGTTTTGCCATGAACTCGAGGATGTCCAGGGCCCGATCCACCGCCGGAGCGGAATACTCCCTGACCTTCTTTTCTGCTTTACTGGCTGGAGGCATCTCGTTTCCAATCTATCGATCCCGTCCCCGGTCGTCAAGGAACCCAGGCCGCGCGACCGTCTCAGGAGGTCACTTCTCCGTCATGACCCAGACGCCGTTCCATTTTTCCACGGTCGGCAGAGCGGCCAGCTCCCTGCACTTGCGGGCATAGGAGGCGGCGGCAGGATCCAGAGCGGCCACACCGGCAAAGATGCTTTCCGCCTCCGCGAACCTGCCCGCGTAGAACGCCTGCAGGCCCTTGTCGAACACCTCCAGGCCCGCCCGGCGCGCGGTGAACTCCTCCGGCAGCATCGGCTCGAAAACGACCACAGGCTCCTTGCGGCCCACAACGGCGACGCGGGAGAGCTCGCGCACGGGAAACGCGCCCGCCATTTTGTCCACCACGGCCCCGGAGATCATGATGTACGTGCCGAACTGCTTGTTGATGCCCTCCAGCCGGGCGGAAAGATTCACCTGGTCGCCCAGCATCGTGTAGTCGAATCGGGTCTTCGAGCCCATGTTCCCGACAACCGCCGGCCCGGTGTTCATGCCGACGCGCATGCGCATGTCCTTGCCGATGCGCGCCCGGATGCCGGGCCGCATCTCCGCAAGCTTTGCCTGGCAGCGCAGGGCGGCCCTGACTCCGCGCACCGCGTGGTCCTCCAGGGTCAGGGGGGCGTTCCAGAAGGCGATGATCGCATCCCCTTCGAACTTGTCGATCGTCCCTCCCTCCTCCTGGATGATGTCCACCATGGCGGTGAGGTATTCGTTGAGAAGCGCCGTCAGATCCTCCGGTGTGAGGGCCTCGGAGATGCCGGTAAAACCCTGCACATCGGAAAAAAATATCGTGAGCTCGCGCCGTTCCCCGCCGAGCCGCAGGCGCTCGGGGTGCGCGATCAGCTCGTCGATGACCGCCGGGCTCAGGTACTGCTTGAATGCTCCCTTGATGTAGCGCTTCTGCTGTCCCTCGGTGGCATAGGTGACAAGACTTCCGCCCACCAGGGAGATCACCGCTCCAAGCTCCAGGGCCACAACCTGCAGCCAGCAGCCCAGGGCGTAGGCGGCGATGCCCAGGAGAGGCGCGAGCGGGATGAAGGCCACGTAGATCAGCGCGCTCCGCCCCGCACCTGTTACCGCCGTGCCGGAAAGGCCGGCGCCGATGCACAGCAGGAGGAGAAGCAGGATCGTCATCCCCATGGACACAGGCCTCATGAAATCGCCCGAGAGCAGGTTGTCCAGCATGGTCGCGTGTATCTCCACGCCGGGGTAGTCTCCCTTCATGGGGGAAGGCTTCAGGTCGAACAGGCCGGGCGCCGAATAGCCGTAGAAGACATACTTATCCTTGAAGACCGCCGGATCCAGCGCAGGCTGTTTACCTTCCTGGATCTGGAGGTCCGCCTGCACCACCGCAGCGGCAGTATATGCCGGGTGCGTGGTGGAGGGGCCGCGGTAGTTCAGGATGGCCCGGCCGTCGCCGTCAATAGGAACCTCCCTTCCGTCCACGACGAGGCGTCCGGGGCTGACTGAAATCACGCGCGGGCCCGGGTTCCCTGCCAGGTATGCGGCAAGCGCCTCGGCAGGCACGACCCGGCCGTCGAACATGCTGAACAGAGAGCCCCTCCGATAGACCCGGTCGGTCGTGTCCGGGGCGATATCCGCGTTGGCAAGCTGGCTCGCGCTTTTCCAGAGCTCGGGTATCGGGAACTCTGCCATCGGGTAGACGAACGATTTCGGGCCAGCCCTGCGGAGCCAGTCTTCAAGTCCGGAAACCACGATGGGCTGCGCGCGATAGTCCGCCGGCCAGTTCTTGTCCGTCGCCTGGGCCGAGCCGAAGTTCATGGCGATCACTACGTGTCCGTTCTTTGCCACGGCGTTTCCCATTGCTTCGTCGTCGGAAACACCATACACGGAGGGCTCGGTGAAGAACACGTCAAGCACGAGGGCCCTGGCGCCGCCCCGAGCGCAGAAATCGGCAACCGCGGTATACACCTCGCGCGGCCATGGCCAGGAAAGGGCGTTCTCCTTCCTGCCCCACTCGAGGCTCTTCTGGTCAAGGAGAATCGTGGCAACCTGGCTGGTCGCCTTTCCCGGCCGGGCCAGGAGCCGGGCCCGCAGGTCCCATGTCCGGGCCTCGAAACCGTTCAGCGCGCCGACGAGCCAGACACCGAGGACGAGCGCGGCACCGGCCGTACCGATCAGCGCGCCCTGGATCACCTTGCGCAGACCGCCTGAACCCCCGCGGTGGCCGGTCATGCGCTAGATGGCCCCCAGCGCGGCCCTGTACCGGGCCTGACGCGTGTTTTCCGCAGAAGAGGCCACGGAAACGGCGGGCTGCCCCTTGAGGGTCTTTTCCACGGCGGTAATCCTGATCTGCGGATCCGGATGCGTCTTCGCAAAATCCGCGCCTCCGGGCTTCAGCTTGCTCTTCATTACTTTGAGCATCTCGTCGAAAGCCTGCGGATCGTATCCTGCTTTCCGCATGATGACGAGCGCCATCTGGTCCGCCTCCAGTTCCTGCCCGCGGGAGTAGCCCGAGTTCACGAGGGTGTTGGTGATGTCATTGATGGAGTCTTTGAACACGCCGGTGAGCTGCTGCAGCCCGGGGGAACCGGCCACCTGGACGCCGGCGTTCACCCCCGCCTCCACGGCGGCGGTCCACCGCGCATTGCTGATTGCCTTGAGCCCATGCTTCAGCACCACGTGGCTGATCTCATGGGCAAGAATCGCCGCAACAGTCTCTTCGCTGTCCGCGCAGCGCAGGAGACCCCGGGTGACCAGGATGAGCCCGCCGGGTGCCGCAAAAGCGTTGATCTCGTCGGAGTCCATGATCAGAAAATGGTATCCTCCGAACGTTTCAGGCCTGTCCGAGTACAACGAGAGGCTGCGCCCCAGGACGTTGATGTAGTCGGTTGCCGCCTGTTCGCTGTACGCCTTGCGCGTGGCAAGAA
Organism: uncultured Spirochaetaceae bacterium; assembly: GCA_964437385.1. GTDB lineage: Bacteria > Spirochaetota > Spirochaetia > SZUA-6 > Fen-1364 > Fen-1364. The sequence continues at coordinate 36,264 of CAYTGX010000012.1, forward strand.
TGTTGGCCGCGACTGCGCGGCCAATGTAGTACTCCTGTTCGGGCGTGATCTCCTGGGAGGCGGTCTGAACGGCCTGTACAGTCTGCTGAACCGAGGGGTTCGAGGCGACATTCAACGCGGTGCCGAGGAGGTCTCCGCCGCCCATGCTCGCGCAGCCCATCACGCCGAGAATGAAGAGAACGGGAAGCGGACGGATCAGTGATTTCACTGCGCGCCTCCTTCCGGTGAGGCGAGGCCGCCCTGGTTGATGAATGCGGCAAGCTGGTCGGGGCTGACCACGATCCGCTGCATCCGGTCCACCCACGTGTAGTCGACCTTGCCCTCCGCCTTGTACTCCTTCTCCACTGATTCGTTGAATCCCTTGCCTGCAAGCGCGACCTCGCCGGTGGAGGCGCCCTGCGCCACGTTCTCCGATCCGGACTTGAGGACGATCATCTTGTCCTGGAGGGCCGAGAGGCTTACCCATCCCTGGAGCTTCCCATCCGGGCCGCGCACCTTGATCCAGCTCTTCGAGCCTGCCGGCTGGTCAAGGATCGTGACCCGGTCCGCATAATTGAGGGTGCCCAGGATCCTGCCCAGGAAGCTCGCAGTGGCCCGCACCGGAGTCTCCTTGACGGTCACGCTCATCTGCTTCTGGTCAGCGGCAAAAACGACACCTGCGGCCAGTACAAGGCAGGCCGCAATGCACAGGCGAACTATCCTCATCCCTTTTGCCTCCCCGTCCAAGGTAGCGTGAAATCGGCTGGTTGTCACGGCCGAAATTCGCTACACTCCGGTCCAATGCCGCTCAGGGGAACGACTCACAGGATGGCAATCGCATGCCTGGCGATTGTGTGTGCTGCCGGTTGTGCCGGTCGGGGGACGGCACCGAACACTGTCGGAGCTGCGCGGGTCGCGGCTGCGCCTTCTGTGCGGGATTCTTCCATTCTCAACACGGGCTCGGACACTCTGGTCAACCTTGCGCTGGCCTGGGCCGAGCGCTACATGGCCTTGCAGCCGGAGGTGCGGATCTCCGTGACCGGCGGGGGGTCGGGCACCGGCATCGCTTCCCTCATCAATGGCACGATCCAGATCGCAAATGCGTCCCGGGAGATGTCCGCGGAGGAGATCGCGGAAGCGAACAAGAACGGCATCACGCCTGTGAGGTTCACCGTTGCCCTGGATGCCATTGCCGTGGTCGTGAATCCGCGCAATCCGGTCAAGGGCCTCACCCTGCGCCAGATCTCGGACCTGTACGCGGGAAAAACTGCACGCTGGTCCGCCATCGGCGGTGATGATCGCCCGGTGGTCCTCCTCTCGCGGGAGTCCAATTCAGGCACATACGTCTATTTCCTCGAACAGGTGCTGCGGCTGGGGGACGGCAAGAGCACAACGCTGTTTTCACCTGAAACCCTGCTCATGCCTTCTTCGGAGGGCATCAGCACCGAAGTGCGTCAGAATGTGAATGCCATCGGTTATGACGGGCTGGGATACGTGACCGCAGACCAGAAGATGGTTGCCGTGGCCCGCACCGCGGCAGGTCCGTTTGTCCTGCCCTCCGCTGCCACGGTGCTGGACAAGTCCTACCCCGTTTCCCGTCCCCTCTACATGTATACCGCCGGTGAGCCGTCAGGCGCGGTCAGGGCGTACCTCGACTGGGTCATGAGTGAAGGGCAGGGGCTCGTGACCGAGCTGGGCTTTGTGCCGCTCAGAAAGAGCGGTCAATGACGGCTTCCCCGCGCGGGCGGGCGCGCATTCGCATATCCCGGTTTTCCGAGTTCACCATCGAGACCCTCATCCGGGTGCTCGGGTTCTCCACCATCGGCCTGGTTCTGCTGATCTTTCTTTTCCTCCTGCGTGAAGGGGTTCCCGTCTTCTTCCAGGTCCCCCTGCGCGGGCTTTTTTCGACACGCTGGTACCCCACGTTCGGGATCTTCGGAACCCTGCCCCTCATACTCGGCTCGATCCTTGTCACGCTGCTGGCCATCGTCATTGCCCTGCCCCTCGGAGTGGCAACGGCGGTGTTCGTACGCGAAGTGGCGCCGCGATGGGCCCGGGAGATACTGAAGCCGATCATCGAAGTGCTCGCCGGCATTCCCTCCGTGGTCCTGGGCTTTTTCGGCATGACTTTTGTCGCGCCCATGGTCAGGGACGTGCTCGGAGCCCCCACCGGCCTCACCGCATTCTCCGGTGCGATCATCCTTGCCTACATGGCGCTGCCCACGCTCATCAGCGTAGCAGAGGACGCCCTTGATTCGGTTCCCAGGAGCTACCGCGACGCAGGCCTGGCAATGGGCGCCACGCGCTGGCAGACCATCTGGCGGGTCGTGGTGCCAGCCGCACGGTCCGGCATCCTCACGGCAGTCATGCTCGGCATGGGCCGGGCAATCGGAGAAACAATGGCCGTGATGATGGTGACGGGCAACGCGGCGGTCATGCCATCCTCCCTGGCGTCGCTCTTCCGACCGGTGCGCACGATGACCGCCACCATTGCCGCGGAGATGGGTGAAGTGGCGCGGGGCAGCACTCATTACCATGCCCTCTTCGGCATCGGGATCATCCTCTTCGTGCTCACGTTCGTCATCAACCTGGCGGCAGCCAAGGCCATCTTCCAGAAGAGACGGAAGGGAGGGCTGCGCTGATGAACCGCGCCCTTGCCCAGCGGCTGGGATTCGCGCTGCTGGGGCTCGTGTCCCTTCTCGTGGTCGTGCCCATCCTGGTCGTGATCGGCGTCATCGTGGCCCGGGGCATCGTGGCCATCAACTGGCAGTTCCTCACCACGATGCCGCACGGCGGCATGAAAGAAGGCGGCATCCTGCCCGCCATCGTGGGAACGCTTCTCCTGACCCTCGGCACGGCCCTGGTGGCGGTGCCCATCGGCATCGGCGGCGCCGTGTACCTTTCCGAGTACGCCCGTGACACCCGTCTCACGCGCGCCATCCGCCTGGCCATCGTCAACCTGGCCGGCATCCCCTCCATCGTCTACGGCCTGTTCGGACTGGGAATGTTCGTGCTGTTCTTCCGTTTCGGCACCTCGATCCTCGCCGGCTCTCTCACCCTGGCCATCATGACCCTTCCGGTCATCATCAGCACGGCGGAAGAAGCGCTGCGCGCCGTGCCCCAGGAGTTCCGCACGGTCTCTTCGAGCCTTGGCGGGACGCGCTGGCAGGGCATCCGCAACATCGTGCTTCCCCAGGCCCTGCCCGGCATCATTACCGGTGTGATCCTTGGCCTCCTGCGCGCGGCAGGGGAGACCGCGCCGATCCTTTTCACGGTGGCGGCATTCTATCTTCCACGGCTGCCGACCTCTCCGCTGGACCAGACCATGGCCCTGCCCTACCATCTGTACGTGATCAGCACGCAGGTGCCGGGAATGCCCCTGTCGGTGCAGTACGGCACCGCCCTTGTTCTGCTGGGGCTCGTGCTGTCGCTGAACATCGTGGCCACGCTGATCCGCAGCTATTTCAGGAGAAAGCGGCAATGGTAGGCGTGACCCATGTGAACGCGCTGGATCAGCAGGCCGCCAAGGTGAAGGTGGAAGGGGTGAGCTACTGGTATGCCGGCCGGCAGACGCTCTCCGATGTGAACCTCACCCTGCCGGACCGGGCGGTGACCGTGCTCTTCGGCCCGGCAGGAGGAGGCAAGACCACCCTGATGCGCCTGGTGAACCGGCTGAACGATTTTGTGGACGGCACGCGGATGACCGGCCGCATCCTCCTGGACGGTGAAGACATCTACGCTTCCGGCGTCGATGTGACCCGCCTGCGCAGAAGAGTGGGGATGGTGTTCGCCCTTCCCCTGCCGCTTCCGGGAACAGTCAGGGAAAATGTTCTGTACGGCCCCCGGCTGGCGGGAGAGGGCAACGCGGGAAGGCTCTCGGAAATAGTGGAGCGCAGCCTCACCCAGGCAGCCCTGTGGAGCGAGGTGAAGGACAGGCTGGACGGGCCCGCGCTGAGCCTGTCAGGCGGCCAGCAGCAGCGGCTCTGCATTGCGCGCAGCCTGGCGCTGGAACCCGAGATGCTGCTCCTGGACGAGCCGACATCGGGCCTCGACCCGATCTCCACGGCCAAGGTGGAGGAATCCCTCTTCGAGCTGAAGAAGCAGTATGCGGTGGTGATCGTGCCGCACAGCGTACAGCAGGCGGCGCGCGTGGCGGACTTTGCCGCGTTCTTCCTCTCCGGCGAGCTGGTGGAGTGCGGGGACGGCCCGCAGGTATTCACGGCGCCACGGCAGAAAAAGACAGAGGACTATGTGACGGGAAGGTTCGGATAGACATGGGAAAGATCGCCGTCAGGGACCTCACATTCAGCTACGGAACGCGGGTGGCACTGCAGGACGTGAGCATCGACGTGCAGGAGAAGCAGATCACCGCGTTGATCGGTCCCTCCGGGTGCGGCAAGTCGACATTCCTGAGGTGCCTCAACCGGATGAATGACACGATCCCGGGAGCCCATGCAAAGGGAAGCGTGCGCATGGACGGCATGGATGTCTACGCCCCCGGCACTGACGTGGTGGAGCTCCGGAAGAAAGTGGGGATGGTTTTCCAACGTCCCAATCCTTTTCCCCAGAGCATCTTCGACAACGTGGCATTCGGCCCTCGCGTCCTGGGCACCCATCGGGGGAAGTCTCTGCAAGTTGAAGTGGAGAAGAGCCTCCGGGCCGCCGATCTGTGGGATGAGGTGAAAGACTCGCTCCACCAGGATGCCCTTGCCCTCTCTCTGGGACAGCAGCAGCGGCTGTGCATTGCCCGCGTCGTGGCGGTGGCGCCGGAGGTGATCCTGATGGACGAGCCCTGCTCCGCGCTGGACCCCATCGCGACACTGCGCGTGGAGGAGCTGATGCGCACCCTGACGGAGAGATACACGATCGTCATCGTGACGCACAACATGCACCAGGCCGCGCGGGTCTCAGACTGGACCGGCTTTTTCTGGCTGAACGGGGACAGGGCGGGAATTCTCGCCGAGTTCGGAGCAACGGAGCTGATATTTACAAGTCCGAGGGACAAACGCACGGAAGACTACATTACCGGGCGATTCGGTTAGAGGGCGCACAAGCGCCTCAACGGGGCGCGGAGCGCCTGCGGGGGGAGACGCCCCCGGGGCGCAGCCCAAGGGAGGACCTATGGCACGAGAAAAGTTCGAACACGATCTGCACAGGCTGCAGGATGAGATACTCGCCCTCGGGGCCATGGCGGAAAGCGCGGTTGCTGAATCCGTCCGCACGCTGAAGCAGCAGGATTTCCCGCGGGCGCGTGCCCTGATCGAGGGGGACCGGCTGATCAATGAAAAGCGCTACGCCATCGAGAACGAGGCCCTCACCCTGATCGCCACCCAGCAGCCCATGGCCGGTGACCTGCGTACCCTGGCGGCGATCCTCGAGATCGCAACCGAGCTGGAACGCATGGCGGACTATGCAAAGGGGATCGCGAATGTCGTGCTGATGATCGGCACCGAAAAACTGATCAAGCCCCTTGTCGACCTGCCCCGGATGGCGGACAAGGCATGTGACATGCTGCACAGGGCCCTGGAAGCCTTCCTCACGCAGGACGTGGAAGCGGCGCGCGCCATCCCCAAGGAGGACGCGGCGGTGGACGCCCTGTATGAACAGATCTACAGGGAGCTCATCACGCACATCATGGCGGACCCGAAGGCCATCGACCAGGCTACCCGGCTGACCTGGGTAGCCCACAACCTGGAGCGCGTGGCTGACCGGGTGGGCAACATCTGCGAACGGATCGTCTTTTCGATCACCGGCCGGGGAGAGGAGCTCGACGACCCCGTGGCATACTGAAGGGACAGGGCCCGGGCTTGTATACGGCGCGCAAATGGGGATAGAGTTCCCCCCCTGTAGGCTATGAGCGACTCCTCACAAGAAAAGTTCCTGGCCCGGCTTAAAAATCTCGTCCTGGGCGGGGCCAAGGATTTCCGGGATCCCGCGATCTTCCACAAACTCACGCTCGTGGCGTTCTTCGCCTGGGTAGGTCTCGGAGCGGACGGGCTTTCGTCGGCCAACTACGGCCCTGAAGAGTCGTTCCTCTCCCTGGGCGTTCATGGCCACCTGGGCATCTTCGTAGCCATTGCCACTGCCGTCACTATTTTCGTCATCGCCTCCAGCTACTCGCAGATTGTGGAGCTCTTTCCCTCAGGCGGCGGCGGCTACCTGGTGGCAAGCAAGCTGCTCTCCCCCACCCTCGGCATGATCTCAGGGTCTGCATTGCTGATCGACTACGTGCTTACGATAAGCCTTTCGGTTGCCAGCGGGGCGGACGCCATATTCAGCTTCCTGCCGCTGGGCATGCTCAGGTTCAAGCTCGTGCTCGCTGTCCTGGGCGTGCTCGTGCTCATGCTGATGAATCTCAGGGGCGTGAGGGAATCCGTGATGCCCCTGGTTCCCATCTTTCTCCTTTTCCTCGTGACACACACTTTCGCAGTTGTGTACGCGCTGGTCACTCACGCCCCTGCCGTGGGAGACGTGGTACGGAGCACGGCCGCGGACGCGCGCACCGCAACTGCGCAACTGGGGACCTTTGGCGTCTTCATCCTCGTGCTGCGCGCGTACAGCATGGGCGCAGGCACCTACACCGGCATCGAGGCAGTGAGCAACGGCCTTCCCATTCTGCGTGAGCCGCGCGTGCAGACCGCCAAGAGGACGATGCGCTACATGGCTGCTTCTCTTGCCTTCATGGCGGCCGGTCTGATGATCGGCTACCTCCTTTTCGACGTGCGACACGTGACGGGCAAGACGCTGAACGCGGTCCTGATGGAACGCATCACGTCCGGCTGGGGCGCAGGCGGCACTGCCTTTGTGCTTGTCACCCTTATCTCCGAGGCCGTTCTTCTCTTCGTGGCAGCCCAGACCGGCTTCCTGGACGGCCCGCGCGTCCTTGCCAACATGTCCCTGGACAGGTGGCTGCCCAGCCAGTTCAGCCTGCTCAGCGAGCGGCTTGTAATCAAGAATGGGATCCTCATCATGGGGGGAGCCGCCATTGTGGTCATGATCGGCAGCGGCGGTTCCGTCAAGTTCCTGGTCGTGCTCTACGCCATCAATGTGTTCATTACATTCTGCCTTTCCCAGGCAGGCATGGTCCGGCATTGGTGGCAGGAACGGAAAACGGTCTCCGCGTGGAGAAAAAAAATCCTGATCAACGGGTTCGGACTCCTGCTTACCGGGTTCATCCTCATTTCCCAGATCGTGCTGAAGTTCCAGGAAGGCGGCTGGATCACGCTGCTCGTGACCGGCTCTCTCGCGGCTGTGGCGCTTACCATCAGGCGCTTCTATCACAGCACGGGAAAACGGCTCGCGCGGCTGGATCATCTGATGACCGCCGTTGCGACAGCGGAAACCGAGGCGCCGCCGGATCCGAAGCGGAAGACCGCGCCGAAGTTCGATCCGCGGGGAAAGACAGCGGTCATTCTCGTGTCTGGCTTCAACGGCACCGGCCTGCACACCCTCTTCAGCGTCAAAAGGGTATTCGGGGAGGCTTTCCGCAACTGGTACTTCATGCAGGCCGGCATCATCGACGCAGACAGGTTCAAGGGCGTCGAAGGCATGGAGAGGCTTCGCACCTACGTGGAGGGCGGCCTGGAGCGCTACGTGAAGTTCCTCAAAGCCGAAGGGCTCTACGCGCAGGGTTTTTCCGCGGTGGGCACGGACGTGTCGGACGCGATCTGCGAGCTTGCCCGGACGATCTACGAGAAAAACCCGAACGCGGTCTTCTTTGGAGGCCAGATCGTGTTTCCCGAGGACTCGTTCCTCTCCCGCCTGCTTTTCAACCACACAACATTCGCCGTGCAGAGACGCCTGCACCAGCTGGGCATTCCCTTCCTCGTCATGCCGGTGCGCGTGCAGTAGTTCAGGCTGTCCGGGGTTGACTCAGGCCGGAGAAACCGCCGCGCTTCTGCCGAGGAATTGGACCGCCTTTGATGCGGGGACCGGCTGCGAATAGAGGAAGCCCTGGACACCGTCGCAGGCAAGATCGGTCGCGCGCTCCCACTGCATGTTCCGCAGCACATCCAGCTGACTCTTCGACTCTATCCCTTCCGCGATGACACGCATGCCCATGCTGTGGGCCATGGTCACGATGGCCTTGACGATCGCCGAATCGTTCGAGTCGCTTCCCATGTTCTGAATGAAGAACTTGTCGATCTTGAGGGCTTTCGGGTGCAGGTGCTTGAGCCAGGCCAGAGAGGAGAACCCGGATCCGAAGTCGTCGATCACGATCTGGATCCCCCGCGCCTTGAGCTTCCGCACGGTCTCCACCGTGCGTTCGACGTCCACCATGGCCGTGCTTTCGGTGAACTCCAGCTCGATGAGCCGGGGCTCGATTGCGTACTCATTCAGGATCCCCGTGATCTTTGCGGCAAGGTCCGGGTCCTGGAATTGCCGGGCGGAGAGATTGACCGCCAATGTGATTTCCCGGCCTGTCTTCTGCCATTCACGGAGCTGCCGGCAGGCATCCCGCAGCACCCATTCCCCTATCGGAACTATGGAACCGGTCCGTTCGGCTATGGGAATGAAATCCAAGGGCCATACCATGCCGAGCACCGGATGGTTCCAGCGGAGCAGGGCTTCCATGGAGGCAGGCTGATTCGTGACCAGGTCGTAGATGGGTTGATAATAGATTTCGAACTCGTTTCGCGACAGTGCATCTGCCAGGTCCTTTTCCAGGGACTCGGTCTTCCTGGTCGCGCTGTCCAGGTCGGATGAATAAAACTGGAAGCCGTTCCTTCCCGTGGACTTCACGCGGTAGAGAGCAATGTCGGCGAACTTGAACAGATCCTCCGGCAGGTCCGCGTTCAGGGGATAGAAGCTTACCCCGATGCTCAGCGTGATCGTGAGCTCGAGGCTTTCCAGGAGAAGGGGGACGCGGAACGCCGCCTGTATCCGCCTGATGACGATCTCGCAGCTGCGCTGGTCAGCGAGGTCCGTGAGCACGACGACGAACTCGTCTCCACCCAGGCGGCACACCGTATCATACTCCCGAACGCATTTCGTCAGTTTCAGGGCGGCTTCCCTCAGCATGAAGTCCCCCGAATCATGCCCGTAGCGGTCGTTGATATCCTTGAACTTGTCCAGGTCGATGAAGAGCACCGCACAAAGCTGGTCCGTGTGCCGTTGGGCCCGCAGGAGAGCGTTCTTCAGCCGGTCATTCAAAAGCGTCCGGTTGGGGAGGCCCGTCAGAACGTCGTGCGTTGCCATGTGGTGGAGCTGATTCTCCACCTGCTTGCGCTCGGTGATGTCCCGAAAAACCATCACCATTCCCTGCCGGTCCCCGGACCCGTCCAGGTCAGCGGACGTGGTCACGGACAGGTAGACGGTTTTTCCGTCCCCCGTGTCATAGGTCGTCTCCAGGTCCCGCACCAGGTGCGCGGTGCCCCAGGAAGCGTGGTCCCCGATGAACACGCTCGGCAGCGTTCCCTCGACGCTCGACCCGACAAGCGAGCTCGCCGGCACTTTCAGTATCTCGCATGCCGCGGGATTTGCATTGACAATGCTCCCCTCCCGGTCTATGAGGAGGACGCCGTCGGCCATGGTCGTGAAGATCGTCAGTGCCGCTTCCATGGGGGATATGGACAACAGCTTGTGGCGCAGAATTGCGAATGCCACTCCGGCGAGCCACACGACGACAAAGACATTGCCGATGCTCGGCAGATACCAGAGACCCGGCAGGTGGGAGAGCAAAGCCGTTGCGCTGTAGAATAGCATTGCGGCGACAACGGAAAGGATGATGATCCTGCTTTGGGCTGCGCGACGGGGATCGGAGGACCCCTTGGCCCAGCGGGCAAGAATGACGATTCCGACTATGGCGGAAGCGAGCGCATGGAGGTTGGCAAGCGAAGTCAAGGCCGATCCGAAATCCGAGACATAGGTCCACCCGACAATGCTCCTGGCGAACACGTACGCGCCGACGCCTCCCGACATGTCGACGAACGTCAGGGCCGCTGCCGGCGTATAGAGAGGAACGAGAATCCAGAGATGTTTCCTGTAGAACACGTTCTCGGTAAGGGCAAGGAGAAAATGCACGAATACGGGTGCGATGAAAAACCAGCCCAGCGTGCCGATTGTGAACCACACACGGGCCGTATCCTGGTCAGCAGAGAAGAGCTGAAACGCTGTCCCGATGAACCAAAGGGCAAAGATGCCCGAGAAGACCACAAAGAGACGGTTCGCGGCAGCGCGAGGGTTTTTGACGATCACATATGCCGCCTGGAGGACGGCACACACAAAAGCGACCAACATGAGAACAACGATGAACAAAAGGCTCCTCCCGCGGCTGAAGTGATGAGGACGGCTTCCAATTTCCTTTCCAGAGAATACGCGTGAAAAAGGCCCATGAAAAGCCGTTGTGGGCAGTGTCCTGCAGGACACTGCCCCGTTGTGATCTCACTTGTCCTGCCCTCCTCTTCGACAGTACATTGAAGGAGGAGGCGTCTGCGCGTCTCCGAAGGTCGCCCCGTCTGGGGGACCAGGGGCTTGCCCGATCGGGAAGCCGCTGATGCCTGAAGGAGGCACGGATATGACCAACAAGGTGTGGACGTTCGATCTCGGGCGCATCATGGACGAAGCATTCAAGTTCGCGGAGAGCTTCGGGGAAGCATTCGACCATGAAGCCGCGGAGAAGATGCGCCAGGCCGCGGAGCATTTCGGGAGGGGTCCGTTCGGCAACCCCGACTACTACCCTGCGTACATGTACCCGCCTTCCACCATCTACCTCACCAAGGAGAAGAAGCTCGTGCTGGAAGTCGCACTCGCCGGTTTCGAGGAAAAAGACGTGAGCGTCCAGTTCCGGGGAGATCACCTTCTCTTCTCCGCCAAGGCGCCGCAGACCCCGACATCCGATGAAGGGGTTCAGTACTTCAAACGCAGGCTGAAGCTCAAGGACATTGAGGAGCAGCGCTATTACGTGCCCGCCGACAAGTTCGACCAGGCCGGCACCCAGGCGAGCTTCCACAACGGGCTTCTGCGGGTGGTCGTACCGCCGCGCGAGCAGCCTGAAACCGGAGAAGAGATCCGTATCCGTATCCGCACCGGGGCGGACGCGCCGCAGGGTTCCCTGTAGGCCCACGCAGCCGCTTTACACTCCTCCCCGGGGCCGGTATATACTCTGCCCGGACCTTGTGAACGAATTCGACCGATGGAAGGAGGAACACGACACAGTGCGCTGCCGCCTCCCGCGCCTGACACTCGTGATTGCCGCCCTCCTGTCGACGGCGTTGCTGCACGCCGTCCCCGCCGAAACCTCGGGTGAGAAGAAGGGGGAACCCTTCACCCTCGTTGCACGCTCTGCGATCCTCATCGACCAGGCCAGCGGGCGTGTGCTCTATCAGCGCAATGCAGACCAGCCCTTTGTGCCCGCATCCCTGGCAAAGCTCATGTCCCTGCACATCATCTATGAAAAACTCGCGGACCGTTCCATCAGCCGGACCGACGTGGTGTCCCTCTCGGCGCACGCATGGGCGAACAACCAGGCGCCGGGCTCCACCCTGATGAACCTCGGTCCCGGCCAGATCGTCACGGTGGAAGAGCTGATGAAGGGCATGGCGGTGGCGTCGGGAAACGACGCGGCCACGGCGCTGGCAGAGTACGTGGCGGGAAGCGCGACGAGCTTCGTGCGCCTGATGAACGAGGAGGCGAAGTTCCTCGGGTACGCCACCACGCGGTTCACCGACCCTGCCGGCGTGCAGGAGGCCAACCGTGTGACCGCGCGCGAGTTCGCCGACTTCTGCCGCCGCTATATCGACCAGCATCCCGAGGCGCTGGCAGAGCTGCACTCCCTGCGCGAGTTCGAGTATCCCCTTGCCCAGAACCTGGTTGATGGACGGCGGACACCGCACGTCACGAAGAAACAATACAACGGGAATTACCTGGTCTGGGACGATTTCGGAGTGGACGGGCTGAAGACGGGGCACCTGGACAACGAAAACTTCACCGCCGCAATTACTGCGCGTCGGGGAGACATGCGCCTCATCGTGGTCCTGCTCGGCGTGAGGGGCCGCACGCTCACCGAAGGGGCGCGCAACCGCTCGGCGGACAGCATGGCCCTTCTCTCGTACGGGTTCAAGAACTTCACGACCGTCGAGCTGGACGCGCCTTCCCTGGCCCCGGTGCGCGTATGGAAGGGGGATTCGCGGGAGGTTGCCATGGCGCCGGCAGGAGCCGTACGCATCACGGCCAGGAAGACCGAGCTGGAGAGCCTCGAGTACAGGGTCGTGCTCTCCGCGCCCGTAGTCGCCCCGATAGTGAAGGGCCAGGAAATCGGCGCTCTTGTGTATTCCTCAGGAGCGGAAGAGGTGGGCAGGATTCCCCTGCTGGCCGCGGCTGACGTTGAGACAGCCGGACTCCTTCGCAGGATGTGGGACTCTGTCGTGCTCGGCGTCTCCACCATTGTAGGGGGCGCCGCGGCGGCTTTGAGATAGCAGGGGACGGGCCGCGGCCCGTCAGAAGGCGCAGCTTTGAAGGGAGGACCGCGATGAATGAATCCACGTTTCCCGTGTCCCTGGAGATCGATTACCCTGACAGAGAGTTGAACCGGCTGACCACATTTTTCCGGGCAATCCTGCTGATCCCGCCCGTCGTCATCCTGACCTTGCTCACCGGTCCGGGGGGATGGGGTGACGAATCGTGGAGATTCTTCTTCGCCTCCGGCTCGATTCTGTTCGCTCCCACCCTTCTCATGATTCTTTTCCGGCGCAAGTACCCGAGATGGTGGTTCGATTGGAATGTGAACATGACGAAGTTCTCCGCGCGGGTAGGTGCATACGCGGCCCTGCTGACTGACGAGTTTCCTTCCACGGAGAGGGAGCAGTCGGTGCACATCACCATACCGTACCCGGATGTGAAAAAGGACCTGCTCCCCGGCATGCCGCTGGTGAAATGGTTCCTCGCCATACCCCACTTCTTCATCCTTGTGTTCCTGGGGATGGCCGCGGGGTTCTGCGTGTTCATCTCCTGGTTCGCGATCGTTTTCACCGGCCGCTTCCCCAGGTCATTCTTTGATTTTGTAGTGGGTGTGGCCCGCTGGGGCCTGCGGGTGAGCGCGTACGCCTTTCTGCTCGTGACGGACGCCTACCCGCCCTTCTCGCTCAGATAGGGGCGCTTTCGCCCTTTCCGCAGCCGCAACTCCCGCCTTCGCAGCCGCACGGTTCGGCAGAGGCAGAGGTGGCGCACGTGCCGCCGCAATTGCATTCCTTCTGGGGCGCGGGATTGGGATTTTCGATGCTGAAACCGCTGTTCTCAGGCTCGTCGACCCACGTGACAAGGGACCCGTCCATGTAGGACAGGCTCTGCGGATCAACGACAACTCTGATGCCGTTGGACTCGAATATCTGGTCGCCCTCTTCGGGCTCCTTGTCGTCGATACCCATGCCGTAACGGAAGCCTGAGCATCCGAGGCCCGCCACCCACACCCTCAAGATCGCACCCTCTTTGCCCTGCTCGGTGAGGAGCGTGTTCAGCTGGCCTGCGGCCTTGTCCGAAAGCAAAATCGCCATATATAGAGATATAGGAATAAAACGCTTTGAAGTCAAGATGGGCAAGGGGCCGTCCGGACCGGACCCTTCTGCGACCCGTGCCCGGCAGCGAGGCGCGCATCTCCTGCGCGCTTGTTCCACGGCCGCCGGTTCTGCTACACTCCGCGCCATGAACGCCATCGACGGGGCTCTCGGCTGGGTCCGCCAGGCCGTGCGCGGGATGGACGGCTACGTGCCGGGGCTCCAGCCTGGTCCGAATCAACGGCTCGTCAAGCTGAATACCAACGAGAACCCTTACCCCCCCTCCCTCCGCGTGCTGGATGCCCTGCAAAAAGCATCCAATGAAACGGTGCGCCTCTATCCGAGCCCGGATGCCGCGCCCCTTCGGGAACGCGCCGCGGCCACATACGGCCTGCACCCTGACCAGGTCCTCTGCGGCAACGGCTCCGACGAGATCCTTGCCATGCTCATGCGCGCATTCGTGGATACGGGGGACGCCATAGCCTATTTTCAGCCCTCCTATTCCCTGTATCCCGTGCTCACCTCCATTGCCGGGGGGCACACCGTGGAGGTTCCCCTGCCGCGAGTGACACGCAGGGAAGAGATGGCCGCAATTCCCGTGCCTTCGGCAAAGGCCAGGGTATTTTTCCTCACAACCCCGAACTCTCCTTACGGGGTGGTTTTTCCCACGGAATGGATCGCACGATTGTTGAGCGGCTTTGCCGGCATCGTCGTGGCGGACGAGGCCTATGTCGATTTTGCAGACGAATCCAGCCTACCCCTGCTTGCAGACAACCCGCGGCTGGTGATCGTGCGGACGCTTTCCAAGGCCTACTCCCTGGCAGGAATGCGGGCCGGTCTTGCATTTGGGCACGCGCTTTTGATCAGGGAAATAATGAAGGTGAAGGACAGCTACAATGTCAGCAGGCTCGCCCAGGTTGCCGCGTGCGAAGCACTTGCAGACCAGCAGTACTTCTGCAGGACGCGGGACATGATCCTGGCCACGCGCGCACGGTTCTCCAGCCTCCTCGAGGGCATGGGGTTCACCGTGCTGCCCTCATCGGCAAACTTCGTCTTTGCCGTGCCTCCGGCAGGCGCGGCGGCGCTGTCTCTGTACGAGAAGCTGCTGGCGCGCGGATTCCTCGTGCGTCACCTGCGCGCGCCGGCCGTTGCGGACGGGCTTCGCATCAGCATCGGCACGGATGCTGAAATGGACTCCCTTGCCAAAGTCATGGAGGAGGAAACCGGTGGCCGTCAGTAGCAGGATCCGCGGCAGCATCGAGAGCTCCTCCTGGATACGGAAGATGTTCGAGACGGGAAATGTTCTGCGCGCCGCGCACGGGACGGACAAGGTGTGCGACTTCAGCCTTGGCAACCCTGATGTCGAGCCTCCACCCGCGTTCCAGCGCGCGCTGGAAGAGATCGTCCGTGTTCCCCTGGTCCGCAAACACGGCTACATGCCCAACGCCGGCTATCCCGAGTCACGCGCGGCCGTGGCAAAGCAGGTGGCGTGGGAGCAGGGCGTTGCCGTCACGGCAGACCAGGTCGTCATGTCCTGCGGGGCAAGCGGAGCGCTGAACTGCGTGCTCAAGACCATCCTGGATCCCGGGGACGAGGTGATTGCAAGCGTTCCCTGCTTCATGGAATACGCCTCCTATGTCGACAACCACGGGGGAAAGCTGATTCTTGCCCCCAGCCGGCCGGATTTCGATCTCGACGTCGACGCTATCGAAGCCCTCGTCAGCGCGCGCACAGCGGCGCTCATCATCAACTCGCCGAACAATCCCACCGGCAGGATCTACCCGGAAGAGACGCTGCGCCGGCTTGCCGACATGCTTCTCCGGGCGGGAAAGAGCACGGGCCGCACACTCTACCTTCTCTCCGACGAGCCGTATCGAAAGATCGCGTACGGGGGCGCGGCTGTGCCCGCTGTCATGCGGCTCTACCCGCACTCCGTCGTGGTGACCTCCTACTCGAAAGACCTGTCGCTGCCCGGCGAGCGGATCGGCTTTGCCGCGGTGAGCCCGGGAGCCGACGATGCGAAACGGCTTGTGGACGGGATAATCCTCTGCACGCGGATCCTGGGCTACGTGAACGCGCCCGGCCTGATGCAGCGCGTGGTCTCCCGGATCCAGGGCGTGGCAGTGGACGTGGAGATCTACAGGCGCAAGCGCGACCTCTTCTGCGCGGCCCTGTCTTCCATTGGATATCAAATTACCGTGCCCGAGGGTGCTTTCTACATATTTCCGCGCGCGCCGGGCGGGGACGATCTTGCATTCGTCCAGGAGCTCCAGAAAGAGCTCGTCCTGGTCGTGCCCGGCCGGGGCTTCAGCCTGCCGGGCTATTTCCGCATCGCGTATTGCGTCGACACTCCCGTCATCGAGCGCTCTTTCGAGGGCTTTGAACGCGTCTTCAAGAGGTTGAGCAGATGAGTCACACCGGAATCCGTGCGCGCGGTCCTGCCATTCTTGCCCTTGCCGTCCTCCTGGCATCCCCTGTCTTCGCCCAGTCCGCCGCGGGGACGACCGAGGGGCCGACTTTTAATGCCGCAGGGAGCGACCTTGTTCCCGTGGAACCACGCGCAATGAGCGTGCCGCAAGCGGTTCTCCTCGGCGTGGTCGAAGGGGTGACAGAGTACCTTCCCGTCAGCTCCACGGGACACCTTACCGTGGTGCAGGATCTCCTGGGCCTCTGGGCCACCCCGGAGAAAAAAAGCGCCTCCGATGCATACGCCATCTGCATACAGGCAGGGGCAATTCTCGCGGTGCTCCTGATCTACAGGCTGAGACTGAAAGGAATAGTCCGAGGCCTCATTGGCAGGAACCCGGAGGGGCTGCGGCTGGCAGGCAGCCTGGTCGTGGCATTCGTTCCGGCAGCCTTTTTCGGCCTCTTTCTCGAAGGGCGCATCAAGCACTCCCTCTACGGCGTCTGGCCCGTGGCTGCCGCATGGCTCGCGGGGGGCATCTTCATCCTGGCCGTGCTTGCCCGCCGGCGCACCGGGGAGGGGAAGGCCCTGGAGGGGCTCACCTGGCAGATGGCGCTTCTCGTGGGGCTTGCCCAGGTCCTCGCCCTCTGGCCGGGAGTCAGCAGGAGTCTTGCCACGATCGCCGCCGGCCTGTTCGTCGGCCTCACGCTCTCCGCGGCGGTGGAGTTCAGCTTCCTGCTGGGCCTCCTCACCCTGGGGGCGGCCACGATCTACGAGGCGCTCAAGCTCGGGCCGGAGATCGTGCGCACATTCGGATGGCTCTCCCCGGTGGCCGGCCTGGTGGTGGCCGCAATTGCCGCTTTCATTGCGGTGAGATGGATGGTGGAGTACCTCCGCACGCGCAGCCTGGCGATCTTCGGCTGGTACAGGATCGGCATCGCCCTTGTGACGGCAGTCCTGGTGCTGACAGGGATTCTCAAGGCCTGAAGGCGGGCGTACAGGCCCGCGCCTGCCTCGTGCCGGGCGGTGGAGCAGGGGGCGGATTGGGCTGCGGCCCTTGCCCGGGCGTTCAGCCCACGAGTCTCAGGATTCTCTCTCGGAAGGCCACGTAGCCGCAGCAGATGAGCACCAGCGCGGAGCCTGCCACCGTGGAAACACGCATCGTCTCTCCGAACACGAGGACCCCGAGCAGCACATTGAGCACCGGCACGAGGAAACCGAGGAGGCTTCCTTCCGTTGCCGGCACATGTTTATACGCCCAGGTCATGGCAAGCTGCGCCGCGGTGGCAAGAATGCCGACGCCCAGGAGGATCAGCCATATCTGGCCGCTGAATCCGAAAGAACTGGTTATCGTGGGCCACCCGACAACGAGCAGGCCGAAGACGCACTGGGCAAGATAGATCACGTACGAAGTGTCCGTCTCCCGGAGTTTCTTGATGGCCACCACGGCGATACCGGAGAGGACACCGCCCAGAAGGGCCAGGAGCTCCTCCACCCCGATGGCATTCAGCCGGCCTGGATTCACCACGAGCGCGATTCCCACAAAGGACACGAGCACCGCCGCAACGACATCCCAGGACAGCTTCTCCTTCAGCATCAGCGGAGCAAGCAAAGCCGCAAAGACGGGGTAGGTGTAGTTGAGGACGGTGCCTTTCCCCAGTCCCAGCATCGTGATGCCGCGGTAGAAGAAGTAGACCGAGGTGGCGCCGATCAGCCCGCGCACGATAAGCCACCAGCGGTTGACCGGCTTGATGCGCGTGAAGCCTGCCAGGGCAAGCCCGAGGATCACCACGATGCCCGTAACAAAACGGGCCGAGGCCACGAGGGAAGTGTTGACCGACCGGGTCAGGGGGATCAGGAGGGACATGGCGGAGAACAGAACGCTGGATGCAGCCATGATCGGCATGCCCCAGCGTGTGGCGCGGGAGTTGTTCACGGACACTACTGCCGCGCCGACCGTTCCACGTACTTCCGGCAGGTGCTCCCTACGTAGATCTGGCGCGGGCGCATGATCCGGAAATCCTCCCCGTGGTACATCTCGCGCCAGTGGGCAAGCCAGCCTGGAGTGCGGCCGATTGCGAAGAGCACGGTGAACATGTCGTAGGGTATACCGGCGGCGCGCAGGATGAGGCCGGAGTAGAAGTCCACATTCGGGTAAAGATTGCGGGAAAGGAAGTAGTCGTCCTTGAGGGCGATATCTTCCAGGCGCAGCGCGATATCGAACAGGGGATCGTTCATCCCGGGCTTCTTCAGCAGCGTGTGGCACGCCTTCTTGAGGATATTCGCACGCGGGTCGGTGCTCTTGTAGACGCGGTGGCCGAATCCCATGAGACGGTCCGGCGTGTTCCTGTCCTTGGCGCGCTTGACATATTCCGTGCCGTCCCCGTGCGCGTCCCGTATCTTCTCCAGCATCGTGATGACTTCCTGGTTGGCCCCGCCGTGGCGCGGGCCCCAGAGCGCGGAAATGCCCGCGGAGATGACCGCATACACATTGGCAAGGCTCGAGCCGGTCATGCGCACGGTGGAGGTGCTGCAGTTCTGCTCATGATCTGCGTGCAGGATGAGGAACAAGTCGATTGCCCGCACGATGTCATCGTCCAGCCTCGTGTCCTTTACCGGGGAGGAAAACATCATGTTCAGGAAATTGGGCACGTACCGCAGCTGGTAGGACGGGTAGACGATGGGCTCCCCGATGGACTTCTTGTAGGAAATGGCGGCGATTGTCCGGACCTGGGAGATGAGGTTGGCAAGAATCTGCCGTTCGGCGATTTCGTCCATGATCTCGGGGATCGGGTAGAAAGTGGAGAGCGAGGCAACGGTCGTGGCAAGGATTCCCATGGGATGCGAGCCCCGCGGAAATCCCACGAAAAAGTGGAGCATGTCCTCGTGAATGAGGGATGACTCGTTCAGGAAGGTGGAAAACTCTTCAAGCTGCGTCGTGGTGGGCAGATCGCCGTAGAGAAGGAGGTAGGCCACTTCTGTGAACGTGGAATGCTCGGCAAGCTCCTCGATGGGGTACCCGCGGTAGCGCAGGATGCCTTTTTCCCCGTCGATGAACGTGATCGCACTGCGGCAGGAGCCGGTATTCTCGTAGCCCTTGTCCAGCGTGACATAGCCGCTGGCTTTGCGCAGGCCGGAAATATCCACGGCCCTTTCACCCTCGGTCCCCCGCACGACCGGCAGGTCGTACTCCTTTCCCTCGAGAATGAGCTTCGCGGTCTCAGGCATTCCTTGCCCGCCCGCGGTTTCCGGCAGCGCCATTTTTTCCCCTTTCATGTATAAGCATACACGAAATGAAAAAAGTCAATGGAGCGGGCCTGCGGGCCTCCTGGGATCCCGCAGGGCTTCCGCGCCTCCTCGGGGGAGGTCCGGCGGTATTGCCGCTGGCGACGCGCCGGGCTACCGTGGAGCTCATGGAGCTTTCCTGTCGAACGCTGGGCGGTGAGGGCGCTCCGATCGTCATACTCCACGGGCTTTTCGGCTCTTCCCAGAACTGGGCCGGCATGGGGCGGAGGCTGGTCTCCCAGGGAACGGTCTATGCCCTGGACCTGCGCAATCACGGGGATTCGCCGCATTCTGCCGCTCACACGCTCTCCGACTCCATGGATGATCTCCACGAGTGGGTGGCTGCCCGCGCGCAAGGGCCTGTGCGGCTGATCGGCCACTCCATGGGCGGCCAGGTGGCCATGGGTTTCGCAGTGGCGCTGCCGGATCTCGTGGCAGGTATTGCCGTCCTGGACATTGCGCCGCGGCCTTATCCGGCGGACCAGGAAAAGGAGCTCCGTGCCCTGCGGACCGACATACGGGGATGCAGGACCCGCGCCGAATTGGACGCGCTCCTGTCGCCTCTCCTCCCGGACCGGGGCGTGCGCCAGTTCATTCTCACGAACGCGGTCCGGGAGGGCGAGGGCTTCCGCTGGCGGCTGAACGTGGAGGCCCTGGCCGTGAGCACCGTCTCCAGCGACTTCGCGGACTTTGCGGGACGCTACGAGGGACCGGCGCTCCTGGTGGCGTGCGGGAGGTCCACCTATATCGAAAAGGGGGACCATGCGCTGATGAAGCGATACTTCCCGGCAGTTCAGGTCGTCACCATACCCGAGGCGGATCACTGGCCGCACATTTCCGCCCCTGCCGCGCTGGAGAAGGCTCTGCATCAGTTCCTCTCCCGAACGGATTCGGCCCCGGGCCTGCAATAAAATCCTCCCCGCACCGTCGTTGATACCGTGAGCGCGGAAACGCAGAAAAAGCGGATCGCAAGTTTGATCGCAACGGAGTGGACCCGGTTGGTGAGCTACGTCCGTGCCTGGATTTCCGATGCGGCGGACCGTGATGCCGAGGACGTGGTCCAGGACGTGATCGAGAGGCTGTTCGAAAAGGCGGATGTGACCGAGCCGGTGGCTGATCTCTCCGCGTACCTGTACCGCTCGCTGCGGAACAAGGTGATCGACCTCTACAGAAAACCCAGGCGGGGCGCAGAGCTTCCCGAGGACCTGTCCGACATACGCTTTGAGGCGTCTGCGGAAATGGACCGGGAAGAGGAGCGGGAAACCCTGTTCGAGGCAATCGACGAGCTGCCGCCGGCGCAGCGGGAGGTCCTGGTTGCCACGGAGCTGGAAGGGAGAAGCTTCAAGGAGCTTGCCGAGGAGTGGGAGACGCCAATAGGGACGCTCCTGGCAAGGAAGCATCGCGCGATCCGCGCGCTGAAAGAGACGCTCTCGGGAGGTATCGAATGATGGGAAAGAGAATGCGCGACATGTGGCCGGGCGCCCGCCCGGGGGTGAGGGCGCTCCGTATTGCCGGCATGGTTGTGATGGGGGTGATCGGGGCGGCGTTCTTCGCCCTGGTCTTCGGCTGGCTGGTGATGATCCTGTGGAACTGGCTCATGCCTGCCATCTTCCACCTTGGACTGATCACTTACTGGCAGGCGTTCGGGATCGTGATCCTTGCCAAACTGATATTCGGCGCGGGCAGCGGCGGCATGCACGGATCCAGGCGCGGCGGCCCGTGGAAGGGCAACCCGTGGGGCGGCAACCCCTGCGGCGGACAGCATGGCAACGCCAGGGACAACTGGCGGTACTATCGGGATTTCTGGGAAGAAGAAGGCAGACACGCATTTGACCGGTATCTCGATCGGAAAAAGACCGAAGACGCCGAACGGCCGGGGTCCGGCCAGCCGGGCGGCAGCCCGGGGCCGGAGCGCAGCGCCTGAACACGCCGTATTCCCGTATGACGAGGGCGAGCGAGGGCAGGGACGCCCGAAAGCGAGCCCGTAGTCAGGGACGGCGTTCGCGCCGAACGGGTATTCCCGTATGACGAGGGCGAGC
>CAYTGX010000012.1:57560-78450 GCA_964437385.1 uncultured Spirochaetaceae bacterium
GTAGTCAGGGACGGCGTTCGCGCCGAACGGGTATTCCCGTATGACGAGGGCGAGCGAGGGCAGGGACGCCCGAAAGCGAGCCCGTAGTCAGGGACGGCGTTCGCGCCGAACGGGTATTCCCGTATGACGAGGGCGAGCCCGGACTATGAATCGCGAAGGGGGGCGTATGCCCCCCTTCCCTTTTTCAAGGAAGTCTGGCTAGTCTGGAAACTGTGAGTAAAGGCACGCTCGGCAGGCAGGAAAAGCTCGCCATGAATATGGGGATCGTGGCCAACACGATCCTTTTTGCGTGCAAAATCCTTGTCGGGTTCTCCTTCAACAGCATCGCGATCATCTCCGACTCTTTCAACTCGCTCACCGATATCGTGGCCTCCACAATCGTGCTCATCAGCGTCCGAAGCTCGTACAAGGCTCCGGACGCCAACCATCCTTTTGGCCACAAACGCGCCCAGCCCATTGCCGGTCTCGTGGTGGCAATATTCACCGGCATTGTCGGTTTCGAGATCATCACACAGTCAGTCGGGCGTCTTCTGAACGGCGAGCAGATCAAGATTGGACTTCTGCCGATCCTCCTGGTGATCGCGGTCATGCCGATCAAGCTCTTTATGCACCTCTTTGCCCGGCAGGTGGCAGTGAAAACCGGCAGCCCCGCCATCATGGCCTCTGCCACGGATCACCGCAACGACGTGCTCGTTTCCGCGGCAGTGCTCACCGGTGTCGTCGCGTCAAACCTCGGATTTCCGGTGTTCGATCCCATCGTCGCGATTCTCATCGGATTGTGGATCACACGGGCAGGCTTCCTGATCGGCAAGGACAATATCAAATATCTCATGGGCGAGGCACCTCCTCCCGCACTTGTGGACAAGGTCAGGGAGAAAGCGAAGGCCGTGGAAGGTGTCATCGGGCTGAACGACGTATTTGCCCACTATGTGGGCACCGCGGTCGAGATCGAAGTCCATATCGATGTGGACAGTCGCATGAGCATCGAAGAAGCGCACGGCATCGGCAAGAAAGTGCAGTGGGCAATCGAGGATATGGAAGAGATCTCCCGAGCGTTCATCCACATCGACCCGCTGGAAGCCACCTGAGCTGATGCGGTCCGCCGGCGTGCCGTGCTTCCGCCGTGCCGTGGCCTCCCCTGGCCTGCCGCGCGTGGCGCTCCGGGGGGCTCCCTCAGCGCAGGGCCGCGGACTCCGTCATCACCACCCCTGCTTTTTCCATCGCGGCCAGGGCCTCCTGCACGCTCCCTTTCGGGAAGTTCACGCCGCGGCACGCATCTCGGACGAGCATGACGCGAAAGCCGAGCCTGCGGGCATCCATGGCAGAGGCAAGAACGCAGTAGTCAGTGGCAAGACCGCAGAGATACACCTCCCGTGCTCCCAGGCCCTTGAGATAGAAGCGCAGTCCGGTGTCCGTCCTGCGGTCGTTTTCGAAGAATGCGGAGTAGGAGTCCAGGTTCCTGCGAAGACCTTTGCGGAGCACGAGCTCGATCCTGCCCGTCTCCAGCCGGGGGTGAAGCTCCGCCCCGGGCGATGCCTGCACGCAGTGATCGGGCCAGAGCACCTGCTCGATGCCGCCGGCGTCCACGCGATCAAGGGGCTTGCGGCCGAGGTGGCTGGAGGCAAAGGAGACATGGTCCGCCGGATGCCAGTCCTGGGTAGCTACTACCCGGTGGAAAAGGGGCATGATTGCATTGATGACCGGCACCACGGCGTCCCCTTCCTCCACCGCGAGACTGCCGCCGGGGCAGAAATCATTCTGCACGTCGATGATCAGAAGCACCCGCTCCGCGCCGTCTTTACGCATGAGGCACCCCGGGATCAGTTTAGCATGCCGAACCGGGGACCGCTATGGGACAGCGGCCGCCAGTCGTTTCCGGTTGTCCGCCAGGACGTCGAGGAGAGTCACGGTCCCGTCCGGCCCCGGAAAATTGATCAAAGACGCATAGGGGACCCCCGGCAGCGTTTCCCGCAGGGGCGCGGCAACCTCGTTGTGCCAGTTGTCCACGACCAGTGAGACCCTCTCCTGGGAAAGACGGGTGATCTGCGCAGCCTCCAGGGGCGCGGGGCCGAACACCCCTTGTACCGTGAACCCCAGCTCTTCCATCAGGGGCTTCTGAAAAAGGTGCACAAGAATCGGGGTCCCTGTGAGCCCCTTTGCGCGCAACTCTTCCTTCCACGAAGCCTCGAACGCTTCAAGGGCGGCAATGCTCGCCTGCGCCTGCGGCAGCGTTCCGGCCGCGTCGGCTATTGCCAGGAGCGAGCTCCGCATGACGGGAAGCGTGTAGTCCGCGTCGATCTGAAGGATCCGTATTTTCTGGCTCCCCGCCGCCTCCGCAAGGCGTTTCGCCATCACCTCGAACCCCATGGAGATGATGATATCCGCGCCATTGAGAGCGGCGACGTCGGATGCCTTCAGCTCGTACTCCGCCGGGTGCCGGAGGTCTGCGGGCGCCAGGGTGACGACATCCTGGATCCCTGCCGCGCGCGCGAATGCCGCGGTCCAGGTGTTCGTGGCCACTGCGCGAAGCTGTTTCTGCTGCGCCGCGGCAGGGCCTGCCAATCCTATGAAAACCAGCGCGCCCGCCAGGGCGCCCCGGAAAATGCTGCTCATGAAACCCTCCTTGCAAGTCTCTTGTAGAGGAGCCCGGCTCCCAGGAGACATGCCGCAATGACAGTGACGGCAGAGCTCGCGGGAACGTCGAGTGCAAGCGATGAGAAGAACCCGGCGATGCTGCAGAATGCGCCGATGACGCACGCCTGGAAGAAGAACCCGCGCGTGCTGCGGGCCGTGAAGGATGCAATGATCGCCGGCAGGAGCAGGATGGAATCCAGGAGAAGGGCGCCGATGAGCTTCATCAGGAGCGCCACGCTGACCCCGACGAACAGAAGGATGACGGTGGTGAGCGCTGCCTCGTTCACCCCGGAGGCGAATGCAATCTCCCGGCTGAAGAGGACCGCGCTCACGCGCGGAAAGAGCAGCGTCACGAACAGGACGAGCACCAGGGAGTAAAGGGCGGTAAGGGCAAGGTCCACGGGGGACAGGGAGTAAATGCTCCCCCAGAGCACCCCGAATGCGTCTTTTGCGGGCACGCCGGCTTTATAGATCACGGCAAAAGCCAGACCGATCGTCAGCACCATGAAGAAAGTCGCCACGTATCCCAGGGCAAGACCGGACTCCCGGGCAACCCGGCCGATTGCCGCGATGGTAATGAGATCCAGGGCCAGTCCGGCCAGGAGGGGATCGATATGGAACGCCAGGCCTAGTGCGGCACCGAGCAGTGCGGCGTGCATGAGCGTGAAGCGCAGGGTGACGAGATTCAGGCGGAGAATGAAGACGCCGGCAAGAGGGAAGAAGCAGCCGGCCAGGATCAGGGCGAGGAAGCCCCTGAGAATCGGGGGATAGGAGAGCGCCTGAACAATGTTCATGACGGCAGCTCAGGCAAAAACGCCCGCCTCCAGGCGCTCAATCCTCCACCCGGTTTCGTTCAACGCCTGAGAATCGTGAGAGACCATGAGCACGGTCAGGCCGCGGGCATCATTGAGGCTCTTCAGCAGTCCCATGAGCTCTCCCCGGGATTGCGGATCAAGGGATGAAGTGGGTTCGTCCAGCAGGAGGAGCTGGGGGTCCTGGCAGAGACACCGGGCCAGGGAAAGCTTCTGTTTCTCCCCACCGGAAAGCCGGGCATACATCTTGGCCTGCAGGTGCGCGCAGCCGGCAGTCGTCATTGCCTGATCGATGAGGCGCGCCTTTTCCTCCCTGCCCAGCGGCAGGGTGCACGTTCCTATCTCGACGACTTCGCGCCCCGAGATCGGGAAATCCACCTGCACGGACTCCTGGTTGACGTACCCCACGCGGCGCCTTCCGCGAAGCCACTCACGGGACCCGACTTCCGCCCCGAGGACGCTCACCCGGCCCGCCGCTTTCGGTATCAGCCCCAGGATGGCCTTCAACAGGGTCGTCTTGCCCGCGCCATTGGGCCCGGCGATGATAAGCCTCTCCGCGCACCTCACCTCGAGGGAGAGCCCGCGGAGGATCCTGGCGCCGTCTCGCGTCACAATGAGGTTTTCCACCAGGAGGCAGGGGTCGGCCGCTGACATGTGTACCACTGAATATATGAGCGGACGCATAATGTCAATTCAGCTGAAAACGGACCGGTATGAGAAGCAGGGAAGAGACCGGTCGTGCTTCCCGTACCGCCGGGTCGAACCGCGCACTCTTCACCGCCTCCAGCGCAGAAAGATCGAGGGATTCGTGGCCCGATGAGGTGAGGACCATCGCCGACACCACCCTCCCCGTATCGTCGATGAACGCCCGTATCGTCACGACTCCCTGCCACCCGGCCTTCTTCGCGCTTCGAGGATATGCCGGGAGTATTTCACCGCGAGGCCGGGGTGCCAGGGTCGTGGATCCCGCGGCCCCGGGCGTCGCTTCGCCTGGTGCACCGGTGCCGCCCCCCTGTCCGCCGAAGCTCGCCACCGCGACTGCGGAGACGCCCGAGGCAGACGCGGCGGCCGGGCTCTCTGTACCCGCGGAGGCACCGGCGCCGCCTGCAGCGGCGGGGCTTTCCGAAACGCCGTCAGGCGGCTGCGAACCGGGCGCCGCCCTGTCACTGGCAGCAGAAGCGACACCGTGCGGCTCCGCGGCGGCCGGCGCCGGCGGGGAAGCGGCGCCCATCCTGGGAGGTGAGACCGGGCTCACATCAAACCCCTGGCCGGGCGGGGAATCGAGTGTCACTTCGATGGCCTGCGGTCCTGGGTCTCTCTGCCCTGCGATACGCGGGACAAAGAGTATGATCGCGTGCAGGCTGAGGGCGGCGAGGACGGAGAGCGCGAACGCGTTCCGCGGCTTCACACGGGCACCACCAATTGCCCTCTCCTACAGCTTCAGGCTCACGCCGGTCACCAGGGAGAATGGAGGCATGGGATAGCCCGGATCGAACGGGAACCCCACTGTATTGCCCCCTGATACGGTGTAGTACAGTGCGTTCAGGATATTCTTCGCCGCGAGGGTGAATGCGAGGTTGTCACTCGCGCTCCACCGGAAATCCGCATTGGCAAGAAAGTAGCCGGGAAGCACGAAGGACCTGGTGTTCGCGAAATCTGTGAACTTCTCCCCGACGTACTGCACATCGACGGAAACAGAGATCACCCTGCCCGCGTACTTCACCGAAGCCGAAATGTCGTGCAGCGGCACGTAGGGCACGCGTAGATCGTCGCTCGCCGCGTAGGTGACGCCTGCATACTGGAGGACGAGACTGTAGATGAAGGTATAGGTCGCTTCGAGTGAGATACTGTCGGTGACAGCCACCTTCCCATGAATCTCGGCGCCCGGGAGCAGGGACCGGCTGATGTTGACCGGTGAATAGCCCGGCAGGGCCGGGTTGTACGGCCAGATCGCTGAAAT
Organism: uncultured Spirochaetaceae bacterium; assembly: GCA_964437385.1. Classification (GTDB taxonomy): domain Bacteria; phylum Spirochaetota; class Spirochaetia; order SZUA-6; family Fen-1364; genus Fen-1364. The sequence goes on from CAYTGX010000012.1 coordinate 62,967, forward strand.
ACCATCCAGGAGCAGCCGTGTGAACACAGCCGCGTCCACCGAAACAGTCTTTGACTGGAGTGACCAGCCGACCTCCCAATTGTACGAGGTTTCCGGCTTGAGACTCAGGTTTCCATATTGGCTGTAGGGAGGAAACGCAGGATAGGGGCCGTACCAGTACAGCTCGTCCAGTGTCGGCACGCGGTAGCCGCTCCCGAATGATGCCCGCAGGGAAGATTCTTCATCAAGGAGAAGCACCGCGCTCAACGAGTATGAGAGGCTTGCGGTGAAGTCCGAATAGTAGTCGTAGCGGGCGGTGGGCGTAATCGTCAGGTTTTCAAGCGGCGAAAGGGGTATGGAGAGAAACCCTGCAAGGTTGAGCCTGTCGTGGAGCCTGGAATAATTGGTGCTGTCCACCGAATCGTATGACGCGCTCCCGCCGTAGACTGCTGCCGCCTGTTCGGAGAAGCTGAACTTCTGCGTCGCATCCAGGCTCGCCGTCTGTGTCTTGTGGAGGCTCGCCGGGAGGTTGTTGGGATCATTGTAACCCAGCTCGTCGTAGCGGTAGAAACCCTTGAGATCCATCGTAAAGGCATCTGCAAGAAACCTGTCCGCCTTCCATGCCAGGGTTGCAGAGGCGGATGAATCAGTCTGACGTGCAGTGTCGTTCGGGTACAACAACGTCCCCGGCGCCCCGGTATCGGAGGTCTGAAAAATCCCCTTTGCAGAAAGCTCGCCTCCAAGAAACGGCGCGCGGATCCCGGCGAAGCCGCTGCCGGCCGTTGTGTCTGCATTGGTCCTGCGCCTCCAGTCATTGATGACCGTGGGATCATTCCATGTGAATCCATTTGCGGCGCGTCTGAAAGAGCCGCCCCCGTTGAGACCGGCTGAGCCGAGCTTTCCCTCCAGGGAAAGGCTCACATCCTGACTGTCCAGCAGATCCTGCGGCCTGGCGGCAACCGCGGTGGTCGCAAGAGAGGGAGAGACCGTGTTCGCTGCGTGCGGGATATAGCTCCCGTTGGCGATGCTCAAAGAGATCGAAGTCTTTTCAGCCTTCTTCGTGATGATGTTGATCACTCCACCAATGGCGCTCGAACCATAGAGAGAGCTTTCTCCCCCGCGGACGATCTCGATGTGATCGATTATCTCCATCGGGATCGAGGAAAGATCCACTTCGCCGTTGACGCTGGAATTCAAGCGGATCCCGTCCAGGAGCACCAGGACCTGGCTCGAAGTGGAACCGCGAAGGCTGACGGTCTTCAAAGCGCCCGTCGGTCCGTAGTTATTGACCACGACGCCCGGCTGGCTGTTGATGACCTGCGCGACGTCGGTGGCTCCCGAGTCGGCGATCTGCTGTGCGCTGATCAGGCTGACCGAGCTCGGAGAATCAAGAACGCTCGAGTCTACCCGGGTCGCGGTGACCACGACCTCTTTCAGAGTGGGGGTTGTCTGCGACCAGCCGGACACGCAGACACGGGCAAGGCATGCGCACACGGCGACGATGCTGAGGATTTTTCTGTACACGAAAATCTCCCGGCAGCCTTTTCGATCCCTTTGTTGCTATCCGAACAGGATTTGGAGACGAGGCATTGAAACGCCGTGAGTCAACAATTGCAAGCAGTGCACGCCGGGCATCCTCTCTCCACGAAGGGTATAGGTTTCAGGAATCGTCTCCTGGCTTCCGGATCCCTTTTCCCTGCAGCGCCTTCTCGCCCTTTCAGGCAATGGCCTGGATGTCTCCATCCGTGCTGCTGGAATCCCCGGTTACAGTGGCGGGACCGCTGCGGAATTGCACCGCATTCCGTGTTCCCTGAAACAGGCAACGCTGACTAGAATCTAACGGGGCTGGTCCTTCTGGTCAATCGGTGTTCCGTCGGCCGAGAGCATCGGAATCAGCGCAAAGTCTTCGGGCTTCAGGAGATCAATGTTTTTCTCCTGGGAAGGCGGGTACGAGCCCAGGAAATCCTCCTGGCCCGGGCTTCGGCCCTCGGGCCAGGCAATGTCCATTATCCGGGTATGATTCGTGTCCGAAGGCCCGCCGCCGATCCTCCATTGCTCGGCTTTCTGCAGCACGTCACGCACACGCCGAACGCCGGGGGCGGGAAACCCGTCCTGGCTGAGCACGACCCCGACGTACGCGCACTTTGACGGGTCCAAGCCGCCCAGGGCTGCGCGAGGGACAATGATCGTCACTTCCCCGCGCGCCGCGTTCACCGTCGCTTTCACCGCGCTGCCGGCAACCTCCGCCGGCGTACCGGCGGCGTCGGGTACGATAAGCTTCTGGTTCCAACCTTCCACCCAGACGGCATACTCCCAGCCGAAGCCCTTTGGCAGAGCAGCGTTCCTTCCCTCCAGCAGCATGCGGGGTCCGGTTCCCTTTCCCGGGTCCTTGTCGATGTAGATGTCGAATGTCTGCAGGGAGAGTCCGATGCCCGAGCCCCACGGATTGCTGATCGGGGCAGCCATGCGGAAAAGGAACGTGAGGTGTGCATCATTCGCGGTAACTGTGAAACGCTCGATGTCGAATGCTCCCTTTTCGAATACCGGATCAGTTGGATAGATGTATGAGCCAGGACCGTGATCATCTCCCGATGGATCCCGGACATCCAGAACAGTCTCGCCGGTGCCAAGATCAGGAACTGTCAGCGCCGCGGGCCCGGCCTCGGGAAAAACCGCGAGATCCTTTTCACGGGAGGAAAGCACGACCTGCAGCTCGAGCTGGTCTCCGGTCTGGAGGTCCCCCATGGAGGAGAGGGGAAGGGAGATTTCAGCCGTCTGCCCGGTCACTGCCGCCTTCACGTCTGCGTCGTGCAGACCCCACGTTTCATTCGGTCCCTGGGCGAGGAGCCGGGCCGATACAATTCCCTTCCGCGATGTTATCTCCACGGCAAGTCCGGCGCGGAACCCCAGCACGCCCTTCTGCATTGTGAATGCGCTCGAGATTTTCTGCCCCGGGCCTGACAGGTACACCTGCAGCGACGATCCGGGTCCGGCCGCCTCCAGCGCCTGGCCCATATCGATGCGGAAATACGCGTTGGCCTGGTCAAGGCCGAAATAGAATGCGTGCAGCCAATCCGATCCCCTTGCCATGGTCCTGGTCTGGGAAGTGACCGCGCCTGCCTTGTCCCATTCCCCCACGCCTGCCACGCCGTCTATTGTCGGCGTGAAGGGGGCTTCAAATTCCCGAGCCGGAGATACCGGCTTTTGTGCGATGATCGGCACCTTCAGGAAGTCGGGCGCCGGCAGGGCAAGCGCGGCGTAGACCTGGCCGAGAAGCGCCCGGAATGCCTCGTCGAAGTATTCGTCGTTGCCGGAATCCTGGTCACTGCCGAACCACCAGAACCAGTCCGATCCTTCGGCAAGGTACATGGCATCCAAGGCGCGGGCCAGCCGCTGCGGGCTCGTTGTCCTCTTTTTGTAGAAGTCATACTGGGCAAGAGCGTTGCGCGTCTTGCCGAGATAATTCCACGCGGTCGTCTCCTCCGGCTCTCCTATCCACGTGGCGAAGTCCGGGGAAAACCAGCAGCCGGGCCATAGGGTGTTGAGCCCGCGCTGGACAGGGAACAATTTCAGATAGCCGGACGGTGTGATGGTGCGGACCGTTGTGCTTGCGGAGAGCTTCGTATACAAGGCATTGAGAAAGTCCCTGCCGTTGTCAGGATAATTCTCCCATGGGTTTTCACCATCCAGTATCACGCTCACCAGGTGTGGACCACCGGCCCCCTGCGCCTGCAGGTTTTCCCGGATCGCCTCCAGCCGGTTCATGAAGTTCTGTGCGGCATCCTCCGCCGGGGTTCCTGAGTACTCGAATGCCAGGAGGTCGGAAATCCGGTTGTCGCGGAACAGGACCGCGACCCGGGGCCCGTTCCTGAACCGCACGTAGTAGGGGCGGTAAAGGTCGTCCGGTTCGGCCACGGCATCGCTTCCGTCCCGGATGAAACCCGGCCGGCCCAGGGATTTTGCCAGTACCTGCTCGCCCGAGGCCATCCATCGAAAACCGGCGTCCGCGACGAGCTTCACGATGTCCTCTGCAACGGCGCCTTCCGAAGGCCACAGGCCCAGGGGCTTTCTTCCGAAATGGTTTTCGTAGACCTCGACGCTTCTTGCAAGCTGGGCAATCGCGTCTTGTGGGTAGGAGAATCGCGCGGGCATCTGGGCGGTGGGGTCGCTTCCGGCAGCCAGGTCCGAGTTGTAGATCAGCGGCAAGATGGGATGGGCGTACGGAGTCGTGGTGATTTCGATCTGGCCCGCATCCTGGAGCTTTCTGTGCTCAGGAATGATCTTTCTGATGATGTCCCGGGCAGCAGCAAACAGGATGGGTTTGTCCTGCTCGTCGAAGTCCCTGCCCTTGCGGACAAGGGAGGCAAGCGGCTCCCGGGCCAGGAAGTCCGGGTCGAACCAGGCAAGATTGAACCAGACCTGCAGGTCACGGAAGTCCCTGACGGAGAACGTACGGAGAGCAGATTGGATTGCTTCCTCGGTGGTCCCTCCCCTCTTGTCCAGGAGCTCCTTGTAGCGGGGAAAACGGAAAATCACCCGGGTCCAGTTCGTGTCGAAAAATCTCTGGAGAATGAAGAGCTTGTCGGCGGGGGAGAGCTTTTCCGCCGGGATCTCGGATGCCGCCTCATAGGAGTCCCGCGCGCCGGAGGCCAGGTCATCGAGCTGCCGGATCAGGACCGGGGTCAGGTTGAAGGTGACATGGATGGCGGGATACTTCTCCAGCATGGCTGCCATTGCGTAGTAATCCCTGGTGGCATGCACGCGAACCCAGGGCCGCGTGTACACGCCGGACGGGTTCTTGTAATAAAGAGGCTGGTGCTGGTGCCAGACCAGGCTGAGGTAGAGCACATATGCGCCGGACTCCTCCGCGTGAGCCGCGGGAGGAACGGCCGCGAGCAGACCCGCCAGGATGGCTGCCGCGAGGAAGATCGATGGAGCGCGAGCCGGCATGCAGACCTCGTCAGTCCCCTTTCACCGAGCCCAGGGTGAGCCCGGACACGAGCCATTTCGAAGTGAAAAGGAAGAGCCCGCCGACCGGTATGGAGATGAGGATGGACGCGGCCGCGTACGCTCCCCACTGGGTCTGGAACTGCTGCTGAAGGCTCTGCAGGCCCAGGGGCCACGTCAGCACCGCCGGCCGTTGGAGCATGATGCGGGCCAGCAGAAAATCGTTCCACGAGTTCATGAAGTTGAAGAGAAACACCACGGCAAGGGCCGGGGCAGCCAGGGGAAGGACGATCCTGTACAGCGTGTACATCCTGGACGCCCCGTCGATCATGGCCGCCTCTTCCAGGGAGCCGGGGATGGTGTCGTAGTAGCCCTTCATGATCCAGATGCTGAACGGGATCGAGCTCACCGAGTAGCTCAGCACGAGACCGGTGTAGGTGTTGATGAGACCCAGGCGCGCCGCGATGATGTACAGAGGCACCATCATCATTGCGGCCGGTATCATCTGCGTGGTGAGCAGAAAGACGAGGAACCCCGAGCGGCCGCGGAATCTCCACCGGGAGAAGGCATAGGCGGAGGTAGCCGAAAGGATCAGCCCCATGATCGATGTGGAGATCGTGATGAGGAGGCTGTTCCAGATCCAGAGGGGAAAGTCCTTGTCGAAGAGAATGGAGTGATAGTTCCCCAGCGTGGCGTCCGGCGGGATGATGGCCAGGGACGTGGAAAGAAGCCGGTCATGCGGCCTCAGGGACACGGCAAGGATCCGCAGCGCGGGGTACACGGCGATCACGCACGCGATGATCAGTATGAGATTGACCATCAGCCGAAACCAGATGCTTTCCCCCTGGATGCGCGTCGTGAGGAGCCGCGCGGGGAGGCTTCTTTTTCTTCGTACGACGAGTGTATCTTCCATGCTCTCCTCCTCAGCCCCGCACGCTCTTCAAGGCGCCCGTGAACCGGATATAGAACGCGGAAAAAATGAACAAGACCAGGAATATGACGATGGCGAACGCCGCGGAGAATCCGTAGCGGTTGTACTCGAAAGCGGCGCGGAACAAGGCCGTCACGAGAATATCGGATGTCTCCAGGTGGTTCTCATTGATGAAGTACGGAACATTGAAGTTGTTGAAGGTCCAGATGACCCCCAGGATGACAGCAGGGGTGAGAATGGGTGCCATCAAGGGCAGGCTGATTGAGCGCAGCTTGCGCCAGCCCGTGGCCCCGTCCAGATAGGCCGCCTCGTAGTACTCCTTGGCGATGCTCTGCAGCGCGCCCAGGCAGATCACCATCATGAAGGGGACGCCGAGCCAGATGTTGGTGATGTTCATGGCGACAAAGTTCCAGAAAGGATCGGACTTCCATTGGACGCCGGGAATCCCGACAGCTTTCAGCAATATGTTGACGAATCCATACTCGAAGTGGAACTCCCCGCGCCATGTGAGGCAGGCGATCACCTGCGGGATGGCCCACGGGATGACCAGGAGCACCTTGTAAAGTCCCTTGAGCAGCAGCTTGCGGTTCAGCAACAGGGCGAGCCCCAGACCGAGGGTCACGTGAAAAACCACCTGGATGCCGGTCCACAGGACCGTGCGCAGGAAGAGCGGGAAGAACATGACCTGCTTGAGCACGGGCTCCGTGAAGATAAGCTTGAAGTTGTCGAATCCCTGCAGCAGGCCGTAATCAGGATTCTTGAATCGGCGCAGGCTCATGTTGCTGAAGGCGAGGCGAAGCTCCAGCGCAATGGGATAGACGATCAGGACGCCAAGTCCGACGATGGCCGGGGCCAGGAGCATCCAGACCAGCGCGTTCCTGGCATGAAAGATTTTTCCGGCGGCCAGGTAGACGAGGAGCTCGATCAGGAGCACTCCGGCAACCAGGGCGAGGACCGTGAGGCCCACCTGCCCCAGGCTGTTGGTGATGATCTGCGAAGTCAGGGATTGCATGCGTCCCTCCGTTCGTGTCGGCGGACGAGAAAAAGGGGACGGGCCGCGACTCACGGCGGTCCCCGTCCCCACGATGTGCGTATGCCGCTACTGGAGCGACTTGATTGCGGCCACAGCGGCTTTCTGCATGTCCGCTGCCGCAGCCTCGGCCGTCTTGGTGCCGGAAAGCACCGCGGCCATCTCGGGCTTCATGGAGTCCCAGTTTGCCCGCATTTCCAGGACGGTGGGCATCGGGGTGCCGACGACCATCTGGTCAGACGAGCCCTTCAGGATCGGGTCACTGGTAATGAGCTCGTCACTCAGCGCGTCCTTGAGCCCCGGCAGGCGCGAAAGCTTCGCCACCATCTCCACCTGCATCTCCCGGCCGGTCACGAACTGGATGAAGCCCCGCACCGCGGTGAGCTTGTCTCCCGACAGGTCCTTGGGAAGCATGAAGAATGCGCCGCTCGTGTACGGAGCAGGCCACGCGCCGGACGCGGCAACTTTCGGGATGCGGGCAACGCCCAGGTTGTCTTTCAGAGCATCCTTATATGCGCCGAGCGACCAGTCGCCATTGATGATCATGGCAGCCTTGCCTTCCTTGAAGAGGGAGTCCGCTCCGTTGTAGTCGCTTTCAGTGGGAACGATCTTCCTGTCCTTCAGGCTTTTGAGGAACTTCAGCGTGGCCACCATGGCCGGGGTGTTGAGCGTAGGGGTGACGCCATCCCTGGCGAACACTGCGCCCTTGAACCCGCCCAGCCAGGGCACCAGCCAGAAGGGCTCGGTCTGGTTGTACACCAGGGGATACACACCTTCCGGCATCTTCCCGGCAAGGGCGAGAAGCTGTGTCGTGGTGGCAGGCGGCGTCTTGATCAGTGACTTGTTGTACAGGAGCATGAGGTGATTGCCGTTGGAAATGGGGACTCCCCAGACTTTCCCCTTGAGCGTCACCGCGGCGAGGGCCGCATCAACGTATTTCTTCAGCGTGAACAGCTTGTCGACAGGCTGAATGATATCTGCGGTTGTGAAGGGCCCGGTATGGTCGTTCACCGTCCAGAGGAGGTCCGGGGCCGAGCCGGCAAGACTTGCCGTCTGGAAGTCCTGTCTCAGCACTTCCACGTCCTTGTTGGCCACCTCAAAGGTGATGTTCGGGTAGAGCTTCGTGAAAAGATCAGTTTCCAGTTTCACGAATTGCAGGGCCCCGTCCGCCTCACCTTCCTTGGTCCAGAAGAGAATGCTCGTGGGTCCTACCGCGGCAAGGTCCTTTGCCGTGACCTCCGCCATGACCAGCGGGGCCACGGACGCGAGGATGAGAAACACGAAGAGAAGCTTCTTCATTCGACACCTCCTCCACTCATGAAAGATTGAAAGAAAATCCAAAGATCACGAGACGGCCGGATACAAGGTACCGCCGCCTTCCGGGGCGGTCAAACAGGCACCGCCTGCACCAGCGTTCCCCGCACCGCCGTGCCCGGCGGGAATTGCCCGCCTGTTGCACTTTGCCCCAGCTCGATGTAAGATCATGCAACCGGTTGCGTTAGTATAACTGCTGCCAATCGGTTGTCAAGCTTTTTTCCGGAGGGGGCATGAAGCGCAGAAAACGGGTCACGATCTACGACATCGCGCGCATGACGGGCGTGACCACCGCCACCGTGTCCCGGGTCATCAATGGAAAGCACGGCATCTCCAGGGAGACGCGGGAGCGCGTGATCTCCGTCATGCAGAAAGAGCGCTACTTTCCCTCCCCCGCCGCCTCGGGGCTCAGGAAAAAAAGCACGCGGGAGATAGGGATTCTCTCTCCGTTCTTCATCGGGGACTTCTTCCTGAAGATCTTCGAGAGCCTGCACCGGCAGCTCAAGGATTTCGACCTGATCCTCTATAACGCGCAGACCCCCGCCCATCGCCGCGAGGTCATCGACAGGATCGTCGCGGAGGAGAAGCTCTGCGCCCTGATCGTGGCCAGCACTCCAATCCTTCTGGAAGAGGAGCTGCTCGTGTCCAGTCTGGACGTCCCGGTGGTCATGGTGGAGGCGCGTCATCCTTCCTACAGCTCGGTGGACTACGACCACCAGATCGGCGCCTTCAAGGCGGTCAGCCACCTCATCGAGATGGGTCACACGGAGCTCGCCATCATCGGGGGCAAGCCCGAGACCCGGCTGTACTCCCCCATCGGCAAGGAGAGACTCAAGGGTTACCGCATGGCGCTGGCCGCGGCGGGCATCCCGGTCCGGGAGGAGTACATCATGAGCGGGGAATGGACGAGCGCGGACGCACAGGCCAGCGCGCGGGAGCTCCTCACCCAGAAGGCGCCGCCCACCGCGATCTTCGCCACCTCCGACGTGCAGGCTGCAGGGGTTCTGATGGCGGCCAGGGACCTGGGGGTGAAGGTTCCCCGGGAGCTTTCCGTTGTCGGGTACGACAATATTCCATTCGCCGAGTTCCTCTCCCTGACCACGATGTGGCAGCGCCATGACCAGCTTGCCCGCAACGCGGCAAACCTTCTGCTGGAAGAGCTTCGCACCGGCGTGCGCACAGGTGAACGTGTCGTGCTGCAACCCGAGCTTGTCATCCGCGCATCTACCGCGGCGCCCGCCCGCGCCCCGCGGGGGAAGAGCGGCCCGTTCCGGGCAGCGAAAGGCCTTTCCCGGGCAGCGAAGGGCCCTTCCCGGGCATCGAGGAGCCCGTGAGCGGAGACGCGCGCCGCGCAAGCGGCATCCTTCTGCATCCCACCTGCCTGCCGGGGCCGTACGGCATCGGCGATCTGGGTCCTGCGGCCTACCAGTTCCTCGATTCGCTGGCGGCGGCAGGACAATCGCTCTGGCAGGTCCTTCCCCTGGGGCCGACAGGGTTCGGAGATTCACCCTACGCCTGCTTCTCTTCATTTGCCGGCAACCCCCTGCTGGTCAGCATCGATATTCTGAAGGAGTGGGGCTTTATCCGGGCTGAAGACCTTCGTCCCCATCCCGGGTTTTCCGCCGCGCGAGTCGAGTACGGCCCTGTCATCAGCTGGAAGATGCCGCTCCTCCGGCAGGCCGCATCGAGGTTCCTTCAATCAGCGGATGGCGCCCACAGGAACAGGTTCCAGGCGTTCCGGAAAGAGGAATCCTGGTGGCTGGAGGACTACTGCGTTTTCATGGCGGTCAAGCAGGTGTACGAAGGAGCATGGAACCGCGCGTGGGAAAAGCAGATCGCCCTCCGAGACCCCGCTGCCCTGGCCCGTATAGCAGCGGAACGCGCTGATGCCGTCGCGGTCGAAGCGGTCATCCAGTACTTCTTCTTCGCACAGTGGGATTCCCTGCACGCAGCAGCGGCAGGCAAGGGTATCCGGATCATCGGCGACCTTCCGATCTTTGCCGCGCCGGACAGCGCGGATGTGTGGGCCAATCGGGAGCTCTTCCTCCTGGATTCCGAGGGACAACCGACAGTCGTGTCCGGCGTGCCACCGGACTATTTTGCCGCAACAGGCCAGCTCTGGGGGAACCCGCTGTACAACTGGAAAGCCCTGGCGAAGCAGGGCTTTCGATTCTGGATCCAGAGGATCCGCGCCGCCCGGCGGCTGTTTGATTTCGTCCGCATCGACCACTTCCGCGGGTTCGATGCCTGCTGGTCGGTGCCGGCCGGCGCGCCCACGGCGGAAAAGGGCCAGTGGGTGAAAGTACCCGGCAGGGCATTATTCGAGGCCATGCACCGGGACCTTGGCGACCTTCCGATCATCGCGGAGGACCTGGGCGTGATCACGCCCGAGGTGAGCGCGCTGCGGGAAGGGTTCGGGTTCCCCGGCATGCGCATCCTGCAGTTTGCGTTCGACAGCAAGGAAGCCGGGGTGCTGAACGCGGGCAATCCCTTCCTCCCGCACAACCACACGCCGAACTCCGTGGTCTACACGGGCACGCATGACAATGACACGACCCGCGGGTGGTATGCGGCGCGAACGCCGGAGGAGCGCGCATACCTGGATCAGTATGCACCGGCCGCAGAGCCCGAGGTGGAATGGCGTCTCATCCGGATGGCCCTGGCTTCCGTGTGCCGTTTCGCAGTGATCCCGCTCCAGGACGTACGGGGCCTGGGCACCGAGGCCAGGATGAATACGCCCGGCACGAGTAGCCAAAACAACTGGTCTTGGAGAACAGGTGAGAGCGGCCTCGATGAGAGGTCCACGGCGAGGCTGCGCGCGCTTTCCGTGCTCTACGGCCGCACCCGCGACTGAACGGCTCTCCCCGGTCGGGTGCCCTCCGCGGACCCGATCATACCGGCCCTGCCCTCGTGCTTCTTCTTGCCTTCAACACGCCGCCCCCTTAGAATCGGATCCAGTGAAAACGGAGGCCGTCTCATGCCGCTGACGGGGTCCATCGCAGAAAGATTCGCGCGCATCCAGAGTGCATTCAAGAATGACGGATTCACGGTCAGGCAGGTTCCCGCGGCCACGGAGCCGGCCGGCTACGCGCAGAAGGACGGGTATATCGGCGTGGCTGCCGAACACACGGGTGCACAGAACTTCAGGACGGGCAGGCCCAAGAGAGCCTACTACCTGGAAGGCAGCCCCAGGGTGATGGGCCGGCTGCTCGGCGCTCTTGCTGAAGATGACGTGTCGCGCATGACAAACGGGTACGTTCAGCTGGAGAATGCTCGGCGCCGAGATTGAAAAGCTCAACCGGGGCGCCGCGTGGTCTCCCTCATATTTCACCGAGCGCGGTTACATCAACCGGACCTGGAGGGACACCAACTGCCCGGGACCCTTCTACTTTGCCCCGCAACGCGAGAGCCGGCCCGATGTCCTCGTTGTCACGAACCACTGCATCACGCCGGAGATGAGGCTCGCCGGCATGAATGAGTGGACCGCCATACTTGCCGGCGGAACCCTGAACGATTTCCAGTGGCGGTACGACGAGCTCAACCGCGAGATCCTCGATGCGCTTGACGCCGCGCCGTCAGGCGTCGACGAGCAGGCCGCCTGGAAGCTCATCGACTTCCTCAACCCCAATGGGAAGTTTCCCGCGTACTACAATCCGGACCTCACTCAGGACGGGCGCGAGGTGCAGGTGCTCGGAAGCGTGAGCCTTTGTGAGCTCACGGGCAGGACCTTGACCAGCCGATTCGGCTACGACGGGGATGCTCCTGTTGCCATCCACTTGAGCGCGTACCTGTAGGCGTTCCGCGGTACGGGAGCAGCCGTTCGGCGGGTACGCCGTACACCGCGGGGGAGGCCGGCCTTATTGCGCTGCCTTCAGAGCCTCGGCTGCCAGGCTGATGGCATTGACATGAATCGATGCGCCGGAGACGGCATCAGTGGTGCCGTCAGGCTTCACCGGGATCTTCGCGGGATCCTGGGCCTTCAGGATCGCCGCCTGCACGGCAGCCGCCTGCACATTCCACTCGCCCTTCTTGGCGGTCTTCCCCATGTTGTATCGCCCCGACTGGGCCTCGATAAGCTTGGACTTCAGCGCAGGGGACTTGTTGATTCCGTTCCAGATCACATCCACGATGGTGCCGTGTACCACCGTGATGAGCACGGACTCTTTCCAGCCGGTGTCCTTGTCGAAATCCGCCTGCTCCTTGAAGTACCAGCCATCCTTCTTATAGATTCCCTTTGCCACCGGGCCCGCGGCGAGCGCCTTCTTGAGCAGGTCATAAAAGATCCAGACGTGAAGCGAGGCCCCTGAAATCGCGTCCGTTGTCCCGTCCTGATTGAATTTGTCGAATGCCGGGTTCTGTGACTTGAGGAGGTAGGCTTCCACTGAGGCGGCCTCCCTGTCCCATTCGAGCCCCAGCTTCGAAGCCTTCTTCATTCCGTACCCGCCTGCAGCGGCAACGGTTTTCCTGTCGGCGAGGCCGAGATTGGAGACGCCGTTCCAGATGACTTTTGTGATCCTGCCTCCGGCCACAGTGACAACCACCTGTTCCTTCCAGCCCCCCTGGGTGGCGAACCCATTGTCCTCGCCAAAGTAGATGCCGTTGCCGGCCTTGACCTGGCCGGACGCGATGCCCGCCATCGCAGCAACCAGAATCAACGGGAGAACTGTTTTGCGCTTCATTATTTTCCTTTCGCCTTCCCCGTCCTGCCCTCAGCCTGCCGCGGCAAGTCTTCGCTCGACGAATACCCCGGCCAGTGCCGCGCCAATCCATGCGAGTGCCGCGCAGATCAGCATCACCACCTTGAAGGTGTCGACAAAGGCAAGCCGTATCGCCGTCTGGACCTCTCCCACCTTGTCGGGGGAAACTTCTGCCGGCACGGCCGCAGCTCCCAGGCGGGGCGCCTCGGCTGAAAGGGCGGCCCGGGCTGTATCGGCGATGTGAAGCGGCGTGGTTCGGGCCCTCAGCGCGTTTGAAAACAGAAAGAGCGCCGCGCCTCCCACGACTGCAATGGCCAGAACGCCGGCAGTCCGTGAGACTGCATTGTTGATGCCGGAGGCAGTGCCTGCAAAATGCGTTGCCACCGAGCTCATGACCGCCGTGCTGAGCGGCGCGACCGTGATTCCCATGCCGACTCCCAGCAGGATCACCCCGGGGAAGAATGTCACCCAGTAATGGGAAGGACCATCGGAAAGACCGCTGAAAGCCATGAAAAGGAACGCGGCCCCCGCGATGGCCGGGCCGACGATGAGCGGGAGACGGGGGCCTGCTTTGTCCACGAGCCCGCCCGCCCAGCGCGACAAGGCCGTGAGAATCAGGGCAAAGGGGGTGAACGCGAATCCCGCCGCGGCCATGCTGTACTGCTGGGCCTGCACGAGATCCAGCGACAGGAAAAACGTGCCCGCGCTCAGCGCGCCGTACAGCCCGAACGTGAGAAGGTTGGTTCCACTGAACGTGCGCGATGAAAAAAGCGTCAGAGGGATCATCGGGTGAGCGCTGCGCGCCTCCACGATGACAAAGATCGTTACCCCGGCGATTCCCACGACGAGCGGCGCCAGGACACGCGTGTTGCCAAAGCCAAAGTCAGGCGCCGAGATGAAGGCGTACGTGAGCCCTGCAAGACCGACGGCAAGGAGCGCGGCGCCGATGAAGTCGATGCGGCCCTCGGAGCGTTCGTCGCGGCTTTCCGGAAGCTTCGATAGCACGACGGCGAGTGCGGCCACGCCGATGGGAAGGTTGATCAGGAAGACGCCCCGCCACAGTCCTGCCCCGGAAAGCACGCCGCCCAGGACAGGGCCTACAACCGTGACGATGGTAGTGACTGCCGACCATGTTCCGATGGCCCTTCCCCGCTTCGAGGGGTCAAAAAAGGCGCTGATGATGGCAAGACTGCCCGGTATCATGAGCGCGCTGCCGACTCCCTGCAAAAGGCGTGCGGCGATCAGGAACTCAATGCTCGGCGCGATCCCGCACACCAGGGAAGCCGTCATGAACAGCCCGATTCCTATCGCAAAGACCCTTTTCCTGCCCAGCAGGTCCCCGAGGGATCCTCCGATGGGGATCAACGCGGCAAGCATGAGGAGGTAGGCATTCACAACCCAGAGAAGCTGCACGCCGTTTGCATGCAGCGCCGTCTGCACTGCGGGCAATGCCACGTTCAGCGCGGTGCCGTCAATGAATGCCATACTGGAAGCCAGGATGGTGGCGACAAGGACCCACGGACCGGGGTTCGATCGAACAGAGTCTGTCATATGGTGGAAAATACTGGCGTGTCGATTTCGCGGTCAACGAAAAACCACCCCGCCCGGGGTCCGGGACAGCACCTGGGCGGCGCACAGGTCTATTTGTGAGCCTTTTCTTCACTGTCCTTGAGCCGCTCCTCCACGACCTTCTTCACCTGGGCGTCGAATTCGGCGTGGCGCACTCGAAGGGCATCAAAATCAGCCTTTGACAGCTTGTACACGTCGCAGTAAGTGAGGGCACGGATGCTCGCGTTGCGGTTCTCTTCCTTTATGAGCGCGGTTTCACCGAATGGCGAGCCGGCTCCGAGCTGGGCCACCTTGGCTCCCCCGACAAGGACCTCCACGTCTCCCTCGCTGAGGAAGTACATGCAATCCCCCAATTCACCCTGGCGGATGATGTAGTCGTCAGGCAGGAACACCATGGGCTGGAGAAGCCGCACGATCTCCCGGATGAAGATTTCATTCGCGCTCTTGAAGAGGGATACCTTCTGGAGGATCTTCTGATTCATGAAGAGCAGGATTTCCATGGAGAGGGTGTGGGGGAGCTCCTCGGTGATGGATACCGAGGAGATGCTCTTCCTCGTTTCCCACAAGTAGGCGTAGTAGTCGCGCACCCTCTTCTGCAGGGGGCCGGGCACGCGCTTGGTATGCAGGAAATCGTTGATCTCCTCCATCTTTTCCTGGTAGTGGGCGCGCGCGACATCGAGGTTGGCAATGAGGGTCGCCACGTTACCGATGATGTACCCGTACATGCCCACTCCGAAGATCATCACCACGATGGTGTAGATGATCTGGGGGTTGCTGTCATGGTTGGGCGTGTAGTCCCCGTAGCCGATGGTGGCGATGGTCGTGACGCACCAGTACAGGCCGCGCAGATACTGGTCGAACGCAGGCCTGGCGGTTTCGCTTGCTCCGATGAGAACCCAGCCGCATGCCATGAGATGCACGACCGTGACGAACCAGAACGCAAACGTCACCAGGCGCATGAGTGCGGGGTTCACGCTCAGGCTCTCGCGGATGTCCCGGAAGATGGCGCTTACCTTG
>CAYTGX010000013.1:0-2701 GCA_964437385.1 uncultured Spirochaetaceae bacterium
AGCCCTCCGGAGTGCACGGGGCGTTGATCACAGGCCGAAACGGACCCCGGGGCGTATCAGCGGCAAGGCACTGGCATCGGCGGTACCCGCCGGCTGCGCGAAAGGAACTGATCAGGTAGTACTTTCCCTTCCAGAAGTGACATTCAGGCGCCCAGAAGTCGAGCGGTCCCCAGAAACCGCCTTCCCCGCTGAATACCGGTACCGGTTCCGACCACTGCAGAAGATCCGGGCTCTCCCGGAAATAAATCGCTCTGCCAGCCCGTCCCTCGATGGGTCTTCCGGAATAGAGGAAATACCTCCCCTCCGGCTCATGCGCCACGATGAATGGATCTCGTTCATTGAGATCCCTGACATGGATGTGCGTGCCTGCCATTGTTCCTCCCTGCTATTCCGCTCACTCTCCCTATTTCGGGAGACAAAGGGCTTGTATGACTTCGATCTCCTTCGGATTATAGGGGGTGAAATCGGAATGGTAGATGTCGTGCATCCACAGCCGGGTGTCGATATCCTTCAGATTCTTGATCTGTTCCCACACGATGTGGAACTGGGATTTGCCGTTGACGAAACCGAAAATATAACTGCCGACGTTTTCTTCCTTGAAGAGCGGCATATGGGTCTGGATCACGCTCCTGAACGGCCTGTGGAGCCACTCCGTGTTGAGCATCGGCCTGCCGAATCTCTTCAGGAAACTCATGTATCGGACGGTGTGGGTATAGTCTCCATAGAAATGGAATGTCACGATGTCCGACAGCTCGATGCATTTTTCTTCCATGAGAGACAGGTAGTCGGGTTTGTTGAGGTAGCCGTACGGAAACTCTCCTCCCAGCCCGCAGACGTCGGCGGTGAGCGGCTGGGTCACCTCCATTTCCCTGAGCCACCCGAAAACCTTCTTCATGAAGGGATAGCTCATCGTCTGCCTGTTGCAGTTGCCGGCCTCGTTCCAGACGTTCCACATGAGAATGCGCGGGTCTTTGCCGTATCTCGAGGCAAGGTCTCGTACAAAGGCTTCAAGCGCAGGGTGGTTCTCCCTGTCATCTTCGATAATGTATCCCACTTTTGAAGTGCCATCGAACGGCGTAACAGGATTACCGCCGAAATAGCCCGGAACCGGGTCCCGCTGCCTTCCGAACTGCGGCGCCATATACAATTCACGGGGGACGGAGCAGTCATTGAACAGTACCGGCATCAGGGTGATCCCGAACTCCTCCAGCATGTCGAGAAATGAGTCGACCCTCTGCAGGAAACCTTCCCGCTGATGTTTCCAGACAAAGAACGGAATGCCCATGCGGAAGCTGTTGAACCCGATGCTCGCCGCGAGCTCCACCTCCCTGCGCACTTTGCGCATTACTTTCTCATGTTCGAATTCCTGCCAGAGCTCCACGCGGTTGATCGTAGTACTCGGGATGAAATTGCATCCGGTGATCCATGGCCGTGCACTGTACCATTCCCAGGCCTTTTTTTCCGACCAGCGGTCGATCATTGCGTCACCTCCTGAGTTATTTGGCAGCACGATTGTATTTCTGGAATGTCTCTATCTCCTTCGGGTCATACGGCGTGAAGTCCCAGTAGAATATGTCGTGCATCCAGAGTCGTATATCTATGTCCGGGAGTTTCTTGATGAAATTCCAGACGTAATTGAACTGGGCCTTGCCGTTGACAAATCCGAATATGTAGCTTCCGATCTTCTCTTCATGGAATACCGGAAGGTGCGTCTGTATGAGGCTTCGAAACGGCCTGTGAAGCCATTCTGTGTTCACAATGGGAAGCTCGTATTTCTTGAGTGCGTCGATGTACTGCATGAGATGCAGGTAGTCGCCGTAACAATGGAATGAGATGATGTCGGAAAGGCCGATTGATAATTCCTCCACGGGATGGTTTATCTTCGGGTCATTGATGATCCCGTAGGGATTTTCGCTTCCGACTCCCCACACGTCGGCCGTCAAGGGCTGACGGACGCCCGTTTCTCTCAGCCATTCAAAGCATTTTTCCATGAGCGGCGCGCTCATCATGTTCCTGTTGGAATTGCCGATCTCGTTCCATACATTCCAGATGATGACGCGCTCATCGTTGCCGTATCGTTTTCCCATCTCTTTGACATACGTTTCGATTTCCGGCCAGTTCTCCTTTTCGTCCCCCGGGAAATACCCGACGACATTCAGCCCGTCAAATGGTGAATCAGGCACGCCACCGAAATATCCCGGTACCGGTTCGGGAAATTTCCCGCCGAATTCCGGCTTTTTGTACATTTCCTTCGGCATCAGGCAGTCGTTGAACAGGATGGGCATCAGCGTGATATCGTGCGCGGCGATCATATCCAGGAAACCGTCGAAGTTCCTCATGAAGCTGTCGTGCTGATATTTCCAGACTTCGTAGGGAAGCAGCATGCGGAAGCTGTTGAAGCCGATGCCGGCGGCGAGCTCGACTTCTTTCCGCACCTGCTTCATGACCTCCTCGTGATCGGCTTCCTGCCAGAGCTCGATATCGCTGTGGATAGTGCTGGGTATGAAATTGCAGCCTGTAATCCATGGCCGGGCGTTATACCAATCCCAGATCTTTTTCCTGGGCCATTTTCCTTCCATGCGAATACCCTCCTGCCTGCTGTGGGATTCATTCGGATCCAGGTCCGCCGCCAATGGCGTGGCAACTCTATTACCGCCCTACGGTGCCGTCAAGTCCGATCATCGCCGCGCCCAAATGCCGC
>CAYTGX010000013.1:2801-16441 GCA_964437385.1 uncultured Spirochaetaceae bacterium
CTATTACCGCCCTACGGTGCCGTCAAGTCCGATCATCGCCGCGCCCAAATGCCGCGGGGTACCGTGGCCGCGAATGCCGCGGGGTACCGTGGCCGCCCTATCTGCTTGACGAGGCGCTTCAACGGAATAGAATCTGCGGGAACAGGGGATATCACCGTGTCGGGAAAGCCCAGGGTGCTGGTCGGAATATCGATGCACAAAGCCGCGGCCGCGAGACTGGAAGAAGCGGCCATCGTTCGATTCGTGCAGCCTGGCAGCGGGGAATTGAGAGAGAGCCTGGACGGGTGGGACGGCCTCATCGTCTATTCTCCCGCCATGGCGGTCAGCGAGCTTGCCGGCGCAAAGACGCTGAAGGTCATTTCCTGTCATGCCTGCCCGGGAGACCTGCTCGACGCCTGCTCTCTCAACCACATACAGGTGACCGTCGTCCCTTCACTCTGGGATACCGTGGCCGACATGACGATCGCCCTCATGTACGCGGCGGCACGGTGCGTTCCCCAGGCGGACAGGGCCATGAGGAGCGGTGTGAAAGGAGACGCGGCCGGCGATCCTCGAGATTTGAAAGTGCTCTTTTCGGGCCATGACATTTTCGGCAGGACCCTGGGAATCCTCGGCCTCGGGAGGATCGGAAAGATCCTGGCCACGCGCGTCCAAAGCCTCGGCATGAAGGTGATCTATGCGGACCTCGTGAGGGACTCCGCGCTGGAGGCGGAGCTGGACCTCCAGTACGCCAGTCTTGCCTCGCTGCTCGCCGAGTCAGATTACCTTGCGGTTCTCGTCCCTCTCAACGAGCGCACCCGGGGCATGCTCAGCGAGGCTGAGTTCAGGCTCATGAAGAGGGATGCCATTCTGGTCAATACCGCGCGAGGGGCCATCATTGACGAGAAAGCGCTCTACAGCGCATTGAGCGAGAAACGGATAGCTGCTGCAGGCCTCGACGTGTTTTCGGTCGAGCCGGTGACGCCCGGCAACCCGCTGCTGTCACTGGACAATGTCATCTGCACGCCTCACCTGGGTGGCTCGACCAAGGAGTGTGACATGGCGCTCGTGGATGATGCGGTCAGAGTACTGAGGAGAGAGGCACCGCTTTTTCCGATAAACAACGTTCCAGGCCGCTAAGTTCCTCCACCTCGGCGTACCAGGGCCTGCCAGGACTCCTTTGTGCGCCTTTGCAGCCCGTCTGTATCAGTAGAGCTGATATGCAACAATAATTTGTCAGAAAAAAATTGACAGCTGCAAGAATCTAGTTTAGGCTGTCCGGCAAGCCGAAATAACGGTCGGCTAGATATCAAGGAGGAGGACGTATGGCTAGGAAACTGTTCTCGGTCTTCATGATAACGCTGGCAGTCACTGCCGCCGTGTATGCTGCTCCGGGGAAAGTGACGCTCCAGTTCTGGTCGGGGTTTACTGGTCCAGACAGGCCGGTCCTCGAGCAGATCGTCAAGAACTTCAACGATACAAGCAAGACCACGACTATCGAGATGAGCACCATGACATGGGACGTCCTTGATCAGAAGCTCACAGCTTCGTTCGCCGCCGGATCCGGTCCGGACTTCTTCAACTACGGCCCCGAGATCCTCGGCAAGTACTACAACCTTGGCGCACTGACGAACGTCGACGAGCTCTATTCTTCCGGCATGGTCGACAAGAAGATTTTCCCCAAGAGCGTCATCGCGGTGCCGGTCATTGACGGGAAGAACCTCGCCGCGCCGATGTGCGTGTTCGATACAATGATCTACTACAACAAGGACATGTTCGCCGCTGCCGGGATCAAGACCCTCCCGAAGAACCAGGACGAGCTTTTCGCAATCGCGAAGAAGCTCACAAAGAAAGACGCGCAGGGCAACGTGACCCAGTACGGTCTCGGCCTTGCGTATGACCAGATCTTCCAGACGTTCATGTATGGCTGGGGCCTGGATCCAGTCGACATGGCGAAGAACAAGTCCCTGATGGCCCAGCCCGACCACCTGGCCTACGTCCAGAGGATGGCTGACCTGGTGACCAAGGACAAGATTTCCCCCGAGATCGCCTCCACCGGGATGGACACCCTGTTCAACAGCAAGAAGATCGCCATGTACTGCAACGGGCCGTGGGCCACGACAGGCCACGTGTCAGCCGGCGTCAACTTCGACGTGTTCAATATCCCTCCGGGGCCCAAAGCGGACAAGATCTCCGGGCACCCGCTGTTCTATATCCCCACGAAGTTCATGGGCGACAAGATAAAGAACTACTACGAGTGGGAAACGTACTGGGTGGCCAAGCCTCAGCAGCTCATCTGGGCCAAGGGCACCGGCTATCCGACGATCCGGGTTGACATGGGCAATGAGGAATCGCTCAAGGGAACCTGGGCCGGGAAATTCTCCTCCGCGGCTGATCGGTTCACGACCCGCAGCTACGTTCTCTATCAGAACGCGGGAAAGATCTTCGACGAGGAGCTCAAGAACGCCTGGGAAACCGTCACCCTTGGCAAAGGAACGGTGAAGGACGCCTTCACGAAAGCGTCGGCTAAAATTGACGAGTATATGCAGGACAAGTAGATCCATTTGACGTGATAAGGGGAGGGCGACGGCGTCCTCCCCGATCTTTTTCCGGGTCTGGGTCAAAGGATACGGGATACCATGAGGAACATAGTGGGCGCGTTCACCAGGCTGATCAACGATCAAAAAAGGGTGGCGTATCTCTTTATCCTTCCGAGCTTGGTGATCATCACATTCTTCGTCATCATACCGATGTTCTGTTCGATTGTGTTCAGCTTCATGGATTTCAATATCATGTTCGCAAAGATAAGCTTCGTGGGCGTCAGGAACTTCATCAAGATGTTCAACGACGAGAGGGTGAGAGGGGCGCTGTTCAATACTTTCTATTTCACAATCATCCTTGTGCCGCTGCAGGTCATGGTCGGCCTGATCATCGCCGTGATCATTAAAGAAAGCTCGGTGATGAACACCATTTTCCGGGGCGTCTATTTCATTCCGGTCATCTGTTCGTTCACCATTGTCGCCCTTATCTGGCAGTTCCTCCTGGACAGGGATGTGGGCATCATCTCCTTCTATCTCAAGCAGGTGGGTATTCACTGGGGCCTGCTCAAGGATCCCGACCAGGCCATGCCCCTTGTTGCCATCGTGAGCGTCTGGAAGAATTTTGGCTTCACCATGGTCGTCTTCCTGGCAGCCTTGCAGGGCATACCACAGAGCCTCTACGAGGCGGCCAACATCGACGGCATCAACAGATGGGACAGGCTTTTCAAGATCACGATCCCGATGATGCTCCCCACGGTCGGGTTCTGCGTCATCATCGCTCTTATTGCGGCCTTCCAGGCCTTCGACCAGATCTACGTGATGACCGGCGGAGGACCTATATTCAGGACCGAAACCATGGTCTATTACATCTACAATATGGCCTTCAGGACGCTCAAGCTTCCTTACGCGTCGGCAAACGCGGTCATATTGTTCCTGATCATACTCGTCTTTTCTTTGTTCACGTTCAGGCGCACGAGCGTGCACGACAGAGAGTACTGAGGAATCGTCATGGATGTGAACACTCAAGCTGCCACCAGAGGCCAGGGACGCGGACTCTTCACCGCCAGCAGGACGGGAGTATCGATTTTCGGAAAGATCCTCAAATACATTTTTCTCCTTGCGCTCACGGTCATCACGGTCTACCCGTTTCTCTGGATGATTTTTTCGTCCTTCAAGACGGACGGCATGATCATGGCCACTCCGGCGTCTCTCTTTGTGGCCAATCCGACCTTCGACGCGTATAAAAAGATATGGGAGAGGCTTCCTTTCCTCATCTTTTTTAAGAACTCGGTGATTTTCTCGGCAGGAGTGACGATCTGCGTACTTTTGTTCGATACGATGGCCGCGTACGCGTTCGCGCGCCTGAAGTTCAAGGGCAAGAATTTCCTCTTCCTCCTGATTGTGAGCACCTTGATGATACCCTTCCAGGTGGTCATGGTGCCCCTGTTCGTCGAGCTGAACAAGCTGAGGCTTCTGGACACATATCTAGGGCTCATATTGCCGCGGGCGGCCGACGCGTTCGGAATATTCCTGATGCGGGGCTTCTTCATCACGCTGCCCAGGGACCTGGAGGAGGCGGCCAGGATCGACGGGTGCAATGAGTTCCAGATATTCCGGAAAATAATCCTGCCCCTCTGCATGACCGCGTTCCTCAGCCTCGGTCTGTTCGTGTTCAACGGGAACTGGGGCGACCTTCTCTACCCGATGCTGCTGACCAGCAAGACGTCCATGAGGACCCTGCAGGCCGGTATAGCGCTCATGATGGCCAACGTGCAGGGCAATGCCCAGGGGGAGTACAGCCTGATGCTGGCAGGGTCCTTCCTTTCGGTCCTGCCCATTCTGGTCGCCTACATCTTCCTGCAGAAATACTTCATCCAGGGCATCGCGATGACGGGCATCAAGGAATAGCCGTGCGGCGCATGCAGCTCAAAAAAAAGACTTTCGGGGCGGTCTACACGCCGGCTCTGGACGAGAGACCGCCGGGAGCCATGTACCCGCGCGTGATACGGCTGGAGCACAACGGCAGGTTCAACGGCGCTCTGCTCCTGACATTCGAGCGTTACACGTACGACACGCCTTTTTTTGCAATCTACTCGAGCGCCGACAACGGCCTTACCTGGTCTCTCCTGTCGAAGGTCCACGATACGAAGAACGGCTGGGGCATGAGGTACCAGCCGCATTTGTTCGAGCTGCCCAGGCCCGCCGGCGCCCTCACGGAAGGCACGATCCTCTGCGCGGGAAACTCGATTCCCGGCACCATGATGGAAACGGAGCTCCTGCTGTTCAAGAGCCAGGACGGGGGCGCCACGTGGCAATACGTGAGCAGCATCGACAAAGGCGGCAAGGCTCACGTCGATCTTAAGGAAGGGGAAAGGCCGATCTGGGAGCCGTACCTCTATCTGGATGCGCGGGGCGACCTCGTGTGCTACTACTCCGACGAGCGGTTCATCAAGGACGGCTTCAACCAGCTGCTGTGCCACAAGGTATCCCGGGACGGCGGGTCTACCTGGGGGAAGGAAGTATTCGACGTCGCGATCCCTGGCGGCACGCTCAGGCCCGGAATGCCCATCGTGCAGCTCATGCCGAACGGCACATACATAATGGTATACGAAATAGTCGGGATGCCGGGCTACCCGATCTACTGCCGTTTTTCAAATGACGGGGATGACTGGGGTGACCCGGCAGATGTCGGCACGCTCATCCAGGACGATGCGGGCGCTTTCCTGGGCAGCACGCCGTATTGCATCTGGACGAAGGCGGGCGGGGAGAGCGGAACGGTCATAGTATCCGGCAGGATTGCGAGCGCGGGGCCGGGCTTGGTGGAGCCCGGATATTTCCTGGTCAACAGCGACTGCGGCCGCGGGAAGTGGAAAAGACTCGATTCGCTGAACCACTACGATTCCCGGTGCCATTTCTCCGGTTACAGTCAGACCATGATCACAATCGAGGACAGGCAGCTGCTCCAGCTCACCTCGGTTCAGATTTCGCCGAAACTCGCCCAGATTGCATACGCGGTGGGAGACATCGAGTAGGGAGAGAAGGGGCACGGCGGCACCATGAGCGCGCTCGAACTGCACTCCGGCAATTTCATCATTCGATTCGAAGAGAATATCGAGGGCGGCATCGGGTACGCAGTGTACCGAAGCTCGAAACCCTCGCCGATCTGCCTCTACAGGACGAAGAGGCCCCTCATCCTCATCCTGAAAGACTACGCCGCGAAAGCCGTCGACTACGAGGCGGCCTACGCGTCGGTCCGCGCGGATGGCGGCAGGGTACGGGCCGAGGGCGAGCTACGAACGAGCCAGGGGAGCGCCTTTCGATTCGAGGATACCATCGAGGCGCGGAAGGACGCCTCGGCATTCACCTTTTCAAGGAAGGTTTTCGTGGCACGGGCGGAGAAGGACGACTTGGGATTCGGCACACGGATATCCCTGGGACTCCTCCAATCGAATGATCCGAAGGATTACTACTACTTCGCCCCGGGCGCCTGGTACAAGCAGAACGAGAAAGTGCCTGACCACGCCATCGGGGCAGATCTTGGCCAGCGGTATTTCTGGTACCGGGAAACGCGGTACGCGCTTCCGCTCTTCGCCATGCAGAATATCCTGAACGGCGAAGCGGTCGCTTTCTGCAGGGCAAAAGCGGACGTCCGGGCCAGCGACGTGTACGAGAGGATGTTCGACTGCCGGACCGACCCCTCCTTCAACTATGGCTCGCTGGGGATGAGCGCGCAGGCGGGGCTGTCGATGGACTATGTATACCCCGGCACCGAAGGCTACAACGAGCTCATGACTCCCTACCGGGGAGGCCCTTACCAGTACCAGTTCGGCTTCAACCGGAGGTATCATCCGGTCGAAGCGGGCTTCCTCCAGGACTATTCGATCATTCTTCGCTTTTCAAGGAACGACGATTTCTACGACGTGATGAAGGATGTCTGGCGATACTTCTACGGCGTCTTTCAACCGAAAATCGCGCGGGTGAACAACGAGAAGCTCTATGTCGTGACGATGGAGATGCTTGCCGAGCTCTGCAGGGACTATCACGGCTCCTGGGGCGTGCCGTTCAAGTGCCTGCTTCCCCGCGGTGAGATCGGCATCGTCGACTACCAGTTCGGCTTTATCGGGCAGCAGCCCAACATCGGCTACCAGCTTCTCCGCTACGGCTATTCCCGGAACAGGCCCGAAATCGCGGAGAAGGGCAGCAAGGTGCTGGATTTCTGGGTCCATAATTCCCTCACCGAATGGGGCGCGCCAAAAACATGGTACGACCCCTTTCCGCCCGGATTCCTCGATCACCCGATCTGGCTCCGGATGATCGGTGACGGGATGGAAGGAATACTGGACGGCTACGTATTCCTTCACAGCCAGGCGGTGGACAAGCCTGAATGGCTGGAGTACTGCAGGAAGGTCGGGGACTGGCTGGCCCGCAGCATATCGCCGGAGGGCTTCTGGCATCGTGCCTACAACTTCGACGGAAGCGTGCGCCTTGTATCCCCCGGGAACACAACGAATGTCATCAGGTTCCTGGTCCAGCTCTCCCTCGTCACGGGCAGCGTGGAATACAGGGCCGTTGCCCTCAAGGCCGGGGACTGGAGCTATGAGAATATCTACCGGAAAATGATGTACGTCGGGGGAACCTGCGACAACGCGGACGTGCTCGACAAGGAATCGGGCATCTACGCCTTCTTCGCTTTCCTCTCTCTCTACGATCTCACGGGGGAGGAGAAGTGGCTGAAGGCCGCCAGGGGCGCGGCGGACTACATCGAGACCTGGACGTATTCCTGGGCGTTCCCGGTCAAGCCCATCGAGAAGGTCCACGCCCTGCGCCATGTCGACATGTCCGGCCAGAGCCTCATCGCCACGGGCCATTCCGGCGCGGACGTTTACATGGCGGCCTGCTCGTACATTTTCTACAGGCTTTACCTGATCACCGGGGACAGGCACTACAGGGATTTCGCGCAGTTCGTGCACAAGAATCCGAAGCAGGTGACCGACGTGGACGGCAGCCTGGGCTACGGCAGGCGGGGATTGTGCGAAGAGGGCGCAGACCTGTCGCTCTTCGATTCCCGCGGCGTCTACGCCTGGCTGCCCTGGTGCTCGTATGTGCAGATCGACCCGGTGCAGAGACTGTACGATACCTTCGGCGTCTACGAGATCGCGGACGCCGACAACCTGCCGGTGGAAGAGTTGAAAAAGCGCAACCGGATCTATGATACCTACTTTCGGTGAGGCTATTGCATGAAAGAGTTTCTGAACGTCCCGTTCAAGAAGGTGAAAGGCCGCGAGCTTTTCATCGACATTCATCTGCCCGAGGAAGGACGACCTCCGCTGGTCATGTGGATACACGGAGGCGGATGGAGGGATCTCAACAGGACCTGGAACCTCGCGATGCCCCTCGCGGAAAGGGGCTATGCCATTGCATCGGTCGACTATCGGTACAGTGACGAAGGAGCCTTTCCGACCCAGATGCACGACCTGAAGGATGCGCTGCTTTTCCTGAAGCGGCGCGCGGACCAATACGGCTACGACGGATCCCGGGTCGCGGTGTCCGGAGATTCAGCGGGGGGCCACCTCTGTGCCCTGATGGGAGTGTCGGCGGGAAACCGCGACTGGGAAACGGAAGCCGCGGATTACAGTGTCCAGGCGGTCATTGACATGTGCGGGCCGACGCGGCTCCCTCTCTCTTTCGAGGGCGGGGCGGCCGAGCCGGACAATGCCGTCGACCAGCTCCTGGGGGCTCCGGTCACGTCCAAAGCCGGGCTCGGAAGAGCGGCTTCGGCAAGCCCGCTCACCTACATCGACGGTCACGAGCCGCCCTTTCTCATACTCCACGGCACCGAAGATCCGCTGGTTTCCCCCCGGCATTCGCGGCTGTTGCGGAACGCACTGGAAACGGCAGGAACACCCGTGATGATGTACGTGATTCCGGGCGCCGTCCATGCTTTCGGGGGGAAGCTCGTCACTGATATAATGGTAGAATTCCTTGACTATTACCTGAAGGGCAGAAAGACCGTGGATACGCCGGTCGTGCAGAAATGCCACGAACGCGACATTCCCTCTCGAGCGAAGTGAACGACGGCAGGCGCTGCCGGACTTTATTTATTCCAGACTATTGATCGGTATCAGCAAAAGTGAATCACTGCGTTCGGAGTGTAACCAGCCGCCAAATGTTAAGGCGAACAGCCGCGCCGCTGCAGTGCAAAAGCGTGGGACAGCCGCAGTTCACGCGCCTTAATCAGCACTGTCGATGAGGCTGGCGCCTCGCCGTATTCGCGGTATAATTATAATTGTAGAAACGATGCCGAAGGAAAGCCCGGCGGAGGGCATATAGCGACGCGATTTTGCCATTCGTTGGAAGCTCCGAGCAGGTCTGGCGGACGGAAAAGGGCAAGCTGCTGGATGAATAACAGATCCCTTGGCCTGAAATTCCTTACGCCCGACAGTGCTGCTCAAAAAGCCGGCAACCTTTTCCTGAGCCCGGGCTTCTCAACTCTCGGGGTCTTCACGGCCATCAAGTCCCTGACAAGGACTGTTTCACTCTTGCGAGCCCTCGCGTTCCTGGCGGCGTTCTTTTCCACGGGTGCGGTTTTTGCCCAGTTCGCGCCGACCCGCTTCCCTCCCCAGGGTCCGCAGTACGTCGACGCGAACCCGATGACACAGAACTGGCTCTATACGGGCGCCAATGTCGGGACCGGCGACAACACCGGTGCCAACGTCGTCTTCTTCGAGATCCCCGACACCACCACCCAGACCCTCTACTTCGCGGTCAGGAATCCCGATGTCGACATAGACGGTACCTTGGCCAACAGCGAACCCGACCTTCCGGTAGCCGGCAAAAACGGACCACCCTGGGTCAACTACGCACTCATCGGCGGCACGGGAGCCTATTCAGCCGCCGCGGGGCAGCAGTTGACCTACGCAACTGCAAACCCCCCCACAACACCAGGGACGGTGCTCGGTTCGATAACCGGCGGTAGCTACCCGTTGGCTTTCAGAGTGGGCACCTGGGTCTACTTCAACGGTGTCTCCCCCTCTCAGGGCGAGCACATCGGCAACAAGTACTACTTCCGCCTCACTGCGGTAAATCCCGATTACAACACACAGGCGCAGGAGTTCAAGCACTGCTACCAGTTCGATGTCTCGCTGGCCAACAGCGGCACACCGACAGGGCTTTCGAACGGCGACGCTTTCAGCTATGACATCGAGCTCGCCCAGCTCTCCTCAGCCGTTGCAGGAGCCGAGACGTGGAACGTCTACCCCTTCGTGCCATACGGAGAAGCGGGAACCACGATGACTGCCACTACTTATGCCTTCAGTTATGCGAGTACGAACAGTATTACGATCAACGCATGGAACGACAACCTTGGAGTTTCCCAAGGGGTAGCGTCCTTCCCGATGGGACCCAACAACGCGACGAATACTTACTCCGTTTCCGCGGCGCAGACCAACGCGACCTGGCATCTCCAGTTCTCGACGACCGGTACCTTGGGGGGGCGTGCTTCGGGGGCAGCAGAGGTCTACTTCTCCATCGGGGGCTCCCTTCTCCCGATATATTCGACTCCCTACTCAGGGCCCAAGCCCGACCATTTTGTGCTGAGCCCTGCGACGGCGACAGGCGTGACCGGCTCGAACCTGACATATGCCGCACAGATAGTCGATTCCTCGGGCAATCCCATACAGTACATCGGCAAGGCCGTTGTATCCGCATCGGGCGGGTCGGGAACGATCACCATCACTCCCACGACCATCACTACCAATACGACGGGAATGGCGACCTTCACCATCTCGGACAATACTGCAGAGACAATAACGATAAACCTGACGAGCGATGGCACGGGCGGAAGCTCAAGTCTACCGGGCGTGAACGGGAACGCTACGGCGAAATTTGTCACCAACCCGCCGCCCAGCATGTCCAGCAACAACGGCCTCACTTTCGTCACCGGCAACACCGCGACTCTTTCTACAATAACGGTGAGCAACGATAGCGGCATCGGAAACATCACGACCGCGAATGGCATCAAGATAAGCCTCCCGACGGTGACACCGATCGCCCACTTCAACACAACCATAACAGCGCCGACATTCGTCCAGCCCACCACGGGCCGGGTCGGAACTCCCGTGACGTACTCCGGTGGAGCGGGCAATGATCTCATCCTGTCGATCCCGGTGACAATCAACTTTACCGGCACCGATACGCTTACCATTTCGGGCCTGGCCCTGACGGCCACCAACTCTCCAGGCTCATTCAGCCTCCAGCTCTCCTACGACGGCGGGGCTACCTGGAACGTCGTGGACAGCAAGGTCATCACGATCCAGCCGACCACCTATACCTGGCAGGGAGGAACCGGCACCGGCTGGACCACACCCGCCAATTGGGGCGGAACGGCTCCGCCCAACGGCAACTCTACCGCCATACGCATTCAAGCCGGAGCTTCGACCTACCCGGTGCTCACGACGGGGCAGACGGTCTCTGTCGCCTCCCTCATCATCGATCCAAACGCATCCATGACGCTCAATGGCGATGCGACTACGAGCCTTACCGTAAGCGGCGGCTTTTCCAACTCCGGCACCTTCACCCTCAACGGCAACGAAAACCTGTCGTTAAGCTATTCAACCGCGACCGGTACCGTTGTGTATGCGGGCTCTGGACCCTATACCGGCCTCGCGATGGGTACCAGCTACTACAATCTGACTTTCACCAGCGGCACCTACAATCTCAATGCCGATATTACTGTAAACGGGAATCTCACGCTGAACGGCGGTACCCTCAACGCCGGCTCTGTGACGATCAATCTCTACGGAAACTGGGCTTACACGAGCGGGACTTTTACGGCCTCTGGCTCGACCGTGAACCTGGCCGGGACCGGGACATCGACGATAACGGGCACCAATACTTTCTCTACACTCTCCTGCACGACTCCGGGCAAGACGCTCAAATTCGCCAGCGGGTTCACTCAGACCGCAACAAACTTCACGATCACGGGCGCCTCCTCCCAAAACGTCATAGTAACGACGGACATCGGGAGCGCTCCAAACTGGACTTTGAGCTGTCCGATAGCGAACGTCAATGTAAGCTACGCCAGCCTGAGCTTCTCCACCGAGACCCCAGGCACCGCCACGGCAAATAGCTCGACGCTCACGAGCACCTCCGGCTGGACGGTTCCCAACTTCACTACGTGGACCGGAAACGCAAACACAACCAGTTGGACTACGCCTGGGAATTGGAACAATGGCGTGCCGTCGGCTGCGGTGGGTGCGGTCATCGCCCCCGCCAACTTCCAGCCGGTCCTCGCCGCAAACCAGACTGTCTTGAATTTGTCCATCGCTTCGAACGCCACGCTCACGTTGGCCGGGTTCAACATTATACGAAACGCCCTCGGGACCATCTCCGTTCAGGGGACGCTGATCATGAACGGCGGGGAAGCGCTCACCAATGTCACCGCCGTAACCGGTACGGGGACAGTGAACATGGTGGGCAGCGGCTCTTATACGGTCCTCAGTAGTGGCATTGCATATAACAATCTCACGATCAGCGGTTCGGGTGGTACATTCACCCCGAACTCAGCCCTCAACGTCTCCGGGGACCTCATCGTTTCGGCGGGCACTCTGACTGCGGGCGCGAATGCCATCAACGTAGGCGGCAACCTCAACCTCACAGGATCGACCGGATTCACGGCTTCCGGGACTGTGACAATGAGCCCATCGGCAGCGGTGACACTGCGCAGCTCAGGCAAAACCCTGCCAAGCCTTGTCATCAGCGGCAGCGGTACTGTTTCTTTGGGGGATGCGTGCATCCTGTCGAGCGGTCTGACCATAAGCTCAGGGGCTGCGTTGAGCGCCGGTTCCCAGTCTTTAGCGCTCGCGGGCTCGTGGAGCAACGCCGGGAGCTTCTCCGCGGGGGTGGAAACCGTCACGTTCAATGCGTCCTCGGGTACCAAAACCATATCGGGGGCCAGTCCGACGACGTTTTCCAACCTGTCGGTATCCGTCTCCGGCGGCGCTGTGCTTCAGCTTGCGCAGACCGTGACAATCGGGTCGGGGTTCTCCCTGACGATCGCGGGAGGCGCGATCCTCGACCTCAACGGAAGCAGCCTCACATTCGGCAGCGGAGATACTTTCACGAACTCCCCCACCGGCACCCTCAAGCTTCAGGGCGGAGAGACGATTACCAATCAGCCGGCAGGCAGGGTTGGCGGCACTGTGAACTACTACGGCACGGGCACCTTCACCGGTCTGCCGACCGGGCTCACGTATACGAACCTGACGTTCTCGGCGGCGGCCAGCACCACGCGCACCCTTCAGGCGGGGACTCTCGACGTCTCTGCTACTCTCACCATTGGCGTGACTGAGACGCTCAACGTCGGGCCGGACAACTTCACGGTCGCGACCTTGTCAAATTCAGGGATTTTCGAGCTTACGGGCGATACCGCAACGACGACCCACATCATCACCACGCCAAATCCGACTTCGGGTGCCTTTCAGTACACGGGCACGGGAGCCGCTGCGATCTACGATTTCGGCGCGACCGACTACTTCGACCTCAAGGTCACCGGATCCGGAACTTTCGCGATGGCGGCTGCCATCGTGGTCGCACACAACCTGACGCACTCTGCGGGGGTCATCAACCTGAACGCGAACGGGCTGACCGTGAACGGAGCAGCTGGTTTGGGGTCGACGATCCAGAACACGGGAGCAGCGGCGAACTTTTCGGTGACGGGGCCGGTGACGCTGACGGGGACGGTAGCGATCACGACGGCCGGTGGGAGCATCAGTTTCAGCGCGACGGTGGACAGCAGCACGACGCAGGGATTGACGCTGACGGCGGGAGGGGGGTCGGTGAGCGTGGGTGGGGTGGTGGGGAGCTCGGCGGTCTCGGGGAACAAGCTGGGGAGCTTCACGGTGGCCAGTGCGGCCACGGTGGGGTTGTCGAGCGTGTTCACCACGGGAGGGCAGAGTGTGACGGGCACGGCGATCACGCTGAACGGGCCTGCCACCTATCAGAACACGACAGCAGCGGGGTTAGGGTTTACGGGAGGGGTGGCGCTGGCGGGGGGAGCGATCGCTGTGACGACGGCCGGTGGGAGCATCAGTTTCAGCGCGACGGTGGACAGCAGCACGACGC
>CAYTGX010000013.1:16541-19012 GCA_964437385.1 uncultured Spirochaetaceae bacterium
ACGACGGCCGGTGGGAGCATCAGTTTCAGCGCGACGGTGGACAGCAGCACGACGCAGGGATTGACGCTGACGGCGGGAGGGGGGTCGGTGAGCGTGGGTGGGGTGGTGGGGAGCTCGGCGGTCTCGGGGAACAAGCTGGGGAGCTTCACGGTGGCCAGTGCGGCCACGGTGGGGTTGTCGAGCGTGTTCACCACGGGAGGGCAGAGTGTGACGGGCACGGCGATCACGCTGAACGGGCCCACTTATCAGAGCACGGCCGGGGCGGGCTCCACGCTGGGCTTTACGGGAGCGGTGAGCCTTGGGGGAAGCGTGACAGTGGCCACGGCGAATGCCCCGGTGAGCTTCTCCTCGACGGTGGACGCGGGGGGAGCGGGGGTGCAGGGGCTGACGGTAGCAGTGGGCACCTCGACGGTGAATGCGGGGGGTGCGATCGGATTGACGAATGCGCTTGGGGCTCTGGCGCTGACCTCGGGGACGCTGGTGATGGGGGGGAACGGGCTGTTTGTAGCGGGCAGCATTACCCGCACGACCGGGGTGTTGAGCTCTACGGGCACAGTGACCCTCAACGGGAGCACCGCAGCCAATGTAGATAGTTTGACTTTTTTCAACCTGACGATCAACAAGTCCGCGTCCACGGACACGGTAACCTCTACGGGAGGGTGGACGGTCACAAATTCTCTTACACTCACGCGGGGCACCTGGCTGGCCTCTATCTTTGCCCACGCTATTGCCGGCACGTGGGACTCCTCGGGTGGAAGCTTTACCTTCACGGCAGACACTTCCAGCATCCAACTCACCTCAGCGAACCCCGGCATCACAACAAAGATCGGCAGCGATCCTTTCTATAGCCTGACCCTCGGAAGCGGCGGAACGCTGCAGAACAACGTGCAGGCAACCAACAACCTGACGATCACGGCAGGCACCTTGTCCTTGAACACTCACAACCTGTGGGTAGGGGTCAACCTCACCGGCAACGCGCTCAGCGCTGCCGGTGCCGAGAGCATCAGCGTGGGGGGCAACTGGAACATTGCCGCTTTCACCCCGACCACCAGCACGGTAACCTTCACCGGGGCCAGCGGCGCAGGGCCCTTCACCGTGACGAGCAACCTGCAGAGCTTCAGCACGCTGCTGCTGACCTCGGGCAGCACGACCTACAAGCAGGCGGATGCGGCCAGCATCAACGCCGCTCTGACCCTGACAGGGGGCACCTGGCAGACCAATAATTTCAATCTCACCGTGGCGGGGGATCTCACTGGCGCGGGCATTCTGGCCGCCAGCGGGACAGAGATCATCCAGGTGGGAGGCAACTGGAACCTGCCGGGATTCAGTGCCGTATCGAGCACCGTCGTGTTCAACACCGCAGGGCTGACGACGATCAGCGGAACCACGACTTTCTACAACCTCACCGTACCCTCCAGTGTTGCAGGCAAGACGGTCCAGTTCGCATCGGGGAACACACAAACCATCAACGGGTTATTCTGGGTCACAGGTGGACCTGGAACCCTGACAAGCCTTCTCAGCAGCAGCAGCCCTACCCGATGGGGACTGAAGATCGCTGCATCGGGATCGGCTTCCGTGACGTACGTCCAGGTGCAGGACAGCGACGCGAGCACAAGCGCTTCAACCGTCACGGCAGCCACCAGCAGCGATCTCGGGCACAATCTGAATTGGAGCTTCGGCGTGAACACTCTCACCTGGGCGGGAGCCACCAGCAACTGGAAGCTTGCCAGCAACTGGACTCCCGGCTACGTTCCCAACGCAACGGATACCGTCATTATTCCCTCAGCTTCCGCCAGCCCCGTGCTGACCTCCAACGTCACCGTCGCCAACCTTTCCATCACCACGGGTACGCTCGATCTGGCTGGATCCAACCTCACCGTGGCGGGAACCCTTACTGACAGCGGCACCCTCATGCTCCAGGGTGGAGAAACCGTGAGTGCGGCTTTCAACCCCAGCACGGGGCTTGTCGACTATTATGGCGGTGGAAGTTACCTCACACTCGCCGTCGGCAGCTCCTACGCCAATTTGACTTTCAGTGGGACCGGATCCTGGAGCGCGGGAGGCCCTGTCACCGTCACGGGCACCCTCGCGCTGGCCTCGGGCACCCTGGCCATGGCGGCCAACAGCCTGACGGTGGGGGGCAACATCTCGCGCACCACAGGTATCATCACATCCGCGGGAATGGTGACCCTCAACGGGAACAGCGCAGCCCAGAGCGTGGACTTCACCGCCTCCACGCTGACCAACCTCACGGTAGACAACATCTTCGGCACTCCCCCTCAGGTCATCGCCACCCAGCCCATCACGCTGGGAGGCTCCCTCACGCTGACTGCCGGTACCCTTGCCTTGGCGGCCAACGCCCTGACGGTGGGAGCGTCTGTCAGCGGCGCGGGCGCTCTGACGGTGAGTGGAAGCCAGACGATCACGGTGGGGGCTGACTTCACTCCTGCGGGCTTCACCAAGGCCACCAG
>CAYTGX010000013.1:19112-76480 GCA_964437385.1 uncultured Spirochaetaceae bacterium
GATCCGTTCTACAACCTGACCCTCAGCAGCGGGGGCAGCCTGCAGAGCGCGGTGCGGGCAGCCAACAACTTGAGCATCTCCGCCGGGGGTACCCTGACGCTGAATGGAAACGCCCTGACTGTGGGTGCGAATCTCGCGGGCGCGGGAGCGTTGGCGGCCACGGCAAGCGAGGCCATCAGCGTGGGGGGCAACTGGAGCGTGACAAGCTTTACGCCTTTCTCCAGCACGGTGACCTTCACGGGAGCGACCGGGTCCGCAGCCATCCAGACGGGCACGATCTTCCGCAACCTGACGATCCTGGCGGGGAGCAATACCGTTATGCTGTCGGCAAGTATTGCAGTCAGCAACGCGTTGACGATCACCAGCGGGACACTGAGCGTCGCCGGGACGTCTCAAATCACGATGCAGGGTAGTCTTTGGAACAACACGGTCGGAATTACCGGGTTCGTCCCCGGTAGCGGCACCGTCGTGTTCGCCCCTCCCAGCCCCCCTGCCACCATCAACATCAATGGCAGCAACAATTGGTACAACTTTACCTGCACAACCGGCGGCACGACGATCGAATTCCAGCATCTACAGACCCAGACAATTCTGGCGGGTGGCAACTTCCAGGTGCTGGGTACGAGCTTGGCGGTCGTGACCCTCACTACCGATAACCCGCTGTCTGCCAATTATGGGTCGCCACCGCCGGCGCTTCAGGGGCAATGGGTCATTAATAACCAGCCGGCCACGACGGCCATCAATTACGCGGCCGTCTCCTGGAGCTATGCGTGGCCCAACTCCATCACTCCAGGTCAGAACTGCACTGACGGTGGGGATAACTTCAACTGGAACTTCGTCATCCCGATTATGGCCAGCTGGACACTCGATACGAATAACAACGGACGGATCGACCGCATCCGCGTCCAGGTCAAGCCCGTCACCCCACTCAATGACAACTTTGGCGGTCTCCAGGTCCAGGTGGACGGGTACACAGTAAGCAGTTTCCAGGCAGTCGGGTCAAATACAGACGTGTTCGACATACTGTTGAATGAAAGGGCGCAGGAAGACACGGGGGCTGCGCCCACGTGGCAGATAACGGCCAACACAAGTCTGGCCAGCAATGCCGGTGGAGCCCTCGTTGACCGCAATACTGCTACGGTCACGAAGAAGTACGTGGCGGCCAGCGGCGCGCGGCCTGTCATCACTTACACCGCAGCCGCTCTTGGCGCAACCCAGGCTTACGTGCATTTCTCCGATTTCGTGTACGGGAACGACGCCGGGACTGCTCCCATCGGCATCACAAGTCTTTCTTACTCGGGCGGCTCAATAACGGTCCAGCCCGTGGAGATGAGTGGAAGCGGGGCCCATGCCGCGATTGTGCTGTTCGCCACTCCTCTGGCAGTAAACGACATTCTGGC
This sequence comes from uncultured Spirochaetaceae bacterium, assembly GCA_964437385.1. Classification (GTDB taxonomy): domain Bacteria; phylum Spirochaetota; class Spirochaetia; order SZUA-6; family Fen-1364; genus Fen-1364. The sequence goes on from CAYTGX010000013.1 coordinate 20,513, forward strand.
TGGCGCGCAAACGATCAGTGCAGTCACCGGGCAGGTCTGGGACAAGCCTTATCCGAATCAATTCGTCTATCCGTCGGTGGGCCCCGCACCGTACGTAACCTCTCCCGGCGACCCTGGGGCTGCGGTCTATACCAACCTCAACGCTGACGGCAATCAATATCTTCCGGCGGGCGTGATTGCAGGTCCGCCCTACAGCGGCAAGGCGATGCTCACCCCCACCTCCACGCCCACGGCGCCGGCGCACAACATTTCCGACGTGGGGCTGGGCTTTGCCACGCCGGTGTTCGCGCTGAACAATACCGTGCAGCGGGATCCCACGCGGGGCGGGGTCGGCATGGTCACCAACTTCGACGGCACTCACTGGCTGCTGCCGGAGGATGTTCTGCTTGAAGCGCGGATCCTCCCTGCGGCCACTGGTCTGGACGTCCCCGGCACATCCCTGGAGCTGTTCTGGGACGTGAATCCGCCTGCTGCGGTCGATTTCAACAACGTGTGGATTCCGTCGGCCGCGTCAACATTCTGGGCGCCGCCCCCCGCTCCCAACAATGGCGGCGACCGCGCTCACTATCCTGGGGATTCCCAGGCGCGCACCGCCGGGCTGGGGACGGCAAATGGGGCACTGCGCGACTACACCATCCCCGCCGCCGACCCGGCGATCAAGGACGGAGCCCTTCTCCAGTTCATGTTCGTCATCACCAGCGGCGCCAACCGCCTGCCCTTGGCATACCAGGCAGACCCCAACAACCCGGGCAGCGTCAGGCCGTTCGAATACACCTACCACTCGATCATCGCGCAGCGCGGCAACGTCACCATCACCAACAACGTGATCCATCCGGCCAGCGGTGAATCGGCATACGTGCACTACGTGATGCCCAAGGCCGGAAAGATCACGATCACCGTGTTCACCCTCAGCGGGGACATCGTCAACGTGCTTGCAGGCGGGACACAGAATGCAGGCGAATACGCCACGGGGTGGGATGGAAAGAACCGGGGCGGCAGGATCGTGGCAAGAGGCATCTACTTCATCCGCGTGGTGGGCCCGGGGTTCGACGAAATGCGCAAAGTGCTCGTGGTCAAATAGGCGTAACTCCTTGCAGATCAGTGAGTTACGTAAAACATCTGACCAACGGCTCTATCCGCCAGTACCCGCATCCTGACCGCGAACTCTGGCCATGACGACAATGTGCCCTTCCACACAGAAGCCGTCAGGCGTTTTCAGTATTATTGCTCTTGCCAATGTAGCAATTGACGGCAGGAGCGACAAATGTCTGTTGGAAACCGCGAAATCAACCTACCTGACCCCAGCTCTTTGGGCGTGAATCAGCCCATCATCCTGGTAGCCGATGATGAAGTGTTGATTCGCAATCTGGTAACACTGCTCTTGCAAGGGGAAGGGTATGTGGTTCTTTCCGCCTCCGATGGTCAGGAGGGGCTGGAACTTTCTCGCAAGTATCCCGGAACAATAGACTTGGTAATCACTGACGTGGAAATGCCGCGGCTCAATGGCATGAACCTTATTGCTCACCTGCTCGAAGAGCGGCCCGGAATCAAATCAATCGTGATGTCAGGGACGGATATGAGCGAGATCGTCAGTCAGAACATCAATCTGAATTTTTTGCCCAAACCCTTTGATGGGGACGCACTGTTGGCAAGAGTTCGAACGCTCATTGGTGTTCCTGTGCTTTCACCGGAGCAAAGTCCAATTCCAGGCTGACAACGCCGAGGGGCCCTCCTTACCCCTCGCTGGCTTTCGTTCGATAGGTATCCAGGAGGGCTCGAACCTGCTCAGGCTTGACCTTCCCGTGCACGTGCTCATCAATCATCACCACAGGAGCAAGGCCGCACGTGCCCAGGCATCGCGAGCTCTCGAGGGAGAACATCCCGTCCTTGCTCGTTTCTCCGAAGTCCACGCCGAGCTCTTCCTTGAAGCGCTCGGCAATCTCGCTGGCGCCCTTCACGTAGCAGGCAGTCCCCAGGCACACGTGTACCATGAACCTGCCGCGGGGCTTGAGGCGAAAAAAGTGATAGAAAGTCGCAACGCCGGTGACTTTGGCCTGGGGAATGCGCATAAGCTGGGCCACCGCATCGATCTGCTCCCACCCCAGGTAGCCGAAATGACCCTGCACCTTGTGAAGGACTGAAATGAGCTGACTGTGAGGCTCAGGGCCATTCATGACCGTGGTGATGTATTCCAGAAGCGGGGCAGGCAGGGCCCCACGGCTCTCCGCCATCACTTCATTCGTGTTGTCGGTCGTTTTCATCAGATCCCCCGCGGCCGCTTGGCCGAGTATTCCGTGTGCAGAAGTTCGTGCGCCTTTGGTCCGCCGATCTCGCCCAGGAACTCGTCATACAGGATCTTGATGGATGGGTTTTCATGAGATCGCCGAAGCTGCTTGCCGCCGTCGATTTCGTACAGTGCGGATGCGCGGAGGCGCAACAACTCTGGATCGAGAACCTTCATTCCGGCGGGAGGATAGGGCTGCCCCCCGCCTCCAATGCAGCCACCCGGGCAGGCCATCACCTCGACGACATCGAAGTGCTTTTCACCGCTCACGATCTTGTCGAGAAGCTCCCGGGCATTGCGAAGTCCATTGGCGACACCCACATTCAGCACCCGGTCTCCAATCGATATTTCCAGTTCCTTCAGACCCTCGACCGCACGTACTTCGGTAAACTCGAGCTTCTCCGCAGGTTTTCCTGTGAGCAGCTCTGAAGCGGTTCGAAGGGTTGCTTCCATGACCCCTCCCGTTGTGCCGAAGATATCCCCCGCCCCTGTTGCGATCTTCAGGGGCGAGTCGAACTGTCCGTTGGGAAGATCGGCGAACTGGATCCCATAGGACTTGATCATCCAGATGGCCTCGCGGGTCGTCAGCACTGCGTCCGTGTACGGCACCCCATAGGGGGTGAAATGCTCTGTTCTCTGCGCTTCGAACTTCTTCGCAACGCACGGCATGACGGAGACCACGAATATCTTCCGGGGGTCCCGCTTCGTCTTCTCCGCGTAGTATGTCTTCAGAAGCACCGATGCCATTCCCATGGGTGAACGGCATGTTGATGCATGGGGAATGAGCTGGGGATAAAACTTCTCCATGAAGCTGATCCATCCCGGGGAGCAGGATGTGATCATTGGGAGCGGACCGCCGCTTTCCATCCGTTTCAACAGCTCGTGTGATTCTTCCACAATGGTGAGGTCCGCCCCGAAATCCGTATCGACCACCGCGTCGAAACCGAGAAGCCGCAGGGCGGAGATCATCTTCCCGGTAGCCGGCGTACCGGGCGGGAGCCCGAACCCCTCGCCGATGGCCGCGCGTATCGAGGGGGCCGTCTGCACCACGACATGAATAGAAGGATCTGCAATTGCCGCCCAGACCTGGTCGCTGTGTTTTTTTTCGAGAAAGGCTGCGGTGGGGCAGACATTGATGCATTGGCCGCACTGGATGCAGACTGAGTCGTCCATGTCCGCTCCGTGCGCAGGGGTCACGACGGTTGTGAACCCGCGGCCATGCTGGCTCAGGTTGTACACACCCTGGACTTCCGCGCACACGCGGTAGCAGCGTCCGCAGAGCACGCACTTCTCCGAGTCTCTGATCACGGAGCGCCCGGAAACCTCCAGGGGGAATCGCTTGCGTTCCCCCTCGAAGAGCCTCTCTCGGACTCCCAGGTCGTAGGCGAGGTTCTGCAGCTCACAGTTTCCGTCCCTTTCGCAGATCTGGCATTCCTTCGGGTGGTTATCAAGAAGGAGCTCGACGATGTCCCGACGTGCCTCCCGGATATGGGGAGAGTTCGTCTGCACAACCATGCCTTCCCACACGGGCGATGAGCAGGCTGCCATGTAAAACCCTATGTCCTTCACGTCGACGACGCACACGCGGCAGGAACCCATGAGGGAGAGGTCAGGGTGGTAGCACAGCCGTGGAATTCGAACGCCGCAGCCCTCCGCGGCCTCCAGGATCGTGGTCCCGGCGGGTACGCTGACCTTCTTCTCGTCGATGGTAAGGGTGATTGTAGTGTCCATGGCGTTAATTCCTGTTCACCGCATCGAAGCGGCACACGGCAAAGCAGCGTCCGCACTTGATGCAGCGGGTCTGGTCGATCAGATGCACCTTCTTCGCCGACCCGGAGATGCACGTGACGGGGCAGGCCCGCGCGCAGGCCATGCATCCGACACATTTCTCCGGGTTGATCTCGTAGAGTATGAGAGCCGTGCATTTGCGGGCAGGACACCGCTTTTCGACTACGTGAGCCTGATACTCCTCACGGTAGTGGGTGAGTGTGCTGAGCACGGGGTTTGCCGCCGCGCGGCCAAGCCCGCAAAGCGAAGTCTTCTTCAGGAGTCCCCCCAGCCGCTCGAGCTTTCCAATATCCTCGGGCACGCCCTTGCCGGAGGTGATACGTTCCAGAATCTCCAGCATCCTCTTGGTCCCTTCGCGGCAGGGGGTGCACTTGCCGCAGGATTCGTCCTGACTGAAGGCGAGGAAGAACTTGGCGATGTCCACCATGCAGTCGTCTTCGTCCATGACAATCATGCCGCCCGAGCCCATGATCGAACCCATGCGGACAAGGCTGTCGAAATCCACCACCGTGTCGAACCACTTCTCCGGGATGCACCCCCCCGCCGGTCCTCCGGTCTGGATCGCCTTTGCCTTTTTCCCGCCGGTGACCCCCCCGCCGATATCGAACACAATTTCCCGCAGGGTGGTGCCCATCGGAACTTCTACAAGACCGGTATGCTGGATTTTTCCGGCCAGCGCAAAGACCTTCGTCCCGCCGCTTTTCTCCGTTCCGATCTGACTGAACCAGTGAGCACCGTACTTGACGACGACGGGCACGTTGGCAAAAGTCTCCACATTGTTGATGACCGTGGGCTTTCCCCACAGACCGCTTTGGCTGGGATAGGGCGGCCGCACGCGGGGCTGGCCGCGTTCCCCTTCGATCGAATGAATGAGCGCCGTCTCTTCACCGCAGACGAATGCGCCCGCACCGAGACGGATCTCCAGGTCGAATGCGAAATCCGATCCGAGCACGTTCGATCCGAGCAGCCCCGTTCGACGCATATGCGCGATCGAGTTTTCAAGGCGCCGTATCGCCATCGGGTATTCCGCGCGCACATAGAGGAATCCCCGATGGGCGCCGATGGCATATCCACCAATGGCCATCCCTTCGAGAACGGAGAATGGATCCCCCTCCAGCATGCTCCTGTCCATGAACGCCCCTGGGTCGCCCTCGTCGGCATTGCAAATGATATACTTGACGTCCCCGGGCGCGTTCCTTGCATCAAGCCATTTTTTCCCAGTCGGGTACCCCCCGCCCCCTCTTCCCCTCAGATTCGAACGGGTGATCTCCTCTATCAGCGCGGCGGGATCTTCCGTGTCGAGCACTTTCGCAAGTGACTCGAAGCCGTCGAAGGCGATGTACTCATCCATGCTTTCCGGATCCACCACGCCGCTGTTCCGCAGGGCAAGCCGCGTTTGCCTGCTGAAGAAGGCCACGTCGCCATACAGGGCGAAAAATCGCTCCGCGATGCCGCGGTCACGCACAATGAGACGTTCGACGGGCTTTCCACCGCCGATATGGCTTGTGACGATCTCCTCTATCTCTTCTGCGGAAGCGACGCGGTACATGATCCTGTCCGGTCTCAGGAAGAGATAGTCGTACCTGCCAATCTCTTCCTGGCCACAGAGGCCGAAACAGTTCGCCTCCGTCACTTTCACCTGGTGCCCGGTGAACCCCCGCCCCATGAGCGCTCTGCGCAGGAGATCGGGGATCGACCCCTCCCCATGGCCGCGGCCGCAACGGCCTCCGCTGCAGTGGAGAAACTCGAACCAGGGAACCTCCGGGGACTTGTCCACGTTATCGAGGATGTTTTCGAATACGGGCTTCCCCCCGAGGATGTGGGACGTGAATATCTTGTGAACGATTGCGCTGTTTACCTTCTCGTATTTGACCGGCATCTGACCAGGAATGAGCACACCCACAATGGGCTCGCGGCTGCAGCGACCGGTGCAGCCGGTGTGCCTGAGCTTGATATCACTCCTGCCGGCAGCCGCGATATGCTTCTGAAATTCTTCAAAAACATCGAGCGCACCCGCAGCGTTCTCGCACGTGGCGGAGCCGACCTGGATTCTCACTCCGACCGAATCCTCCCCCGCACGGACCGAACGCCTGGCTTCCTCCGCGAGCCGAGAGTAATTATTCATGACGAGGGCTGGCATTCGGGGCCTCCTGAAAAAAGGCGACAGGATCTGTCACGCGGCGCTGTGCCGGGGCTCGATTGCAGAGGATCCCGGGTTCTCTTTCGATATGTTCTTTCTTAGCACTCTCGGGAACGGCAGTCAAGGAAAATCGAGTTGAAGCGGCGGTTCTCACGTACATTTTATGAGAGGTGGGCTCCCGTCATGAAATCGCCCCTTGCTTTCCTGGCGCCGTGGGGCTCCTCTCGGATGCTGGTATCCGCGCAGCGCTATCCCGCGTTGTACGGGGCGTTCATGTGCCCCTCATTCATTGCGGACGGCGGGAAGGTCATCTATTTCACCATGTCGCAGTTCGGGCCGTACAATGTGTTCCTGATGCGCGCAACCCTGGACCGGGCCGTGCGCTGATCCCCGCCGAAGTCCAGACGGTAAGCGAGGAGATATTCGGCACGCAGCTTCCGTTTCACGGAGGCACTGAACGAATGGCATGAGCTATCATGGGACCACAGCCTCTGCACGGAGAAAGTTACGCACCTACTGGGGGCCGGGGCAGTGTCAACGATTCCTTCTGTTCAAGGTTTCCGCTCTTTTCCAAGGGCGGTATCAGGGTGACGCGAGCGTTCAAACAGGAAGAATGCGGCGGGCACGACAAAGAACGTCAGTACGGTGGAAGAGACGATCCCGCCGAGCATGACCACGCCCAGCTTCTGGCCGAACTCCGCCCCCTGGCCTCTGCCCAGAAACAGAGGGAAGCTGATCACCAGTACCGTCAGGGTCGTCATGATGATGGGGCGGAAGCGAAGGCGCGCCGCCTCGATCAGCGCGCTGATGAACGGCATAGTGTCCAACCGCTCAATGACGAAATCCAGGTAGAGGATAGCGTTCTTTGCCGAAAGGCCGATCAGCATCAGCATGCCCAGGAGACCGAAGATATCAAGACCTCCTCCCATCGCCCAGACCAGCCAGAATGCTCCCGCAAGCGCGAGCGGGACGGGCATGAGCAGGTACGCGGGGTAACGCCATGAGTTGAACTGGGCGCCCATGACCAGGTAGGCGAGGAAGAGCGCGAGGAGAAAAGCAATCGGAGCCTGGTTGGCGAGCTGGCTTGCGAGGTCTGCGGGGCCGAAATGCTTCTCGGCCCCGAAGCTCACGTTCTTCCCCAGGATGCCTTGGCTGGTCATCTCCGATGTGATCATGTCCTGGAAGGTCAGGGCCGTGGGGCCGCCGGGTTTGAGGTTGATGTCCAGGGTGGTCGAGTATCGTCGATTGGTGCGATCCAGCCTCAGCGGCGCCTGGCTCAGATTGAACTCCCCGAGCTGACCCGCCTGCATCGTGGCCCGCAATGTTGATGAGTACACGGGCAGACTGCGAAGCGACTGCCCGGCAAGGGACGTCGGCTCGATCTGCACGACGATTGGGTAGCTGAGCCCGCCGGTCTGGACCGTGGATGCCTCGACGCCGGACGTGTAAGTCTGCAGAGCATTGGCGATCTGGTCCGGGCTGATTCCCGTTCCGCTGAGCCTGCTCGGATCGGGGATGTAGTCCTCTTCAACCGTGGAATCGGAAAGATCGGAGCTGACATCCGCGACAAGCGGGTGGTCCTGGAAATACGCGAGCATTCTCTGGTTGGTGTCAGAAAGCACGTTGAAGTCGGAGGTTGCCAGTGTGAAAGAAACAGTGGATCCCTGCCCGCGGAATCCGCCGCCCGCACTCACCGACAGGTGCGGCGACGGAAGGTCCTTCAGCAGGGCGAGAAGCCGCGTGCGGTAGCTCGCCGCCAGCAGAAAGACACTCTTCCGCTGTCCCAGGGGGACCAGCTGCACGGTCAGGCTGGCGACGCTCGGATTGTTGCCGAAGGAGCCTGCCGTCGAGCCGACCGTCGTCTGCACCGTCGTGACCTCGGGCTGCTCGATCAGCCAAGCTTCCAGCCTCCCCGCCCCATCGTTGGTCACGCTCGTTGGAGTGCCGGGCGGGAGCCGCATGTTGACCTGGAGGGTCCCGGCGTCGCTCTGGGGAACGAAGTTGAAAGGGATCTTCGGCCAGATGAAGAAAAGAGTGCCAAGGAAGAAGACGCCCGCTCCCGCGAGGACCCAGGCGCCCCGCTTGAGAACACCGCCCAGTCCATTGGCATACCGGTCGCGGACCCATTCCAGGCCCGCTTCCACGATGCCGTGAGCGCTCATCGTCAAGGCCTGTAGAAAGCTCAGCGAAATCCTTCCGATGTAGGAGACCAGGAAAAGCGCAAGTGGAAGTCCGGCCACGGCGAACAGCCACCAGTACAGGTGGAGAACGGCCAGCACGGCGGCGGTGCCCAGCCCCACGAGAATTCCGAGCGGCTTCCTTAAAGCTGCAAAACCCCATCGGAAGCTCTGGCCGACCAGACCGAAGCTCTTCAGGAAGTCCGTCCAACCGGCTGTTGTGACCGAGGGGCTGTACGCAAGGCGCACGGTGAGGAAGAGCACGGCCTCCAGCAAGGAGAAGAAGACAGCCGCCGCAAGGCCGAGGGAGAACTGCATGATATAGCGGCCGACAAAGCCACCTAGGAAGCTCACCGGCAGGAGCACCGCCAGCAGGGAAAGGGATGCAGCGACCACGGCGCTGAAGACCTCGCTGGCGCCCTTCAGCACCGAGTCCTTGTGGGAGTAGCCCATGGCCCTGTAGCGCTCCACGTTCTCCGCCACGACGATCGAATCGTCCACCACAACACCGATTGCCACGATGAGGGCGAGCAGGGAAACGAGGTTGAAGTTGAAGCCTGCCAGGTTGTACAGCACCGGCGCGGCAGACAGGGCTATAGGGATGGCCAGGATGACCGAAATCGCCGTATCGAGCTTCCCGAGAAACAGGAGGCAGATGAGGGCGACGACAATCGCGGTCAGCATCAGTTCGCGGTACGTCGAATTGACCGAGGCCTTGATGGGACCCGTCGTGTCGTTGCTCTCTACAACAGAATAGCCCTGGGGCAGGGGCGTACCCTTCAGGAGATCGCGAATGCCCTGGACGACCGCAACCGCGTTGCTGTCCGTAGTCTTCTGTACTGACACGAGCACCACGGGCTGGCCGTTCACCCGGGCATAGGTGGTGGTCACGGGTGCCTGCCTCACCCAGGCAAGCTGGCCCACGCGGATGCCGCGGGCAGGGTCAACGAGGATGGAAGCAATGTGGCCTACGTCTTCGGGCTGGTTTCTCGTTGAAAAAGTGATGGACTGGGTCCTGCTGCTGACGGTCCCGATTGTCTGGTTGATCGCCGAGCCCGCGATGGCCGCCGTCACCTGTTGAGGATCTATGCCAAAATACTGGAGCTGGTTGGCGTGAAGGAGCACCTGGTACTGTCGGGAGGGTGCTCCGTCGAGCTGGATGTTCGCCACGCCTTCCACGCGCTCCAGCAGGGGAGTGAGGTCGTTCACAACGTAGTTGCCCACTTCCTCCAGGCTCGGCCCGGTGGCGTACATCCCAAACTGGAAGATCGGAAGTGCGCTCGGGTCATAGGTCTGAACGGAGGGCGCGGTCACGCCGGCGGGAAGGCTGCGTGTGACCGCCGAAACCAGCGACGCCACCTGGTTGGCGTCCGCGTTGGGGTCGGTTGAAGGATCGAAATAGATCTGGACACGGCTTGCGCCCAGCACGCTCGTGGAGTTTAGGATTGTGATATTGCTGATGGACGAGACGGCGTTCTCGATGACCTGCGAGATCTGCTCTTCTACCACCGCGGGGGAAGCGCCCGGAAATGCCGTGTTGACGACGACCACGGGAATGCTCACCGAGGGCAAGAGGTCCACTCCGAGATGGAGCGCGGAGACAATGCCGAAGACGACCACGGCAACGAAGAAGCCGATGGCCATCACATAACGGGTGACCGAGAAACTTACCGCTGGATTGATCCTGTCGAATACCTTTGCCTCTAGTTCTCGCAGGGTGCTCATGTTCAACTAGAAGCTACGGGCTAGGGCACCAAATTGCAATCGGTCACGACTCGACCACGGCCACGAAGACCTTTTCTTCGTGTCCTCGCGCTCACCTTCAGCCGCGAGCGGCACGGTAACCCGAATTGCCCGCCCCTGTTGGTTGGTCAGGACATCGGTCTCGTTGAAGTACCCGGCGTCGGCCACCATGTCACTTTTCTCTTCAATCCCCAGCGCTTTCTTGACTTCGGTCTCCTGCTCCACCATGGCTCCCAGGAGTCTCTTGTCAGTCTGCTGGTTGCACACATCCGCAACCACGATCAACATATTCTTCCCCTCCACGATACTTTGCGCGTTGTACCCCGGCTGCACCATCCCCTTGTCTTTCTGCAGACGACTGGCCTGGTCGCTGCCCGAGTATGCATTCGCTTGGGGGTGTTTCTCCAAAAACTCCTTCGCCGCGTTCACCTTCTGCTGTTTGCGCGAACTCTTTTTGCGATTTGGAGTTACGTTTGCCCCAGGGATGACTCGAACATCTGACCTGCGGTTCAGGAAACCGGACTATCTGCGGGTCGTCGCGTAGCGGATTTAGCGCAGGCGGAATGCAGCTTTGTGTTTCTTCCTGTAGCGCTTCAAAGCGTGACAGAGCGGGGCCGTCACTTACAATTCCAGTCACACTTTGTTGTTCTCTCACGGCCGCGGTGTTCGCTTGATCATTTGAACCAGTGACTTCTGCCGTGTGAAAGCAGGAGCCACAGGGAACGAGCATGATGCTTTACTATAAGGATTTCACCCAGGCGATAGTGCGGGCGATATCCTCGCTCTTGAACGCAAGGGAACCCATGACTATCACCTGAGCTCCTGCCGCACGAATGATAGGAACGGTATGCGTGCGTATCCCTCCGTCAACCTCAATCCTTACGTCTACCTCGTGGTTGGCCAAGAGTTCGTGAGCCTTTCTAATACGTTGGACAACAACTGGGGAGAGGTCCTTACCTTTTACGCCCATCGGAGTACCCATTAGCACTATGATATCTATATACTCAAGACTGGAGGCGAGGGACTCCAACTGCACGTCCAACCCAAGTGCCAACCCGGCAGCGAGCCCACGGTGTGCAATCCTCTCTATGGCCGCCGGAGCGCGCGAGCCGTTCTCGCAGTGAACTGTAATCATGTCCGCACCTGCGTCAGCAAAATCGTCGATCAGCGATAGGGGGTTGTCCGCCATGATATGTATATGGAAAGGCCGCTTCGTAAGCGGCCGCAGAGCTGCGACCATTTCGGGGAAAAACAGAAGGCTGGGGACGAAATGGGCGTCGGAAACATCGATGTGGAAGAGATCCACGTAGGCATCCACCCGCTCGATTTCCGCGCCTAGCTTCGTGAGATCCGCGGACCAAAGTGACGCTTCGGCTAGAAGCCGATCGCTCGGGAAACGACTCCAGAAACTCACCCTCGTCCTCCTTCGAATGAGGCAGTGCGTGGGGCATGCCATGAAAATCCACGAAATTACGACTGTGACTAGCGTACCTATGTCGCATCAGCGATCGGAAAGGAATTGACGCTTGGCGCATCCAATTGTCTCGATGTTTTGAAAATATACATCTAAAAAAAGTAATTGACATCTGCAATGCAGCTGTGAGATTATGCGAAGACAGAAGGATGTAATTACAAGTTGACAAGACTGGGGACCTGAATCTTTTCGCCTCAGTATCATGAGCAGAGGGAGGAAGGAAATGAGACCCGTTAAATTTGCATCCGGGCTGCACGTGTTTGGGAGTACTGCAGATCGCTATGTTCTCAGTGGTTACAAGCCGCAGGTACCACTATCCGAAATGATAAAAGCAGCAGCAAAGGTGCCAGGCCTGAAGGGGGTCGAGCTGGTCGAGACGTGGCATGTCAACAGCCAGAACGTCGACAAAGTCCTGTCAGAGCTAGGCGCATCCGGCCTGCAGCTTACCCTGCTTATGCCGGATCTCTGGGCTTCTGGCAAGTGGGGGATGGGCAGCCTTGCGGCGGGAAATGAGAAGACACGCAGGGAAGCTATTGAAACAATCGAACGGACGATGGACGTTGCCGCACGCACGGGTTGCAATTTGATCAATGTGTGGTTGGGACAGGACGGTTACGACTATCCGTTGCAGGCCGACTATCTGAAGGCGTGGGACTGGATCGTTGAAGCCTTGAGAGAATGCGCTGATCACAATCCGAAAGTGACAATTGGGATGGAATACAAGATCAAAGAACCGCGAACGCATTGCTTTATCGGAACGATTGGCAAGACCCTTCTCCTGATGGACAAAGTTAATCGTAAGAACCTTGGCGTCATCCTGGATATCGGACATGCCCTCGAGGGGTACGAAAACATGGCAGAGTCCGCTGCGCTGTGCAAGTACTTTGGCGATAGGCTTATCCATCTCCATCTCAACGATAATTGGCGGTCTTGGGACGATGACATGATGGTCGGTTCCATCCATACAATCGAACTTCTGGAACTTCTGTACTGGCTGGAAAAGATCGACTTCCACGGGTGGTACTCGCTGGATATCTTTCCCTATCGAGACGATTCCATTGCGGTAGCCTCCGAAAGCCTGAACTGGATAACGGATCTGCGCAGAGTCATCGACCATATCGGACTGGATAAGATTGGCAAGGTTATCGCGAGTGGCGACGCTGCCCAGGCATCACGGTTGGTGAGGGAGGGTATGTTCTCTGTCCCTCATGCATGAGAAATGACCTGCGGACGAGTGGTGGAACCTGATTTGGGGGAGGAAACGAAGCTTGAGATTCGTGCGGACCTAAGCCGCAGTCTCTCGCAAGTCTCTGTGGATTATTCTCAGTGGCGGGTGGCAGCGCAGAAAGGAGGAAGGGCAAGACAAGAGGGTCGCGCTGAAGCATTGCGTAAGTGTGGGCCGGCGTGGCAAGGATTCCAATCGCTCGGTCGACGACGGCTGCTTGGACAACCGCTGAAACCGGGTGCAACAAGAACGAGGAGGACGATCGATGGGTAGGATGGCAAAAACGATTTTTCTCGCAGGACTTGTGCTTTTGTTTTCTTGCGCAGTTGTGTTTGCGAATGGGACTGGTGAAGGGACAAAGAAAGCGGCGATCACTATTGGGTACTGCTCGCCGGAACTTGACGCCTTTCAGGCCGGAGTCATGTATAGCGTAATCAATTACTCCCAGCAGAAAGGCTGGGCGGTGATTCCAGAGGATGCCAACACGGATCCGCACCTGCAGGCGAACCAGGTGGAATACTTGATTTCTTTGGGAGTGAAGGCCATCGTTGCAGTGCCGTGCGATAGTCAGGCATTCTGCGCTTCGGTCGCCAAGGCTCGTGCAGCGAACATCCCCATATATACGATCGACCGCGCTCCAGTCGGGTGCAAGGTCAACATGATCGTTCAGGCAGACAATGCAGGTGCCGGCACCCAATGCGGGACTGAAATCGTGAAGTTTCTTACTCAAAAGAATGGGAGCCCGAAGGGCACCGTGCTTGAGTTGCAGGGAGAGATGGCTCAGAATGTTGGTCAACTCCGACACCAGGGCTTCATCGATGTCATGAATAAGTATCCAGATATCAAAGTCGTCTCCAAGCCTACTCATTGGGACTCTAACCAGTTCTATCAGAACGCTTTGGATGTCGTCGGCTCTCAGTCCATTGACGCGATTTACATGCACTCGGACACCGTCGGCGGCACCCCCGTTGTGCAGGCACTGACACAGCTCGGCAAGCTGGTTCCTGCCGGTCAGCCCGGTCACATATACTGTGCGGCGATCGACGGGTCGGCAAATGGCCTTGATCTCATTCGAAAGGGTTATCTCGATCAGACTTCCAGCCAGCCGAACCCGGACTTCGGAATTCTGGTCGACTATATCGAGAAGGAATTTAAAGGCCAAAAGATCGAGCTTGGACCGGTGGTGAAAGAGGGAGCTTTGTGGTCTCCTGCAAAGATCGTCGCTTCTGACGTCGGCCCGATGCTTATGTTGTCTACTACGGATGTTACCAAGGCCAATGTCGATAGCAAAGGGTTGTGGGGAAACCATTAGAAGCCTCTGAACAAGGAAATCGGCAAGGAGTCTGAGACGGGCTGCGAAGGCACATCGCGGCCCGTCCTTCGCCGTTGAGAGAATTGAGGTCAGGCCCCTTGGGCATCACGCAGGTATGAGGAGCACCGGGTAGCTATGGACAGAGATCGCACAAGCACGTTTCTCTTCGCAATCGTGGACAACCTCATTTGGGTCATCGTGATAGTCGCCTTCCTCTTTTTCTCCTTGGTGTCCGATCGGTTTTTCACTCTTTTTAATCTCTTGAATATTCTACCGCGGGTGGCTGCGCTTGGTCTTCTGGTCATCGGCCAGTCCTTCACCATGACAACCGCTCACTTCGACCTCTCTTCCGAATCGACGCTCGGCCTCACCGCAATGGTGGGTGCGCTGCTTGTTGCCGTCGCGAGTTACGGTGGTTTTGGGATAATGATGCCGCCTGGCTTCGCTATCGCCCTGATGATCCTGTTGGGGTTGGCGGTCGGCAGCTTGAATGGCTTCATGATTACGAAACTGAGGATGAACAATCTCGTGGCGACTATCGCCATGCTAATCCTCCTTCGCGGGGTTGTGTGGATCCTGTCTCCCGGAAAGAGCGTGAGCTTCCTTGGGCCCGTGTTTGATTGGATCGGTGGCGGAGTCCTTTTCACGATTTGGGCTGGCGGTAAGCCTACCGGTGTGCCGGTAAGCTTCTTCTTCGTACTGGTAGCCTTTGCCCTCGCACACCTCGTGACCCGTTATACCCGATTCGGACGGCACATGTACGCAATCGGCTCTAACCGTGAGGCTGCGGAGGCGGCGGGTATCCGGACCCAGCGAGTCATCTTCGCAGTATATGTGATTAGCGGCGCTTGCTCAGCGATAGCGGGCCTGCTCGCAGCCGGCAGAGGAGATGCCGTGGAAGGCGGGCTCGGCCAGGGTTGGATTTTCCAGGTGCAGGCCGCAGCCATCATAGGAGGGATTAGCCTGTACGGCGGTAGGGGGAACCTGCTGGGGGCGCTTGGCGGTGTCCTCTTCTGGGGTATCCTCGAGTCTGGTTTGAGCATCATGCGGGTCAGTCCATACGCTATCAACGTATTCCGAGGCGTGCTTCTGCTCGTGGCCATGATGCTCGATGCTTTTAAGACGCAGTACCTCCGCACGCTTGCGACGCGCAGGTTGTCCGCACGATCGACAATCGGAATGGCGGATTTGAACAACCTGAAATAGCTGAGAAGAAGAGAGAATTCCTATGGAAACCATGGTGCCAGCAACAGTCGTATCACTACGCGGCGTGAGCAAGTCTTTTCCGGGCGTCAATGCCCTGTCAGATGTTGACCTCGACGTCCATCAGGGAGAGGTGCACGGTCTCGTAGGAAAAAACGGGGCCGGCAAGTCCACACTCGTTCGTGTGCTTATGGGATTGCACGAGCCCGACAGCGGCTCCCTCGAGATTAATGGCCATCGTTTCTCCCGCATCACCGCCAATGAAGCTCTGGCCGCGGGAGTCGCGTACGTCCCCCAGCACGTCAGCATGATGGACAGCTTGTCGGTGGCCGAGAATATTCTCGCGGGAGAAATGCCGGTCGGCGGCTTGGGATTGGTCGACTGGGAGCAGGTGTATGCCCAGGCCGCGGACCGACTCGGAAAGCTCGGCCTGGACTTAGACGTTCGAAAGAACGTTGAGGGGATCAGCGTTGCCGAGCAGACCATGCTTGCAATCGCCCAAGCGCTCTTCCGCCGGGCCAAACTTATCATCTTGGATGAGCCGACCGCTTCACTTCCGCGAATAGACATCGACCGTCTGTTCATTCTGATCCGTTCGCTGAAGAGCCAGGGAGTTGCAATTGTATTCATTTCGCACCATTTGGAAGAGGTCTTCGAGATTTGCGACCGGGTGACAGTGCTTCGCGACGGCCGGCAGATCGGAACATGGCCCCTCTCGGAACTGGACCTTGCAAGGCTGACCAAGGTGATTGTTGGAGAGAACATCCATGAGTACGTGAGAGCAGTCAGGGAAAGAGCATCGGACATGGCCATGCAGATCAGTGGATTGACACTGGGGGGCTTTTACGAGGACGTCTCAATCGATATTGCCAAAGGCGAGATTGTCAGCGTGTGTGGGCTGCAGGGCTCGGGAGCTGAAGCGTTGGGCGAGCGGCTCTTTGGACTGGAGCGGAGGGGGATTGGAGCGGTCCGCGTAGGTGGCAAGGAGTACACTGCAAGAAATCCCAAGGAGGCCTTTGCCCAGGGAGTCGCTCTGCTCCCGCAGGATCGGTATCGCTTCGGGATTGTTGGTCTGCGGCCAATCCGGGAGAACATCACATACTCTATTCTGGACCAGCTTACGGGATTTCTTTCTCTCCTTAAATCGGTCAAGGAGCGTCAGTTGGTGAAAGATTTCATCGAGAAGCTAGGCATCGTCACTCCAAGCCAGAATCAGAGCGTGAGACTATTGAGCGGCGGTAACCAGCAAAAAGTTGTCTTTGCCAAACTTGCCTGTACAAGACCACGCGTGCTTATCCTCCACGATCCCACCCAGGGCATCGACGTGCGTGCCAAGCTGGACATCTACAGGGTGATTGACGACCTCAGTGCCCAGGGCATCGCGATTCTTATCATCTCGACTGAGGTGCGCGAGCTTGTCGGGGTGTGCGACCGGATCCTCGTCATGTACGAGGGTCGTATCACCAAAGAGTTCAAGAGGGGGGACGCCGATACCACACCGAGCAACATTTTGCTGGCCATCGAGGGAGGCCATAATGCGGGACAGTAAGGTCGATTGGGCGAAGCTTATACTGGACCGGTTCCTCTGGGTGGTGATTGTGCTTATCGCCATCTTTTTTGCATGGCGAGCCCCCGGTTTTGTCACGGGAGTGAACTTCGTCAACCTCCTCCTTCATGCCAGCGTGCTAGGGCTTCTTGTCATCGGACAAAGCATCTGCCTGCTCAGCGGTAACTTCGACCTCTCCATTGAAGGCAACATTCAACTGGTTGCTGTACTCGCTGGGTGGATGATGGTCCCCGCGGTTGGGTTCGAGGGCGGGGGCGGCTGGGTGCTCTCACCCTTTATGGTCATTCCAATAGTGCTCGTGATCGGAGGCGTGATCGGAATGCTCAATGGCCTGATGATCACGCGGCTGGGGATGAACAACTTTATCGTCACTCTCGCAATGCAGCTAGTTCTCGGAGGGATTGCTTTCCTAATCAGTCGAGGGTTTGACATTAACCATATCCCTGCATCCTTCTCGTGGCTGGGCAGCCACGCCTTCGGTCACATCCCAGTCCAGATAATCTTTACTGCTGTGGCCTTCATCGGGTTCCAGCTTTTCCTTGGCGCTTCCCGTTTCGGCCGGCAGCTCTACGGGGTCGGTGGAAATCGGGAAGCGGCCCGTGCCTCGGGTATCGATCCGAAATCCGTGGTCACAAAGGCCTATATCCTGAATGGCGTTATCGTCGCCATAGCTGCGTGGATGCTTCTCGGTCGCGTCGGTCAGGCCAACACGAGGATCGGGGTCGGAATAACACTGGAAGCGGTGGCCGCCGCAGTGATCGGTGGGGTTGCGCTCAGCGGCGGCTACGGATCGGTGGGAGGAGCCTTCGGCGGGGTCCTCCTGCTCTCGGTGATCGATAATGGCCTGAACCTGATGAGCGTGAACGCCTTTTGGATTCAAGGTATCCGAGGCTTCATAATCCTGCTTGCTCTTTTCATCGAAGCTCAGAAGTTCCGTTACAAGCCTCGTGTTCATGTCGGCGGGCGGGTGCAAACTTTGTGAAACCGCAGGCGGGGTGACAATGCAATCTATCCCAGCGCGCGGCGCGAACCCTGCGATCAGCGGCCGCAACGGGGATACATCTATGTCTAAAAGGATAAAACTATGTCTATGAGAAGCGCTCTGTCGTTTGATTTGGCGAGTTCCCAAAAGCCTCCGATGATTACCGTCGACGAGGTGGAAGAAAAGCTCTCTCACTTACGCGCAGTGCTTGAGCGTCGTGGTTTCACTGGAATTCTCCTGAGCCGCGAAGGCCCAATCCGGTGGCTTACGGGGACTCGACATCAGATCATCGACATCGCCCCCGACGCGGAGAGCCCGGTCCAGGCCCTGGTGCGGCTGCTTCCTGGGGCCGTTGCGCTGACGTTCCTCACCGCGCGCACTGAGATGCCAAGGGTGCGCGATCAACTGCCGGAAATCTTCCGCGACGTCGCACGCGTGTCCATGGACTTTCAGGAGTCGCTTCCCGCAACGTCAAGCGGTGTGCTTCTTCCAGGCCGCCCCGGCTACGATGAGGCCCTCATGGAGATCATCCGTCCCCTCCTCGGCGGGCGAGAAGGAAACCAGCTGAGGAAGTTGGAGTGGCTGCATGCGATGACAACAGCGGTCCTCACGGAGACGGCCCTGCAGTTGAAAGTTGGAATGAATGGCGCAGAAGTCAGAGGCATGGTGTTCAGCGGTCTTGCATTCCGGGACGTGGAATCCAATCTGATTATGGTCGCCCTCACTGGGCAGGAAAAGCACTTCCATCCCATTTACAACTCTCGCTATCGGACTGAACGCGGCTCTTGGGTCAAGCTCGTCACCGGCACCCGCTATGCCGAACTCATTGTATCGGTTACCGCAATGGCGAAGATCGCTGCGTCCCCCACAAAAGAGGAGGCACGAGTATATGCGGCGCTGCAGCAGGGCAGCGTAGAATATGCCGACCTCTACCGGAATGGGATGAGCGAATCCGACATTTACACCAAGGTTGGTGAGCGGTTCATGAGAATTGAGAGTGAAACAGGAATAAAAGGCTTCCACCCTTCTGCCTATTTCCACCATATGGGTGGGCCGAGCAGCCCGCTTGGCAATCGTGACTACCTGTTGCAGGCTGGCGGGTCCCGACGGATGTTTCCCTGGATGCAGTTTGCAATCAACCCCTGTGACGTGCTCAAGTATACCAAGGTAGAGCTTCAGGGATTAGTCATGCCTGAAAACGCACCTCTCATGCTCGATGGGTCACGTCTCATACCAAAAGATCTTGGACTATTCACCGAGATCCGATCCGAAGGGGGCACGGTTGCCTCGGTGGCCAACGTGATCGAAGTGGCGGGTTAAGGAAGGTGCTGCTCCCCTCGATGGGCTGTTGCAAAGAGCCGGACCTGTTCAGGGCTTGCTTGATATCAGCCTTCACACCCGCTTACGAGTCAGGACCGAATGAAAGTTGCAACGCAAATTGATTGAGCGGGCGGTCACGATATTGTGCTATGGGAGGAACTAGATGAAAAGGAACTTGCTTCGTACTGGCATTCCCGTCTTTGTGATTGTCTGGGTGCTTGCAGGATGTGCAACCCAGGGCATCTACAAGACTCCGGAAGGGCTTGCGCATTTGGTCGCTTCAAAAAGTGAGCCTTATATACTCGTAGATGTGCGCACACCGCCTGAGTACACCAAAGGACATATTCCATCTGCGATCAATATACCTGTGACTACGCTCGAACAGAACCCTCCCACCGGTGACAAGAGTGCCCTGGTAATCGTGTACTGCCAGTCTGGCGGCCGATCAAAAATTGCCAAGACGACACTGCAGAGACTAGGTTTTAATCATGTGGTTGATTTTGGGAGCATCCAGAACTGGAAGGGAGAGCTCATCAAAGAGTCTTGAACTGACACCGGATGACTCTGGAAGTGATCTCGGTTCGTTCGAATCGAATTGACAGATTTTTGAGGGTATGATAGGCTGAATTTGGTTCTATGTAATTACATAGTTACATGATTATCCCATAAGGGTGAGGAGGTTCGCGCAGGCGTCATGACGGGTGTCACATCAATAGTGCTCAACTCCAGCAATGCAAGCAACCGCAGAAATATGGCCCATTGGAATGGTCGACGCGGTCATGGCTCTATCGGCGGCCTCCTGACGGCATGCTTCCTGCGCCGCGATTCTCTAAAGGCTTGAGGAAGTCCAAAAAGCAATGAGAGAAGAGCAGTTTGTGCAACTGGATAGGAATCGCGCTCTCCCGCTCTACTGTCAGGTGAGCGATTTCATAGAGGAGTTGGTCAAGAAAGGTGATATTACGCCAGGAGAGCGCATGCTTCCCGAGGAGGTACTTGCAAGAAGGTTCGGAGTCAGCCGCCCCACGATAAACAAGGCGATCACCATACTCCTTCGAAAATCGGTGCTCTCCAGGGAACGAGGCAAGGGCACTTTCGTGCATTCGGGGGAAGTCAGGCTTACCCTCATGCAGGAGTTGGCAAGTCTTCACGAGGCGTTGAAAGAGACCAACACACGATTCAGGACGGAAGTCCTGCAATTGGAGATACAAAAGGCAGATAGGCATGTGGCGGGCTGGCTCGCCCTGAGAAGTGGCACGCCCGTTTACTACCTGAAGCGCCTCCGGTACGTAGAGGAGGAACCCTTCCTCATTTCGGAATCTTATCTCCCTTGCAGCATGTTTCGGCTGTTCGAGGAGCAGGATTTCGCCGAGCACTCCCTCTACGCCGTACTGGAGCGCGAATACGGTATCCCGGTGATCAAGACCGAGCGGTTCGCCCGTGCGGTGAAGGCCTTGGACAAGGAAGCGCATTTATTCCGAATCGCCCTAGGGGAACCGCTTATTCAGTTGGAGGGAGTTGCGTTTTCGCGAAAAGATTTGAAGGTGGAGTACTTTAATACGAAGATCAGGGGAGACCGTGGCGTTCTCAGCACAACCCTCATGAGAAAGCGGAAGCACGAATAACCGGAGAAGAGAGGAAATGGGGATGGAAAGCCGCATTCTTGCAGTCTATGAAATAACGCCGCAGGTAGAATCACCCGAAAGGGCCTTCGATCTGCTGCTCCACGAGATGACAAGTGGAATCCAGTATTATTCCACCCGGGTTGGTGCGGTCATGGACCGTGTGCGCAACCACGTGCCGTATGTCGACCCGTCTGTGGAAGGAGAGATTGTTTCGATCAAAGAAGGGGAGGGCGGTGCTTTCACCGTGATCTTTTCGCTTCCCGCAGCTAACGTGGATTGGCAAGTCGGAGGCATAACGAATCTCTGGCCCGTGGTTGCCGGCGAGGTTTTCAACTTCTACTTCATCAAGAAGGCGCGCCTGCTGGATTTGAATCTGCCAGTTTCTTTCGCGGAGCGCTACAAGGGGCCTCGGCTCGGCCTGAAAGGAATACGGGAAAAGACCGGCGTGCATGGATCCCCGCTGTTTGGAGCCATCATCAAGCCTAATCTCGGCCTGGATCCCAAGCGGGCAGCCGAAGTTGCAGCGAGCCTTGCAGAGGCAGGATTCGATTTCGTGAAGGATGATGAGATTTGCGTGAATCCGGCGCTATGCCCGCTCCATGAAAGGGTCTCTCGCATTGCAGACGCGTTGGACGTTGTTGCAGGTCGTTCCGGCAGAAAGATGCTTTATATGGCCAACGTCACGAGCGATTTCGCCTCCCTCCATGAGGCTGCGTCGATTGCCATGGAACGCGGCGCAGGAGGATTGATGCTGGATCCCTTTTGCACTGGGTTGTCTGCCGTCGACTATCTGCGGCGCAACTTTCCTCTCCCCCTGTACTGCCATCGGGTTGGCTACGGCCTGTTCACCTCAGGTCCCTCCTTCAGCGTCAGCTACGAATTGTTCAGCAAGCTTCTACGGCTGCTCGGAGCAGACTTCTCTCACGTAGGCGGCATTTGGGGAGGGGGTGCGGACGCGGTGAGAAAGGTGACTCGGTACCTCGAGATCTTGCGGCTTCCGATTCCCGGATTTCCGGACTGCAAGGAGACCTGGCCCGTAGTCAGCGGCATCAGCATGGAAAACATGGAAGAGTATTACCGCTTTTACGGAGATGACACTCTCTTCCTGGAACACATCGACATCTATTCTGATACAGACGCTGCACGACGCAAGCTTGAAGGCCTGAAAAGTAAGCTAGTAGCCGCACGGGCAGGTGTCGACAGATGAAGAAAACAATGAAGGCTGCGGTGCTCCACGCACCAGCCGATGTGAGGTTTGAGGATGTGCCCATCCCTGTTGTCGGCCCAGGGGAAGTCCTCTTGCGAATTCGCGCCGCGGGCAATTGCGGCTCCGATTTGAAGCGGATAATGGTAGAAGGCACATGGGTTTTCCCGTGCATCCCCGGCCACGAATTCTCAGGCGAGGTTGCGGAACTGGGGGAAGGAGTGGACGGCTGGCGAATCGGGGACCGAGTAACGGCCGCTCCGATGCTGCCGTGTTTCCGATGCGAGTGGTGTTTGCAAGGACAGTACAATCTCTGCGACGACTACGACTATGTGGGGTCACGATCTGACGGCGCATTCGCCGAGTACATGAAAATACGGGCCTTCAACCTTGTGAAGCTGCCGGACACCTTGAGTGATGAAGCGGCGGCCATGACTGACCCGGCAGGCGTAGCCCTTCATGCCCTGCGGCGAGCCGGCGGCGTGACACCGGGTGATGTTGTAGCTGTCCTTGGCGCAGGACCGATTGGATTGTTTGCATGCCAGTGGGCCGCTTTGATGGGGGCGGCAAGAGTGATCGCCACGGACATCTTCGACGAGAAGCTGGAGGTCGCCCGCACTCTCGGTGTAGGGGTGTGCGTGAACTCCACCCGTGAGGATCCGGTGAAGCGCATTTTCGAGGAAACGGACGCCAAGGGGGCAGACCTGCTCATCGAGACTGCCGGCTCGGTGGAAACCCACAGGCAGGCGCTTCTGGCTGCTAGAAAGAGGGGAAGAATCGTTCATGTGGGAAGGGCCTACACAGATGTCCTGTTGGCCGATGAAGTATTCACCAGGATTTTTCGACGGGAACTGGCTGTATTCGGCGCGGTGAACACGAATTTTTCTCCGCATGATCATGAGTGGAAGACAACAGTGGAATACTTGTCGTCGGGTGCCATCAAGACCGGGCCGCTCGTGTCCCACCGGCTGCCGATGAGCGCCGTGGGCGAGACTTTCCGGAAGATGTTCATGAAAGAAATGGTTTACAACAAGATCATCTTCAAGCCCTAACGTCAGAGAGGTGAGCCATGAAGGCCGTGTACTTGAGGGGTGTGGAAGACATTGCGGTGACTGATGCGCCGGAACCCGTCATTCCAGGGCACGGTATGCTCGTGCGGGTAGAAACCTGCGCTGTGTGTGGGACCGATGTAAAAATGTATCGCAATGGTTACGCCGCCGCTAAGTTGCCCCTGATACCAGGTCATGAACTGGCGGGGAGAATCGAGATGATCAAAGGCAACTTCCACGGGTTTTCTGTGGGAATGAGGGTTGCCGTAGCTCCAAACATCCCGTGCGGGGTCTGTTCGTACTGCCGGGACGGGCTGCAGACGGCCTGCGATTCTCTGGTAACCATCGGTGTGCAACGCGATGGCGGTTTTGCGGAGCTTATGGCGCTCCCCGCCAGTGCCGTGGAGGCAGGGTGTGTCTTCCCGATTCCTGATGGAGTCCCGAGTGAGTCGGCGGCCCTTATCGACCCGGCCTCCTGCGCGGTGAACGCCTGTGAGATCTCCCGCGTGAAGCCCGGCGACACCGTTGCGGTCCTGGGTGCCGGCCCCGCGGGGTGTCTGTGCCTTGAGGTGAGCAGAGCCTTCGGCGCCACCACCACTATGCTCATTCAGCGTTCTCCGGATCGACTCGCAGGAGCGCGCTTCACGAATGCGGACATCTTTATCGACTCGTCCAGGGAGGATCCGCTGACGCGGGTGCGTGAGGTGACGAACGGCCGCGGGGCCGACGTCGTAGTCGTAGCCTGCGGCGTTGCTGAAGCACAGGAGCAAGCAATGCAAATGGTAGCAAAGAGAGGCAGCGTGAACCTCTTCGGAGGGCTCCCAAAATCCAGCCCAACCATCCGCCTTGATTCCAACCTCGTGCATTATAAGGAGTTTTCTGTTGCAGGCACCCATGGGGGATCCAACCGGCATTGCGGCATTGCACTTCACATGATCGCCGACGGCAGGATAAAGGCACGGGAGTATGTGAGCCGGAGGTTTGCCCTTTCCGAATTTGTTTCGGCTTTAGCAGCTGCGGAGGGAAAAGCAGGGCTAAAGGTTTTCGTCAATCCCTGATCAATCGTCGGATGAGAGTGATTCTGGTCAGACACGGAGAGACTGAGCTGAATGCCCGGGGCATTTACAGGGGCAAATCGGAAGTGTCGCTGAGCGCCCGGGGAAGAACCCAGTCGAGGGCGGTCGGTCGCGCTTTGCGAGGGATAATTCTAGATGGAATCTACACGAGTCCGCTTGAGCGGTGCCAGCAGACCGCTCGGATCATTGCCGCCGGCCGTTGGAGAACGAACGTCGCACGCGCCGATGAGTTCATCGACATGGACTTTGGCCGCTGGGAAGGAATGACTGTTTTACAGGTCAAGAAGAAGTTCCCTAAGGATTTCGAGATGTGGGTGAACCAGCCTCGAAAAGCTCGAATACGTGGTGGTGAGACGCTGGACCGGGTGAGGAAAAGGGCCCTTGCGGGGCTTGATCGACTGTACAAAGTTCACACTGATGGCACGATAGCGATTGTCTCCCATGGCGTGGTAAACAAGCTCATTCTATGCTCTGTACTGGGACTCACATCAGCAGGGTTTTGGCGCGTGAAGCAGGACACTGGCGCGATAAACGTTTTCGAATTCACTCCGTGGCGCGCAAAGCTGTTGTTGATGAACGACAGATGCCACCTCGGGCGGATTCGTGATGTCGTGGAAAGCATTGCGGAATCGAGCACGTTGGCAGGCGCGTCCACAGACGACGAAAGGCGGTACAAGAAGTGGCAGAAATAGCCTTGGGGATCAACACCTGCTTTGCGATTGGCCGTTACCCGGAGCCAGAGGAATGGCTGCGGGTAGTAAAGGAGGAACTGGGGCTTTCTCATGTCCAGTTCTCGTTCGACCTGCTAGACCCAGTGATAGTTGACTGGGATGTTGTGCAAAGGAAGTGCGTCCGCATCGCCGAGCTGGCCGCGGCAAACGGAGTGCGAATCGACACCGCCATAACGGGAGAAGTTCCGCATAAATCTAATGCCCTGCTGGATCCGGACCCGGCCGTCCGTGCATGTTACCTCCGCTGGTACGAAAATCTGGTGCGGGCGTCGTCTATCCTGGGAGCCGAAGGTTCGGGGGTGTACTTGGGCACCTTGAGCGTGAGGGACCACAAGGATGTTCGCCGCAGGGAGTATTTGATTTCCGTGCTCATGGAGGAAATCGCTCACCTGACGGAGATCGCCCGCCAGGAGGGTCAGAGATTCTTTATGTGGGAGCCCATGTCGATACCAAGGGAAATCCCTTGCACCATCGAGGAAACCCGAGAGCTTCTTCGCCGCGCGAACGAGGGATCTGCGGTCCCCGTCGTCCTGTGCTTGGATGTAGGCCACGGGTGGATCCATTCTCCCGACCCGCGCGACAGCGATCCGTACGCCTGGTTGTCAGAGTTCGGGCATCTCTCTCCCGCAATTCACATGCAGCAGACTGACGGCAAAGGGAGCCGTCACTGGCCATTCACAGCGGAATATAACGAGAAAGGGGTTATCGTGCCCCAGAAAGTCATTGCAGCACTTCAAAATGCGCACGCGGGGCGTTGCATCATCGTCTTTGAGTATTTCTTCTCTGCACACGCTATTAACGAAGAAGGAGCAATGGACGCGATGAAGCAGAGCGTGGCGTACTGGCAGAAGGCTCTCTGATGCACCCCTCGGTGATGCACGCAATAGTCGAGAGAGGCGGCGTATGAGCTTGATGGGAATTGATGTCGGCACTTCGGGGTGCAAGGCAGTCGCCTTCGACCTGCAGGGCCGAATCTTAGCCTCAGCCTACCGGGATTACCCGCTCGTGCAGCTCCGCGAAGACTGGGTGGAGTTGGAGCCAGAGGGAATCTGGAAAGCGGTGCTGGAAGTGCTTCGAGAAGCTGGTTCCCGGCTCTCCGCGGATCCGGTGACCGGCATCGGTGTTTCCTCCCAAGGCGAGACGGTGACCGCTGTTGATGAGAAGGGGAATAGCCTCTGCAACTTCATTGTCACCTTTGACAATCGCACGATCGAACAGGCCAGTTTCTGGGAAAAGAGGCTTGGCCGCGAGGCAATATATCGTATCACGGGAATGCCTCTGCACCCGATGTACTCGATAAACAAGATCCTGTGGATCAAAGAAAACCGCCCCGATGTATTCAAAAATGCCAGCAGATTTCCGCTTGTTGAGGATTTTGTCATCGCGCGATTGTGCGGAGAATACGCAATCGACTTCACGCTCGCAGCGCGAACCATGGCTTTCGATGTCAGAAAGCTATGTTGGTCAGCCGAGATTCTGGAGGCTGCGGGGGTGGACGAGCATCTCCTCTCACGGGTTGTGCCATCAGGGACCAAGGTCGGCGAGCTGCACCCCCTGTTACGGGCGGAACTTGGATTCGCTCAGACGGTTTCAATAGTAACCGGCGGGCACGATCAGCCATGCGGGGCTCTCGGTGCCGGCATAATCGGCAGCGGAACCGCGATGAATGCAACCGGCACTGTTGATGCAATTTGTCCGGTATTTGAAAATCCGGCGTTTTCCGCAAAAATGCTCCAGGACAACTACGCGGTTTACCCTTATACGATACCTGGACTGTATTGCACAATCGGATTCAACCTCACCGGTGGGCTCCTTCTGAAATGGTATCAGGACACGTTCTGTGGCATGGAAGTGCAGAAGGCGAAGGAGGCCTGCATCAGTGCATATGACATGATCCTGGCCGGGATGGCGAACACTCCGAAAGACCTCTACGTGCTTCCCCATTTCGTCGGATCTGGCACCCCGGACCTTGATCCTTTCTCGAAGGGTGCAATTGTCGGGCTGCGAATCTCGACGACAAAAGCCGATGTGACCCGGAGCATCATCGATGGCATCAACTTCGAGATGAAACTGAACATCGAGCGGTTGCGAGCCAACGGGATCCCTATCAGGACCATCCATGCGGTCGGAGGCGGCGCCAAGTCCGATGCGTGGCTCCGTCTGAAGGCGAGCTGCTTCGGACTGCCCGTGCTTCGGCCCCGAACCCGGGAGGCAGTTTCCCTGGGAGCAGCGGTTCTTGCTGGATGCGCAACGGGGAGTTTCTCCAGCGTGCAGGAAGGCGTACAGGCAATGGTTGCCATACAGGACTCCTTTGAACCGGATGAGAAACTGCGTGTCCTGTACGAAGAGAAGTTCGCTAAGTTCCGCGAGCTGTATCCGTTGCTCGCGCGCTTCAATAAAAGCATTTAATGAAAGGAGCGGGGATCGTGAGTGGACTGCGTAAAAGATATCGGAAACAAGCAGAGGAGCTGGCGTCGGCCAGTCGGCGTCTCGCTGATCTTGGTTTCGCAACCTCCAGAGGGGGCAACCTGTCCTATCGTGTGGGAGAGGACTCTGTCCTTATCACTCCGACGGGTTTTCAAAAAAAGGAAATACGCGCTGCGGACATCCTGGTCGTGCGGCTTGACGGAAAAGTTGAGGACGCTCGACAAGGGCTCGAACCAACGAGCGAGGCTCCGGTGCATCTGCAGATCATGCGTCGTCGCCCGGATGTCCGAGGGATCATCCACGCCCATCCGCCCGTCCTCACAGGGTTTGCGCTCGCCGGTATAGATATCCTCTCCAGGCCCATCCATCCGGAATTGACCATCGAGTTGGGACCAGTCATCAGTCTGGATTATACAGAACCAACCTCCGAGGCGCTCGTGCGCCAATTCGACTCCGTGGCACGTAAGGGAAACGCCTTCTTGATGAAGGGCCACGGAGTGATGATCTGCAGTCCCGTGGGTATCCAGCGGGCGCTTGAGCTGCTCGAGATGCTTGAAATGATGGCTTTTTCTGCATGGGTGGCAATGTCCGTTGGAAAGGTCAGCGAGATCCCGGGCGCAGAAATCAACAAAATGGAGAAGATCATGCGCGCTCGCAAGCTGCCGATGCCTGGTGGCCTTGACCCTGCGATGACCCTCCGGCGTTTGTATTCGAAGCGCTGAATTCATAAGGCTTGGAATCAGGAAACCTCCTACGATGAGGCCTCGACCGAGCAAACTGGTATCCTACCTATTCGTATGGCACTCGTCTGGAAGTGTTCACCGGCGCACTGGTGAGCTCCGTTGAGGGGCGGGAGAGGGAGATGAAAATCGATGCGGGAGCGGTGAAAGCCAGGCTCAAGGAACAAAAGATCGGCACTCCGACGTGGGGCTATGGAGATTCGGGAACGAGGTTCCACGTGCTCCGCCGCGCAAGCCGTCCCCGGACTCTGGAGGAGAAGCTGGATGACGCTGCCGTCGTCCAGAAGCTCACCGGCGTGTGCCCATATGTCGACCTGCACACCGCGTGGGACACGAGCGATGACTGGGGCAGAATCAGGCGTTACGCCTCCGACCGCGGGCTTCGCATCGGAGCCATCAATCCGCACCTTTTCGAAGAAGACGATTATGTCCTTGGCTCGCTTTGCAACCCAAGTGAGCGTGTGAGGGAAAAATCCATCGGCAAGCTCATTGAGGCGGTGGAGATCGCGAAGTCAGTCGGCGCCTCGGTGATCAGTCTCTGGTTCGCAGACGGCACGGACTACCCTGGCCAGGACAGCTTTCGAGCCAGGAAGAAGCGGCTCCTTGACGGCCTCGCCCGGGTGTACAAAACGATGTCGACCGACATGAAGATGGTCATCGAATACAAGCTCTTCGAGCCAGGCTTTTACCACATGGATCTTGCTGACTGGGGCGGCTCCTACATGCTCGCGCGCGCGCTGGGGGAGAAGGCAAGGGTTCTCGTCGATTTAGGACATCACGCGCAGGGGGCGAACATCGAGCATATCGTAGCCCTCCTCTTGAGCGAGGACAAGCTGGGCGGGTTCCATTTCAACGACAAGAAATACGGCGACGACGATCTCACCGTCGGCGCCATAAACCCCTACCAGCTCTTCCTCATATTCTGCGAGCTCGTATCAGCGGAGGACGATTTACAGACCCGCGCCTGCGCACGGCAGGTGGCCCTGATGATCGATGAAAACCACAATTTCAAGAATCCCATCGAGGGAACCATCCAGTCTGTCCTCGCCCTGCAGGTGGCATATGCGCGGGCGCTTCTTGTGGACTACCGACACCTCGGGGAGATGCAGGCCAAGGGCGAGGTGATCCGGGCCGAGGAGTGCCTGAAGGATGCATACTTGACGGACGTCAGGCCGCTGCTGGAAGAGGTCAGAAGGGAGATGGGCCGGGACCCTGATCCACTGACAGCATTCCGCGGCAGCGGATACATGGAGAAGATCACGCAAGAGCGGGAATCCTGAACAAAGCGGAGGAAGAATGGGACTTGAGCCGAAGTTCAGCGTTATTTCTGTGGGCCTGAGAGACCTTGTCGCCTGCGACAGATGGGTCAAAAAAAATCGGCACGGAAAAGATATATTCACTCATTCGTGCCGGGGACGTTACGGAGATGCTCCGGACAATTCGCACGAGCCTGCTTGGCTGAAAATGGGGAGGACCAGAATATGAAATTTGGAACGCTGTTTGCGTACTGGGTACGGGAATGGAAAGGGGACTATGTCCTGTTTGCGAAGAAGGTTGCAAAGATCGGGTTCGACATCCTCGAGGTTTCAGCAGGCCAGCTGCTCAAGATGTCGAACAAGGAGTTGGATGAACTGCGGAGCCTGACCAAGGATCTTGGCATCAGCATCACTTCCAACATTGGTCCGGCAAAGAACAAAGACGTTTCGTCGAAGAGTCCGGCGGTCAGGAAGGCAGGAATCATAAACCTGACCAGGATAATGCACGCCATGGATCGTTTGGATTCGCGGGTTTTGGCTGGAGTCTTGTACTCGTACTGGCCATGTGATTTTGTCGAAGTCGACAAGAAGGCGGCCTGGGAACTGGGGATTGCCAGCGTACGAGAGCTGTCAAAAACGGCCGAATCGCTCGGAATCGATTTATGTCTCGAAGTGGTCAATCGTTTTGAGACGTACATCCTCAATACAAGCGAGGAGGCCGTGCGGTACTGCAAAGCTGTAAACAGCAAGAGGGTGAAAATCCTGCTCGATACGTTTCATATGAACATAGAGGAAGACAATATCGGGGATGCAATCCGTCTTGCTGGCCCGTACCTCGGCCATCTCCATGTTGGTGAAGGCAACCGAAAAGTCCCCGGGAAGGGACATCTCCCGTGGAATGAAATCGGCAAGGCGCTTCGGGATATTCATTACGACAAAGGTGTCGTCATGGAACCATTCGTTCTTGAGGGCGGCCAGGTCGGACACGACATTAAGGTGTGGCGAGATCTCAGTGGAAATGCTACTGCGGAAAGAATGGACAGGGAGATAAAGAATTCTCTCAAGTTCCTAAAACACGCCTTCTTGAAGTAGGGAAATTCACCAGGAGTTTTCGCAGGTTGAGAACTCGAGGATCGGAGTATCCTGGCGGGAATGCGCGATGGCCTTCGACTCACGCGATTTCCTGCAGGGGAACGGCAGAGAGGCTCGGTCGTGTCTGAGGGGAAGGGAAAGGAATGGCATGAGCGACATATGGATCATGGGTGAGTTGCTGGTTGAGATCATGCGTCCCCGGGCCGGTTTGCCGCTGGGAACCGCAGGACCCTTCCTCGGACCATACCCGAGTGGAGCTCCCGGAATCTTTATCGATACCGTTGCAAGGCTCGGACACTCCGCGGCGATCATAAGCGGTGTCGGGGATGATGACTTTGGCCGCTGCATCCTGGACCGGCTGCGGGGGGATGGGGTGAGTGTTGATCTCGTGAAGGTTTTTCCTGCCATGTCGACCGGGGTCGCGTTTGTCACCTATTTCAAAGACGGCTCCCGAAGGTTTATCTTCCACTGGGACGGCACTCCCGCCGTGATGGCTTCCGTGCCGGATCGGTCGCTCGTGCAGGCGCCGAAGTTTTTCCATGTCATGGGCTGCTCCCTCATGGCAAACGACCAGTTCCGTATGCGCGTGTTCGACGCCGTGGAGTTGTTTGTCTCTCAAGGCGCCCGCATCACGTTCGACCCGAATATTCGATTCGAACTTCTGCAAAACCGGACGGTGGAAGAAATCGCCGGTCCGGTCCTGTCCCGCTGCTCTATCCTGTTTCCGGGTGAGAAGGAACTTGCAATGCTAAGCGGCTATGATGCGCCGGAGAAGGGTGTGCGTACGCTTTTTGACCGGTACCCTTTGGAGACGCTTGTATTAAAAAGGGGGAGCCGTGGGTGCGCGGTCTTCACCCGGGACGAACAGTTCGAGCTGCCAGCGTTCAGGGTCCGCGAGGTTGACCCCACGGGAGCTGGAGACTGTTTCGATGCGGGGTTTCTCTGCGGTCTGCTCGAACGGCGGGATCTGAGGGAGTCAGCATTGATGGCGGCCGCGGTTGGAGCCATCAATGCCCAGGCCTTCGGGCCAATGGAAGGCGACATAAGTGCCGGGAGCGTCCGCGGCCTGATGGAAAAAGGCGCTCGGGCAATCGGGCAGAAGCGCTCGTGAGGGCCGGGATCTCGATTCATTCGCTTTCGTTCCCGCGGGCAGGAACGCCGGAGAGGAGAATGACGTCATTCAACCTGTCTCGGCGGTGGCTCACAGGCATGCGTCACTAGGTCATCTTAATTGGCCGGGTGTCACGGGGACCACAATGAGCGGGAGAAAAAGCAGCATGTCAGAGGCGCGTAAGGAGATTTTGGGCATCCTGAAGGCCAACCGGGAGACTGGAAGGGGAGGGATAGCCTCCATCTGCTCCGCCCACCCGATGGTGCTCGAGGCCTGCATGGAGGATGCAAAAGAGAAAGGCTCGATCGTGCTCATAGAGTCCACCAGCAACCAGGTGGACCAGTTCGGCGGGTATACGGGCATGACACCTGCCCGCTTCCGTGCTTTCGTGCAGCAGGTCGCAGACGCCTGCGGCCTTTCCCTGGGTCGGGTAATCCTCGGCGGCGACCACCTGGGGCCGAACCGATGGCGGGGGTTGGGCGAAGGTCCGGCCATGGCGAATGCCGCGGACCTTGTGCGGGACTGCGTACGGGCGGGCTATGAGAAGATACACCTCGACGCGAGCATGCACCTTGCCGGCGACCCTGGTGTCGTTTCCGGGCGCCTGCCTGAGGAGGTGGTGGCCGAGCGCACCGCTCTCCTCGCCCAAGCAGGCGAAGAGGCTGCCCAAGAGCGGGGTGGGTCGCCCCCTTATTACGTAATCGGAACCGAAGTGCCGGTCCCGGGTGGGGCGAAGGAACCAGCGGAGGCGGTCGCGCCGACCGCGGCAGAAGACGTGCAGCGCACGATTGAGGTCACGCGGGACGCATTCCACCGGAAGAGCCTGGATGAAGCGTGGGGACGCACAATTGCGGTTGTAGTCCAGCCAGGCGTGGAATTCACGAATGATTCCGTTACTGAATACGACCCTGCACAGGCCGCCGCTCTGTCACATTGGATCCAGCAAGTACCCAGGCTCGTATTCGAGGCGCACTCAACAGACTACCAGAAAGGCACGGCACTGAGGCGAATGGTCCGTGACCATTTTTGCATACTCAAAGTGGGCCCCGCCCTCACATTTGCCTTTCGGGAGGCCATTCTTGCGCTCGACCGCATTGAAGAGGAGATGATCCAACGGGTGGAGGATCGGGCCCGTATGCGGGAGCACCTCGAGAAGGAAATGCTGGAGGATCCTGCGCACTGGAAGCCTTACTCTCGTGGGAGTGAGGTGGAGCAGAGGATTTCACGCACATTCGGCTTCAGTGACCGCTCCCGCTATTACTGGGGCCTGCCGCAGCTACAGCAACGGCTGGGAATGCTGCTGACAAACCTGTCCGCAAAGCCGGTGCCCCTTACACTGTTGAGCCAATACATGCCACGGCAATACGAGGCCGTGCGGAAGGACTCATTGGCCCGTAGGCCTCAAGACTGGGTGCGGCATCGGATCAGGGAGGTTGTCGATTTGTACTCTCGTGCCTGCCGGTGATTGATGCCCAGCTTCCGCGCGGGCGGCGTACCTGTTCTATTTCGAGAAGTACCATGAAACGTATCGTTTAGAGGTACCAATAGAGGTACCAGCCCCCTTGGAACGCATCTTCATTTCGCAAAAGCATCCTCGAGGAAGCCGGGGCCGCGGCTGCGGCCCCGGCACGCGTCCTACTTACCTACCATCCCCACCGATGGCCGAATTGGTTATTGTCCTGATCATAGCGATCCTTGTCCGGGGCCTTGTTCCGATCACCGCACCACTTCTCGTTCCAATCATGGTTCTGGTACCAATTGTGGCACTCGTTGAACTGATGCCTGTCCCTGTCCCTGTCCCTGTCACAATCCTTGCCAGGATTACCGTTGCCGCCGCCGCCAACTGTCGCCGTCGTGCTGACGTTGAAAGTGTAATCGGTCACCGTCACGGCATCCTTTGCGAAGGCGTGTCCGTAGAAGTTGAAGTCGCCGGGGGCGCCTGCGGTGCCGGTAAAGGTGATGGCTGCACCCGCAAGAATGGTCCCGACCATGTCGGCCCTCGTCATTGTCACGGCTTGAGCAACCCACCAGGTCACGTTGCCCGGATTTCCGGCGTTTGCCATGACGACCGAGAAATCGGTTGCCGTGAGCGCACCGGTGCTGGTGGCATTGTGCGGCCATGTCCCGATAAGGAACGTCCAGGTTGCATTCGCGTTACCCTGTGCATCAAGAGTCAGTGTACCCGTCAGCGTTGCCGCTCCATTGAATGAATAGACACCGGGTGTGAGCGTGACGCCGGAAAGAGTGCCGCTCAGGCGATGGGAAAGAACTGGAATCGGTGTCGCTGCAACTGCAGTGTACGCTGCCAGGAAGCTGGCGAAAGCCGCCGGGTCTGATGGACCGGTTCCGGTAACTGTAGAGCTGGTGTTTACTATTACATCTGCATTCACGTTTCCAGCGACAGTCGAAGAGGTAAGGGTTGCCCCTCCACCTAGAATCCCTGAGCCCACATTTCCAGTGATGGCAGACGTGGTAAGCGTCACTGATGGAACAGTTGGGCCACCACCCAGGATGACATAGCCTGCCGCATTGCCCAGCGAAGTCGATGCGGCACCAGCCGATCCACCGCTATAACTGGACAACGAACGGGCATTCTGATCGCCGGATATACCCGTGGATACACCCGTGGGGCCCTGACTGCAAGCGGCCGCAAGCAACGCGGCAAGTGATACCGCGACAAAGAGTCGGGTAGCGCGAAGTCGAGCTCTAAACATTGGATACCTCCTGAAATACGGTTTGCTTATCACGTGAAAGGTAGTCAGGATTTTAGGGTTAATATGTGCGGTGCACCACTTAGGCGTTTGACAGGTCACTTCATATCAGGGCTGCACTACGTGGCTCTTATCAGGTGTCCCAAAGAATGGCTTCAATCATGGCAGCCCGCAACTCACGGGAGCTCCCTGAGTCTACGCTTTTGGCAAACTGCTTTCGCGGAGCAGGAGAACGGTCGTCGGCGAATGATCGACAACGAATCTCGCCGTGTGACCCACCGATGGAGGGCCAACTCTCGGATGTGCCTGTGGCGATTCACGAGCGTGAAGAACAACCAGCTGGGCGGTCAGCTCTCCTGCGAGTGAAACGATGACCTGCTCAGGCCGCCCCCGCTCCAACCGTTCCGCAGCAGCAAGACCAAGCCGGCCCGCTTCCGCCAGGGCCTCTTTCAGAGTTGCCTTTCCTGCCTCCTCTTCGGCGGCATCCAACTCGTCGTGGCGCTCATGATGCGGGTGGAGCGGACCTCTCAGCCTGTCCAGGTCGT
Source organism: uncultured Spirochaetaceae bacterium (assembly GCA_964437385.1). GTDB lineage: Bacteria > Spirochaetota > Spirochaetia > SZUA-6 > Fen-1364 > Fen-1364. The sequence continues at coordinate 55,292 of CAYTGX010000013.1, forward strand.
GACGCGGTCCGGTATCCGTGACATGAAGGAGCACAAGCTCGTCACCTTCTCGCGTGATTGTCGCGACCTGGCGCACCAGTTCGCTTCCACGACGGATTCCAATTGCACACAGGATACGCATTCGACCTCCTCCGAATCAAAGCCTGACCCAAATGAGCAGCGACCCGATGAGGATCAATGCCGGCACAAAAATCATTCCGAGCTTGAAATACGCCCACGTCGATACCTCAAGACCCTTCCGACGAAGGATCATCAGCCACAGCATGGTGGCCAGAGAGCCGACGGTCGTGAGATTGGGACCAAGGTCTGCCCCAAACATCGCCGCAAAGGCGAGCGAATGATATGCCGGGGTGCTCAGAGGGAGATGCTGCAACGCGGAGACCATCACAAGCGACATGGGAACGTTGTTGATCAGGTTCGACCCGAGAGCGGTTCCACCAGCCACGAGCAGCACGGCACGAAACGGCTTTCCACCCGCCAGTCGAATCAACGCACTCCCAAAGGCGGCGGTAAAGCCGAGGTTCTCAACAGCCTGGACGACCACGAACATTCCTCCGATGAAGAGAAAAATGGACCAACTGATCCTGCGTGCAATCATGAGCACATGGATGCGGCGAAGAGAGAGCGCCGTGATGAGCATCATTGCGGCGCCGCCCAGGGCAATAAACGACAGCGGCCACTGCACGATGGAGCCAAGGACATAGGACACCGCAATCAGCCCGAGGATGCAGGAAGAGGCGAGGAGCAGTCGTGGATCACGCGTTTTTCGCTCGGCGGGCTGCTGCAATTCATACTTCTGGGCGAGGCTGCGGCGAAACAGCCAAAGAAACAATGCAGCGTTGAGGCCTATCGCCACAAGGCTTGGCAGGAGAAGGTATCTCAGGAACGTGCCCAAGGAGCTGCCGAAAGCATTCTGGATGATGATGTTTATTGGATTGCTTACGGGAAGGACAAATGAGGCGGTGTCAGCAATGAAGGTGCACGCGAACATGAACGGGAGAACGGGCAGCCGAAGCCGCGTCACAAGTGCGTAAACGACGGGCGTCAGGATGAGGGCAGTTGCATCGTTTGTCAGGAATATGGAGATCGTCGCCCCGACGGCAAAGACAGCGAGATAGAGCCGTACGGCGCTTCCTCTGCCCCATCGTGCTGCACCGTTGGCAAGAGCCTCGAAGATACCGGCTTCTTCAGCTACGGCGGATATGAGCATGAGGCCGAGAAAGAATCCAAAAGTATTCCACTCGTGCGCAAGAACGCTCAGCGCCTCGTCAAGGCGGATAAACCCTCCGAGAAGCATCAGCGCGCCGCCTGCGGCTGCTGCAATCGCCTCGTTCAACTTGAAAGGCCTGATCATGATTGCCACGAGAGTAGCGACGAAGATTCCTCCGCCCAGCAGTGTGTGCAACATTTAGATGATGACTATAGCAGGATTTCGGTCTCTATCACTACAGGCCTCTGTTCAGGCTCTGCGGACTCAAGGCTGGGCCGGGAGGATGACGGTGAAGCAGCTGCCGGCACCGGCGGGAGAGCTTACAGAGATTGTGCGTGCCTGCGTTTCCGACCTGAACAAAACCTGAAGAGAAAGAATCGGCAGAGCTTTGGGACAACCCGGTTGCGGTAAAACAAAAGCCAGGCGACGGCTTGTGGAACGCATCCTGACATGACGTTCCCGCCTGTGGCGTGTGCATCAATATTGGCTCATTTTGATCCCACTCAAAGCCTGGTAGTCAGCCAAGTGATCCTGAGCTTTTCTCTGCCTTTGACACTCATTCCGCTCGTCATGTTTACGGGCAGAAAGGACCTCATGGGGAATCTCGTGAATAGGACAGCAACGAAATCTGTCATAGTCCTGATCGTTGCCGTTGTCATAGCACTAAACGTTTATCTCCTCTATGGCACATTCACGGGTGGTTAGACTAAACTGTGCCCCCTGCTCTCATCCGGACTTCTTTGCTGCCACAAGCAAGTAACTGTGCCAGTTCAGCATTCCCCATTTGACAACTTCAAGAGTTGCCGCTTCAGCAAGAGCCTTCATTTCCTTCTTTGAGTAGATTCTGACCGTCCCGTCCTTGGTGAACAGATGAACAAAATTCACCAGTTGCCTCAACAACGGTATGGTCGTTGATGGGTCAGCCAGGATGAGTCTGCCGCTTGGTGCGAGAACCCTTCGCATTTCTAACAGGACGGCGCCTGGATTCGGGTAATGGTGAAATGAGAAGGTACACATTACAAGGTCAAACGCCTCGTTTGGGAACGGAAGCTTCTCCGAATCCGAGACTCGGAGGTCTGCCTTCTCCCCGAGCTTTGCCTTTGCCACCTGTATCATCTGCTCCGAGAGGTCAACGCCGAAAAGTCGAGCGTCCTTCCTCTTTTCTTGAATCATCTGAAGAAGGGCACCCGTTCCACAGCCTATATCAAGTACAGTCTGAAACGGCTTGTCTAGTGCCTCGTTTGCAATCGTGGGGTAGCTTACTCGCAGCGTTGCGTATCTTGAGGACTGATCATAGTCTGCCGCATCCTTGCTGAAATTCGTTTTGGAAAGTTGCTTCTTGTCGTCTGTCATGCAAGTGTCCCTCCGATAGGAATAGACGAAGCAAAGTAGTGGTTTATTGCAGCAGGAACTGCAAGCGACTGATGAGCCGTGCACTGCACACGAAGCCGGTTACTGTCAGTAGCCGGTGAGTCGGACACCGCGGCGCCATATGCCGCAGATGGACAGCGTATCGGTGATGTTGGTCATCGGGTCGCCATCGATCAGCAGCAGGTCGGCGCGGGCTCCGGGTGCTATACGCCCTCGGTCGGTGAGTCCGAACCGACGCGCGGGGGTGGCGGTTGCCGCTCGGAGTGCCTCAATGGGCGTCAGTCCAGCCGCCACCAGCAGGTGCAGTTCGTGGTGCAAGCTGGCGCCGTGGGCAAGGCCGCCGAGGTTAGGCAGAGGCTCCGACACGTCAGTGCCAGCCAGGATATCCACGCCCGCCACGTGGAGGGCAACGACGGTGGCGAAGACGTCGCTTAGGTTGCCTTGCGGGTAAGTATTCATGCTGCGGCAGAGGGAGTCGAGCCATTTTCGGCTCAGCTTGGACCGCACGCGTTCGTCGGCGGCCAGAGCTGATCCGGTATTGCCCATGACGGAGGAGTTCAAAGTCAGGCAGGGGGTGACGAACACGCCGGAGGCCGCGATGGCGGCGACGAGTTCAGGGGTGCGGGGGGGATCGACGAACATGTGGGCCAGGCCATCGACTCCTGCCGTGATGACCTGCTGGGTAGCGGCGGCGGTCGTGGTGTGGGCGATGGCCATCTTGCCGTAGCGGTGTGCTTCACGCACGGCCGCAAGGAGGGTCTCGTTGCTTAGCACCGGGAGTCCGGGGATACCGAGCGCGGTCCCATCCTCCATAAAGATTTTGATGTAGTCAGCCCCTTCTGCAACCAGCGCAGCGATATGTCTAGCTGCCTCGTCCGGGGTGGAGACGAACGGGAAAGCATAGTTGCGCATGCGCTCGTCGTCGCTATCGGGCATGTACTCGGTCGGGTGGCCTCCCGGAGGGGTGATGCCCATACCGGGGGAGCGCACGTCCGCGACATTGTCACGCTCGGCAACTTCTTTGCGCTCCTGGTCCGTCCAGTAGCCCATCATCTCCAACTCGGTAGTGACGCCGAAAAGCAGCGCGTCATGCAGTCCGTCCATGTCGGTATGTACATGGGCGTCGATGAGGCCGGGCATCAAGGTTGCGCCGCGGGCATCGATGACGGTTGCCCGGGCTGGCAGCACTCCACCAACAGCATGGATATGTGCCCCGTCGATCACGACGATCTGGTCGTCGATGACGCGCTCCCCGTCGAAGATATGCGCGTTGGTGATGGCGGTGAGGTTGCCTGCCTCAGGATGTTGAGCTGTCTTCTTCATGAATTCTCCTTTGCTCCCCAATGGCCAACTTGGCCATTGTTTCTCTTCTTCATCGAGTTATGCTTGGCCGACTTGGAGTTTTTGGCCGTTCAGATACTACGACGCGCTTTTTATGCCCTTATTGCACGCATCGTGAATCAGCGCATTTGTCGCTGCAGGGGGTCTCGCAGGCGGCCTTACTTTACGTCCGCGCCAGCGCGGAGAAGAAGATCGGCGCCCTCATGGGCAAGCCCATTCCCGGCCATGAAAGAATCCGCCGTCCGGCATTTCCGCTCCTTCCGTCTTTGAATCGGCAGAGGCCCGTCTCCGCGGAAAGGGGACCTTTGTGTACGCTACCGAACCGAAATCTGTCTCCATAATTGTTTCTATATTCCCTGGCAGTAATTCCTATTCGGGCTTCGACCGCCCAGTCACAACGGTATGCACGAATGTGCATGCGTTGAAAAGACATGAGTACTGGCCGAGGAGAACTGCCCGGGTCTCATATGGCTCACCGGGCGAGCAAAGAGGAGTTCGTTTCGGCGGCCCTCTCTGGGGGAACGGAAAAACAGCGGGCCGGCGCAAATGGCGGCAGGGCTCTCGGTGCGCCCTGGCGCGCGGGCGGGCCGCTGGATGCTGACGCTTGGTACGCGCGGGAGGTATGTGTGGAAGAACGTGTCAGGGCAAATACAATGTGGAATTGTCTCGAGCCTTTTCTCAACAGGGTCAGGCCGCGCGACGCGATCTACTCCATGAATGAGTTTCAACAGTTGATCCGGTATGAGCGGAGTCGGTCGGACCGGGAGCGCTCCGCTTTCTCGGTGGCGGTCTTCAATATCAGCCCGAACTCCCACGGGAACGGCAGCGGCGCACAGCCGCCAAAGGCGCTCGTGGCCGGAGTCAAGGGCGCAGTCCGCGCGACGGACCATGTCGGATGGTACGGATGCAGGAAGATCGGCGTGATCCTCCCGGGCGCTACGGAAGACCAGGCGATGATGTTCACCGCGAAAGTCCAGCGAAGGATCTCCGAGCACGTGGAACCGGCAAGCATGCAGGTCTACTCCTACCAGGATGGGTGGCTGAAGCGGGGGCCGCAGATCCCCGACACCGGGAACGGACACGGTAATGGCAATGGAAATGGCAACGGGAACGGAAATGGCAACGGGAACGGAAATGGCAACGGGAATGGACACCACAACGGCACCGCGAATGGCAGCCGTTCGGCGGCAGCTGAGGACATCGATCAATTCTGTCCACTGGAACGCGCGGAAGAGTGGTCGCCGTCGGAGCCTCTCGAGGAGATGTTCTCCCGGACAATGCCCCCCTGGAAACGGATTCTCGATGTCACGGTGTCCATTGCTGCGATTATCGGGCTGGCCCCTGTATTCCTGCTGACGGGGATCTACATCAAGCTCACTTCTCCGGGGCCGGTCATATTCAAACAGCAGCGCGTCGGTTACCGGGGGAAACAGTTCGCCTTCTACAAGTTCCGGACGATGAAGAATGGAAACGACCAGGCGTTCCACGGCAGACACGCGGGAGATTTCATCCGCAACGGCAAGGTCCCGATGACCAAGCTCGACGACGGGGACACTCGGATCATCCGCGGAGGGAGGATCCTCCGCAAGGCGGCCATCGACGAGCTGCCTCAATTGTTCAACGTGCTGAAGGGTGACATGAGCCTCGTCGGTCCCCGTCCGTGCATAGTGTACGAGGCGGAAGAATACCTGAGGTGGCACACGCACCGCTTCGACATCGTCCCCGGCATTACAGGTCTCTGGCAGGTGAACGGGAAGAACGACCTCACCTTCAAGGAAATGATCTGCATGGATATCAGCTACTGCAGGAAAATGTCGTTCCTCCTGGACGTGAAGTTGCTGCTGGCAACGCTCCCGGCAATAGTGGGTGAAATCCGCAAGGCCGTCCGCCGGAGACTCGAGCAGGCGTGAGGGATCTTCATACGCATGTTCTTCCCGGCCTGGATGACGGCCCGCGGGACCTCGAGGAGTCTCTCTCCATCGTGTCGTTCCTTGCGGGACTCGGATTCGATCACATATTCCTGACGCCGCATTTCAGGCAGAGCTACTTCGAGATTCCGGCGAGCCGAATCAGGGAAGCGTCGGGCAGGCTCCGCGCCGCGCTCGCTGATCGCCTTCCTGCCGTGAGATTCACGGAAGCGCACGAGGTCCATCTCGGCTCCGTCTTCGATTCGCGCGGAAGAGTCCAGGGGTTTCTCACATTCGGGGCGGATCACCCGCACGTCCTGCTCGAAGTGCCCGGTCAGCCGTTCCCGTTCGATTTCCTCCTGCGGACAATCAACGGGCTGTACGCCGAAGGCATCCGCGTCGTGCTCGCTCACCCCGAGAGGCACGTGTGCCTGTCGAACGAGCCGGGTCGATACCGCGAGCTGTGCGACCGCGGCGTGAAATTCCAGCTCAACCTCACCAGTCTCTCGGGGTTTGGAGGCCGCCAGGTGCGCAAGGCCGCGGAGCTCTTGTGCGGGGAAGGAATGGTCCACGCCGTCGGCACCGATACGCACAGCCTCGCCCAGGCAGTTGCGTTCGTGCCGAGAGGCCTGGAAAAGGCCGTGAAGCTGCTGGGTGAGCAGCGTCTGCGGGAGATCGCGGAAGGCGCCGAGCTTCCGCTGGGCAGCGAGGACGCGGGAGAGGAGACGGGCACGTGGGGATGAGTGAGTACCTGCATCTGATCTGGCGGCGGAGGGCGCTGATCCTTGTCTCTTTCCTGGCAGTGCTGGCCGCCGTGACGGCATACGTGTACATTGTCACCCCCTTGTTCCAGGCGGACTGCAAGCTTCTGCTCGTCGAGGACAAGTCCGTCGGGCTCATGGGGAGCGCGGTCGGGACCGACCTGATGCTGCAGACACTCGGGAAATCGGATCCCATCAGCACCCAGATGGAGATCATCAAGACCCGACCGATCCTGAGCAAGGTGATTGAGCTCCTGGGCCTGGTGGACAAGACCGGAAAGCCCGTCCGCACGGAGGACTTCAAGGACCAGATCTTGGTGGAGGCCGTGCGCGGCACCAATCTCATCTCCATTACCTACCGCAACAAGGACCCCGCGCGCGCGGCAAGAGTCGTCAATACTCTCGCCCTCGTGTTCGTCGAGCAGAACCAGAGACTGAACCAGGAGGAGATCACCAGCACCAAGGACTTCCTGCAGACGCAGATCGCGGCCCAGAAGGGCACTCTCGCGGACGCCGAAAAGAAGGTCCTGGGTTTCAAGGGGAGCCACGAGATGTTCTCCCAGGAAAAAGAGGCGGAAGGACTGGTGGATGCGCAGGTTCAGCTGGCGGCCACGAGGATGCAGGTCGAGACGGAGCTCGAGGGCGCCCTGGCCCAGCAGTCTGACCTGGTTCGCAAGACCACGGCTGCCGGGGCCGTCGCGGACCGATCCTATTCCTTCTGGATCACCACCCTGGAGCAGGTCAAAGGAGAGATCACGGGCCTCCGCGCCCAGCAGGCGAGCACCGACAGCCAGATGGCCCAGCTCAAGGGCAGGATCGGGCAGCTCCCGCCGCAGGAGGCGGAGCTTGCAGGGCTGATCAGCAATGAGCAGATCGCAAACGAGATCTACACGACCCTTCTCTCGAAGTACGAAGAAGTGCGCGTGAGCGAGGCTGCCAAGATCGCCAGCATCCGGCTCATCGAGCCTGCCGTCGTTGCGGACAAGCCCATGTTTCCGAAGAAAAGCCAGTATCTCCCGATGGGCGCCATCGTGGGGCTCCTCCTGGGATTCGGCCTGGCCCTGCTCCTCGAGCGCTTCGACGATTCACCCCGTTCGCTGGAGGAAGTGAAGGCGATTCTGCCGTACGACATCCTCGGGTACATCCCGTTCCAGGAGTCAGTGTCGAAGCTCTACCTGGACACCGCGCCTCAGTCGCCGGTGAGCGAGGCATTCCGCCTGGTTCAGGCGAACGTGATGTTCAAGCCCATGGCAAAGAAGAAGTCATTCAGCATAATGGTGACGAGCGCCATGCCGTTCGAAGGCAAGTCCACGTTTGCCGCGAATCTCGCCCTTGCGTTCGCCACGAACAGCACCAAGGCGGCCATCGTCAACCTGGACCTGCGGCGACCAGTATTCAACGTGCTCTTTGGCCGCAGGATGGACAAGGGCGTCACGGACTTTCTCATTGGCGATTCCGCCCTGGATGAAATCATGGTAAAGGAAGATGGACGGAGCCTCACCATCGTGCCGTCGGGCACCATTCCGCCCAATCCGTCCGAGCTGGTGGCATCCGTGAAGATCCACAAGCTGATACGGTACCTGTCGGATCACTTCGACGTGGTCGTCTACGACACGCCGCCTATAACTCTCGTGGCCGAGACACTGGACCTGGCTCGCTACGTGGACGGAATCATCCTTGTGGTGGACATGTCCATCGTGACGCGCGGCGCCCTGCTCGCAATGAACCAGTTGATCAGCAACAAGGGGCTCACGATCCTGGGAATCGTGCTCAACAAGGTGCGCACGAAGGGCGCCTCGTACAGCTACGGCAGCGGCGTCTCCCACGAGAAGGCGTACCACGGCAAATGAGAACCCGGATCAAGCGGCCCCTGATTCTCTCCCTGATCGCCGTCGCCTACATTGCGACTCCCCTCGTGAATATCGCGCAACTGTTGATTTTTGCCGGAATCCCCCCGGGCATGATCACCATGCAGCGGGTCGTCGCAGCCTACGGCCCCGTCGCGACGCTCTGGCTGGTGACCGCGCCCCTGGTCGGCATCGGCTTCTGCTTCGTCAAAGCGGCAAGCTGGTACGTGTTCGTCGGACACAGCGGCATCATCCTGGCGGACTACGCCTGGAAATGGGTGACGCGGCCGTCGTATTACCTGGGCTCCATCGGAAGGCTCTACCACCTGGACATGTTGATAGGGAACCTGCTGCTGATCGCCGTAGTCGCGTATGTCGTGCGGAAGAACTTCCGGGCTCCCTACTTCCAGGCGCTCCCTCGAAGCTGGCGGGAGAGTACGAGAGTCCCCATCCACCAGCGAATCCTGGTAAACGGCCAGGGCAGGAAGACCACCGACCTGTCCGGGAGAGGGTGCTTCGTGGAGGATCCGGAGTCTGCCCTGGCCCCCGGCGATCGACCGCTCCTCCACTTTCATGCCGACAAGGTGGCAATCGACTGCCAGGGAGAGGTCATGCGGCGGACCCCGACGGGCTGCGGCATACGGTTCCTGGCGTTGCGTGCGCCGCAAAAGCGCGCCATCACGATGATGCTCAGGAAGAGGTTCCCTCTCCGTTATGAAGCCAGCGTAGCGTGCTCATGGCGGTGGAACGGCGCTGCACGCTCCGCAACGGTGCGGAACATCTCGGCGGGAGGGTGCTACATCCAGGCGGAGATTCACGACCTGGCGGAGGCGACGCAGGGAGAGCTCGTCATCCACGACCTGAGGCAGACGCTGATGGCGAAAGTCGTATGGATCAACGCCACGGGCATGGACGAGAAGCCTGTCGGCTTCGGCTGCCTGTTCTCCCGGAAACACTTCGGGCTCGTGCGGACCCTGCGGCGCCGATACGGCACGCTGGCACTGACACGGTGATCTGTCGTGCGCCTCCGACCGGGTCGAAGCTGTCTCGTTATCTTCACGAGCGGCGTCGTATGCTTCCTGATGGCAAACTGCGCCATGCCCGATCTCGGCGCGTTCCAGAGCCAGGCTCCGCGCGAGCGGCACGTCGGGGGCTCGGGCGTGGTCACTCTTGTCCCATCGACTCCTTTCTTCCTGAGATGGACTCCTCCCCCGAACGAAGGGGCCGTGACCGGGTACCGGGTATATTTCCGGTCCTTCCTCGGCAGGACGATGGAGGACGGGAGATGGGTGCTTCTCAGAGAGGCGCCTGCGGGCGCTGACCCCGGTATCGTCGTGAACGCAGGCGAGATGCCGGACGGGGTCTACGAAATGGGGGTCAGCGCGGTCGGCCCCGGCGGTGAATCCGCTTTGCATCGTTCATCGGACCCCACGGCGTCGCCGAGCACCGGCTGGTCCTTGCGGCTGCATGCAGAGAAGTGAGGGCGTCGTGCACACGTTTTCGGTCGTCATCCCCTTGTATGAAAAAGGAGCCCATGTCGCCCGCGCCTTGCGCTCGGTCTTCGACCAGACGTTCCAGGATTTCGAGGTCGTCGTGGTCGACGACGGGTCCCGGGATCACGGACCGGACGTCGTGCGAAAGTTCACGGATCCGAGATTGCGCTTGATCCGGCAGGGGAATGCCGGCGTATCCGCGGCCCGAAACCGGGGAATTGCGGAGACGGATTCGGCCCTGCTCGCCTTCCTGGACGCCGACGACGCGTGGAAGCCGGAGTTCCTGGAGACCATAGGAGCCCTCCGGCAGGGCTTTCCGGATGCCGGCGCCTACGCGACCGCATACGAGGTCTTCAATCCCGACGGATCGACCTCAGGACCGGCCTACAAAGGGATCCCAGCCGGGCCGTGGGAGGGCATCATCCCGAACTACTTCTCTTCGGCGCTGGGCAGCCACCTCCCCGTGTGTTCATCGGGAGTCGTCGTGCCGCGGGAGGTCTTCCGCGCGGTCGGACAATTTCCCGAAGGCCAGGCGCGGGGAGAAGACCAGGACATGTGGTGCCGGATCGCGCTGAAGTACCCCATCGCGTTCTCGAGCCGCAGGGAAGCCGCCTATCACCAGGACGCTCAAAACCGGGCCTGCAACAACCCGGCCGCTGTCACGGCCAGCAGGCCGGTGATCGGAACACTCCAACGCGCCCTCGAAAGAGGGGAAATTGCAGGTGACTCCACGGTGTTCGCCAGGGAATACATCGCGAAAACGAAGCTCGACATTGCCTACGGTCTGCTTCTTGCGGGCCGTAGACGGGAAGCAATCGGACTGCTGGGAGAGTCCAGGACGCGATTGTTCAGGAGGGAGAGGGCCAGGTGCTGGCTCATGGCGCTCTCTCCCCGCGGGAAATCCGGTCGGGGTGCCGCATGAAGGCGGAAGCAGCATCGTCCCGGCAATCCATTCCCGGGCTTCAGTCGGATCGCGTCAGGCGCTGGGTGCGGCCGCGAGCCGTCATCGCGGTGGCCATCCTCGCCGTGGCCACGGTGGCTGCCTTTCGCATCGGGCTGGCAGTCGTGTTCATGGGCGGCCTGGTTGCCCTGCTCCTGATGCAGCGCCATCCCCTGGCGGCGCTGTGTGTCCTGCTCGTGGTGACTCCTTTTTCAAGCACGGCGCTGCTCGACAGCCAGCTCGGCGGGATTACCGGCCTGAAGATCCCCATCATCCTGGCCCTCCTCACGATCCTGGCGAATGTCCTTTCTCCGGCGCAGGCGAAGGGAAGCCGGACGGAAAACGTTCTTGCTTTCGGCATGCTTTTCTTCCTCTCGGTGAGCGTCATACGGAGTCTCCCGCACCTCGCGGTTTTCAACTGGTTCTGGAACGATTCCATGGACCCGCTGCGTTTCCTGCTGTCGCACCTCGTCAAGCCTGCCCTCTACTTCGTGCCGTTCGTGCTCGTGGTGCGGTACGTGCGGGAACGGAAAGATTTTGTTCGCCTTCTCGATGCGCTGCAGTGCGGGGTGGTTGCCCTCTCCCTGCTCCTCCTGGGGATCTACCTGTTCTCGGTGCCCGACAAATCGAACTTCGAAATCGTGCGGGGGATATTTGGCGAGGCGCTCGGCATGCACGGGAACGACCTCGCGTTGTTCTACATCGTTCTTTATCCGGTCGCCCTGGCTCGGCTCATCGACCGCAGGTCTTTTCTGGGGTGGGCCACGGTGCTGCTGTCGATCGCCACCGTCCTGGTGCTGTACTCGCGCGCCGCGTACGTCGTCCTGCTGCTGGAATCGGCGATGGTCCTCCTGTCGCAAAGGGGCCGCCGTCTGCTCCCGCTTCTCGTGCTGCTCGGAATCGTCCTGTCGCTCGTGCTCCCTTCTTCGGTGGCGCAGCGGGCAACAACGGGGCTGAACAGCGGCGATGCCAACGTCATCTCGGCCGGACGCGTCCAGGATATCTGGCTGCCGCTGATCAAGGAGTATCTCCACGATCCCTTCAGGCTCGTTTTCGGCGCCGGCCGGTATGCAATACTCTTTTCGGAATCTGCGAAAAGCAACCTGGTCCTGGAGGTCGGGCACGCGCACAACATGTACCTGGACATCATCCTGGACGCGGGCCTGGTAGGGCTGGCTTTCTTCCTTGTCTCCTTTCTCGGCATCCTGCGTACCTTTGCGGCGAAAGTGGGTTCCTGTCCCGACACGCATCTTCGCTCTTCGCTCTATGGAATTTTCGTTTCCTTGATCGGGTACATGGTAAGCGGATTCAGCGGCCGGAGCTTCATGCCGACGCTCGACAACGGCTACCTGTGGGTGCTTCTCGCCGTCGGGCTGGGAATTGTCAGGAACTTCACCGGTGACGCGCCAGCGGCGGGCCGGCTCTCCGTGGCGTCACGGGCGCCGGCGTGGAACGCACCGGGGGAGGGTCGCCTGTGATCGGAGTGGCATTCCTCCAGGCCTCCTTGTCCGTCGGCGGCGCGGAACGCGTGGTGGAAGCGGTTGCGCGCGGCCTGGACAGGTCGCGGATCCAGCCGCACATATTCAACCTGTACGGACCCGGTCCGATCGGCCGGGAGTTGAGCGAGGCAGGCCTTCATACCGTGAGTCACCTGGCTTCGTCACGCTTCGACACCCGCGTTGCATGCAGGCTGGGAAGAGTCCTGGACGAGCATGGCGTGAAGGCGATCTACATCACCGACAGCGCGCTGCCGATGTTCTGGGCCGGCATCATCCGGCGGACCCGATCGTGGCCGCGGATGGTGCTGGGATTCCATACCACCACGCCGCTGCGCCCCTCCGTGAGGGCCGCCGTATCCCGCGCAATGTCCGTGCCCGTCGCGGATCGGCTGGTCGCACTCTCGAATGACCACCGCCGCTTTCTCGCCCATACACTGAGAACGCAGGAGTCGCGCATCGACGTGGTCAGGTCGGGAGTGAACCTGGGACTGTTCAATCCCGGGATGCCGCGGGCGGAAGCACGGCTGCTGGCCGGATTGCCGGCCCAGGTGCCGCTGGCCGGCATTATCGCGGCGCTTCGCCCCGAGAAGAACCACTCCCTGTTTCTCCGGGCGGCGCGGCGGGTGCTGCGGCAGATTCCGGAGGCTCGCTTCGTGATTGCCGGTGACGGCCCCGAACGTCCCCGCATCGAGCGCCAGTGCGCCGAACTGGGCATCAGTGACCGCGTTCTTCTCCTGGGAACCCGTGCGGACGTGGCGCTGATCTGCCGGGGGCTCGACGTGGCGGTGCTCTCGTCTTCAGCCGTGGAAACGGTCCCCCTGGCGCTGCTGGAGGCGTCGGGGTGCGCCACACCTTCCGTCGCCACGGCAGTGGGCTCGGTGGAAGAAATCGTGGTGGACGGCGAGACAGGGTTCACCGTCGCACCCGGTGACGAGGCGGCGCTGGCCGAGCGGATCGGGCGCCTGCTGGCAAGCGGCGCGCTTCGCGAACGACTTGGCGCCGCCGCCCGGAGAAGGGCGGAGGAACGGTTCGACGAGCGCGAGATGATTCGAAGCTACCAGGATCTCTTCCTCTCGGTGGCGGAGGCCCGCGGGTGAGCGCGCGGCCGCGGGTATGCGTGTATGCGGAATACCTGTACCCGGTCGTCAGCGACGGCGGGGTATTGCAGGCGGGAGGCGCCGAGGTCCAGATGGCCTTGCTGGCATTCGGTCTTGCGGACCGCGGATTCGAGGTCAGCGTGGTCACCTGCGATTTCGGACAGCCCGACGGACTGGTCGTCAACGGCGTCCGGATGCACATTTGTTTCGACCCGCAGGCGGGGCTGCCGATCCTGCGCTTTTTTCACCCTCGACTCTCGGGTGCGCTGAGGGCGCTCTGGCGGGCGGATGCCGACGTCTACGTTGTTCGGGGAGCCGGGTTGTGGGCCGGCATCGTATGCGGTTTCACGCGAATGAGACGGAGGCGTTTCGTCTGGATGGCGGCCCACGATCACGACGTGGCCGCGGCGCTCCCGGACGTCCACGGTCTCCGTGACCGGTGGTGGGCACGCAGGGCGATCTCCCGCGCGGACGTCATTGTGTGCCAGACCGTCACCCAGCAGCGCGCGCTGAGTCGAGCCTTCGGCCGCGAGTCCACGGTCATCATGAACTCGGTGAACATCCCGCCCGAGGCACTCGACGCGGGGAACAGCTCGGACGTGGTCTGGCTGGCGACGTACAAGCCCGGCAAACGCCCGGACTGGTTCACGCGATTCGCGGAACGGCATCCGCGCCTTCACTGCCGCATGGCGGGCGTCGTCCCCACGGAGCCGTCTTCGGACGGCGAATGGCTGAAAGCACGGGCCGCCGCGGCGCGCTGCGCGAACCTCGAGGTCCACCCCACCATTGCGCACGAGCGGATCGGCGAGTTCCTGGAAGGCGCCGCGGTGTTCGCGCACTCCTCGCCCTCCGAGGGCTTTCCCAACACGTTCCTGGAAGCCTGGTCGCGGGGCCTGCCGGTGGTGACCTGCTTCGACCCCGACGGAATCATCGAGCGGGAGCGGCTTGGCGCATGCCGCCGGACGTATGAAGAATGGGAAAAAGAAGTGGAGCGTTTCGCGGGGGATTCCCGGCTGCGGGGGGAAACAGGCGCGCGGGCGCGCGCGTATGCGCAGCGCGTCCACGGGTCGGGAGCGGCGCACCAGGCCTTGGCGGGACTCCTGCGGGGGCTGGCGCGAACCCCTCCCGCATGACGACCGGGCGCACGGAGCTACTGCGAATCGATCCGGATGTCCCGGGGCGGGCTCGGCGGAATCGGGGCCGCGCTTCTCAGGAGAATGATCCCGTCCCTGTCCTTCAAGTGCACCCTGCGAACGTTCTGCCCGCTGTTCACCGACGGGTCCTGTGATCCCTTGAGTGTTGCAAACGCCGTCTCGAGCACGACGTCTCGCGCGCCGTTGCCCTTTGGATTGACCAGCGCGATGCCGCCCTCGAAATCTCGCCGGAAGACGCCCGCCGACCAGGCAGCCACCGGGGGGGCGCTTACCGGCTGGCCGAGGGCGACCTCGTATTCGTCGAACCACGGGACGCCGTGATATCCTGCCGCCCGGTCGGTGAATGAATAGTACGCGTCGTCCATGAGGCACGACGCGAACCCGTATCGGAAGCCCTGGTAATCGGAGGGATCGCCGATCTGGTTGAAGATCGCGAGCTTCGGTTGTGCCATGGCGGCTGTCGTTTTTCGGTACCAGGCCAGCATTGCGCGCCATCCGGCCCATGTCTCGACCGAGTACGGCTGCCCGATCATCGCCTCCAGGACCCCGCCGTTGAGCAGTCCCTGGTATTCGGGGAAGGATGCTTCGACATGGCCCCAATCTGCGACATTGCCCACCAGGTACTTTCCGGGGGTCCGTGCCGACAGCGCATCGAGCAGCGTCCTGTATCCCTGCCGGAACCACGTTCGCACCAGGGGGTTTGTGTGGCTGTCCGTCACGCCATCGCGATTCCAGTCACCGTCGCGGCGGGGGCTCCAGAAGACATTGTCGACGTACAAGCCGTCGACCAGTGAGCCCTGGGGGACGTACCGCGTGGCGATGTAGTCGGCAAACCATTCCGCAAACGTCCGGCCGCCGGCGTCCCGCGGCGCAAAGCGCGTGATGTTCAGGATGTAGGTTTCGTTTCCGAAGTCCGAGAGCACCTTTTCCGGTCCTGCTCCGCGCTTGTACAGCCACCAGCCCTCCCCGTCGAGCTTGGCCTGGAGATCAGCCCATGCGGAGGGTGATGGAAAGGCCCGGCTTTCCGCGATGACGTACAGGAATATCCGGGTTTTCGGGTTGATGGCCTTGATGGAGCGGACCGCCTGCTCGATCGACGTGCCATGGTCGACTCCCCACCCGGGGTAGGGATTCAACACGGCGATGTCCAGCCGCGCGATCTGTCTCTGGGAGGCGGCATCCCAGTAGTCCTTCGGGTTGCCGATCAGGTAGCCCCCGAGCCGGGGAAACGGGTCCGCCGGGAACGCCCGCGCCGGCAGCATCAGCAGGAACATGAAAGCGCAGATCGACCACCGGACGCCCGTGCCCGGTGAAGGTCCGGCTGCGCTTCGAGGTTTTCCGTTACGTGACCGTCTCTCCATCATCGCTAACAAGTATAACACAACGCCGGGCCGGCCTGAAGAGAAAGTCACGCAAATCCATGAAGGTTGAGGAAAAGCAATGGCAGACGCAGGGAAGATGTACGCGGCGGGGTTGGCCGGCATCGCCGACAAGCTCCAGGCAGAGGCAGAGTCGCGGCGCGAGGGTGAAGTGCACCGGGGAATCGCGGACCGGGAGGTCTCCCGATGGCGAAAGCACAGGACGGCGCCGGCCCACGCGAAGATCGGCATCTTCTACCCGGCGGATCCGGCGGGACATGTGCCGAGCGGGATCGACAACTTCATCCGGGGAATACTCCGCTGGGCGCCGGATGACCTTGACTACACCCTGTACGGCGCGAGCAGCGACCTGGAAGCGCGCCCCCTGGGACAGGAGCGGAAGCTGGAGATGGGCGGCAGCGCCTGCACGTTCCTCCCGCTGGTCAGCGTGGACCCCGACGCCAACCGTGGTCGAATTCCGCTGACCGTGCGCTACCTGTGGGCGCTGCGCGCCTGCGTGGCACAGGGAGGCGCCCGATCGTGTGATGTGTTCGACTTCCACCGCATCGAGCCCGTCTGGCTCATGAGGCGAGGTCCGCAGCCCATCAACATCACCATTCACCAGGACATGAGCATCATCCGCGGCAGGGAAAGCGACATCCTGTGGCGGCACTGGCCGGCGTTGTACCAGTTCCTTGAACACAGGCTTTTCCGCCGCGCGGACCGCATTTTCTCGGTCCGCCGGAGCGCGGTCGAGCGCTACAAGACGGCCTATCCCGATCTGAAGGACCGCTTCGCGTTCGTGCCCACGTGGGTCGACCCCGAGGTCTTTCATCCGGCGAGGAACGACGATGAGCGCGCTGCGCTGCGGGAGCGGGTCCGCGCGGCCCTGCACGTCCCCGCGGACGCCATCGTGCTGGCATTCGTCGGACGGCTGGACCGCCAGAAGGATCCCTTCCTTCTGCTGCGCGGCGTTCACCTGGCGCTGAGCCGTTTCCCGAAGCTGCATCTCGTGGTGGTCGGCGGCGGCGCCCTGAAGCAGGAGATGGAGGACATGAGCCGCGAGCTGGATATCGGGAACAAGGTGAGCCTGCTCGGCGCGAGGCGCCCCGACGAAATAGCGGAGTTGCTGCGGGGAAGCGACCTGTTCGTGCTGTCCTCCGCCTATGAAGGCATGCCGTTTGCGGTGCTGGAGGCCCTGGCGACGGGTTTGCCGGTGGTCACGACGGACGTGGGCGAAGTCAGGCTGGTCGTGAAGGACGGCCGCAACGGGAAGATCTGCAGCGAACGGAGCGCAGGGGAGCTTGCGCGTGCGATCTGCGCCGGGGTCGAAGGCAGGGAGCACTTCCGGGGCGCGCCGTGCGTCGATGCCATCGGGATGTATCACCCCCGGAGCGTCCTCGACCGGGTCTATGACAATCATCGCCGGCAGGTGAGGGGGAAGGGCGTCCAGTGGCAGCACCTCAGCGGGTAAACGTGATCGGCTCCGAAATCAGCGCGTGCGATACCGCGCGGGCGCTGGACGCGCTCGCCGAACGGCTGGAGGATGGCGCCGGCGGGTATATGTGCTTCACCACCGCGCACGCCGCCGTCCTGGGCCGCCGGCATCGGCGGTTCCAGTCGATCATCAATGGCTCATTCCTCAGTGTCGCGGATGGGAAGCCCTTGTACTGGATCGGGCGGTCCAAGGACCACGCGGTGGGTCACCTGCCGGGGCCCGACTTCCTGATCGAAGCGCTCACGCGCTTTCCCGGCGCCGGGCACTACTTCTACGGGTCGTCACCGGAAGTGCTGCGGCGCCTGACTGCGTCCCTGCGCCGCATGGTGCCCGGTCTGCGCATCAGCGGCAGCTTCTCGCCCGAGTTCCGTGCGCTCAGGGCGGAAGAAAAAGAGTCCCATTACAGGATGATCCGGGAGTCCGGCGCCAGGTTCATCTGGGTTGGCCTGGGCGTCCCGAAACAGGAGCAATGGATGGCCGAGGCCTGGAGTCACCTGCGGCCCGGGATCCTGTTCGGAGTCGGTGCGGCCTTCGACTTTCACGCGGGGACCATGCCGCGCGCCCCGGCGCTGATGCGAAGGCTCGGCATCGAGTGGCTTCACCGTCTCGCGCATGAGCCGCGCAGGCTCGCCGCGCGATACCTTGCGACGAATACGCTGTTCCTCTGGTATGCCATGAGGGACGCCGTAACGGGGAGAAGATGACCGTGAGGCAAAAGGCCGAAAACGGCCGCCCGGAGGGCCGCCCTCTATGGCGAGGTCTACGATGTCTCGCGCTGATCCTTTTCCGATGAGCAACAGGATCCTCTACATGACAATGCACAATCCCTGCGGCCGGAGATATGGCGCGCAATTCAGGGCGCTTCATGTCGGCCGTGCCCTGTCCAGGGTCGGCACGGTGACGCTGGTTCTCGTGAGCGCGGCGGAGGTTTCCTCCGGCGAGATCGACGCCGCCGGGCAGGAGTTCGACGATGTCACCCCCTGTCGAGCGGGCCGCGCAATGGGCCCTGCAGGCCAATGGCCGCGGAGACTGAGCGGGTGAGCGCGGCCGATCCATTGCAGGACAGCCAGGGGGGAACGCTCCGGCATCGTTCGTTGCGGGGCGGCGTCCTCACGATGGGAAGCCAGTTCGTCAAGTTCGTCCTGCAGATCGTGAGCACCGCGGTGCTCGCCCGGCTGCTGACGCCGAGCGACTACGGCCTGTTCACCATGGTAGCGGCTCTCGTGGGGTTCGCAAACCTGCTCAAGGACCTGGGCCTGTCCACGGCGACGGTGCAGAAGGAGACGATCTCGCAGGCAGAGGTGAGCGCGCTCTTCTGGATCAACGTGCTGGCCGGCGTCGTCGTGACGCTGGTTCTCGCCCTGTGCGCGCCGCTTGTCGTGGCCTATTACGGCCGACCCGAGCTCCTGTGGCTGACGCGGGCGTACGGGGCAACCGCGATCATCAGCAGCCTGGCGGCGCAGCACTCCGCTCTCTGGCAGCGGCAGATGAAGTTCGGCGCCATTGCCCAGCGGGACCTGCTCTCGACGGCGATCGGCATGATTGCGGGCATTGTCGCCGCCGCGGCGGGGCTCCGATTCTGGGCTCTCGTGGTGCAGCTGGCCGCCGCCAGCGCCGCGTCAACGGCATTCCTCTGGTGGAGATCGGGGTGGAGGCCCGGCCCACCGCGCCGGACCGCCGGGCTCGGGCACTTCCTCAGGTTCGGGTGGTCGATGACCCTCTCCAACCTGCTGGCATACGCCAACAACAACATGGACAACGTCCTGCTGGGGCGGTATGCCGGTGACGTCGCGGTGGGGCTGTACTCCCGCGCCCAGGGGCTCCTGAACAAGGCCCTTCAGCAGGTCCTGCCGCCGATCTTGAACGTGGCCCTGCCCATGTTCTCCAAGCTCACCCTGGAGCCGCTCAGGTTCAAGAAGGCCTCGCTGGAGCTGGTCAAGGTTGCATCATTCGCCGGGTGCGCCCTTGTCATGATCGCCATTCCGACCGCCGACTGGATTGTCCGCCTTTTGCTTGGCGCGCAATGGGCGCAGGTCACGGGAATATTCCGCATCCTGGCGGTGTTCGGGCTGCTGGAGCCCCTTGCATACCTGCTCGGGTCCATGCTGGTGGCTTCGGGAAAGCCAGGGGCCATGGCGGGATGGAGGGCAGGGACGGCGGCTGTCGCACTGCTTTCCTTCATTGTCGGCGTTCGGTGGGGGGTCCTCGGGATTGCGGTCGCCTACGCGGCGAGCGGAATTGCGACGCGCACCTGGCTGATCTTCTTTGTCGGCAGGCGCGTCGGCGTGTCGGGATGGGAGTTCCTTGGTGCCTGTGGTCCGTTCGTCCTCCTGGCAGGCGCCATATCGGCCGGGCTGTTCCTCCTCCGGGCGGCGTGGGGACCGCCCGGTGCGCTGGCAGGGCTGTCGATCTTCGTGCCTCTCGGCGCGGCCGCCTACATCGGCGTCATGCTATGCGTCCCTGCCGGAAGGCGTTTCCTGCTGTCGATTCGCAGGTTGGTGTCGGATGCGTTCCGCAGCACGCGGGGCCTGTAATCTCATCAGAGGACGGGAAGCCGAAGCGATATCTCCTGGACCTGCAGCGCATCCTCGGCCTCCTGCGGTCGCCCTTCTTCTTCGACTTGAGAAATATCTACCTGCGGAACTGCATGACCCTCGCCGGATTCCGCTATGAAGGCGTTGGACACTAGTCTTTCACCGGTTGCACTGGAGGCCCGTTATGAATACACGCGTTCGCACGTTACTATGTCTCGTCCTGCTCGCACTCGCTGCGCCGGGGCTTTTCAGCCAGGCGTCCGTCCGTTCCGCCTCGAGCGGCATGTTTTCTTCCCCACCGGGAAGCCTGCTGTTCGCTGCGCCGGCCCCGGAGACCGGCGACCAGCGGCTGCTTCCCCCGTTGCCCGACCGCCCGGAAACGCCCGGCGATGACCGCCGTACCCTCGCGTCGGCGGCGGCGGACTACCCCGTCACGCCCGGCGACGTGTACCGCCTGACGTACGTGTACTCATCCGAGCTTTCCCCGCTCCCGGTGTCCGTCGACTCCGACTACCGCGTCAACCTGTCTCTCTTCGGGGCCGTGGATGCCCGCGGCATGACCCTTGCCCAGCTCCGGAAACGGATCGAGCAGATGGTCCTCGCGACCTACCCGGGGAGCGGCCCGCAGCTTTCGGTGGACTCGGTCGGCGTTTTCGAAGTGTACATCAAAGGCGAGGTCACGGCCGCGGGCTGGATACCTGCCTGGGGCCTGTCCCGGTTGAGCAGCATCGTCAAGGAGCGGATGACCCCGTACGCGTCCACCAGGGACGTCGAGGTGGTTCCAGCGGCGGCGCAGGGGGCCAGCTATGACCTGTTCCAGGCTTCCCGCTTCGGCCGCAGGGAGATGGACCCGTACGTCAGGCCGCAGGATACGGTAGTGGTTCACCGACGCTCCCGCGAGGTAACAGTGGCCGGCGAGGTCGAGCGTCCCGGTTCCTACCAGCTGCTGCCGGGAGAGGACCTGGATGAGCTGCTGAAGCAGTACGGAAGCGGAAACACGAAGCTGGCGGACACGGCCCATATCCAGATTACCCGCTGGGATTCCGGGAAGAATGCGCCCGGCGAGACCCTGTACGTGAGCGCCGAGCCTCCGTCGGCCCGCGTGGAGCTCCATGACATGGACGTGGTGCGGGTTTCCTCGGTGAAGGAATGGATGCCCGTGGTGTTCTTCGAAGGAGC
>CAYTGX010000014.1:0-5430 GCA_964437385.1 uncultured Spirochaetaceae bacterium
TGATCCTGATATTCTGCCACACACCGGAATGGTGCCGCAGGTACATGGCCAGTCCCATTGAGACGACGAACCCGATGAAGAACAGCCAGACCACAGTAGGCGACAGAACCAGGATCCGGATCAATATGAAAGCACCGATTGCCATGACCCAGTGCAGTGTGACCGAAATTATCATGACCCACTTGGTATCGCCCGCCCCGCGAAGCGCTCCGGAGAAGACGACCTGCGTAGCATCCGCCAGCGTGTAGAGGGCCGCAAGACGCAGGAGCCGCTGGGCCAGCGGCAGGATCTCTTCGTCACCCGCACTGAACCCTCCTGCGAAGACCCTCACCAGCACCGGCGCGCCGACCACGAACGCGATCGCCATGATGGCCGCGTAGGTCCACGCTACCCGGAGCCCCATGAAGGCGGCACGACGCGCGCCGCGTACATCGCCAGCCCCCATGCGCTGGGCGGCCAGTGACGTCACCGCGGCGCCCACTCCGAGCATGGGGATGAATGCCACGAGGTCATAGTTGAACGTGATGGTGACCGCGGTGGCAACCGAAGGACTGTAGGACTGCATGAGGAGGATGAACAGGTTGAAGGCAAATACGCTGATGAACACTTCGGCCCCTGCAGGTCCGCCGTAACGAAGAAGCCTGACCAGCATTTCCCCGCGCGGTTTCCATGCGCCGTGTCCGTGATGGTCGCGATACGCGGGGCTGCGGAGGTATGCAATGAACAGGATCGACACTGTGAAGAAGGAGCCGCACAAGGTCCCTATCGCCGCCCCCTCAATTCCAAGACGGGGAATACCCAGCCTGCCCAGTGTGAGAATCCAGGTCAGCGGGACGTTCACGAATATGCCGAGGAAACTGGCCACCATGACGGTCCGGGTCTTTCCTATGCCGATGAAGTAGCCTGCAAGCACACCCTGCAGCAGAAAGATTAAGGACCCGAACATCAGGATGCGGAAGAAGCTGAACTCGAGCCCCACCAGCTGCGGACTGTGTCCTGCCCAGCTGAATCCCAGGTGCACAAGGGGGATCAGCGCAAGGAGGATCGGATAGAAGATCACGGACAGGAAGAGTCCCTGGGAGACGGCCTGGACGCACCGCTCGGGCCGGCCCGCGCCGTGGTACTGGGCTGCCAGCGCGTTGACATAGCCGACCACCCCGCCGAACAGGGAGGTGAAAACGAACTGAGTGAGGCCGCCGCTCATGGAGGCAGGGATGTAGTCCGAGCCGAGAAACGAAACAAAATACCTGTTGAAGAAGAGCATGACGGTTTCCGAGCCCTGGGAAACAACCAGGGGGAAGGCGATTGTGAGCATGTGCCCGAGGGTTACCTCGCGGTGCAGCGTCGGCATTGGGTATCGTTCCGTGGAAACGGTCGGCGGGCCCTCCCCCGCGGCGGCTATTTGGCCTTTCCCTGGCTCTTCACTGACGCTACGGCCTTGTCGAGCTCGGCCTGGTCCGCCAGGTAGTAGTGTCGAATCGGAGTGAGCGCGTCATCCAGCTCGTAGATCAGAGGGATACCCGTGGGAATGTCCAGGCCGGCGATGTCTGCATCCGAGATCGAGTCAAGCATCTTGACCAGGGCGCGAATGCTGTTGCCGTGCGCGGCGATTATGACCTTCTTTCCCGCGTGCAGGACGGGAGCAATGGACTCGTGCCAGTAGGGCAGCGCGCGGGCCACCGTGTCCTTCAGGCACTCGGTGAGGGGAAGATCTTTTTCGGCGAGGCCGCGATAGCGCGGGTCGTGCGAGGGATGCCGGGGGTCAGTGGCTTCCAGATGCGGCGGCGGAACGTCGTAGCTTCTGCGCCAGATGTGCACCTGCTCCTCGCCGTATTTTGCCGCTGTTTCGGCCTTGTTGAGACCCTGCAGCGCGCCATAGTGGCGCTCGTTCAGACGCCAGCTGTTATGGACCGTGATCCACATCAGATCCATCTCGTCCAGGACCATCCAGAGAGTGCGGACGGCGCGCTTCAGGACCGAGGTGAAGGCCAGGTCGAAAACATATCCTTCAGAGAGCAGCTTCTGTCCGGCGGCTTTCGCCTCCGTACGCCCCTTTTCCGAAAGGTCGACATCCGTCCACCCGGTGAACCGGTTTTCCTTGTTCCATACACTTTCGCCATGGCGAAGCAATACTAGACGCATCATGCCGGCAGTATAGCAACCTGGGCGCGGCCCCGCAACCGGGCGGCGAGCCTCGACGCTCCTGTGCTGAATGATTCGAGGGGAGTCAAAAGGCTGATGACAAGGAAGCGTCCGGTGGGAAAATCATAGAAATACCCCGGATGGACGAGCACGTCGTCCTCTTCCAGAAGCTGGACGGCAAGCTCCTCCTCCGGGCAGTCATCCGGCAGGCGCAGCACCGCGTACCAGCCGCCCTCCCGCTTGAGTATACGGCAGGAGGGCACAGTCTCCATTTCCCTTTCCAATGTCGTTCCGTTCGTTTCGACCCTCGAAAGAATCTGGGCCTGGATCATTGCCCGCTGGCGCAGGATGTCCGCTGCCGCGTTCTGTATCGGGGCGGCCACGGTGAGATAGGCGTCGCTGATGAACTCCAGGTGCTCGCGCGCCTGCCTGCATAAAGCCTCCGGCCCGCTCACGTGGATCCAGGCAAGCTTGAGCTGGGGAAGCCCGACGATTTTGGAAAAACCATTCAGCACGAATGTCAGGGAATCCCGGCAGGAGGCGGCGCACTGCACGCGGTTTTCATCCGCGCCGCGTCCGTAGTCGGCAAACACCTCGTCCACGATATGGGCCAGTCCGAACTGTCGGCACAGCCCGCCGATTTGCGCAAGCTCGTCGTTTTTCAGGAACGAGCCTGTCGGGTTGTTGGGGCTGACCGAGACGATGGCCACCGTGCGATTGCTGATGGTATTGCGGAGCCGCTCCATGTCGACTGCCCAGCCGCGCGGCTCCTCATAGAGCAGACGATACGGAACCTGTCTCACCGACTCGAGCTCGGTGAGAACTTCCAGGAGCGGATAGCCGGGCACGGGAACCAGGATCTCGTCACCGGGGTTTGCCAGAAGCTTGAAAAGGGATCCATAGGCTTCGCTCGTGCCGGACGCCAGGATGAGGAAATCTGCGTCCACGTCTGCTCCCCGGCCCCGGTAATACTCAGCCACGGCGCGGCGGGCGCCGGGCAATCCCTGCGGATGCGGCTGGTACAGCAGGGAGCCAGGCTGGCTAAGGGCCGTCAGGATCGCCTGCCCGTCATACCTGAAGCCGCTGCGGGTGGGGTTGGATTCCGTCAGGTCCAGCAGCATCGCTCCCGCCGCCTTCTTTGCCTCCAGCGCCCGGGAGAAGCGGTTCACCGCCTGGTTTTTTTTCATACGATCGGAGAACATGAATTGTTTCAGCGGTACATCTGCATGAGCTGCACGAAATTGTAGATCTTCTTGTAGACTCCGGCGATGAGCGCGCGCAGGTCCCGGTCCCCCGATGGCTTGAGCTCTCTCCAGTTCACCAGGGAGGTGGGGTTTGGCTTGCCGATGTCCTCATGGGCGAGCTTCAGCACGCGCGCAACTGCCACGAAGTGCTGGGAGGAATCCGCTATCATTGTATACGCCTCGTCGTTGATCTGACGCAGGACCCCGCGAAGCTGAACGATTGCCTGCTTGTCCCGGTCAGCCTTCAAGGCGAGAGTTTTCAGTTTCAGCCCGAGCTCCCCATCCTCAGACAGGTCGGCGTCGAAACGGGAGATCATCTCTGAGACCTTCAGAAGCTGGTGAAACGCCTCCGACATCTGCTGCGAAGGGGTGTTGTTCGCCCACTTGCCCTTGATGATGAGGAGGTCGACGACTTCCCGTATGCTCTTGGGAAGGTAATCAACCAGGAACGCGCGCAGGTAATTGAGCGCGGTGACGTGCAGGAATCCGCCCATCATCTTCTGCGCGAAATCGGTGCTGGAGGTCTCCGAATAGTTGGTCAGGCGCGACACCGTGCCGGAGCCGAAAACCTGCCGCGCCAGCCCCTGGAGCTGCTCATTCCGCTTTCCGCTGGCCACTTTCTTCGTGGTAGTTTCCGCCTCCGCCTTGATCTTGGCAAGATACGGTTCCACGATCCGTTCGCGGTGCGTGCGCACCATCGGCTTCCAGGCGGGATTCTGCAGCAGGTGGCGGACCATGAGGAGCATCATCCCGCTCCTCTGCAGGTCCCGCACCACCTGGAATGCCCGGCGGAGTGCGTCCCGGGAGACCACCTCCATGCCGCGATGTTCCTTGAGAATGGCGAGGATGCGTTCCCAGTTCGCTTCCGTGTCTATGTTGGGAAGGATTTCCAGGAAATCCTGCACGTCATCCTGTATGAGTGCCGCATCAATGCTTTCGAAGTGCGGGGTGTAGGCGAAGTCCCGTTCCGGCAGGGAGGTGTCGAATTTTTTCAGGAGGAAAAAGAAATCGAAACCGACCAGGTCCAGGAGCACGAGCAGGCGGTGGTACACGGCATCGATCTCGTTCATCCAGTCGGCATCGATGCCTTCCACGAATGCCTTGAGATCCTGCTTCACCTGCGCCTCAATGGTGGCGGGGTCAGCGCCCTGGTTCGCGCGGTCCGTAATGGCCTTTTCCGAAAGGCGCTCCTTCAGCAGGCGCTGCTCGTCCCCGAGGGAAAAGTCCACCAGTGTCATTTTCAGCGCCCCCGAGGCTTCCGCGCCTTTCAACAGGACCTGCGCCGCGGCCACCGCCTTGTAGATTTCCCAGAAGAACCGGGCCAGCCCCGGCTCTGCCATGCCTTTTGTCGGGTTGTAGAAGCGGGAGCGGCTCCGCTTCAGCTCGGCGACTATCTCCCGAAGCTGGCGCTGCTTCCTTTTTTCAGGATCGTCGCTTTCAAATAGTGCAACCAGGCGCTCTATGAACCCGGCGGGTCGAGCGGGGGTTGCAGATTTCCTGGATGGAAGATTTTTCGGGCCCTGCGCAGCCATAGGATAAGAGCGTAGGAGAAATGGTACGTGCTGTCAATCGAACGCAAAAAAACGACCCTGCGCAAGACGCGAAACGTCGAGTTGTTGATCAGGGCGCTGCTTTTCGATAGTATGCGCCAAACACTCGAGAGAGGAGCGTTTATGCAGAAGTGGGTATGCACCGTGTGCGGGTATGTCTACGATCCGGAGAAGGGTGACCTGGAGAACGGTGTCGCGGCCGGAACGCCTTTCGAAAGTGTCCCGAAGGACTGGGTGTGCCCTGTGTGCGGGGCCAGCCGCGAAGACTTCGAGAAGACCTCAGACTGAAGCCGGGCGATGTTCTCCGGGCACTCCGTCCTCGCCCTGGCGCGGGAGGCGGGTTTTCACCGAGCGGGATTCGTCGATCCCCGGTCCGTCATTCCCCTGGCACGCCGGGCGCGCGCCCTGCGGACGGAGAGATTCCTGGATCATCAGGCGTTCGACGGCCTGGAATGGGACTGGCTTTTCGAATCTGAGCCAGATCCACGGAGTAC
>CAYTGX010000014.1:5530-38018 GCA_964437385.1 uncultured Spirochaetaceae bacterium
ATCCACGGAGTACCGTGGCGCCCTGGTCAGAAACGTCTTCTGTTCTGGTCTGCTGCCTCTCCTGCGCGCGGCACGAGCCCGACGACCTCTCTACGCCGGGCGATCCTCATGCACTGATAGCGCCGTTCGCGCGCGCCAACTACTATCGAACAGCGATGGGGATGCTGCGCACGCTTGCGTGCCGGCTGGAGGAGGAGCGCGGCATTCCCCGCGCCTCCCTCCGCCTTTTCTCCAACTCCCGCATTCCCGAGAAGCCTCTTCTCGTCGCATCGGGGCTTGCCGCATACGGCAGGAACGGGCTCGCCATCGTGCCCGGCCTGGGGTCCCTTTTCGTTATCGGGGGCGCGGTCATTCCCCTGCCTTCGGCAGAGCTTTGCCCGGCATCTGACATGCCGCAGACAGGTGACCTCTGCGGTTCCTGCACACGGTGCATGTCCGCGTGCCCCGTCGGGGCCATCGAGGAGCCGGGCCTCGTGAACCCCGGCCGCTGTCTCCAGGGGTCTGCCGGATCTGCCGTGCTGCTTGAACCGCGAATCATGGAGGCGTGGGGTGCCAGGCTTTACGGCTGCCAGGAATGCCAGGCAGCCTGCCCGCACAATCGCGCCCTGACTGAGGAGGCTCCGCGGAGTGCGGGAGAGTTGGGGCCGAGCGTGTCCATTCGAAGGATTCTCTCCCTGGACCCGGCCTCCACCCTGAAAGAGTTGTTTCGAGGAACAGCCATGGGCATGTCCTGGGTGTCAGGAGACGCACTGCTGCGGAACGCCCTTATCGCAGCCGGCAACAGGCGCGACGCCTCCCTGCGGGCCGACGTGGAGCGGTTCACCGCACGCGGTGAACCTGTGCTCCGCCAGACCGCACTCTGGGCACTGGAGAGAATGTCAGGGTGCGGGAAGGGAAATCAGGCCTGTGCTGTCTCTACCGCCTGTAGCTCGTGAAGAACGCCAGTATGATGCATATAGGGATGAGGAGAAACAGGACCATATTGCCGACCACGGGAACGCCGGAGGCCAGTTCGTAGTTGTATATCTTCTCAAGCTGAGGAAGCCTGAACAGAACGACCAGGAACCACAGGATTCCCGTGAGGGAAAGAAAGATGTTGCGCTGCCGGGCGAGATTCCAGATGCCGAGAATCCCCGCGATGATGCCCAAAACCAGGAAAGCGGTATTCCACCCCATGTGCGGTCTCCTTGGTTGAATTATCTTCCCTTCGTATTGTCATAAAAGCCCAGACCGGTCAAGCCATGGACCGAGGGAGCACGAACCGCCAAACGGCGGCGCCGGCACCAGGCTGCCGCCGCGCCGCGATGCTGCCCCTATTTCTCATAGCGAATGGTTTTCTTCTCCGCGTCGCGCGCAAGGGCGAGCTCGATCAGGCTGTCGAGAAGCCGTGCATAGGGGAGGCCTGAGGCCTCGCACATCCGCGGGAACATGCTGATGCTCGTAAAGCCAGGGATCGTGTTGATTTCGTTCAGGAAGATCTCCCCTGTGCCGCGCTCCAGGAAAAAATCCACGCGTGCCATGCCTTCGCATCGCACCGCAGCGTAGGCCGACTCCGCTGCGCGCATGATGTGCGTCCGCGTCTGCTCGTCTATCCGCGCCGCCGTCTCGAGACGCGCGCCTTCCTTGTCGGTGTATTTCGCTTCATAATCGTAGAAACCGTGCGCGGAGGACGGAACGATTTCCCCGGGTGGAAACGCCCGGGGACTGGAATTGCCGATCACGGCGCACTCGATCTCCCGGGCATCGACATGACGCTCCAGGAGGGCCCGCGTGTCATAGCGCAGCGCCTGCGCAACTGCCGCGTCGAGCCCGCCCTCGTCATCCACGCGTGAAGCGCCGAGGGAAGAGCCTGCTGCGCAGGGCTTTACGAAAACCGGCCAGCCGATGCGAGCCGCGGCCTGGTGCACGGACCGCGCGGAGCTCGAACGGTCCACGGCCTGGAAGCTCACGATCGGCAGGCCCGAGTCCCGCCAGAGGCGCTTTGCGGTTTCCTTGTCCATGGAGATTGCGCTTCCCGCCACACCGGCCCCCACGTAGGGGAGGCCCGCGATCTCCAGGAGCCCCTGCACTGTGCCGTCCTCGCCGAAAGAGCCGTGAAGAACGGGGAAGACGCAGTCGATGGCCAGCCTGCCGGAGAGCGTGTGGATCCCGTCCGACGGCCTGATGGAAACAGGTGTTGATGAGGGAACGATCGACAGGAAGGCGCCCTGTCCCTGCACTTCCAGAAAGTTGATCCTCTCCTGCAGGTGCCAGTGACCGGCCTTGTCAATGCCGATAGCCACAACAGTGTATCGGGAAGGGTCGAGGTTGCTGACCACTGACGCGGCGGACCTGAGTGAAACCTCGTGCTCGCCGGACCTGCCGCCATACAGAATGCAGATGTTCATTTCATTTGCTCCAGGGCCCTGGTTATTTCGTCGCGCAAAGCCTCGCCGGATGGCCGTACCGGCAGGCAGGGAGGAACGAAAGGAAAGACAATCGGCACGGGAGAGCCGGCGCCGGCAGCGGTCACGCCCGGATCCAGCCAGAAGATCGTTGCGGTCCCGGGGGGCTTGCTCCTGCAGGTCTCCAACGCCTCCACGAGTGACCACGCGGCGGCGGACGATGCGTTGGGGGAAAGCCTGCTGCTGAGCGGGAGGCAGAGCCGCCCGTCACGCGAAAGCGCGCTCAGAACAGCAGAGTAACGAGCCAGGCCGGGAATGGACGAAACTGCGCCGGCCAGCGGGATGCCTGTATCCACCAGGGCGAACACGCGATCCGTCCATGACATGAGCCCCGCAGGCCGTCCGAACCCGGCAATGATCGACAAGGTCAGCAGGGTCCAGTCGTTCTCATCAGGTGACAACGACCGCAGGGCAGGACGAACGCCGGCGCCTGTACCATGCTCCGCATCCGCGCTGTCCGGGCGCGCGCCCTGATCCGCGGCTGGTTGTCCCGGAGCGGATATGCGCCGCAGTCCGCCAAGGGAATCGAGTATGCCGGCCAATGAAGCGAGTGGCGCCAGCGGGCCAGGTGCGCCGCCTGCATCCAGGAGGTCATCAGCGAGTCCGGCCACCAGCCGATCACCGGGCTCAGCACGGCAGGCAAGGGAATTGGCCAGGGGTTGTGCGGCTGCGACATCCATCACGGTAACCGTGAGCGAATCAGGCACCGAAAACCCTTCTCCACCTTTCTCATAGGTCACAAGCAAAACAGCAGGAACGCCGCGAGGCAGGAGAGCGGACGGCGGCGGGGGAGCGTCCAGCCGGAGCTGGAACTCCAGGTCACGTTCGTCTCCCGGGAAAAGGGTATCCACGGCCGCAAGCGCCTGTGTCGGTGTGATTGACGGGAGCCCGACGTGTACGCGGAGCCTGGCCAGGCTCGAAGGGGTGTTGTTCCGCACGCGAAGCATCACGGTGAGGGAAAGCGCGCATCCGTCTTCATGCGCCACGCCCGCTGCGGCGGAAATGATGCCCACATCAGAGACCCGGGAAAGGCTGGCGCGCGCGTCCTGTCTTTTGAAGCTGACATCCTCCCGCAGCTGCGCGGCCGCGTCGTCTTCCGGCGCCGCGGCTGCCAGTGCCTTGGCCGCTTCCGCAGCCCGAAGATATGCGCCGTCCGCCCGCTGGATGAGCTGAGCGCGCACCATCGAATCAGCGAGCTCCGCATACAGGCGGGACGTGTCCCGGAGGATATCGATTCTCGCAGACTCCCTGTCGTTCCCTGGTCCGCCTCTGCGCGCCAGCAGATCACCGAATTGCCACGCCATGAGGGAAAGGCCCTCGCGTCGTGCCTGGCTTCCCGTTTCCTGGAGGTCCGCCGGCTTCCGGCTGTCCAGCCGCGCCAGCAGCGGGGCAAGAGTGTCTTCCGAACCGTCGGCGGATCCGAATGTCATCAGCCTGCGCGACGGCGCGTCCAGGATTGTGAAAGACCCGTCCGTGTTGTGCGCGGCAAGGGCGAACGAGGAGGGAAGCTGCTCCCCGGGCCGGTTGGGGACGTGGGAGAGCCGCCAGATCGGAATCCCTGCGTTGTCGAACTTCCACAGCTCTGCCGAGCCGCCCAGGAGGAAGCTGCCGTCCGCAAAAACTTCCAGCTGCTGGGGGAGCTGCATGGTTGACGCCCCGATCAGGGGCCTGATCGTAAAGACTTCCCGCCCGGCAGCGGTCAGTATGCGGATTCGCCGCTCTCCCGCATCCCACACCCAGAGATTGCCTTCCGGATCAAGGGCAAGGGCCGAGGCGTAGGAAGCGAGCACAGGCAGCGTTCGCCGGTCGGAAGGCAAAGCGCCATAGAGCTCGACATGCGCCGAGCCTCCGGCATTGGAGAGGATAGCGAGGGTGTCCGAATCCAGCCTTCGGCCGCCGACTACGGGGAGCCCCGGCGCGGTCAGCTCCTGCCGGGTTCCCAGCATCGGGTTGACGCGCACGATCCTGCCTTCCCGCTCAGAGAGAAGGAGAAAGTCGCCGAGGCCCGCGGCAATCCCGGACAGCTGGAGCGGCTCAGCGCCGCCGGCCTCTGCGTTGAGATCTCGAACAGTGTCGGCAGTGATCCGGAAGAGCGGATCCAGGGTGAGAAAGCGATGGGGAAAGCAGAGTGTCACCTGCCCACCCGATGCGGCAAGCGCGATCGGCTCCAGCTCGGAGGTGTCCCACCCTGTGAGGATCTGGAGCGTATCTGTCTGCAATGTCGCCAGCAGGGACGGGGGAGGGTCGAGGGAAAAAGCGGAGAACTCCTCCTGGGAAAAGAAGAGGAACGCGATGTCACCCGCGATCGTGGAGACAAGACTTGCAGCGGAGCCCATGGGAACGGAGGAGGACAGAGAGTGCGTCACGCCCTCCTGTGCAAGGTCCGTGGACACCCCGATTCCGCCCGGTTGCCGTGAAAGCGTGACACGTGCGGCACTGCCGGTCTCCGACGCTGCGTCAGGAGCGGCCGCGTCAAAGGAAATGTCGGAGAACCTTCCATACTCCTGGGAGAAAAGGGTTCCCACGCCTGCCTGGAGAGCGTCGGCTCCGGGAACCGAGTCCGCAAGCTCTGCCGCAATGGTAACGCTGACGTGAAGGGTTTCAGCTCCTGCAGGCCGCGGGGAGAGAAGAATGACCAGCACCAGCAGGACCGGCATCAGCGGCCGTACCCCAGCGTTCGCAGGCCGGCCTCTGCCTCCGCTCTCTCGTCCCATTCGGCAGCGCCATCCGGGCCGATGATGCTTCCCTCGTGACCCTTGCCCAGAAGCATCACCGTGTCCCCGGGTGCCGCGCGCCTCAGCGCCAGCAGGATTGCCTCTCGCCTGTTCGGAATCAGAAAAAGGTCCGTGCCCCTGGTCTTGTTCACACAGCCTGCGGCGATCTTTTCGATGATCGCCATTCTGTCTTCGCCCCGCGGGTCCTCGTCCGTGATTACAACCGTGTCGCAATTCTCCGAGGCGGCCCTGCCCTGCAGGGGCCGCTTCGCGCCGTCGCGCTCTCCTGCCGAGCCGAACACGACGATGGTCTTTCCCGAGGTGTGCTGTCGCACCCAGGGCAGGAGCTTCAGAAACGCTCCAGGGGTGTGCGCATAGTCCACAACAACCGCAAACGGCTGGCCGAGCTTCACGTAGTCCATGCGGCCTTTCACACCCTTCAGGTTTTTGATATGGGGGACAAGGGAAAGGGGGTCCACTTCCAGGAGGCGCGCCACGGTGAGGCACGCGGCAAGGGAGTTTTCCACCCAGAAGGGCCCCGGAATTTCTACGCGCGCCTCCGCCTCCCTTCCGTCATGGGTCACGAGGAACGTGGTGCCGGACAGGTCGGCGCGGACGGCGCGCGCCCCGAGGTCCGCGGTCCCTCCAGGGCCGGCAATCCCGCCGAGGCCATAGGAGAAAACAGGAACACGGGCTGCATCTCGGAAATACGCCGCGCTGGGATCGTCCGCGTTGACCACCCCGAAACGGGGACACTCCACGGTTTTGTCAGGCGCGGAAGAAAGGCTGCGAAACAGGTTCGCCTTGTCCGATCGGTACTGCTCGAACGAGCCGTGAAACTCCAGGTGCTCGTGCGTGACGTTGGTCAGCACGCCGGCGTCGAAGCACACATCCGCCAGGCGGTTCATGCGCGGTGACAGCCCGTGGGAAGTTGCCTCCACGACCGCGAACTCCTTGCCCAGGTCCACCATCTCCCTGAGCATCCCGTGAATCTCGGTTGCCTCCGGCGTGGATTGCCGGAAAGGATTTTTCACGATGGCGTCCGAAGTCTGGAAGGAGACCGTGGAGAGAAAGCCGACTTTCCTGCCGAGGAAGCCCAGGAGCTGGGTGATGAACCACACGGTGGAGCTCTTGCCGTCGGTGCCGGTAACGCCGATCACGCGGATGGACCGGGAGGGGTGCCCGAAGAACGCGGCGGCCAGGGGGGAGAGCGCGGCGCGCGGATTATCCAGCCGGATGCAGGTGACGCCCGCCGGCGCGTCCACGATCTGCTGCGCCTGCACAACGGCGGCTGCTCCCCTGGCCACTGCGTCCTGGATGAACTTGTGGCCGTCCGTGTGCAGGCCGCCCATCGCCACGAAAAGAAAGCCCGGCTTCACTTCACGCGAATCATAGGCAATGCCGCACACCGACCGGTTCATGTCTCCGCGGGTCTCCCGCACGGTGAGAGCCGCGCATATTTCCTTCAACGACTTCGAAATCATCGATGAATGCTATCCGGACGCCCGCGCCCTGTGCAAGCGGAGGACCGGCGCGGGCCGGCTCATTTGCCTCCCGGGGAGGAAATGCATATGCTCTTCGATTGGAGACTCACATGTACACTGTGCGCGTCGAAGATGGCTTTGCAGCCGCCCATTTTCTCACCCGGTACCACGGCAAATGCGAGAGACTGCATGGCCACAACTACAAGGTTCTCGTGACCGCCTCTGGAACCGAGCTCGATGACGGCGGAATGCTGGTCGACTTCGGGCTCCTCAAGGCGTCCCTTCGGAAGATCACCGGAGAGCTGGACCACAGCAGCCTCAACGACCACCCGGCATTCAGCGACGGCTGTCCCAGCGCGGAGCGCATTGCCCATTTTGTCTGGGAAAAGATGCACGCGGAGATGCCGCAGGTACATTTCAGCCTTATCGAAGTCTTCGAGACGGACAGGAACAGGGCGACCTTTACCCCTGACTGAGACCAGGATGGATCTCCGTCATCCATTCCTCACCGAGCAGCTGATTGCCTACATAGGAAACAAGCGGGCGCTTCTCCCTTTCCTGCACGGGGTCCTTTCGCGCCTTGCGCCGGAGCCTTCGCGTGCAGCCTTCCTGGACCCGTTCGCGGGAAGCGGGGCCGTCTCCCGCCTTGCGCGCCTTATGGGCTTCGCAGTTGCCGCGAACGACCTGGAACACTATTCATACGTGATCAACTCCTGCCACCTCGGCGTTTCAAAATCCGACCTGGACGTCCTGTTCAGGGAGAAAGGCGGCCTGGAAGCCGTGCTGGCAGAGCTGAACAACCTTGCGCCGCTGCGGGAGGAAAAGGCCTACATCAGCAGGCACTATGCGCCGCGCAGAACGGAAGAGGCCGACTGGCGGACGGAAAGGCTTTTCTACACCCGGGAGAATGCGCGGGTGATCGACGCCGTGCGGGAGAGGATCGAGGAACTGTACCCCGGCACTCCGGAAGAGGAACCGGCCTTCCGTCAGAAGATGATTCTGCTGGCTCCCCTCCTGTACGAGGCCGCCACGCATACAAACACCTCGGGTGTCTTCAAGGCCTGCCACAGGGGCTTCGGCGGGCACAGCCGGGATGCGCTCACACGCATCATGGCCGCAATCGTTCTCCGGCCGCCGGTGCTGGTAGACTCGCCGGCGCCTTCCACGGTGGCCTGCATGGATGCGGGGGAGTTTCTGTCAGGCCGCAGCGCCGACATCTGTTACCTCGATCCTCCCTATGCGGTGCACCAGTACGGCAGCAACTACTTCATGCTCAACTCGATTGCGCTCTGGGACAAGCTCCCGGTGAGCGAGGCGCGCGGCCCCGATGGCCGGCTGCGGAGCAAGGCCGGCATCCGCGCGGACTGGACCAGGACACGCTCGGAGTTCTGCTATCCCTCCACCGCATTCGACGCCATGCAGAGGATCGTCCGGGCCGCCGACTGCCGATGGCTGGTGGTCAGTTACAGCGACGAGGGATTGATCGGCCTGGAGGAGTTGTGTGACCTCCTGGCCGGCACGGGCAGCCTGTCCATAAACTCGACCGGCTACGTGAAGTATCCCGGCGGGAAGCAGAGCCTGGACCGCACCACCCGAAACCAGGAACTGGTCCTGGTTGTGGACCGACGCGCGCGCGCGCACGCTCCGCGCGGCACACGGCCGCTCGCCGAGATGCTGCAGGACGTCCGTACCGCCAGGCTCATGGGCCAGGCGTTCGACCCGGTGCGCATCCGACGCGCCTTTCCCGTCGACGGGGATGCGATTGTTGTAGAGCCCTGCCCGGGAAAGACAGCCCGTCTTCCCATGCAGCACTGCTGGAGGTTCGCCGCGGACGCTGCTCCGCCGCGATTCGGCGCGTCAACGGACGCCGAGCAGTTTGCGGCAGATCTGACCGGCTGCCTCGTGCGTGACGTGAGGGAAGAGATCGACGTGATTGTGGGAATCATCAGGAAGGAAAGGGAAGCGCGGGAGCGGGACAGGCTGCTGAAGGAGATCCTTCGGCTCACCAACAAGCTTGCCCACCGAAAATACGCGGACATCTGCGCGGAGACTCTCGAAGGCCTGCGCGCTTTCGCCTCAGGTGACCCCGCTCTCGCGTGGTTCCAGGCGGGACTGGACAAGATCGCCCTGACCGCCGCCAGAAGGTGCGCGGCAAAGTAGGTGCGCGGCGAAGCAGGCATAAAGAGGGCGGCCAGGGGATCCCAGGCCGCCCGATTTCAGCGGCCACCGGCCGCCCGATTTCAGCGGCCACAGGCCGCCCGATTTCAGCGGCCACAGGCCGCCCGATTTCAGCGGCACGCAATTCGCGTGCGGAGTGCTATCTGCCTCTCTTGTTGTACAGGTACTTGTAGAAATCCCCATCCGTTGTGAGAGTCTTGTTGAACTTCGGGAGGATGGTCTTGTACTCCTCCAGCGCCATCCAGTAGTCGGCAAAATTGGCATCCTGGCTGTACGCCCTGTTGCGGATGGCAAGCGCCTCAGCGTCCGCTTTTGCCTTGATCTCCTTGGCCTTGCGCTCCGCGTCGGACTGGATCTGCTTCAGCTCCCGTGTCGTCTGGCCGAGCCACTTGGCTTTTTCTCCTTCGCCGTCCGAACGGAACGCCTGCGCGATCTGGTTGCGCTCCTTGATCATGCGGTCATACACGCTCGGAGTAAGGTCGTCGGAGTACTTGATCTGGCGGATGATCACGTCGATGAGCTCCATGCCGTACTGCGGCATGATGGTCCGGGCATTTTCTCTCATTTCAATCGAGAGCGCACGGCGTCCCTTCTGGATGTCTTCGTACTTGATCTCCGCCAGCGTGGAGATATTGCTCAGGGCCTGTGTGCTCTCCGCTGACCCTGCCACGCTGGCCAGGACGTTGCTCCGCTTGATCTGGCTGATCACGTTTGAATCACGCACCGCCTCGCGCAGCGGATTCTTGGAGATGATCTTCCGCACCTCGGAGTCGATCACGTCGTCCAGCCTTCCCTGCGCCTGCGTCATGGAGCCGACGGATGCGTAGAACTTCTTGGGATCCGATATGCGCCATCGCGCGGTCGTGTCCACCCAGATGAACTGGTTCTCCGACGTGGGGATGCGCTGTGCATCACCGTCCCACGACTGCACTCTCTTGGAGAACTTGACAACGCTCTCCACGAACGGGACCTTGTATTTGAGGCCTGCGTCCGTCTCCACGCGCACGATCCTTCCGAACTGGACCACCACGGCCTGCTCACCCTCCGTGAGGATGTAGTAGGGTCCCAGGAGAGAGACGATGATCAGCAGGACGCCGATTCCGACGAGTATGATGATGGTCTTTCTCATTGCGTGGCTCCCTGGTTGGCCGGTGCGGCCTGCGGGGCGGGCGCGGCGGACGGCACGGTCTGCGTTGACGGCGCGCTTTCCGGTGCCGCCGGTGCGGCAGGCGGACCACCGGCTCCCATGTTCTTCAGCGGAAGGAAGTTTTTCAGATTCCTGTCGATCAGGTCCGTCCCGTCCGCGTTTCCGAATACCTGGTCGTACATTTCATAGTACAGCCGGGTGCGGACTATGTCAGGCGCCTGCTGGTACTCGCCCAGGACGGCGAGGAACCGCGACACGTCGCCGCGGGCCTGGTTCACGCGCTCAGTGGCATACCCCTGGGCCACCTGGATGGTCTGGTCTGCCTGGCCGCTGGCCATGGGGATGGCCTGGTTGTACGCTTCTTTGCCCTCGTTGATCATCCTGCTCCTGTCCTGGATGGCCTTGTTCACATCCTCGAAGGCGTCCTGCACGGCGCCCTTGGGCGGAACAATATTCTGCAGCTTGACCGTCGTGACCCTGATGCCCAGGCCGTAGGACTTGTACAGCTCATTCATGAGCTCCTGTCCCTGCAGCTCGATGTTTGCGCGTTCCGCGCCGATCACGTCGAATATCGTCCTGTCACCGACCAGCATGTTGATTGCCGACTGGGAAATGTCGCGGATGGTCTTTTCCTGGTTGTCCACATTGAAAAGCCAGGCTCGTGCGTCCGTGATCTGGTACTGGATGATCCACTGCACGTCAATGATGTTCAGGTCTCCGGTGAGCATGGTGGATTCCGAAGAATAGTCCCCTCCCGAATAGGTGGATACGATTCCGGCTCTCTCCGTGCGGAACCCGAACTCTTCCTTCAGGATTCTCTGCGTGGGCACGTTGTAGTTTCTCTCTACTCCAAAGGGGATCTTGAAATGAAGCCCGGGTCCCACTATCCGGGAGAATTTCCCGAGATTGAGGACCACCGACTCCTCCTTCTGGTCAACGACGAAAAAGCTGGAAAACAGGAGGATGAGTGCGAGTATCACGCCGATGGCGATGAGAAGTATCGCCGGCGTGATGGTGCGGAAAACCTTCCGCGGGGTGACGTCTGTCATAGCGCCTCCTGCGGCCATAGTACGAGCCGGAGACGTCCGAGTCAATGAAGGCGCGGCGCCCTCTATGGCCCGTAGGGCGATGGCCCGTCTGATCCGGATAGACCCTTCTGCCGTGGGCTCCCGGCGTTTGCTCCGCAAACGCCTGCCGCCCTATGGATATCGCGCTTCGCGCGATGTGCTCTAGAGCGGGAAGGGGTTCTTCACGATCGTGCTGCCGCTCAGCACGTATACATTGTCCGCGCCGTCCAGCCGCATGATTCCCCCGTTCACGGAATTCGACACGTACTGTCCCGACTGGGTAAAGCGCTGCCGCAGGAAGCTTCCCGGCACGGTCGTCACCGGCGTGATGAAATCTCCGTGTGCGGTCGTGAGGATCCGATCGTTCGAGATTGCCACGCCGAATGCGGGAGTGGACGCCAGCAGGGCCATGCCCGGCGAATAAAACACAATCTTTCGCGCGCCGGTTCCTGTGTAGTCGACATTCGCCATGAATGCGGCATAGCCGGCATCATTGTACTCGATGCTCATGTACTGGCTCCACGGAGGTGTGATGGGACCCAGTTCGGGTGCGGCAACCATGGAGGCGTCGACCGGTACGCCGCGCGAAGAGAAGCGCTGGAAATATCTCACTGTCGCGTTCTCACCCGACACAAACGCTTCCCCTGCAACAATTATGTCGCCCGTTGTCCGGCGCACTCCTATTGCCCGGCCGAGTGCGCCGTTGGCGAGCAGTCCGCGGCCGACATCGACTGCGGCACGGTTCGTGCCGTCCGCATCATAGACGATCAGGCGATAGGCACCGGAAGTCTGCGCCTCATAGATGAACGCCGACAAACCCGTGTCGCTCATACGGACGTCGGCAACACGGTTGATACCTGGAACAGGCGCCGGATCCAGCAGGTGGGCCTGGCCTATCGGGTTGCCGCCGGCGTCAAGAAACGCCACCCAGGTCTGCCAATCCGGGCTGAGCGATGGCGGGTCACCGAAACACCACGTCAGGGCT
Organism: uncultured Spirochaetaceae bacterium; assembly: GCA_964437385.1. Classification (GTDB taxonomy): domain Bacteria; phylum Spirochaetota; class Spirochaetia; order SZUA-6; family Fen-1364; genus Fen-1364. Next base: position 17,550 of record CAYTGX010000014.1, read on the forward strand.
GATTGACCCGTCATTCCTGCCCGTGCGACGTTCACGCCGAATTGCAGCGTATACCTGGCCGCGTCATAGCTGGCGACCGTGAACGCAGGCTTTCGAACAGAGCCGTCAGGGTTGAGACACAGGGCGCGGATCTGCCCGCCGCTCATCCCGACCACGGTAACCGCGCCGTCACGAGACACATCGAACGCGTTTGGCGCGAATTCGGTCACCGGGTATGACCATGTCGGACCGGCGGGGACCACCTGGAAGCTCTGGGTGGCGCTGCCGGCGCGGGTCCCGCCGGCAGCGTCGGTCGCGAACGCTGTGACGTCGAGCCTGTAGAATCCGGCGGCAAGGGGGCTTGCCAGATTGCAGCTCGGTCCAAAGCCGACGTTCGCTCCGTTCAGGTACCAGACGTAGACGACACCTGCCGTGCCGTCCGACACGGACGCCGCGGCCGTGATGGGCGTTCCTGCTCCGATGCTCGAGGTCACGCCGCTGATGCTCACCGGTATTGGGTCCGCCATCTGAGGGGTGATGTTCACCACGAGCGTGCCGCCGGGCTGATTGACGTTCGCGAAGCTGTAGGTTCCCGTGGTGGTCTGCCCCGCCACGATCCGCGCCACCTCTACGGCGCCCATCACCGCCAGACTGCTGTCTTTCAGCAGCACGGCGAGCGTCTGGTACCCCGCAGGTATCGTTCCGCTGGAGAATCTCCCCACGCTGCCCGTGATGGAGAAGCTCAGAGGCAGCACCGTTCCCGAAGAAGAGGTGAGGGATGCGTCGATGGTCGGAGTCTGCACCTGGGAGCCGGCCCAGCTCACGGTGACGTCCAACGCGCCGTTTCCCTCGAGGGGAACCACGTTGATCTGGAGCACCGCAGTCTGGCCCGTATGGACGATTGCCGAAGCCTGGCCGCTGCCGATCCGGGTCCCCGCGGCGTTCAGGGCATCCACCGTCACTGTCCAGGCGCCGAAGGCCAGGCCGTCCACTGTGAGCGTTCCCCCGGATGCGGACTGCGAGAAGGCGGCGCCGTTGGGACCGGTTCCGCTGACGGCATAGGCGGCCGCGGTCATGTCAATGGCGGGCGCCAGCGTTCGCGGGTTGACGGCGTTGTTGATTGAAACGGAAAGCGACCCTCTGGAAGAAGTCGAGAGGGGATTGGGGCAGGCCGCCATCAGCAGGGCGAGGAGCAGCATGCCCCCGCAGGGCAGGAAACTTTTTGTATTCATATTCAACTCCTGATTGCGCTCATGGTAGCACGGGCAGACAGCCTGTCAAGCGTCGTCTTCGGCTCGTCTCCTTGACGCCCGGAGGCGCCTCAGATACATTTTCGTCACATATGGAAAGGCGCCTGATCACCTCCGCGCTCCCGTACGTGAACAACATCCCCCACCTGGGGAACCTCATCCAGGTGCTCTCCGCGGACGTCTTTGCCCGTTACTGCCGCCTTGCCGGCTACGAGACGCTCTATATCTGCGGCACCGACGAGTACGGGACGGCCACTGAAACCAAGGCGCTGGAGGAGGGGATCACCCCCCGGGAGCTCTGCGACCGCTACCACGCAATCCATCGTGACATCTATTCCTGGTTCAACATCGCCTTTGACAAGTTCGGCCGTACGTCGGTGCCGGTGCACACGGAGATCACCCAGCACATCTTCCTGAAGCTCCACGAGAACGGCTACATCAACGAGCGGGTGCAGAGCCAGCCCTACTGCGAGAAAGACCAGCGGTTCCTTGCGGACCGGTACGTCCTGGGCACCTGCCCGCATTGCGGCTACGTGGATGCGCGCGGGGACCAGTGCGAAAACTGCGGCAAGCTGCTGGACCCCGCGGAGCTGATCGATCCCCGCTGCAGCGTGTGCTCGACAAAGCCCGTGATCAAGGAGACGAAGCACCTCTTCATCGACCTGATGGCCATTCTGCCCAAGCTGCGGAACTGGATCGAGTCCGCGGCGGAGAAGGGATTCTGGGCCCGCAATGCCGTGCAGATGACCTACGCGTGGATGAGGGACGGCCTGCGGGAGCGCGCCATCACGCGCGATCTGAAGTGGGGGATTCCGGTTCCCCTCGACGGCTTCAGGAACAAGGTGTTCTACGTGTGGTTCGACGCTCCCATCGGCTATGTCTCCATCACCGCCGAGCACACGGCGGACTGGAAGAGCTGGTGGTATGCGCCGCGGGACGTGAAGCTTTTTCAGTTCATTGGCAAGGACAATATCCCGTTCCATACCGTGATCTTTCCCTCCAGCCAGCTGGGCACCGGAGAGGACTGGACCACGCTGTATCACATGTCCTCCACCGAGTATCTCAACTACGAAGGCGGGAAGTTCTCCAAGAGCAAGGGCGTGGGGGTGTTCGGAACGGATGCCAAGGACACGGGCATTCCCGCCGACGTGTGGCGCTTCTACATCTATTACACGCGGCCCGAGAGGTCGGATGCTCTCTTCACGTGGAAGGACTTCCAGGAGAAGGTCAACGCCGAGCTGATCGGCAATTTCGGCAACCTCGTCAACCGCACGCTGCAGTTCGTCACGCGGTTCTATGACGGGATTCTTCCGGAGGGAACCGTCGATGAAGGGTTCTGGCAGGAGATACAGAAGGCGGAAGCGGAGATAAAGGACCTGCTGGAAAAGGTGGAGCTTCGGGACGCTTTCCGCAAGATATTCGCTCTTTCTTCCATTGGGAACAAGAAGTTCCAGGATGGGGAGCCGTGGAAGGGGATCAAGGGAAACCCGGCCGCCACTGCCAGCCTCATCTGCAACCTGGCCTACCTCGTGAGGGACCTGGCAATCCTTGCCAGCCCGTATATTCCCGGCACCTCGGATCACATCGCGCGGATCCTGGGCACGGGGAAAATCTCCTGGGCAGATCTCGGCACGTTCAAGGGCATCGGCAGGGTGGAGAAACCGGACCTTCTCTTTGCCCGGCTGGAGGACAAGGAAATCGAGGCGCTGCGGGCCCGGTTTTCCGGCACCCAGAAAGAGCGCAAGGACGCCGCGGATGCCCTGGCAGGCGCTCCCGCTCCCACGCCGGCAGAGATTGCAGACCGGTTCCGCGCACAGGTGGACCTGCGCGTGGCAAAGATCGTCGAGATCAAGCGGCACCCGGACGCTGAAAAGCTGTATGTCGAAACGGTGGATCTTGGAACGGAGACGCGGACAATCGTCTCGGGGCTCGTGCCGCACTACAAGGAAGAGGAGCTCCTGGGTCACAACGTGGTGCTCGTGGCAAATCTCAAGCCCGCAATACTGCGCGGCGTGGAAAGCCGCGGCATGCTTCTTGCTGCCCAGGAAGCCAAGGTCGTGGAAGTCCTTTTTGTCGACTATGCCGCGCCCGGTGACCGGGTCCTGCTTGCCCGGGGCGCGCCCGGTGGCGCGTCCCCCGAAGCGCCCGCCGGTCCTGTGCCCGCGGAGATCGACATCGACACGTTCTTCAGCACGCCTATCGCGGTGGAATCGTTCCGAGTCACTGTCGGCGACTCCGCCCTGGAATGCGCGGGCAAGCCGATCGTGACCGCGAAGGTCGCGAAGGGCAGGGTGAAGTAATCGCAAAATGTCGCCAGGAGCGACCGGTCAAATGTCGCCGGGAGCGACCGGTAGAACGTTGCAAGGAGCGACAGCAGGTTTCCGCCCGTCCGGTTCCTCTCTCATTTCTCGACGACAGCGACGAGATGCTCCAGTCAGGTTTCTGGGGCCAGTTCAAACAGGCCCACGGCTGGGACGCGCACCCGTTCAGCGTGACGCTCGCCGGAGAGACGGCACCCGCTGCTGAGACTGCCGCGCCCGGCGGGACATTCGGCATGCTCGTGCTCACCCGCCGGTTTTTTCGATTCCTGTCGCTCGCCTATGTGCCATTCGGACCGGCCCTGGATCCCGGCGAAGGCCGCGGTGAGCTCCTGTCCGGCCTGGCAAGGGCTCTGCGCAGCCACCTGCCGCGCGCGGCCCTTTTCCTCCGATTCGACCTGCCGTGGGGCAGGACCGGAGAATCCCCCCTGGCACCCGTCCGTCCGCGGGTAACAAAGGCTGCCAGCGACATGCAGCCGCCTGACACCGTGATCGTCGACATCACCCCGCCACTGGACCAGGTGCTTGCATCCATGAAGTCCAAGACCCGCTACAACGTGAGGCTCTCCGGCAAGAAAGGGGTGATCGTCTCGGAAGGCGGCCCGGAGGACCTGGATCGCTGGTATGCCCTGTACCAGGAGACGAGCAGCCGGGACAGGATCGCCATCCATTCCCGCGCGTATTACCAGGGGCTGTTCAAAGCGTCGGAGAGCTACCCCGGCGTGAAGCCGACCGTGAAGCTCCTTCTTGCGCGTCACGGGGAGGAGCTGCTGGCCGGCAATATCGTGGCCTTCTGGAAGAACCGCGCCGCATACCTCTATGGCGCCTCCTCAGGGGAGAAGCGGAACCTTATGCCCACATACGCCCTTCAGTGGGAGGCCATCCGCATGGCGCGGGAGGCGGGATGCACCAGCTACGATCTGTATGGAGTTCCCCCTCAGCCGGATCCCGATCACCCCATGTTCGGACTGTATCAGTTCAAGACCGGCTTCTCGGACCGCGTGATCGAAAGATGGGGCACGTGGGACGTACCATTTCGGCCCTTGCTGTATTCGCTGTACCGCGCGGCCGAGGCCGTGCGCATGCTTTATTATAGAAAGATAAAGAAACTCTCCAGGAAGACGCGGCCGCGCCGCTGAGGCCTGAGCCTTCACATCTCCTTCACAATCGTCCCGTATAAACGACATACTATATAAGGAGAGGAGAACAATCGTGGCAAAGCAGACCATGGACCTGAACGTGGCAGGGATGTCCTGTCAGCATTGCGTGCGCGCCGTAAAGACCGCGGTAGAAGCAGTGAGCGGCGTGGACAAGGTGGAGGTCAGCCTGGAAAAAAACCTCGCGACCGTGGCTTTCGACCCGGGCGTCGCCACCCTGCAGATGATCAAAACGGCAATCGAGGGCCAGGGCTATACAGTAAAATAACATGGCCCGTGAACCACAGCGGGTGCTCGTTGTGGACGACGAGCCCAAGATCGCGGAAGTGGTCGGCTCGTACCTTCTGAAGGCGGGCTTCGAGCCGGTGAGCGCCTCCACAGGCACCCAGGCGCTCGCGCTCTTCGAAAAGGTACGGCCCTGCCTGGTCATCCTGGACCTGATGCTGCCGGACCTGTCTGGCGAGGATGTCTGCCGCAGGCTGCGCGCGCGCTCGCGCGTGCCCATCATCATGCTCACCGCCAGGATCGCTGATGCAGACGCGGTAAAAGGGCTCGGCCTCGGCGCAGACGACTACGTCACCAAGCCGTTCAGCCCGCGCCAGCTCATGGCCCGGGTGCAGGCAGTGCTGAGGCGCACCGAAGGTGCGTCTTCTCCCCTGGCGCAGGTACTGAGGTTTGAAGAGGATGACCTGGTGATCGACACCGGCACGGATGACGTGCGCAAGGCAGGTGTGCCGGTGAGCATGACTCCCCGGGAGTACCGGCTGCTCCGGGTGCTGGCGGCCAATCCCGGCCGGGTTTTCTCCCGGGAGGAGCTCATTACCCATGCCCTGGGGGAGGACTATTCCGGATTCGACAGAACGATCGATGTCCACGTGAAGAACATTCGAAAGAAGATCGAGAAGGACCACCGCCGGCCGCGCTACATCCTCACCGTGCACGGGATCGGATACCGCTTCGCCGCGGAGGCGCGGCCGTGACGTGGAGCCTGAGGACGCGCCTCACCCTGTCCTATGTCCTGGTAGCGCTGCTGTGCGTGGTCATGGTGAGCGCGCTGGCCAACGGCGTTCTGGAAGGCAGCTTCCGCCGGTACGTCACCGAAGGCATGGAAAACAACGCGCGGCAGGTTGTTGCCCTTATCGGTGCCCAGTCCGGGGCGGACGGCCGATGGGACGAGTCCGCAATCGAGGCCATTGGAATGGGCGCCCTGGAGCAGGGGATGATCGTCAAAGTCACGAACCTCGGCGGCCGCACTGTCTGGGATGCCACGGTGCACAACAACGGCCTGTGCGTGCAGATGATCGCCCACATGGCGCAGAACATGGCCAGCCGCTATCGGAACTGGCACGGGGCGTACACGGAAACCCTCTACCCCGTACGGGCGAATTTCAGGGAGCTGGGCGCGGTGACCATCGGGTACTACGGACCATTCTTCCTCAGCGATGAGAACCTTTCGTTCATCAACTCGCTCAACCGCCTGCTCCTCCTGATTACGCTGGCCGCTCTGGCATGTGCAGTGGGTATCGGCCTCTTCATGGCCCGGCGCATCACGGAGCCACTTGCCCAGGTAGTCGTTGCCACGCGAAGAATTGCGGACGGCAACCGGGGCGTCTTCATCACGCGCCGCACGCGCGTACGGGAGCTCGACGGCATTTCCACCGCGGTGAACGACCTCTCGCGGGCACTCGGGGAACAGGAAACACTTCGCCGACGGCTGACCGCGGACGTGGCCCACGAGCTGCGCACACCCCTGACAACCCTTCAGAGCCACCTGGAGGCGCTGATCGACGGGGTATGGGAGCCGGACCAGACCCGGCTTTCCGGCCTGCATGAGGAGATTCTCAGGATCAATCGCCTGGTTGCGGACCTGGAGAACCTGGCCCAATATGACAGCGACTCGGTGAGCCTCCATCGCACCAGCACGGACGTGACGGCGCTCGTGGCAGGGATCATCCGCAATCACGAGTCGCAATTTCGGGAAAAGGGGGTCGCCCTCCGCTTCCCTTCTGGTGTCGGAGCTGCCGGCCCGGTGTGTGCCGTGGATCCGGACAGGCTGAGCCAGGCTGTCATCAATCTTTTGTCCAACGCCTTGAAGTTCACCCCGGCTGGAGGGGCCGTGGAGGTGCGCGTGGCCGCCGGGACGCAGGGGGCGGAGATCCACGTGACGGACACGGGGATCGGCATAGACCCGAAGGATCTCCCGCGGGTATTCGAACGGTTTTACCGGGCTGACTCGTCCCGCAGCCGCGCAACAGGCGGATCCGGCATCGGGCTTTCCATTGTAAGGGCAATCGTCGAAGCGCATGGAGGATCGGTCGACGCTTCCAGTGAGCCGGGAAAAGGTTCGGAGTTCCTGGTTATCCTGCCGCTGCCGCGGCCTTAGAGACCTGCGCGAAACGCTGGAGAATCTCCGTCCCGCAGCTCGTGTCCTGTGATTCATGGAGGAGCTGATCCGGGTCCTGGCCCTCCGCGATCAGTTTCCTGCGGCAGTGCTCGATGTATGTCTGCACGGTCTCACGGTCGAACTCCGGATGGAATTGCACTCCCCATACGGTCGTTCCCACCCGGAAAGCATGGTTTGCGTCCCGTGAGCTGGAGGCCAGCCGGACCGCCTTCCGGGGCAGACGGGTCACGGATTGCGTGTGACTGGATTGGACCCTCAATGCCGAGTCAAAGCCGCCCAGGAGCCCATCCCGGACTGCAGTCTCCTCCAGCGTGATCTCCACGGTGCCCAGCTCCCAGCCGCGGGGATTCTCTTCCACAGTTCCCCCAAGCGCGTAGCCCAGGAGTTGATGGCCGTAGCAGATTCCCAGGGTGGGGGTCTCCGCGGCCACCTCCAGCGCCAGCCACCGCGCCGCTCGCTCGCTCCACCGCGCGTGGTCGGTCACCATGCTGTGGGACCCTGTGACAACCACCCCTGCGAACGCCCCGTTCGGCGGCAGGGGCTCTCCGGCGGTGACGTCCACAACCGTCACCTCCTCCGCGCTCACCCGCATGCCGGACATGATCCAATGCTCGAAATCGCCCTTGCGGGATTTCAGTTCGGGGAGAGTGCTGCCTGTCTTTATGATGAGAATTCCTGCCCTGCCCATTGCTGCGATTCCTCACGCTCAATGTAGCATATCGGCGCTGCACAGGCCACGGGCGGCCCGCCATTGCTCCCATCGTTTTCGTATCTTATATTAGCGGAAGAATGCTCGTACACGGGGGTGCAGGTCTTGAATAAATTGCTGCTCATTCTGTCTGCGGCACTGATGGCCCTGGCTGCCTGCGGCTCCGGAGTCAGGCAGATTTCGGAGGATCAGCTCAAGTTCCAGAAAAAGCAGCAGGAGGACGGCCTCCTGGAAAAGACAGTGTACCGGCCGGGGAGCACCGCTCCCTACCCGAAGGGCACCAGCGGAGGGACCTGGCTGAGCAACATCAACAATGACTTGAAAACGTTCAACCCTGTTGTTGCCGTCTATGACGCAGAGAGCGCCGGGATTGTCGACAATCTGTCCACCTACCTCCTGGACTACGATGCATACAAGAAGCAGTGGAAGCCCCTGGCCGCCTCCTACCAGGTTTCCGTAAATGAAGCGTCGAGAACCATGGACGTGACCTTCACGCTCCGGGACGACATGTACTGGACCACGCTCGCTGATCCAAAGACAAAAGTCAAAGTGACCTCGGATGACGTGGTGTTCTGGTACAACCAGATCGTGGGAGATCCTGCCCTCCAGAACTCCGGTTACGCGGGACAGTTCGTGCAGATGCCGGATGGCAGGAAGAAGCATATCGACATGGAGAAGCTTGATGAGAGACGGTTCGTCCTGCACTATCCCCGGATCGTCTCCATGCCCGAGCTTTCCAGCAACATGAACTTCGGGCCGCGCTATATTTTCGAGCCGGTAAAGAAGGCCAAGGGGGCCGAGGGTGTGCTCAACCTCTGGACGATCAACACGGACCCCCGGACAATCCCTTCCATCGGGCCCTATTACATAGAGTCGAACAAACCGGGTGTCCAGGTGACCCTTGTCCGCAATCCGAACTACTGGAGGACGAGTGACGACGGCTGGAAGATCCCCTATATCGAAAAGGTCGAAACGAAGATTGTCCCCAACCAGGAGACGGAGAGGCTGAAGTTCCTGGCCGGAGAGCTGGACGGCTATGGCCTGCGGCCCGAAGACCTGCAGGAGATGGTGAAGAAGAGCCCGCGGGACTACACGGTATTCTACGCGGGTCCGAGCCTCAGCGCCTCGTTCATCTCCTGGAACCAGAATCCGAGAAACCTGAAGCCCGTGTACGTGAAGTGGTTCTCCAATACGGTGTTCCGCCAGGCAATGAGCTGCTTCTTCAACCGGGACAGGGTGGTCAGGGAAGTCTACCGCGGACTGGCTGAACCGGACTTTTCTTTTTTCGCCAAGCCCAACCCGTATTATGATCCTGCCATTACGCAGCAGTTCACCTACGACCCGGAACGCGGCAGGCAGCTCCTGGCGCAGATCGGGATCACGCCGAACGCGGCAGGGCTCATGCAGGATGCGGACGGCAACCTGATCACCTATGACCTCACGGTCCCGATCGAGACAAACATCACAATCGACATCGGGACAGTCTACGCGGACGAGCTGAAGAAAGCGGGCATCACGCTCAACGTGAAGCCGGTCCAGTTCCAGAAGCTCGTGGACAGCCTGACAAAGGCGTACGACTGGCAGTCCATCATGATCTCCGTGGGGTCGAACTACTTCCCGATCCAGGGCGACAATGTCTGGCTCTCTTCGGGGAATCTCCACCTGTGGAATCCCCTTCAGGCCAAACCGGCAACCGCGTGGGAAGCGAAAGTGGATGAGCTGTACTGGCAAGGCTATTCGGAGCGTGATCCGGTGAAGGCGAAAAAGATATGGGACCAGTACCAGAGGATTCTCCTGGACCAGGTCCCCGTCATGTACATGGTCTACCCCGTCTCCTTTTCCGCCTACCGCGACAAGTGGGCGAACATACGGGTGGACACACTTTCTGCCCCCGACCTCACCTACGCGTACCTGAAGGCCCAATGAGCATGCCCGGGGCCGGCCTTGCCAGCGGGAAGGTGTCGCTCAGTCTCGCAAAGCTCCGTCAGCAGCATCCCCTTGCCACGTTTCTCACCGGCCGGTTCCTCACGATGGTTGTCATGCTCTTCCTCCTCGGGCTGGGAGCGTTCGGCCTCATGTCCCTTTCTCCCGGGGACATCGTGGACAACTATGCCAGGAGCCAGATCCTCCAGACGCGCGGCTTTCAGTCGAATACGAACACACTGACCGATGCCCAGATCCAGGAGGCAAAACACCGCCTGTGGCTGGACCGGCCTTTCTACGCGCAGTACCTGCATTGGCTGCACCAGATCTTCGTGGAGCACGACCTGGGCCGTTCCCTCATCTCCCGGGCCCCGGTCCTTTACCTCGTGGGCACCAGGATGCTGAACTCGATAATCCTCAACCTCATCGAGCTCGTCTTTCTGACGATCATCTCGTTCGCCTTGGGGCTGTATTTCTCCTCGAAGGCCGGCACACGAATAGATCCGGTGGTGGCTTTTGTCAGCCTGTTCCTCAACGCGTTCCCCGGCATTCTCCTTCTCATCCTGCTGCAGATGTTCGCCTCTGCAACGGGCATCTTCCCCGTGACTGCGTATCCCACGGAGAACTTCGAGGGCCAGCCGTTCGGGTTCACTTTTTCCTACCTGTACCACATCATCCTGCCGCTCATCGGCGCGTTCCTCGGCAGCATCGGGGGGGAGCTCCGCCTCATCCGCGCGACAATGCTCGATCAGCTCGGCCAGCCGTACATCACGGCGCTGCGATCCCGGGGGATCTCCGAACGGCGGATCTATTTCAACCACGCATTCCGCAATACGATGAACCCGTTCATCACCAGCTCCTCCAATCTCCTTGCAGACCTGTTCTCGGGATCGTTGATACTGGAGATAATATTCTCCTACCCGGGGATCGGGCGGCTCATGTACGAAGCCGTGATCCAGAAGGACATCAACCTCGTGATGACCAACATCATGTTCATCAGCTTCCTCATACTGATCGGGATGCTCCTTTCGGATGTTGCCCTGGCGCTTGTGGATCCGCGCATAAGGTACTCCCGCGCATGAAACGCTTCTGGATCGCACTCCGCCGCAGGCCCATCGCCTTCGCTTCATTCGTCGCGCTCGTCCTTCTGTACTTTGGCATGATCTTCTGCGAGTTTCTGGCTCCCTACGGGCCCAACGACCAGTTCACCGGTCATTCCGACCAGCCGCCGTCTCTCCTGTTGTATTCCCCCACTCTCGGGTTTCGGCCCCAGGTGCAGACCCTCGTCCTGATCAACGACTTCACCCGGGAGTACGCGGGTCTCGAGGGGCACTACACCGCGGTGAACCTTCTGGCCGTGGGCCCTGATGAGAAGCTCTGGGGTCTCATACCGTTCCGGCATCATCTCTTCGGCACTGACCGCTATGCGAACCCGGGCGCAGGTGCGGAGCCGATTTTCCTGTTCGGCACTGACAACCTCGGCAGGGACATCTTCAGCCGGCTGCTGTACGGCTCCAGGATCTCCCTGACTATCGGGTTCGTGGGAGTGGCCGTCTCCCTCTTCATCGCGCTCCTCCTGGGCGGCCTGGCCGGCTACCTCGGGGGGCTCTGGGACTGGCTCATCATGCGCCTTGCCGAGTACATCATCCTGATCCCCGGCCTCTACCTTATCCTCTTCCTCCGCTCCATCCTCAGTACAAATATGAACTCGGGGCAGTCGTACGCGATCATCACCGTGATCCTCTCCGTCGTGGGGTGGCCGGGAACAGCGCGCATGATCCGCGGCATGGTCCACTCCATCAAGCGGAACGATTTCGTGGCCAACGCGGAGCTGGAATCCATGCCGGCCCGCGCAATCCTCTTCCGCCATATCATCCCGCAGATGTCCTCGATCCTCATCATCAGCGTCACGCTGGGCATCCCCGGATTCATCCTCGGGGAGACGGTGCTTTCCTACCTCGGCCTGGGCATCGTGGACCCGGCCGTGAGCTGGGGCAGCATGATCAACAGGGACGCCACCACGATTACGAACCTGGTCCAGTTCCCCTGGCTTTTCGCCCCGGGGCTCTTTCTCATCATCATCGCGCTGTCGTTCAATTTCCTGGGAGAGCTCTTGCGGGACATCGTGGACCCGAACTGGAGGGAGACCCGCCGTAAACGAACGTCGCCGGGAGCGGCAAGGAAACGAATGTCGCCAGGAGCGGCCGACCAGAAATGAGCATCCTCGTGGTGCGTAGCCTGACGGTCGATTTTCCCTCTCATGACGGCATTCTGCAGGCGGTCCGCGGTGTCGATTTCACGCTGCAGAGCGGGGAGTGCCTGGGCATAGTCGGTGAGTCGGGATCCGGCAAGAGCGTCAGCGCCCTGGCCGCCCTGGGGCTCCTGGGAAAGGATGCGCGCGTGGGCGGAAGCATCCTCCTGAAAGGCGCCGAGGTGCGTGGGCTGGGCCCCGAGCAGCTTCGCGCCCTCCGGGGGACCGTAGCCTCCATGATCTTCCAGGAGCCGAGCCGCTCCTTCGACCCGATCTCCAGCATCGGAAAGACATTCCAGGAAACCCTGCGCGTGAAGGATCCCGGTCTCAGCGCGGGGGAGTGCCAGGCCAGGGCCGTGCGCCTCCTCTCGGAGGTCCACATCCCGCGCGCGGAGGAGAGGCTTCGCGGCTTTCCGCACCAGTTCTCCGGCGGGATGCTCCAGAGGATCATGATCGCCCTGGCACTTGCCAACGATCCCGAGCTGCTCATTGCGGACGAGCCTACTACCGCGCTGGACGTGACCATCCAGGCCGAGATCATCGGGCTGCTGAGCGAGCTGCGATCCCGGCGCCGGCTTTCCCTGGTTTTCATCTCGCACAACCTCGCGCTGGTGGGACAGATCGCGGACCAGATACATGTCATGTACGCCGGGCTCGTGCTGGAAGCAGGGCCGGCAGGCCTGGTCCTGTCCAGGCCGCGCAGCCCCTACACGCGCGCCCTCCTTGACGCCCTCCCGTCGTGGGGAAGCCACTACAGCAGGGAGAAGCTCCGCACCATCGCGGGATCCGTGCCGGATCCGACACGCCACGAACCTGGCTGTCCCTTTGCGCCGCGCTGCCCGCTGGCGGTGCAGCGCTGCCGCGAGGCGGTTCCTCCCCTGGTGCGCGGCTCCGCCGATGAGGCGGGCGGTGACGGGGCATATCGATGCATATTCCCCGGAGTGAAGACATGAGCGTTGAAAGCACCGACACCTTTATCCGGGTGACAGACCTGACCAAGGTGTACAAGCTCGACGCCGGCCTGTTTGCCGCTGCGGGCAGGTGGGTCTGGGCTTTGAACGGTGTCAGCATTGACGTCCGGCGGGGTGAAACCTATGGGCTCGTCGGGGAGTCCGGCTCAGGGAAGACCACGCTGGCCCGGGCGCTGGTGCAGCTTTTTCCGCACACCTCGGGCAGGATCGAGTATTTCTCAGGGGGCGATCGATGGGAGATCACGCGCAGCGATCCCCGCTCGCTTCGACGGTTCCGCGCGGACGTGAAGTACGTATTCCAGGATCCTGCCTCGGCGCTGGACCCGAGGATGAACGTTCTTCGCATACTCACCTCGGGGGCGCGCTACTCCGACCGGTCCCTCGATTCGGCACGGCTTGTTTCCCGGGCCCGTGAAACCATGGAGGCCGTGGGTCTCAGGGCAGAGGACCTCGGAAGGCGGCCGTCGGAGTTTTCCGGCGGCCAGCGCCAGCGAATTTCCCTGGCCCGTGCGCTGATCAGCGGTCCGAGCGCCCTGATATGCGACGAGGTGGTCAGCGCCCTCGACGTTTCGGTCCAGGGTCAGATCCTCAACCTTTTGATCGAACTGAAGCGGAAGTATCAGCTGACGATGATCTTCATCGCCCACGACCTGACAGTTGTCTCCTACATGGCGGACCGCATCGGTGTGCTGTACGGGGGCAGGCTCATGGAGGAAGCCCCGACGGCCGGCATCGTGGAACGCCCGCTGCATCCCTACACCCAGCTTCTCTACCGCGCCGTGCCCCGTCTGGGAGGCAAGCTGCCGGAGCGGGGCTCCACCAGCGGCACCCCGTACAATCCCACCCGGCCGCCGTCCGGCTGCCCGTTCGTGGGGCGCTGCCCCCTGGAGCAGGAGAAATGCACCACGGTCATGCCTGAGCTCCGTGAAGTCAGGCCCGGCCATCGTGTGGCCTGCCACTTCGTGACCTGACAGGAGTCGGGCGCGCGGCCTGCCGCGTCCCGTTCCTGCGGCCGCTTCCAGACCCTATTCCAGCGCCTGGCTGATATCCTCCTTCAAATCCTCCGCGTCTTCGATGCCCACTGAAAGCCGCATCAGCCCTTCCGTGATCCCGATTCTCTCCCTGTCTGCCTGGGGTATGGCGCCGTGCGTCATGGTGGTGGGGTGGCAGGCGAGGGACTCGACGCCGCCCAGGCTTTCCGCGAACGTGAAGACCTTCAGGCGCTGAACGAAACGCTCCACCGCGGGTCTTCCGCCTTTGAGCTCGAAAGAAATCATGCCGGGAAAGCCCGTCATCTGCCGTTTGGCGGCCGCGTGCCCCGGGTGATCGGCAAAGCCCGGGAAGAAGAGACGGCCGACCCTGGCGTGGCCTTGGAGCACCGAGGCTACCTCGAAAGCGTTTGCCTGGTGACGCTCCATGCGCACCGCAAGCGTCTTCAAGCCCCTCTGGACAAGGAAGCTGTCGAACGGCGAAGGCACGCCGCCTGCGGCATTCTGGTAGAACCTGCACGCCTCGTGGATCTCCGCGTCATTGGTGACCAGCGCGCCTCCGATCACATCGCTGTGGCCGCCGATGTACTTGGTGGTGCTGTGCACGACGATGTCCGCGCCAAGGTCCAGCGGGTTCTGGAAGTAAGGGCTGGCAAAGGTATTGTCCACCACGAGCAGGGTCTGCCTGCTCCGGAGCCCGGCAACCGCCGCAATATCGACGATGTTCATCATCGGGTTCGTGGGAGTTTCCACCCATACCAGCCGTGTCCGCGCGGTCAGGCTTTCCTTGAATGCCTCCGCGGAATGGGAATCCAGGAAGCGCGCCTTGATCCCGTACTTCTCATAGACCTTGCGGAGCATCCGCCACGTGCCCCCGTACACGTCCGTGGTGGACAGCACCTCGTCCCCCGGCTGCAGGAGGTTGAACACGGCGGCCGTAGCCGCTGATCCTGATGCAAAGCACAATCCATGCGTCCCGTTCTCCGCGGCCGCGATAGCGCCCTCCAGGGATCTTCTGCTGGGGTTGCCGGTCCTTCCGTACTCCCAGCCGGCCCGGGGCCTCCCGACCCCGTCCTGCTTGAACGTGGAGGTGAGGGTGATGGGGATGGTCACGGCGCCGGTGAGGGCGTCCGGTTCCTGGGATTCGTGGACATAGCGGGTGCCGGGCTTCATGCGCTTCTCCTTGTGTAATAGTCGATGAGATCGATCCGCGTGACGACCGACCGGGGTGATCCGTTCTCCATGGCGATAAGCGCGTTCGCGCCTGCCAGGAGGAGCCGGTATGCTTCCCCGATGTCCGCGTCCAGGTCGATGGTCGGCAGCGGCTTTCCCATCACCACGCCGACGGCCTGGTTGGCGGGCCTGACGCCATCGAAGACCAGTGCAAGAAGGGTCGACTCCTGCAGGCTTCCCACCGAACGGTTTCCGTCGAGCACGGGAATCTGAGAGATGTTGAACTTGTGAAAAAGATCGATGGCAGCCTGCAGCGTGTCTTCAGGGCACACGGAGATCACGCCGGCAAGCCCTTTTTTCTTTCCCAGCACGTCGCGCACCGTGGACTTTTTCTGAACGGAAGACTCCCAGAACCCGTTCTCCTGCATCCATCGGTCCGAGAAGATTCTCGTGAGATAGTTCCGTCCCGTATCAGGCAGCAGCACCACGATGGTCCGGGGCTCGGTGAGCCGCTGGGCGTATTTCAGCGCTGCCGTCATCGCAGTCCCTGAAGAGCCGCCCACGAGGAGACCCTCCTCCCTGGCCAGGCGGCGCGCCATGTTGAACGAATCCCGGTCGCTCACGCGGATCATCTCGTCCACCATCTGCCTGTCGAATGTCTTCGGAATGAAGTCCTCGCCGATCCCTTCGACCTTGAACGGGTGGGGCGTGCCACCGGAGAGTATGGAGCCTTCCGGGTCTGCTCCCACGACGATTATGCGGGGATCCTTTTCCTTGAGGTAGCGCGCCGTGCCCGAGATCGTTCCACCCGTGCCCATGCCCGCAACCAGGACATCTATCCTGCCGCCCGTGTCCTCCCAGATTTCCGGTCCTGTGCTCAGGTAATGGGCGAGGGGATTGCCGGGGTTGGCGAATTGGTTGGGACGAAATGCATCGGGGATCTCCCTGCTCAGCCTGTCTGCCACCCCGTTATAGCTTTCCGGCGAATCCGGAGGAACGTCCGTCGGCGTGATGACAACCTCCGCCCCATAGGCGCGGAGAAGGCTGATCTTGTCCTCGCTCATCTTGTCCGGGAGCACGAAGATGCAGCGGTAGCCCTTGATGGCCGCCACCATGGCAAGACCCACGCCGGTGTTCCCGGCGGTGGCCTCCACGATCACGCCCCCCGGCTTGATGAGCCCGTCCCGCTCGGCAGCTTCGATCATTTTCACTGCCACGCGGTCTTTCACGCTGCCGCCCGGGTTGAGATATTCCACTTTCACAAGAAGGGTCGCCTTGAGACCTTTTCCGATCCGGTTCAAGTGTACCAGCGGAGTTCTGCCGACTTGTTCCGCTATGTTTGCCAGTACTTTTGCCATTTCTCCTCCGTGTCGATATACTACTAATTCTATAGACTTTGGTATAAATATATTGACAAAAGGCCCTGAAGATGTCAAATTACAACCAATACTATAGAGATGGTAGTAATTCTACCAAGAAGGAAAGGAGTACAGAATGGGCGAGGGAAAGCAACTCAAGTTTGAAACACTGGCGCTGCACGGCGGTCAGCAGGTGGATCTCACAACGTCGCGCGGGGTCCCTATTTACAGGACCAGCTCGTACGTATTTCCGAGCACCGAGAGGGCGGCGAACCTGTTCGCGCTGAAAGAGCTGGGCAACATCTATACGAGGATCATGAATCCCACCCAGGATGTCCTGGAGCAGAGGGTGACCCTCCTTGAAGGAGGTGCAGCCTCTGTCGCACTTGCCTCAGGCACCGCGGCAGTTTTCAACTCGATCATCACGCTGGCCCAGGTAGGGGACGAGATCGTGTCCGCCAACAATCTTTACGGCGGCACCTATACGATGTTCGACGCCATTCTGCCGACACTCGGAATCACGACAAAGTTCGTCAAGCACGACGACCCGAAGAACTTCGAGAAGGCCATCACTCCAAAGACTCGTGCGATCTTTATCGAAACCATCGGAAACCCCGCCCTCGACGTCACGGATATCGCGGCAGTGGCAAAAGTTGCCCACGCGCACGGGCTTCCCCTGATCGTGGACGCAACCTTTACGACCCCGTACCTCCTGAAGTCAATCGAATACGGTGCCGACATCGTCGTCAATTCTCTGACCAAATGGCTGGGTGGGCATGGAACCGGCATCGGGGGAATCGTCACAGACGCCGGCACGTTCGACTGGAAGGACAAGAAGTTCAAGCTCTTCAATGATCCTGATCCCAACTACCACGGCCTGCACTGGGCCAGCGATCTTCCCGCGGCGCTCGCTCCCATTGCATTCGCCCTCCGCCTGAGGACTGTTCCCCTGCGCAACCTTGGAGCCTGCATCTCTCCCGACAACGCATGGATCTTTCTCCAGGGCATCGAGTCCCTCCCCGTACGGATGGAAAGGCATTGCAGCAATGCGCTGGCCGTAGCGCAGTGGCTGAAGAAGCATCCGAAAGTGAGCTGGGTGCGCTACCCCGGCCTTCCCGAGGATCCGACCTATCCCGTTGCAAGCAAATACCTCAAGAAGGGATTCGGCGGAATGGTGGTGTTCGGCACAAAAGGGGGCAAGAAAGCAGGAGAGAAGTTCATCGACAGCTTGAAGCTCGTTTCCCATCTTGCCAACGTGGGGGACGCCAAGAGCCTGGCTCTCCACCCGGCAAGCACGTCCCACTCCCAGCTCACCGAAGAACAGCAGAGGGAAGGCGGGCTGACACCCGAGCTCGTCCGGCTCTCCATCGGTCTTGAGCACGTGGACGACATCAAGGACGACATCGACCAGGCGCTGAACAAATGAACATAAAAGAAAACATCCTGGAGCTCGTCGGCAACACGCCGCTCGTGCGCCTCCAAAAGGTCACGGACGGGGCCAAGGCGGACGTGGTGGCCAAGCTGGAGTCGCGCAACCCGCTTTCCAGCGTGAAAGACAGGATCGGCCTGGCCATGATCGTGGACGCCGAGAAGAGGGGATTGCTGAAGAAGGGCAGCGTGATCGTGGAGCCGACCAGCGGCAATACCGGTATAGCCCTGGCGTACGTGTCCGCGGTCAAGGGGTACCGCTGCATCATTACGATGCCGGAAAGTTTCAGCGTGGAGCGGCGCAAGCTGTTGAAGGTCTTTGGCGCGGAGCTGGTGCTGACACCGGCCGCGCAGGGCATGAAGGGCGCCATCGAAAAGGCGCGGGAGATAGTGGAAACCACTCCGGGCGCTTTCATGCCCCAGCAGTTCGAGAACCCTGCCAATCCCGAGATTCACCGCAAGACAACCGCGGAGGAGATCTGGAAGGACACGGACGGCAAGGTGGACATCCTGGTCGGTGGCGTGGGCACGGGAGGAACGCTCACCGGCGTTGCGGAGTTCATCAAGAAGAAGAAGCCCGGCTTCAAGGTTATTGCGGTGGAGCCGTTCAAATCTCCCCTTCTCACGGGGGACGGTCCGCACACCCCGCACAAGATCCAGGGCATCAGCGCCGGATTCATCCCCGGCGTGCTCAGGAGAGAGCTGATCGACGAGGTGGTCAAGATCGAGGAAGAGGACGCCGGAAAGACTTCGCGCCGCCTGGCGAAAGAGGAGGGGATTCTCGTGGGCATCTCTTCCGGGGCCGCCGCATGGGCGGCGCTCCAGGTGGCAAAACGCCCTGAAAACGCCGGCAAGCTCATCGTCGTGATCCTGCCGGACACCGGCGAGCGCTATCTCAGTACCTGGCTTTTCGAAGACGTGTGAGCAATGCCCCTGCAGATGTCCACCCGGGGCCGCTATGGGGTAAGGCTCATGGTGGCCCTGGCCTTGAACTACGGCAAGGGCATCAGCCTCCTGAAGGGCATTGCCCGGCAGGAGGGAATCTCAGAGAAATACCTCGGCCAGATCATCATACCTTTGAAGGCCGGAGGCCTGGTGACCTCCCAGCGGGGCTCTCACGGGGGCTATTCCCTCGCGCGGCCCCCTGAGGATATAACCGTGAAGGACATTGTGGAGGCCATCGAAGGGGCCATCGCGCCGGTGCCCTGCGTGGATGCCGCGGCAGGGGCAAGCGCCGGGGAATGCGGTGATGACCCCACCGGGTGTGACCGCGCGACCACGTGCGTGGCCACGCGGGTGTGGAAGAAGCTCCGGGACGATATCGTGAGCTCCCTTTCGAGCTTCACGCTTGCCGAGCTTGCCCGGCAGGCGCGTGAGGTGGGTGCGCCGGCCACGAACTACATGATCTGAGGAGGGCGGCGCGATGAATGTCGCCAGGAGCGACCGGCAATGAATGTCGCCAGGAGCGACCGGCAATGAAGACGCGCGTTGTGGTGGGCATGAGCGGCGGGGTGGATTCCTCGGTCACTGCGCTTCTCCTGCGTGACGCGGGACACGAGGTGACCGGCGTCACCATGAGGATCTATTCCGGCGGCCCCGCCAAGGGTCCAGTCGTGGATTCCTGCTACGGTCCGGGGGAGCCGTCGGATATCGAGGAGGCTGCGCGCGTCTGCGCGCGGCTGGGCATCCCCCACCAGGTTGTCGATCTCCGCGACGAATACCGCTCCCTGGTCATCGACTATGCGCGCACGGAGTACCTGGCGGGGCGCACGCCAAACCCGTGTGTCCTCTGCAACCAGCGGGTCAAGTTCGGCATGCTGCTGGAAAAGCTCACGTCGTCATCCGGCATCGACTTCGATTTCTTTGCCACCGGGCATTATTGCAGGGTGGTGCGCATTCCCGAGAACGGGCGCTATGCCATCCGCAAGGCCGCCCACGCGGCCAAGGACCAGTCCTATTTCCTTTGCATGCTCACACAGGAGCAGCTCCGGCGCGTGATGTTCCCCCTCGGGGAGATGACGAAACCCGAAGTGCGACAGCGCGCCCGGGAGGCGGGACTGACCAACCACGACAGGGCGGAAAGCCAGGACTTTGCCGCGGGGGGCTACAAGGCGGTCGTGGACGCCCCGGAGAAGGAAGGCCCCATCAAGGACGCTGAGGGCAGGCTCCTGGGGACTCATACCGGCATCTGGAAGTACACGGTGGGCCAGCGCAAGGGGCTGGGCGTGGGGGGCGGAGATCCGCTGTACGTGACGCGCATCGATTCCGCCACCAACACGGTGATCGCCGGCCCGGACTCCCAACTGTATGCGCGGGAGCTTGTTGCGAACAACCTCAATTGGGCGAGCATGGAGGAGCCCCGGGCCCCGCTCCGCCTGGACGTGAAAATACGCTATCACAACTCCGCCGCTCCGGCGGAAGTCATTCCGCTGGAGGGAGGAAGCGCCCGCGTGGTGTTCGACGAGCCGCAGCGCGCCATCGCCCTCGGCCAGTGGGCCGTATTCTACGACGGGGACATCCTGGCGGGCGGGGGAGTCATCGGATAGCGCGCCGACGTAC